>JAHFIQ010000001.1 GCA_023246355.1 Candidatus Uhrbacteria bacterium | reverse complement strand
ACGAGCCCACCTTAGAGCCCAGTCAACGATCCTGCCAAAACCTCTAATTCCTTGTCCTACGTGGTGAATGTGCATACTCCTGAGCCTTCTCAGGAGTGCAGAATGTATCTGGCCTTAGGCAGAGGAAAAGGAAGTATTTTGGCTAAAATAAGCAACAGAAAACCGCCTAGCTGGAGGCGGCGAGTTTACGTTTTTACGAGTGTCTCGAGTGCACGGTAAAAATCGTCGAGTGAGCCGTTGTTTTCTACGACGCGGTCGGTGAGAGCAAGCACGTCTGGGACATTGCGGTTGCCATCAAGCTGCTCGATCGCATCAAACTGCGACAGTGTGGGTTGTCCATCAGATGGACGAGCACGTTCACACCATCGCTGGAATCGGAGCTCGCGATCTGCGCGCAGCTCGACAAGCTTGAACCCTGAAAGCGTGCGGTACTGTGCAACCTCGTCCAGGTTGCGCACGCCGGTGATGACCACCAGTGTCTCGGGCTCTGCCTCGCGAAACTTCCGCACGCGATCACAGACGATCCTCGCGATCCAGCCATGGCCCTGGTGAGAAGCCCTCGCTTCAAACAAGGCAGAGAGCTGGTCGGTCGTGGGCGACTCGATCTTCATCTCGGCTGCGCGAGCACGGATGAAGTTTGAGTGCCCCCACCACATGGCGCTGTAACGCCTTCTGAAATATTCGGCTGCGACGTCCTTACCAGCGCAGGGCCAGCCAACGAAACCAAGGACCAAGCTCATCTGTCCTCCAGGCAAAACACGCTATCTCAAAAAGCAACTCGCGTCAATAGAAAAGCCACCTCGTGAGAGATGGCCCGTACGCTACCGGGTCGGTAGCGGGTAGCGAATCACACAGAACGTTCCTTCCGCGTAGCCCCAGCCCATGATGGCCTTGCCGCGATCGTCTTGCACTGGGACGAGTTGGTCGAAGCGACCGTAGTTGGGAAACACCGCGGTGAGCGGTCGCTTGCCAGGCGGGTTGTCGAGCGCAGACCAGACGAAGCCGCCCAGTCCAGTGACATCCGTCTGGTAGATGATCCCAGAGTGGGCGCGAGCGAAACCGGTCTTGGGACCTTGTGAGATGTGAATGGTGCGTACACTCAGATCACCAGCGTGTCCGACGTACAGAAGACCCACTCCGTGGACATTCGGATTGACGAGAGTGAAGTGCTCACCCTCAACGAACAGCTGCTGGACATCACGGAAGAGGTCGTAGTCCAATTTGGCAACCGGGACCCAGTGACCAGTCATGTCGAACTCATAGACGAGATCGGGATCTCTGTCCGTATCGGCACGATAGGGGTATCCAAAGATGTGCCCATCCCCCCAGACACAGATGTGCATCGGGTCACTCGAGGTCAGCGAGTCACGCGTTGCCAGGAATGCCGTGAACGCTTTTCCCTGGGTGACGAATTGCAGAACGTCGTCATCGATCACACTGATCGATCCCGGGAGGATCTTGTGACTCGCTTCCGGCAGCTTTGCTTGGATGTAATTCCAGTGAAGTTCATCGTGACCGTTCTTCACCTGGATGTAGCCGAGTTTGCCGCCGACCAGTCCGATCCAGCGGACATTCTGTGCTGCGGGCTTTGAGTAGGCACCGACCACGTTCATCTCGTAGACGATCTCACCTTCATTCAGGTACGCCACGTGCTGCAGATGATCACGGTCCTCCCAGAGCGTGAGACACGCGTCCTTGGGAACCTCCTTCTCCTCTGCCCACGGCAGCTCGAGCGTCCAGTTTCCCCATCCGATGAGTCGTCCACCAAAAATGACCGCAGGCGTCTTGGAACCTTCTGGGAACAGAGCACGAACCGTTGTGTCGTCATCCACGGGTCCCAAGCCGTGAAATTCGGAGTATCCGCTCGGCCTGGGCCAGGTGGTGAGCAGCGCATTGGAGCACCCCGTTCTTTCTTCCGGGATGCCGACCACGATTGCGATCTTCCCCGTAGGCGAGATCGCCACGTCCCAGATGTAGGCGCTACCAGGAACGTCCAAGTCGAACGCATCGATGACGAAGGGCGGGTTGCTGGCCAGGACTCCGGTGAGTGCACGCAGAGCGCGTTCGGAGTTGGCCGCCGGCGGTTCGTTCTCGTACAGACGCGGTGCGAGGTACTTCACTACACGTTGCAGCGCGTGCTGATTCCGATCTTGGGTGGACATGGTGAACTCCTTGTGTGAAACGCGAGGGCCGTCACCTTCCGCCGGAGCCGAATGCTCGAACGGATGATATAACCTTTCAGACGTGGATTCGTCTGCGCGCCAGACACAACCACTGTTGGTGGTGCCGTGATTTAGCCAGAAAACCACGAGGTTGTCAATGGACGTGATGAATATTTTTTCCCCCTGCAAAAAATCGTCAGCACCCTGAGTTCAATAATGAACTGCAGAGATCCCTGCAGAATTGAAAAGAGACCCGTGAAGGTCTCAGAGTACTGGTTCTTCCTGGTACTCGTCTTTCACGACGAGGAACGGGTAGCGATGCGGCGAGTAGGCATAGCCGCGCATGATGTCCCGAAAGCCTCGGTACTCGTCGTCGTAGCCGAAGTTGAACGAGATGCGGTTGGCGAGCCAATAGTAGTAGAACCCTTCGGTCTTCACGAACTCCTGGACGGCGCTGGGTTGAAACTGCACGAGCTTGCACGAGTAGCCACGGCCAGAGGAGGTGATGCATACCCGCATCGGACGCGCGTCGATTTTCGCCACCCGGACCCACGGCGGAGTGAGATTCCATCCTGGATGGTCCAGCGTGATCTCACCGGTGAAGGTGTGACGCATGACACCGACGTACCCCAGTGGCGTGTAGTGCAAGCAGCCGAGGTAGAAGGCGAAGAGCAAATGCGCTGCCACAACTCCCACAAGAACGAGATGCTCTCGTTTCACTGCGGCACGCTGTTCTCCTGCGGAACCGCCACCGGAACCGGAGCAGCAGCCGCAGGCGGGGTGAGCAGGTTGGGTACTGCGCTTGCAGTCTCGAGATCCGCGGTCTTGAGCTCACGCAAAACGGTGAGGAACGGATAGCTCCTGCCCGTGCCTTCGTAGGCATAGGCTTCCAGGATGTCATCCAGATTCGAGCCGTTGTTGCTTCCTGGACCTTCGTAGTCGTTGCGACCATGCCAGGAGATGAACAGCTCGACTCCGTCCTTGTTGAACTGCACCAGCTTGCAGTTGAGCACACGGGCGTTGGAGGAAATGCACACCTGCATGGGACGAAGGTCGATGGTGTGGATCTTCACCAGGAAGGGCGGTGTCACGAAGTAGCCGGTACGATCCAAGACGGTCGTCTCACCCGTACGCGTGTCGAACTTGTAGCCGAGCTGGTAGTTCTCGACGTAGTTGACCCAGCCGAGCCAGAAGATGAAGAGACCGACGAGCGAGAGCACTGAGAGACCAGCGGCGATGCTGAGGCATCCCATGAACCAACCACCGACAGTAGACTTCTTTCCTTCTTCCACTGAATCCTCCTTCAAAGGCTGTTGCTGTGAACCCACAGCCGACTCAAGCACCTGCTTGAGGTCATCAATCTGCCACATAGAAGGCAAAATGTCAATGATCGCTTGACGCAATACCTCCCATCCCTTATATTGCCCGCACCGTCATTACTGCTCCCATCAATCGCACGCAGGCTAAAGCCTGCGGCTACCATCATTTACATCTATGCTCTCTATTCGTCTCTCCCGTGTTGGAAAATCCAGGGCACCTGTCTATCGCATCGTGGTCATGCCAAAGCACCGCGATCCCTGGGCCAACACCACTGAAATCCTTGGTCACTACAATCCTCGCAAGCATCCACACGAATTTGTGGTCAAAGCCGATCGCGTGAAGTACTGGATCGGGCAAGGTGCTGAGGTCAGCAACACCTTGTGGAATCTGTTCATCGACGAAAAAATTATCGATGACAAAAAGCGCAGTGTGAGTCATATCTCAGACACGCGCCGCGCCGCGCTCGTCACCAAGGCTGAAGAAGCGGTGAAGGCAGCTGAGGACGCCAAGGCAAAGAAAGAAGCGGCGGCTGAAAAAGAAAAAGCTGATGCCCAGGCTGCCAAGGAAGCAGCAGAGGCGGCAAAGGCGGCTGAAGCAGAAGCGGCAAAAGCCGCAGCTGAAACTCCAGTAGAAACGCCCGTGGAACCAGCTGCATAGAAAAATATCCAACGATCTCCAGACGGAGATCGTTTTGGTATGTGATAAAGTACCCGCATATGAAACATCTCCCCTGGCTCTTGTCTGCGCTCATCATCACAGGACTTGGCTGTTCCTCGGCTCAGCAAGAAACGGTCTCGGATACGAACACAGACCAAGTCGAAGCCACAGCCGTCTCAGACGACGCGCGCCTATCCTTCACCCCTGATGAGGGTTATCGCGTGGAAAACGCATCGAACCCCGGAGCGAAACTCAACGATGGAATTGTTTCACTCATGTACGAAGACCGAATAAAGCATGGAAATTTTATCGCGACCGCAGGCGAGGATTCTGACTGGCTTGATTTTGAACAGGCACAGCGCGTGGAAAACCTGTCTGATTTTCGTGCGATCAAACTGCCGGATGGCACGTTTCGATCGTATGGATTTGATGCGACAAAGGGCGTTGAGAGCGGACAGTTGACTTCGCGCTCTTCCACGGACGGGGTCACATACACCGATGATGAAGGTGTGCGTTATTCTGCTCAGCCAGATGACAATGACTCCATGGGTGTGTTTGATTTTTTTGTGGACTCAAAGGGCGGCGTGGTGATGACGTACTTGGGCGATTTACATGGAGCTAATAATCTTCGTCGCGCCTACTCGACGGACAATGGTTGGACATTTACCTTTGAGGCGTCAGATATTTTGAACGATGCGGCGGCACAAAAAAATGGCCAGCGAGGAACCCATGTGGATCAAAAAGTCTATGCCATGCCTGATGGACGATTTTGGATGATCACCATGCGACAGGGTTCGGTGTATTCGTTTGTGAGCGACGACGGTGGTGTGACCTGGGCAGCCGACGGACTTCTTTTGGAGCCATCGGATTTCTCCGATCTTGGCATCGGCTCGCTGCACGATCCTGTCATGGTTTTTCTTGAGGACGGCCGAGCACGCATCTACGTAACTGCTGCTGAACAAGGCGGTGCACAAAATCCAGACGTGCCCCAACATATCGTGAGTGCGACAACCGCGGTCATGTTCTAGCCCTATGATTTTGTCTCGCCGTGCACAATTTGAAACGCTTTTTCCCGATGAGCCAGCTTTTCGATGGAAACAAATCGAGGCAGGTTTATTTTCTGATGCACAAAACTGGAGTCAACTCTCAACCATTCCCAAATCCATGCGCGACCGTTTGGCTTCTCTTCCATGGATGACGGTCGCACTTGAGCAGATTCAGATCAGCATGAACGGCGACACACATAAGGCGCTCTTGAAAGTCGATGGCGATAAAGAGATCGAGACTGTCCTCATGAAAAATCCACGAGGCGCCTGGACGATTTGCGTGTCCTCGCAAGTGGGCTGTGCCATGCGATGCGGTTTTTGCGCCACCGGCAAAATGGGCCTCACGCGCAGCCTTACCGTCGACGAAATAGTGGATCAATATCGTTTTTGGATGAACTACTTGTCCACCTCATCTACCTTGTCCACCTCCGCCCGTATTTCAAACATCGTCTACATGGGCATGGGCGAGCCGCTTGCCAACTACGAAGAAGTGAAGAACTCCGTCAACACGCTTCTTGCTCACACCGACCTTGGCAAGACCCGCATCACGGTTTCCACGGTTGGTGTGCTCCCACGTTTGGAACAAATCCTGACAGACAAAGACTGGCCACACATTCGTCTGGCCGTGTCGCTTCACTCCGCGATTGCGGCAACCCGCAAACACATCGTCCCCACGTCTTACGATGACTTTCTTCCCAAACTGGAAGACTGGGCAAAACGCTATCTTGAACTGTTTGGCAACCGACGTCATCACCTCACGTTTGAGTATGTGATGTTGAAAGACGTGAACGACACACCAGCCCACGCCAAAGCCTTGGCCGATTTTGTCAACCGCATCGGCCATGTGCGTGTGAACCTCATTCCCTACAACCTCACCGGCGTTGAATTTGAATGCAGTGAGGACGCGACTATCAAACAATTTCTCGCCGCGCTCGAGGATCGAAACGTCACCGCCACCCGCCGCCGCACCATGGGCTCTGACATCGCGGCTGCATGCGGACAGTTGATCGTGTTGACCAATTCAGGAAAGGCTGGTTAAATCATCGCCTCCAGTCTCTGGAGAAGGAGGTCCTTTGTCCGCAGCATTTGAAATCCATGTCCAAGACCCCAACATCGATACGGGGATGATTCCTGTGAGCTGGTGTGTGGACCGCACCACGCTCGAGCTGCTCTCAAGCCTGGGAATCACCGACCCCTACGTCCTACTCATCACCGCCCCGCAAGGTGCGCACTACTCCGTGCGGAAAGAAACGCGTCAGCTCGTACCTCTGAAGGACGGAATGGCTTACGTGAACTTTCGGACAGACGGACCCAACCGAATCCATGCCATGCTCATGTTCTGGTGGAGTGGGATCAACGGTGTACACGAGTTTGTCTTGGGACAAGAAGGCGGGCACTGGAACACTTCGTTGCTCACCCATGACGGTTTGTCGTTGGCAGAGCATCTGAACACCTGCTACCAACATGGAAACAGAAAGTGCGGTTGGGGAATCGTAAAACTTCCCAAAACATCGTCTCCCGAAAAAGAAGCGGAAGAAGGGTGGGAGGAAGACGAGGTGCCCGAATGGTATCAGGCCATCTCAGCAAACCTTGATGTCATCGTACCCAAGGGAGTGTTTGCCAAGCCGCCACCTGCGTGGGAAGCGGCCTGGGTCAACCACTGGTTTCGCTATGCGCCCGTGGATCAATGTGACTACCGCAAACGTCGTCTCTGGGCCTACTCGATTCAGCCACCGTGCATGCTCATCAACTGGTTGCTTCGCCTCACGATCACCCTGTTGGCAACTCTGGCAGGCTTCAAGCGGGTCAGCTGGAAACCGATTCGGCACCTGCTGTCGATGAGTATCGACGACGTACTAGCAAATTTCCTGAACGGCAACTACTTCTGGCCAAGGAGTTGGTCTAGAAACCTCTTCGGCCTCGTGGCTCGCATCGGACTGCCGGTGTTCTCGCCACTCTCACTCCTTGTGATTGCTCTGATCAGCTGGGCACTCGAGGACGGATTCACGGATCGGTTCCTTGCAACCTTCCTGCTGATTTCCGGCGGAATCGCCATCGGCGTTCCACTCGTGATTGGAGTGTTCGTCCTCGTATGCTTGGGCATCGTCGGGATCTACAACAAGCTCAAAGATGGCTCACCTGAGAAGGTACCCCTTCAGCGGGCTGACTACCTGGAGCCGGACACGGTCGATTTTCTCAGCTGCGACACGGCTGGCTCTACCACCCGAACACTCGCCCAGATCCCCTGGCGCCGGCGCTCCGTACGTCTGATCCTCCAAGCTGCCAAGGCCGAAGTCTGTCGTCCTTTCGCGCGATGATCGTCTCCCCTGTTCACACCGAGCAGGGTTTTCTTTTTAAGTTACTTGTTATTAAAGCTCTCCGTTGACATGAGACCAATCCGTGCTAGGATGACGGGGCTCTGGAGAAATCGAGATGGAATTGCCCACGATTGAACTGATGGTCTACGCCACGATCGCCTGTCTGTTTCTTGTGGTGATCCTGACGCTCTGTGGACTTGTCTGGCTCATCGTCCGAGCACCGACACACGTGAACATCGGCGGGACTGTCAACGACGCCGCAACAGACTCGTCCCAAGACGAGGAAGAAAGCAACGACCTGGAAGGTGCGAGCCGTCTCACAGGTGACGTGTCGAACATCTGTGGAGATGCCACTGACATTTTCGGTGATGCAAGCAACATCGAAGGCGACGTATCTAACATCCGAGGGGACGTGACCAACCTGCGAGGTGATGTCAGCAACATCGAGGGTGATGTGACCAACCTGCGAGGTGATGTCAGCAATATTGATGGCGACGTCTCAGCGCTGCGAGGCGATGCAAGCAACATCACTGGTTGCGCTGACAACCTCTTAGGCGACGTGTCACGCATTCGCGGAGACATCGACCAAATCGAGGGAGACGTCTCGGGACTCGTGGGCGACGTGTCCAACATCGAGGGGGACGTGAGCGGCCTGCGCGTCGAGCCTCCTGCACAGGAAACTCCGGCGGTTGCACAGCCTGCACAGACTCCTGAACCTCCTGACGCGGCTTAGCCAAACGGTGACCCACCTTCGGGTCATTTTCTTTTTGACGTGATCATGTCACACTCTTGCCTCTATGCATCTCCCCGATGAACTCAACTCACGCTTGATCAAACAATTCGGCGCGATAGCAGCGCGGACCATGCTTTTGGCGATGCAGGAGAAACGACTTCCGACGTTTCGCGTAAACACGATTGTCGCAACTGACGACGAGGTCATGGCTGCGTTGCGCAAAGACGCCATTCAATTTGAACGGGTGAAAGACATCCCACATGCGTTCATCATCAAAAATAAAACAGACAAGGAGCTCCTCGCACACCCACTCACCACCTCTGGAAAAATATACTTGCAAGGCATCACTTCCATGCTCCCGGCACTCGTCTTAGATCCACAGCCAGGCGAAACCGTCCTTGATCTGTGCGCTGCGCCAGGGAGCAAGACCTCCCAAATCGCGGCGCTCATGAACAACCAAGGACGGCTTGTCGCGTGTGAAAAAGATCCAGTCCGTTTTGAAAAACTCAAACACACGCTCACGCTCCAAGGCGCGAATGCCGAGGCGATCCACGTCGATGCCACCCTCCTGCATCACACACATGCCGAGCTATTCGATCGCGTCCTTGCCGACGTGCCTTGTTCTGCTGAAGGGCGCATCAACGTAAACGATCGACGTAGCTTTTCTTTTTGGTCACAAAAAAATATCACCGAACATGCTAAACTCCAGCGCCGACTCCTGCGCTCTGCGGTTGCGTGTCTGAAACCTGGAGGAACGCTTGTGTACTCCACGTGCACACTTTCACCAGAAGAAAATGAGGACATGATCGGGTGGCTCGTACAAGAATATCCACTCATGAAACCCCAAACCTTTACCCTGCCGTTCCCATCCAAAATCGGTCCACACAAAACAGCCACGCTTGTACCAACAAACACATACGAAGGATTCTTCGTTGCAAAACTTTCAAAATCAAACCATTGACATTTTCAGAAAAACCTCTATACTCACCCACGCCATGGAGAGTTCATGACGGCACATTCGATCGCGAAGACCACTTGGATTGACGATCTGCGGGAGCTTCTGAAGCAGGGTCTCGAATATGACCCAGCGACGACTCGAGCGATCGTCCAGTTCGCGAGCACTCGAGGAACGCACCAGACGTTGAATGAATACATCGAACGTCTCCCCCCAAGCTGTCGGGGTCGTGCCCGGCGGATCGTCAGCGGCGCCAGGCGCGCTGGAGCAACCGACGAGAGGATCTGCCGACTGGTGATCCTCGCCCACAACCGTTTGCACAGCGAGTTGCTTGTGCAAGCACAGCAAGCCTCTCACTGATTCTTCTGGAGACCACATGGACGACCCAAGAGACATGGGTGACCTGACCGGCGGCACGCTGGTCGAGTACAAGATGGGGTGTGGACTGTCACGAGAGTATGCGCGAGCCACGATTGTGGAGACCATCATCGACGACACAGGGCTCGAATTCAAAACGGATGGGAAGGCGCGCCTCTTCACCGCTGAGTTCAGCTCTTCCATGATCGGCAGTGAAGATGGAGTCTTCTACCTGCTTCCGATCAGCCTCGGTTTCTACTACGCCCTGGCTCCCAAGGGTGTCACGATCCCCACGCCTGAGGAGCGGGGACTCACCTTCAACCCGTTCCGCAAAGCGAGCTGACGCCCCCTGTCCTCTCAAACTGAGAGGATTTTCTTTTTGCGCGATCGTTTGACAAAATCACGTTTTTGATGTATCCTCATGCGTTATGCTGTTGTTCTGATTGAACACACATGACCATACGTTCGAGGAATATTTTCCTCATGGTGCGAGCACAGATAATTCAATCTGAAGCTTCTGATGCTCCTTCGGGTGATTCGTGAGAATCGCCCTGCAAGTCGGCGCCCCACAAGGGCATCCCCACCAACCGCGCCGCCGGCAACGGTGACTCAAGAGAGGAATTCGTGGTCTACCAACCCTTCACCAACACCTACAGCAACTCGGTCATCATCGTCACGCGCCAAGGTCATTCGTACGAGGAGCGCGCCGTGCACGTTCAACAAGGAGCCAAGTCCTGGTGGATCAACCCCCGGGTGCAGATCCAACTCCTCATGCCAAACGGCACCCCGCTTTCGCGTGGCGCCTGCATCCTCTCCTTCATGGAGGGACTGGTCGCTGCCGGCCAGATCGTCATCCTGCGGGAGAGGCGGACGAACAAGCACCAGGGCGACTTCGCCTTCCACAGGGCTAGCTGGATCAGCTACGAGTACTTCCTCTTCGGCCTGGCCTGGGGGAAGGCACAGTGGGAGCCCCTGCGCGCGCAGCTCGAAAAGACGATCGTGCCAGCACAGCGCCTTGCGGTCCTCACGGCCACGGGTCAGTACTACTTCACGCACCGCTTCGAGCAGTCCCTCGCTCTGCGCGTGCCCATCTCCTGATCCCCACGGCTCCGACATTGTCGGAGCTTTTCAATTCCAAAAGAAAAACGACCCGTTCGGTCGTTGGCTAGAGTATCAGAGCGGACGTGGGTGTTGCAGTGGCCTTGGCCGCGATGAGGTCGCTGATGCGTTTCCACGATGCGCGCAGCTCGTGGGTTTGTTCCTCGGGCGCTCCCATCATCAGATCAGCAAATCGGTCGTTGCTAGCTCCCATGTGAGACATCCGGAACCGCCGCCAATGCATGTCCAAATTGGCGAGCTCGCGACGAAACCCTGTGTCTTCCAGAAGGACCAAAACGTGCTTCGCTTCTGCCTCTCTACGCTTTGCCGCGTCAAGATCTTTTCCCGCCTTGATGACGCGTTGCCGGTCGAGATGTGCGTTTGCCATGGCGTAGCGGAGATCCCTCTCGCACGTCCGAAATTCACTCAGGGCTTGCGCATGTTGTTGCCTTCCGCCTCTTAGACTGATGTCCAAGAGTCGATAAATTTCCGAAAACGTCGGTGGGCAAGATGGATCAGACAGAGGCATGTCCCCTCCTCAGTCGCCACCCTAGGCCAAGGAGGCTCATACGTCAATCACTTTACACGGATCCGAATCTTTTAGTACGCACGCTTGATTGTTTTAAAAACAAATGTTAGCCTCCAAACGAGGTGTGGCCATGAAAGTTCTCCGTTATCTCTTCCCATTCTGGTTCCCCAGTCCCAACCGCACGGCCGGACAGGATCTCGCCACGAATCCGAACCATCGCCTTGTCACACAGGGTTCAGGATGGGCGCTGTACGAGATTCTCGTCGATGACGGTTCTGGCCCACCGCCCGTAGTGCAGTTCCTCCCTCACGGCATCCTCTTCACGATCTAGGCCCAACACGTGTTTCAGTCATTCGTAGCAGCAGACGCATCTGCTGTTTTTTTAATTTATCAACAGCATCACCTTGACGTTCAGTAAATTATGTGATGAACTGTAACTAGACGGATGAGGCGCATGCCTTCATTCCGGTGTCAAAATAAAATCCCCCCAAATTTTAGGCCGATGGGTCTTAAAGTTGGGGGTTTTATTTATCCCGGATCGCACGGGCCCGTGGAGGTAGCGGTAACCTCATCCGTTTTGACACCGGAGATCACGGGTTCAAATCCCGTCGGGTCCACCAACCGATCCGGGTCCAAAAAAATCCGTCCCACAAGGACGGATTTTTTATGCTATTGATGAGCCGAAAAGGCTTTTCTCCATTCTTCAATTTTTTTATGGTCCCCTGAAAGCAATACCTCTGGCACCTTCCATTTTTTATAAACAGGCGGTTTGGTGTACTGAGGATGTTCCCGGTAGCCTTCTTCACTGTGTGACTCGCGCGTGAGCGATTCTTTTTCAATGACGCCTGGTACCAACCGCGCGATCGCATCGATCATGACCAGCGCTGGAAGTTCGCCACCGGTCAAAACGTACTGGCCGATCGAGAGCGCTTCGTCTGCAACATGATCCTCAACACGCTGATCGACGCCTTCGTAGCGTCCACACAAAAAAATCAGCTGATCGTATTTTGCGAGTCGCCTGGCATCGGCCTGCGTGAAGGTCTTTCCTGAAGCTGAGGTGAGGATCACACGCGTCTTCTTTTTTCGGCGCAGGCTGAAGCCTGCGGCTACCATGCGCACCGCAGACTCAAACACATCCACCTTCATCACCATCCCCGGCCCGCCGCCGTAGGGCGTGTCGTCAACTTTGTGGTGTTTGTCCACGGACCAGTCACGTAACTGGTGAGCGCGTACCTCAATGCGTTTGGCTTTCTGTGCCCGACCTAAAATTGACGCCTGCACATAGGGTTCAACAACCTCGGGAAAAAGAGTGATCACCTCAAATTGTTTCATCTTGAGTTTGGCCATAAAAAGTGAGATCATGGGGTCGCTATGATACACGTGAACGAACTGCTCCCTACTATAACAAATCTTGGTCTCTTCAGTTACTGGATCATTTTTTTGGTTGCCGTGCTCGAATCCATACCGCTGGTAGGTCTCATCATCCCCGGAGCGATCGTGCTTTTGTTCGCTGGGTTTCTTTCCAAAATGGGCGTGCTTGATCTTGGGGATCTGATTTGGTTTGCGGGGGCTGGGGGCATTTTGGGTGATGCCCTTGCCTACACCCTTGGCGCCTCCACCCGACTGCAAAATCGACTGCTTCTCAAGTTCCCCAAAAAACTCGTTGAGCGATCTGAAAAATTTATTGATGACCATGGTGGAAAAAGTATTCTCTTTGCGCGATTCATCGGACCCATCCGAGGCTTTGTTCCCTACCTCTCAGGGATGCTGGGAATGAAACGTCTGAATTTTTACGTATGGAATGTGCTCAGTGGATTTGCGAGTGCTGCGGCCTATCTCACCCTGGGATGGATCTTCGGTCAAGCCTGGGAGACGGCTCTCACCTGGTCGTCGCGGGTTGGATTTCTGCTGCTCGTGCTGCTGGGATGTTTCGCGTTGCTTCTGTTGGTCCGTTATCTGATGGGTCGTTATGGACCACATCTGTGGAGAGTCACGGTTTCCCTCCTCACATCCCAACGCACTGCCATGGAAACAAATCCTGATGTAAAAAAATTCATTCAGAACCACCCCAGGCTGATTCATTTTTTCCAACACCGCCTGTCTCTGCAACGATTCTCAGGCCTCCCCCTCTCTTTTCTCGTCATGGCCATGCTCTGGGCGATCGCAACGTTGGGAGGGCTCATTCAAGACGTGATCGCCTCTGACCCGATCGTAGAGGCAGACATCCGCATCGAAAATCTGCTGTACTTTTTCCGCAACCCACGCGCAACAGAAGTTCTCCTGTGGCTCACGCAACTCGGAAATTGGAAAGTGATCATCCTATGGTCACTGGGGCTCTCCTTGTTTCTCTTTCTCTGGCACAACAAAAAATTTATTGTCCCGTTGTGGACTTCCCTCCTGGGCGCTCAAGTGTTGGCTCTCTTGGGAAAGGTCATTGTTCAACGAGAAAGACCTGCACTCGCGGTGTACGCCGAAGACTCTTTTTCGTTTCCCAGTGGTCATGCAACCGTGGCCGTGGTGTTTTATGGGTTCCTCGCCTATCTCATTTGGCGAACCGTTGTAAACCGAAATATCCGTTTAAACGCCTTGCTCCTGTCTGCTGTCCTGATCCTGACGGTTGGATTCAGCCGACTCTATCTTGGTGTCCACTATTTAAGCGACGTGCTGGGAGGATATGTCCTTGGGATGATCTGGCTCATCATCGGGATCTCGTTGTGCGAATGGAAAATCACACCCAAACTCCAACCCATCACGAAACAAAAAAGTCTTCGCTTCCGAGTTCTCACAACGGTCGTCTTGTCCCCGGTTATTCTCGCTTCACTTGGCTATATCTTTTTTTCAACCAAACCCGTCATCGAGACACTCAACGCACAAGCACAAACCGTTGAAACCGTTCACGACCCTCTTTCCGCCTTTTCCGGTGGAATGCTTCCACGGTATTCAGAAGACCTCCTGGGAAACGCACGAGAGCCCCTGAGTTTCCTTGTGCTGGCCAAATCAGATGATGACCTTGTGAACGTCTTTTCACAGGCTCACTGGCAGAGGGCCGAGGCGATAACCCTGCACACCATTTTGAAAATCACCCAGGCGGCCTTTTTGAACGAAGGGTACGCAACCGCTCCGATGACACCTGCCTTTTGGGATGCACAGGTGAATGACTTCGGATTCCAAAAAGCAACGGATGAGGACAGCATCCGAGAACGCCACCACGCACGGTTTTGGCGCACGAACCTCATCACGCCAGATGGCTTCCACGTGTATGTCGGAACCGCGAGTTTTGATTCAGGACTCAAATGGGGAGTGACACACAAAATCGAACCAGACGTGGATACCGAACGCGACCTCCTTCTCTCTGATCTTCAAACCTCAACCGCCGCTCACCTTGAGCAAACGATTCAATTTGTTCATCCTGTGCTGGGAGAAAATTTCACGGGCGACCAATTTTTCACAGATGGAAATTTGTACGTTCTCGTCATTGAGTAAACAAAATCGACTCCCGTAACAGGAGTCGATTTTTGATTTCACTCTACAGACCTCTGCGTTTAAATCCCGAGATCATCTACAGACGAGTCGCTCGATCCGCTGAAGGAATCCGTGGCGCCGCGGTCGTTGTAGGCAGGACGATCATCCCGCACAGGGCGATCACCTTCTTCACGACGTGGGCGACGAGAACCTTCTGGCTCGTAGATCTTCAAGTTGACGCGCGCATTTTCTTTGGCGCCAACGATCTTGAGCAATGTGCGAACCGCGCGAGCGGTCTGACCCTGGCGACCGATGACGTACCCCATGTCCTCTTGATTGATGTGAAGAGTAATGAGCACGCCGCGTTCGTCTACGATTCGCTCGGTCTTCACGTCATCTGGATGATTGACGATTGCCCGAACAATATATTCGACGAACTCCTGGTCGAAAAGCTTGTCAGCCATATCAGTTGCATCTTTAATTGGCTAATAGGTTTCCCTATCACCTTATTTTCTGTATCTTGACCCCGTCTTGTCTGTCGACCCGCGGCATGGACTGCGCGCCAGAGACGAAAGTCAGGAACAGATAAATCATACTGAAAATAGGCGTCTTTGTCAATCAATCAAGCTATCCACGGCCTTTCCCCAACCCACCCGTCACCGTCCTTGACACTATTCTGGGCTTTTCCTACAATGCTGCCGCAAGTTACAAGTGAACGAGTCCGGTGAAGCTCTCCTGAGCTTAGGCTCAAGAGGGTTTTAAAATGTGGCTTTGCGCGATCCTTACAACTGAACCAAACCAAATCTACCAAATGATCACACAACCTTATCTATTGTGTGATTGCAACGTACATTCCTTACAAAAATATCAGAGTTTGATGGTACCCCATCCGGAGTATCGTCAAATTATCATTGAGAGTTTGATCCTGGCTCAGGATGAACGCTGGCGGCATGTCTAAGGCATGCAAGTCGAACGGTCCATACGCGATTACATCAAAGATGGATAGTGGCAAACGGGAGCGGAACACATTGGTAACGTACCTCGGGGTCGTGAACAACCATTGGAAACGATGGCTAAGACACGATACTGATGGGGGGACTTCGGTCATTCCCATTGAAAGGCTTGCCGCCCCGAGAGCGGCCTATGTCCTATCAGCTTGTTGGTGAGGTAATGGCTCACCAAGGCTATGACGGGTACCGGGCGTGAGAGCGTGGCCCGGCTCACTGGGACTGAGACACTGCCCAGACTCCTACGGGAGGCTGCAGTCAAGAATCTTCCGCAATGCACGAAAGTGTGACGGAGCAATGCCGCGTGATCGATGAAGGCCTTCGGGTCGTAAAGATCTTTTATCAGGGACGAACAAATGACGGTACCTGATGAATAAGAGGTTGCTAACTCTGTGCCAGCAGCAGCGGTAATACAGAGACCTCAAGCGTTATCCGGATTTATTGGGCGTAAAGGGTCCGTAGGTGGTTTTGAAAGTCATACGTTAAATCTTCGGGCTCAACCCGAAGGCCGCGCGTGATACTTCAAGACTTGAGGATGGAAGAGGCAGATGGAATTGCCGGTGTAGCGGTAAAATGCGTTAATATCGGCAAGAACACCAAAGGCGAAAGCAATCTGCTAGGACATTCCTGACACTGAGGGACGAAAGCGTGGGGAGCGAATGAGATTAGATACCTCAGTAGTCCACGCCGTAAACGATGAATGCTAGGTTTCGGGAGTATCGACCCTCTCGGAGCCGTCTAACCAAGCTAACGCGTTAAGCATTCCGCCTGTGGAGTACGGCCGCAAGGCTAAAACATAAAGGAATAGACGGGGATCCGCACAAGCGGTGGAGCGTGCGGTTTAATTCGATGCTAAGCGAGGAACCTTACCTGGGCTTGAAAGATAGCTGCAAGCCGTCCGAAAGGATGGCCGCTTTCGAAGGTGCTATCTAGGTGCTGCATGGTTGTCGTCAGCTCGTGGCGTGAGCTGTTCCCTTAAGTGGGGTAACGAGCGCAACCCTTGTCCTGTGTTACAAGTGTCACAGGAGACTGCCCTCGTAAGAGGGAGGAAGGAGAGGATGACGTCAAATCAGCATGGCCCTTACGTCCAGGGCGACACGCGCGCTACAATGGCCAGTACAATGGGCTGCCAAATCGCAAGATGGAGCCAATCCCACAAAACTGGTCTCAGTTCAGATTGAAGTCTGCAACCCGACTTCATGAAGTTGGAATCGCTAGTAACGGCCAATCAGCCACGTGGCCGTGAATACGTTCTCGGATCTTGTACTCACCGCCCGTCAAGTCAAGGGAGTTGGTAATACCCGAACGTCGCCGTAGGGCGGCGGAAGGTAGGACTAATGACAGGGACTAAGTCGTAACAAGGCACCCGTAGCGGAAGCTGTGGGTGGATCACCTCCTTTTTAGGGATATCTCTTCAACCTCGGTTGAAGACAGATCCTAGGTCGAGATCAAACAGTTTGATTGCGAGCCGAAGTGAGAGAAGTGTCGAGCTTGCTCGATCACTTCCGAGCGAGGCGAAGCAACCAGACCTTGTCGTTTCTTAACGACAAGGTTTGATCAGGACAGTTCAATTGAAAGATTGAAAGCTGGAATAGCACGTTGCAATCACACAGTGGGTAAGATTTGGAAACGAAAAAACACGCGCCTGAACGGCGGGTGTTTTTCTTACTCGCATCTTTTGGTGCCGAGGGCCAGGATTGAACTGGCGACACAAGGATTTTCAGTCCTCTGCTCTACCACTGAGCTACCTCGGCGCGAATGATAGACATCCAATTTTGGATGTCGACTGGTGGGCGTGGATGGACTCGAACCATCGACCTTTACATTATCAGTGTAACGCTCTAACCACCTGAGCTACACGCCCGTAAAGCGCGATTAATATATCAAATCGCTAAACGCTTGGCAATACAAAAATCGCCCTCTTTTAAGGGCGATTTGTTTGTACTTTATCTTGAGGCTTCAATCTCGGTCGTGGCCTCTGACTCACAGGCACGGATGTGGATCACACCGCCCTCCTGTGTTTGCAAGGTATACCCAGTCCCTGTATCGCCATCGACTGAACCGTGATCCCAGGTTACATGACCAGAGGGACTGACGGGCACGACCGACAAGTACGTATCCGCAAGTTCACCCAGATCCACACATGCCGTATCGTCCGTCACCGATGTATCGCACGCGGCATTCTGGTCATCGCACCCCACTGCCATCGCACCATCAACAATCATGTAGACATTCTCATTCTCAAGCGCAGAAACCGTCGGAAGATCGCTTCCCTCATGATCTGCCTGATAGGCTTCCAAGGCAGACAAGATTTTTTCAACGTCCGTTTGCCGAACAGCATCATGTGCTTGCTCCAGTCGATCTGTAGGATTGAGAGCGACAAATACAAACGCGACCAACAATCCTACGATGGCCAGAATGACGATGAGTTCAATAAAAGTGAAGCCCTTTTTTGTTTCGTCCATAAAAGATTTCCAGATCTTCATGATAACACAAAACACGGCTTGGATCACCGTGTGCTGTGGTCGGGACGACAGGGCTCGAACCTGCGGCCTCCTGGTCCCAAACCAGGCGCTCTACCTACTGAGCTACGTCCCGATGGAGCGGGTAGCGGGAGTCGAACCCGCATCATCAGTTTGGAAAACTGAGATAATAACCGCTATACGATACCCGCAGTTACGCGTGCAATAATGCCTCAAACTCTCTTGCTTGGCAAGACGTCTGTAATTGAGTAGGCTTCCCTTGGAACCTGAGAGAACCATGCCCCCATCCAGCATGTCCTGAGTGTCAGACAATTCGACAAAACGAGAATCGACAGACTGTTCGCGCGCGTGCGCGAAATGCGTGGCATCGTCAAACGTGGTCAATGCTCGATCCTCGCAAACCGGATCATGGGAGCGGTCTTCTTCGAACCCTCGACGCGTACACGTTTCTCCTTTGAGGCGTCGATGCTACGCCTGGGAGGGAACGTGATCACCACAGAAAACGCCGGGGTCTTCTCCAGCGCCCAAAAGGGCGAATCCCTCCCTGATTCCATCCGAACGCTGTGCTGTTATCTGGATGTGATCGTGCTTCGTCATTTCGATGACGGGAGCGCAGCGATTGCGGCAGCGGCCAGCACCGTGCCCGTGATCAACGCCGGAGACGGTCCTGGGGAGCATCCCACCCAAGCGCTTCTGGACCTGTTCACCATCCTGGAAGAGTGTGGGGATCCAGCCAAGCAGCATGTGGTGTTCGTCGGCGACCTGAAACATGGCCGCACGGTTCACTCCCTTGCTCGGCTCCTTGCCATGTACGGCACGTGCATGAGCTTTGTCTCACCTGACGGTCTGCGTCTTCCCGAACGTCTTCTCCAAGAGCTCATCGCCGCAGGGTGTACGGTGCATGAATACGGTACGCTTCAGGAAGTCGCGTCCACAGCAGACGTGATCTACATGACGCGTGTCCAAAAGGAACGGTTTGAAGATCTGGGTGGAATCGCCCTGGACGGGAGTAGCTACGCGCTGACTCCTGAACTGGTGGCAGCCATGAAGATCGACACGGTGGTCATGCATCCACTTCCGAGAAACTCCGAGATCCCCACCTGGTTTGATGAGGACCCACGCGCGGCATACTTCCGCCAAGCACAAAACGGACTCTACGTCCGCATGGCGCTTCTGGAGGAACTGCTGAATCCATTTCCTGATGAGTGACACCGACTCTCCCGCCTGGGAGATTTTTTACGATCTCAATTGAAAAACAGCCCTCGTACGAGCTGTCAGTTACAAATCTCTTCACTAACGATCAGCTGGCATGAACCGGTTGACGGTGTGCGCGAGTGCGCGGCGAACACGCGACCCCTCAAGAGGGAGAATCGGGAACGTCGTGTTGAGTCCAAAAGGTGTGAGCGCTGCCATCACAGCGAGATACGTTGCGTTGACCATGAGTCGTTGTCGACCATTGGGATGAGTACTCCTCGATCCGAACGCGGCATAGTCGAGATTCACGATCAGATCCGGGCTCTCAACATACTGCTTGAGCTCTTCCCACTCCATGTGGTCGATGGGGGGTTTGCCAAGATAGGGCCGCAGAATGCACCCGCGTTTTGCCCAGTACAAGCTGAGCCTGAGCGCACGATACATCGCCAAGGCATCATCATCACGAAAGCCAATCACCATGAGGATCTCGACTTGGTACCCAGCGGCCTGCGCGGACTTCACAGCTTCCTCGAGCGTTTTGAGCGAGTTGTGGCGCTTGCCCATGCGAGCCCAGACACGCTTGTCGCCACCGTCGGCACCAAAGGCGATGATTCTCAGACCATAGGACTTCAGTCGCGCTGGCAATTCAGGATCCTTACGTGCAGCAAACGCGAACATCGCCATGGTCGAAAGACACCTTACATGCACCTCGATCCCAGAGCGCTTACAGCGATCATGAATCATCTCGAGCATCCGCTCAAGCTGAACGGGATTTTGAAACGCATCAAGATTGGAGATGTAAACTTCCAGTCGATACACATCAATCCTTATGAGCTCAGAGATGATGTAGTTGAGTTCACCCTCAAACGCTTCCTTCAGACGGTAACGTTCGGGCCGATCCTTTGCTGCTGCACAAAAATTACAGCTGAATCTGCAACCCTGCGACAGATAGAGCGGGAATTCCTGTGAGAGGTAAAGAGCACGCCGTTCTTCGCAGAGAAGTTTGAGAGCTGGAACCATGGAGACTTCCTGCAGTGTTGGAAGCTCAGCACCGAAGATCGCCTGCAGATCCATCTGCTCATGAGCCTGAATCGCATTCTGAGAAAACAGTCGATCGAACGCGGCTTGGTTAAACCGCTCAACACCTTGACCACCCACGAGAATCTTTCCTGTGAAGCCTCGTGTCCTCAATTCTTCTACCAGACGGATCGCGGATGGAATATAGGGCGTTCCTAGCACACTGATACAGATGGTCTGTGCCCAGATGATATCCGCCATGGAAAGCTCGTCGAGATTGAGATCGACAAGACGTACATCCACGCCTGCCACGATCAGACGGCTCGCGAAATTCAGCATGCCACCAGGCAAGTAGGCCTGTGATTTGCCACCATGGGGGTATCGCAGTTGAATCAAGAGGGTTTTTGAGTTGGGCATTGATTTTTCCTCCTCCCACTCGGCTATGCATCACCGAGCGGGAGCAGGAGCCCCGATAACGTTCATTCTTAAGAAAACAATCATACGACTTTTTTCACTTTATGTCGAGATACACCAGGACAGTCACTGGCAAAACTTGCCAAATTTTCTCTAAAATGATATAAATAAAGTGTTGTAACTATTTCGACAAATTTTCAATATGCTAAAAGAAATCCTCAAAGAACTTGGCTTCACATCAAAGGAAACGGTCATCTACATGACCCTCCTGGAACTTGGGAGCGCAAAAGCGGGAGAAATTGCCAAAAAGGCAGACGTGAACAGAACGACCGTTTACGATATCCTTGGTTTGCTCCTTAAAAAGGGAGTGGTGAATCAGTACAAAAAAGGATCCCAAACGTACTTTGGAGCGCTTGATCCTGGTCGGCTACTCAGTTACGTTGATCGTGAGATTGAAAACACAACAGAACGACTCACCAAGCAAAAAAATCAGATCAAACATCTGATTCCTCAGCTCGTCTCACTTCAAAACAAGGCTACAAGTAAGCCGAGAGTCCAATTTTACGAAGGAGAGAAAGGGATGCGTGAGGCCTATGAGGACACTCTTACGTCTAAGCAACCAATCCTGGCTTACGCAAACGTCGAAACCGTTCACGAAGCATTACCAAACTTCTTTCCAACCTACTACAAACGTCGCGCGGCCAAGGGTGTGTACATCAGAGCCATTTTTCCACGAAATGCCGTCTCCATCGAGCGCACAAAACTTGATCAAGCTGAAATGCGTGCCACACGATTTCTTCCCCAAGGTGAAACGTTCACTCCTGAGATCAACATTTACAACAACAAAATCCTTGTTGCCTCCTGGAAGGAAAAAATGGCTATCATTATTGAATCGAAAGAATTCGCAGACTTTCACCGAGTCATTTTCGAACAACTTTGGGGAACGCTTTCCTCGAAGCTCTCATAAAAAAATCACCCCACTTCGGGGTGATTTTTTTTTGTGCATTTGGATATTTTATGAACGCGTCATTTGTGGAAAAGGTTGCATGGCAAGAATCGACTGAGCCTCGTCGCGACTTAAGACATTTTTCGCCGCCAGCACTTCCACCAATACAGACAGTTTCTTATCTTCACCACGCATAAGGACAACTAAATCACCTTTCAAAGTTGCTATCTTTTCGTCCATAGCATCGAGCAACTCAAACTTCGTTTGATTCAATTTAACACTCAAACCATCAAGTTTGTTATCGAGGGCCTTGAATTCTTCCTGAGTCACCATGTGCTCCTGCAAAAAACCCATCAGGTCTCCCTGAAGATACTCCATGATTTCACTCGTAGTGACTTCTTTCTCATTTTTTTCCATACACCTACACTATAACGCAGCGAAGAAAAAAAGCAATCGTTCTTTTACCACCTCTTCGTACTCGCTGTGATCGCGACCGCCAGCGCGTCGGCGGCATCGTCGGGTTTGGGAATTTTGGGAAGAGCAAGCAGTTGCATCACCATTTTTTGCATGGCCATCTTGGGAGCCTTGCCGTCTCCGGTAATGGCTTTTTTTACTTGCGCTGGTGTGAACTCAAACACCGGACATCCAGATTGTGCTGCCATGAGAAGGGCCACACCGCGGGCATGGGCCACGTTCATCGCGGTCGTAGAACTTTTTCCAAAAAAAAGTTTTTCAATTGCAACCGCGTGAGGCTCGTGGTGCGCAAATAAATCATGAAGGTCATTGCCGATATGGAGCAATCGATTTTCAAACGCATCGCCACTGGTTGTGGTGATCACGCCGTAGTCGACCAGTTCCATGTTTGATCCTTCAACGACAATGACCCCAAACCCCATGCGTCCATAGCCTGGATCCAATCCCATGATAATGCGAGCTTCGTGCATAATTGTTCCCTATTTTAATGGAATGACCCCAAAAAGAAAACACGGCCGCTGGGACCGTGTGCGTTAGCTTGAAGGATGAGCTTCCTGAACCAAGGGCCACTTGTGGATATTCTCCCCCCACTGATCGTCCGTGTTGACTCGCGTGAGGTAGTGAAGACAGAACTTGACGAGCTCTGCGATGCGTCCCTCCCCATAGAGCCTATCGACGGTCGACGTTCCTGTGCCAAAGCAGGGACAGCCATCTGCATCAATGTGCGGACCATGCTGATTGGCGACCAATCGATCGAGGTTGTAAAAATGCACGCAGTCCCCCCAATCATGGTTTGGATCAAGAGGAATGGAAATCTCGAATCGTCCGATCAGGCGCTCTTCCATGGCGTCGCTGTTGAGCGCTTTGACCTTCACGACGACGGCCTTGGTCCTCACCACAAACGCGGGAGACTTAATGTCTGTGTCGGAAGGATCTCCGTTTCGGACAAAGTACGCGTCATCAAAAAGTGGATGCGCCCGTAGACGATCGAGTTCGGCCTGGAACTCACTTGTATCGAACGCCTGTTCCGTTTGTTCACGCACTCGAGCAGCGAAACGCGCGGCCTCTTCGGTCGCACGATGGAAGAGTTTAAGTGCGTCAGCCCTTCTCCCTTCTCTGTTGTCAAATTGAGCCTGCCATTTCTTGCATTCCTCTGCCCAAGAAGAAGGCATCAACGCCTGAGCGATTGAACCTACTCCCTCCACAGGCGATGGATCTGCTCCCTGTGCACTCCTCAGAGTCTGTGCGGTAGAGCGAACGAATTCGCCCCAGAGGGAATAGGGTGAGTCGTCACTGTATTGCATTCGAAGTCGCAAGCAGACAACATTCCCTATCCACTCAGCGATCGGCGTCTGGCTTCCATGCACGAAGATGGGAAATCCAACGGGTGTTCCGTCAAGCACAGTACGGTAGGAACCCCACCTTTGAGAGCTCAGAATGTGAGACCCGGGAAGAAACCTCCCGAAGAGAAACAAGTGAAATGCCCCTGACGCCTCGAGCAATCCATCCATGGGCTCAATGCCGTGAGGCTCTGATTCCTCCATGGGGAAATGTACGACCACGTCCTTATGGACGACCGGAAACAAGTGTTCCCGGATGTTAGAGGTGAGTTCCTCCCTTGCCCGTTCCCATCGTGTCTTTCCGACAAACGTGATTTTCATGACCATCACCCTCCCTCAAGTAAAAACGGGGGCTCGCGGATCGTCCACAAGCGCCCCGCCGTTTTTCGTTCCCTGCGACCTAGCCGCCCTCGACGTTCTCGAGAAGAACGACGCTGTCGCCGCTTACGAGCACACGCTCGAGATCGGCGACATCCTCACCGTTGACCTTGACGGTCGTCTGCGCCGCATCCAAGCCCTCCTGTTCCAGCAGCTTGGCCAGGGTGAAGGGGACGCCCTCTTCGATGTCCACTTGCACACGCCTGCCAGGGAACACCTGGAGGCTGATCTTGCCGCCTTCCGCCTTCTTCGCTTCTGCCTTCTTCGCTCCCGCCTTATCCTTGCCTGCCATGACCACTCCTGTCTTTGTGTGATCGCCCACTCACGTTTGGTTGAAACTGCTCCCCATGACCATCACAGGGTGCAGGGCGAAAACCACTTCGTTCTCCAGTTCATCTGTCGATGTCTGATCTTGTTCCTTTCCCCACCATCGGATGAACATCCAGGTAGCAAGAGCGACGGCCATGCCGGCTGTGGCGCCGATGGAAATCGGAGAGCCACACGGATTGACCGCCAACTTGGCGATGCCGTTCAAGGTCGGCGCGTAGGCGTCAACATCGGCACTCTGGTTGGGATCGAGTGAATACACCCGACCCTGATCGATTCCCAGACGCGCCTCGATGAGGCGCCGGGTTACGAGGTTGAACCTGAGAGCTCCCGCAAAGACCTCACGGCGCGAGACAAGGGAATCAGTCATGAGAAAGACGACCTCTCCCAATTCTGATTCTCCCGTGCAAGCCTCTTCATGGGCAACAACATGACCACCGGTGTGCTCCAGCACCAAACGAGCGAGAGCCTGAACCTTTGGCATGCCCACATCCTTCCTGGCATAGGCCTGGTTGGCAAGATTCACGTCCGAAACTTTGTCGAAGTCCCAGACATGAATTTCCTGAATCCCGAGCCTGGCAAGTTCCAAGGTCAGCCGGGATCCTAGCGCACCGGCACCAATCACGTCAACCCGATTCTCCTCAAAGGTCCTGGGATCAAACACGGTGTGATGACGAGCAATGCTGATCATGGTTCCCCCCTTCCCAGACGTTCGAGCGCAGCTTCCCACTGCGCTTCATCTGGAGGATCGAGACCCTCTGACACTTCTTGGGAATCCAGTTCGGCTTCACCTCTGCCAACCATGTGCGCAGGAAGACCTTTTTGGCCGTGCTTGCGCCTGGGAGGGCTTTGCATTTGCAGAGCCAGACGCTCCTGCCAAAAGGCAAGGCGCTGTTTGGGAACAGGGGCGTGAACCACCCATGGCACGTTCAAGTAGGCCATGCCCTCTTCGCGCATGAACACATCCACCTTCATGTCTCCGTACTTGTTCAAGACCGCCCGGATGAACCAGGGGGAATGCCTCGAGAGCTTGGCCATCTGCAGGTCGTCTTGGCCCGAGAAATCGGCCGGCATGTTGGCATGGGAGTGACCCCAGAAAAACATACGGTCCAAAAGCTTGGCGCGGCCTGCACGGGTGAGCTCATCCATGAGCTGACTCAGTCCCTCGGTGGTGATGGTGGTATGCGCAGGACCTGCATGCTGCTTGGGCAAGAAGATCTCATCCACGTAGAACGTTCGGCCGACCCTTCTGGCCGTTCCCAACCATCCCACTTCCTCGGGGCAAAGGGCTACGAGAATGCGCATGTCTTCCATCGCACGATTGGCGAAGTAGACCGTGGGCGGAAGTTCGAGCACGCGCACTGTTGTGGATGGCGAAGCTCTGGTCATCAGCGGAATGGGTGCTCTGGGGGGTTTGACCATGTCTACTCCTCTTGCAGGTGGATGGGTTGAAGGCGGGATGTGCTGATTGCGGCAATCGCGCTTGTGATGACCGTGCCCCACTCCCCCTTGCTCAACAGTTCAACAAGAGGAATGAGCATTCGGTACTGGGACGGGGCATACGCCTGGCGCGTACTCCCTTCATGCTTGTACCAACGAACCGGATCCCCTATCTGTGCCCGGTTCACGACAATCGTCCACGCAGAATCTGGTTTCACCACAGCACACACGAGCACTGATCCCCACAGATGAATTGAAGCAACATCCGAACGCTTCAACAGCGCTTCAAGCTCCGACCTGATTTTTTCTTCCTGCTTCTTCACAAGCGATGTGAGTCCAAGGACCGTGATCTGCAGCTGAGCAACCTCTGCTTGAAGGTTGGAAACAACACCGACTTCCGCCAAGGACGTGGTCAGCCGAGTGAGTTCATCTAGATCTCCCTCCTGACTCGTTTTTGCCTGCACTCGATAGGCACGGTACACCCGCTCAACGGCTTCGCGGCGTGATGCCTTGTTTTGCTGCACCCAGAGCTCTGGCGTGAGCAGAGGTTCGGGTAAGAGGGGAATGACGCGCCACACCAGAGACGCAAAAATCTCACGATGGCGCTCACCCCAATCCTCAGTCGGATGTGCCACCTCACAGAAATGCACCTGCAAGGTGTTGTGCCTTGCATCAAGCGTTGCGATGGTGCAGCCCGTGTCAGGATCGCGGATCTCTTTTTGACCTGTCCTCTTCCTGGCAGCCTTCAAAAGGCTGACACATTTCTGACAGTCAATTCCGAAGATCTGGCTGGGGGCTGCAAGTTCTACCCCTCTGGACCTGAAGATGACACGAAACGTTCCCTTGCGTGAGTGCGCTTCCGTCTCCCATGATCTGCGTGAGACCAGCTCCACGGGGAGCTGAACAAAGGGCCGCAGACGTTCAGCAATGAATGCAAAAGCATACGGCAAGGCGCGTCCTTCAGGAGCAAACGTCACCTGCATGATCTCCTCAAAGGTGGGGAGACGATCAAGTACAGCATCCCAGCTCTGTTGAATCCCATTGTCGTCGACATGTATGCCTGAGAGAGCAGACCTGAGCTCATCTGGCCACAGGTCCACTTGAGCCTTTTTTGGAGGCATGATTGACTCCTGTAATGAGCATCGCGTCCGAAAACGCGAGGCCTGAGCTTAACCGCAGCAACCACTCATGTCAAGGCTGCTCAACCAAAACGCGCTGCCATGTTCGACAGCGCGTTTTTGTATTCTGTGACCTACCCTTCCTGTGCCATCTCCTTCACTTCCTCAGCCACGACTTTGTTTTGCGAGAACGCTTCGTCGATCTCGCCGACGATTTCGCGGCTGGCTTCACGTGCCATACGAGCGGCTTTGAAATCTCCAATGAGTTCGTATTCCATGTCTTCAAATCCGGTTCCAGCAGGAATGAGTCGTCCGATGATCACATTCTCTTTCAGCCCCTCAAGGCGATCAACCTTACCTGTCACAGCCGCATTGATGAGCACGCGAGCGGTCTCTTGGAAGGACGCGCTTGAAAGCCATGAATCGGTTGAGAGGGAAATTTTGGTGATGCCCAAGAACAACTGTTTGGCATGCGCCTTCTTTCCTCCTTTCACGAGTTTGTCGTTGGCGTCTTCAAACGAAGCCTTCTCGATAATTTCCCCTGGCAACAAATCTGTGTCGCCTGGATCCGTCACACGCACACGCGAGAACATCTGGCGGATGATAATTTCGATGTGCTTGTTGTTGAGCTTCTGACCTTGGGAAGAATAGATGAACTGAATTTCTTTTGAGAGATATTTCTGCACCGCGTCCTGGCCTTTGAATTTGAACAGGACTTGCAGATCGAGATTTCCATCGGTGAGCGCGTCGCCGGCTTGCACTTCATCGCCGGTTTTCACGTAGAGGGTAAAGCCCGGTGGGATGATGTACTCGCGCACCTTGGTCATCTCACGAATGAGGGTGATGACACCAACCTTTTTCAGGGAAACCACACCCGCGCCTGGTGCTACCACTTCTTTCCCGTTGGATTTTTTGGCAAGCACCGCGCCTTCCTTCACAGAGTCTCCATCTTTGACCATGAGCTCCCCGGTCTTGCCGTAGGCAATTGCTTCTTCATCCACGCCCTCATAGGTGATCTTCACGATTTTCTGTCCAGGGCGCGTGTCGTAAATTTGTTTGCCAGTTCCTGCCTGGACCACCTCACGAGCCGCCGTGTCCACTTCTGCTTTTCCACTCACCTCACTCATGATGGCCTTTTGTTTTGGATTGCGTGCCTCAAACAATTCTTCCACGCGTGGCAGACCTTGGGTGATATCTTTTCCTGCGACACCTCCAGTGTGGAAGGTACGCATCGTGAGCTGTGTTCCAGGTTCTCCAATGGACTGCGCAGCCATGATGCCCACAGAGGTGCCCATCTTCACCCGTTTGTTGTACGCCAAATCATAGCCATAACACTTTTGGCACACACCACGGCGCAGACGACAGGTCATCACCGAACGCACATGAGCTTCTTCCAGAGGTACACCAGCCGCTTCAATTTCACGAATTTCTTCCTCGGTGATCATCTCCCCGGCTTTCACAATCACTTTGCGTCCACCCGGCTTTTTCACGTCCGAGAGCACATAGCGACCAAGAATACGGATGATGAGCGGCTCGCCGATTTCTTCAGACTCTTTGTGTGTGAGCACCACACCCTTGTCATCGCCGCAATCTTCCTGACGCACAATCACATCCTGTGCCACATCCACCAAACGGCGTGTCAGGTAACCAGCGTTTGCCGTACGCAAAGCCGTGTCGGTCAAACCTTTGCGCACACCGTGGCTTGAGATAAAGAACTCCAACACGTCATAGCCTTCTTTAAACGAAGACTTCACTGGCAGCTCAATAATTTCTCCTGCTGGGTTTGCGACCAAGCCTTTCATTCCAACCATCTGCGTCATCTGACCCCAGGATCCACGCGCACCGGATTCAATCATGGTGTAGGCCGGGTTATCTTTTGGCAGAGCCTTCTTGGCTTCAGCGGCAATGCGGTCTTTGATTTCATTCCAGACTTTAATAATGGAAGAGTGGCGTTCAGAACCCGTCAGCAGTCCCTGGTCAAAATAATCATTCACCTCACGCACGCGCGCGTCGCCTTCTTCGATGAGAGCAGGCTTGCCTGGAACCTCTGGCAAGTTGCCCATACCCCAAGAGTACCCAGCACGCGTGGAATACTTAAATCCAATTTCTTTGAGACGATCCAAAAATTCCGCAGTCTTTTCCGAGCCATGCAACTCCAGATAGTACTTCACAATGCCGGCAAGCTCTTTCTTTCCCATGGTCTGGTTCATGTACGGCACTTCCTTTGGAAACTGTGCGTTCACAAGCAACCGACCTGGTGTGGTGATCATGAGATGTCCTTCATCCATGCGAACCACAACCCAATCGCGCAAAGACAATTTTTCATTTTGCACGGCGTAGAGCGCATCTGTTTCACTGGCAAAGGTGGGAAGGCCCTCCTGAGATTCTGGCATGGGTGTGGGTTCCATCGACAGATAGAAAATACCCCAGGCAATATCTTTTCCAGGTGTGGCCACTGGCCCACCAAAGGAAGGCTTGAGCAGATTCTTGGTGGCAAGCATGAGCTCTCTGGCCTCGGCACGGGCTTCTTCGGTGAGTGGTACGTGAACCGCCATCTGGTCCCCATCGAAGTCTGCGTTGTACGCGTCACACACCAGAGGATGAATCTGAATCGCCTTGCCTTCAATCAGCGTTGGTCGGAAGGCTTGAATTCCCAAGCGGTGCAGGGTTGGTGCGCGGTTCAAAAGCACAAACGCGTCCTTGGTGACCTCTTCCAAGATGTCCCAGGTTTCTGGTCGATCACTTTCAATGAAGCGGTTGGCCGAGCGGATATTGTGCACGTACTCGCGTTCAATCAACTTGGAGATCACAAACGGCTTGAACAACTCAAGGGCCATCTTTTTTGGAATGCCACATTGATCCAAATGTAAGTGTGGACCCACGACAATCACGGAGCGTCCTGAGTAGTCGATGCGTTTACCCAGCAGGTTCTGGCGGAAGCGTCCTTGTTTTCCTTTCAGCTGGTCGGCAAGGGATTTGAGCTGGCGCTTTTTTCCAGTCGCCGCGATCACGGTTTTGCTGTGACGCGCGGAGTTATCAATCAAAGAATCTACGGCCTCCTGCAACATGCGCTTTTCGTTTCGTGAAATGACCTCTGGCGCATTCAATTCATACAAGCGTCGCAGACGGTTGTTGCGATTGATCACACGACGGTAGAGATCGTTCAAATCTGACGTGGCAAAACGGCCACCATCCAGTGGAACCATCGGTCGCAAATCTGGTGGAATCACTGGAAGGGCATTCAAGACCATCCACTCAGGCTTGATCGCGTTAATGGAAAACGCTTTCAACAGTTTCACTCGTCTGAGCAGTCGGTTGCGTTTTGTTTTGGTGGCGGTTTTGAGCTCCTCCTCAATCGCTTTCATCGTCTCCTCGACGTTCACGCGCCTGAGCATATCCTTCACAGCTTCAGCTCCGATGTTGGCCTCAAACACATGGCCGTACTTGAGCGACCACTCGTGATAGGTCTGCTCAGGAATAATCGACATGACTTTCATGGCCTTCAAATCTTCCATGACAATTTCATAGTCTTCTTCCAGCTCAGCAAGTTTTGTATCACGAATTTCTTCCAGGCGTTTGGTTTCTTTCTCAATCGCTTTCTTGTCTTCGCCGTGCTTTTGGACCAAGCGTCCGGTGTCGCGGACAAACTCACCTTCAATCATTTTCTGTTTGCTCTTGCGTTCTGTTTTGACTTGTTCAATGGTCGCTTCTTTGGCCACCTCATTCACATCCGTCACCAAAAAGGACGCAAAGTAAATCACCTTCTCAAGTCCTTGGATGGAGAGATCGAGAATGGTTCCAATCTTCGATGGCACACCGCGCAAAAACCAAATGTGCGTAATAGGGGCGGCCAACTCGATATGCGCCATGCGCTCACGGCGAACAATCGAGTGAGTGACTTCCACTCCACATTTGTCGCAGACAATACCTTTGTAGCGAATTTTTTTGTACTTGCCGCAGTAGCATTCCCAGTCTTTGGAGGGCCCGAAAATTTCCTCAGCAAACAATCCTTGCTTCTCAGGCTTTTGCGTTCGATAGTTAATCGTCTCAGGTTTGCTCACCTCACCAAACGACCAAGAGCGAATCACCTCCGGAGAGGCAAGGCGCAGACGGATCGAGTCGAAGTCAGTGGATTTGAGCGCGTCTTGTTTTTTAAACATAGACTATTTGGCGGCTTTAGGTGCGGTCTTTTTCTCTCCAGGGAGCTCGACTTTCTCCCCTTCCTTCAGCAACTCGACATCCATACACAGACCCTTGAGTTCACGAACGAGCACGTTGAATGATTCTGGAATGTTGACTTTGCGAATCGGTTCTCCTTTGATGATCGCTTCATACGCCTTGGAGCGTCCTGGCACGTCATCGGATTTGATCGTGAGAATTTCCTGCAAGGTATGAGCGGCGCCGTAGGCCTCCAGGGCCCACACTTCCATTTCTCCAAACCGCTGACCACCGAACTGCGCTTTACCTCCCAGTGGCTGCTGAGTGATGAGCGAGTACGGACCAATCGAGCGCTGGTGCATTTTGTCCTCGACCATGTGGGAGAGTTTCAGAATGTACATGTAGCCCACCGTGATTTTGTTTTCAAACGCATCTCCGGTTCGACCGTCATAGAGCGTCGCCTGACCTGATTCAGGCAATCCCGCCCGCACGAGTTCGGAATGAATATCTGGCTCAGGCACTCCGTTTAAGACCGGTGTCGTCACGTTGTAGCCCAGCGCGTTTGCTGCCAGCCCCAGGTGTACTTCAAGAATCTGTCCCAAGTTCATACGAGAGACAATACCCAAAGGCGTGAGGATGATGTCAGCGGGTGTGCCGTCTTCCAAAAATGGCATATCAGCAAGAGGAACCACTTTGCTAATAACACCCTTGTTTCCGTGGCGACCAGCGACTTTGTCTCCGACTTGAATTTTGCGCAGGTCCGCAATGGTGACTTGGATGGACTTAATAACGCCTGGGGAGAGCTTGTCGCCTTCCTCACGTGAAAACACGGTCACGGCCACGACCTTGCCATGCTCACCATGTTCCAAGTACATCGAAGAGTCACGCACGTCACGTGCCTTCTCACCGAAAATCGCGCGCAGCAATTTTTCTTCGGCAGAGAGTTCTGTTTCACCTTTGGGAGTAATTTTTCCTACCAAGATGTCACCGGACTTCACCTCAGCCCCCACACGAATCACGCCTTCGGAATCCAAGTGCAGCAATTTTTCTTCGGAGACGTTGGGGATGTCCGAGGTCACGACCTCAGGGCCAAGTTTCGTGTCGCGCACATCCAGGGTGTAGTGCTCAATATGCACAGATGTAAATCGATCGTCGTGAACCAGACGCTCAGAGAAAATCACCGCATCGTCAAAGTTGTATCCGTCCCACGCCATGAACGCGACCAAACAGTTCTGCCCCAGCGCCAGTTCGCCATGATCCACCGCGCTTGAATCTGCAATCACGTCTCCCTTGACCACCTTCACTCCTTTTTGAACCACGGGTCGCTGGTTGATAGACGTCGAATTGTTGGAGCGCAAGAATTTTTTCAGCTCGTAGCCATGCACATTCTTGTCGCGGTCGGTAATCTCAACCAGATCACCTTCCACGCGGGTAATTTCCCCAGACTCTTCGGCCACCACCACGTGACCTGAATCACGCGCAGAACGTTTCTCGGCTCCGGTTCCAATAATCGGCGCATCCGGTTTGATGGTCGGCACGGCCTGACGTTGCATGTTGGTGCCCATGAGCGCACGTGTGGCATCGTCGTGCTCCAAAAACGGAATCAAGGCGGTTCCGATGGACACAATTTGTTTACTGGAAACGTCCATGTAATCCACTTCGTTTTGCGGAACAATTTTTGGTTCACCAAAACGACGAGCGCCAACGAACGCTTCCAAGAAATACCCATGCTCATCAACTCGCACCGTGGACGGCACGGTCACGGATCGTTCTTCTTTAAACGCGTTGATGTATTCCACCTCGTCGGTCACGCGAGAAAGCACTTTGCCATCTTTTTCTTCCTTCACGACTTTGCGGTACGGCGTCTCGATAAATCCGTAGTCGTTGATGATGGCGTAGGAAGCCAAGTGACCAATCAGTCCGATGTTTGGTCCCTCAGGGGTCGCAATCGGACAAATGCGGCCATAGTGAGTTGGATGCACATCACGCACTTCAAACCCAGCGCGCTCACGAGAAAGACCTCCAGGTCCCATGGCGGAGAGTCGACGTTTGTGTTCAAGCTCGGCCAGTGGATTGGTCTGGTCCATGAACTGCGAGAGCTGTGAGGACATGAAAAATTCTCGCACGGCCCCGATGACCGGACGGGCGTTGATGAGCTTGCCGGGAGTGAGGGTTTCAATGTCACGGGTGCTCATGCGATCGCGGACAATGCGCTCCATGCGAGCCAGCCCCACACGAAACCGACCTTGGATGAGTTCTCCCACAGCACGCACACGCCGGTTGCCGAGGTGATCAACGTCGTCTGGTTCTTCCTGGTTGATGTTCAAACGAATGACTTCCCGAATAATTTTGACGAGGTCTTCCGCCTTGATAATACGATTCTCTTCCACCGCGACTAACTCGGGAGTCGTGTCCAAATTAAATCGCAGGTTAAACTTGTAGCGACCAACTTTGCCCAAGTCATAGCGATCAAAATTAAAGAACATGGAATGAATCAAGCTCTTGGCATTATCCGCTGTGGCGCGATCACCTGGACGAATGCGTTTGTACACTTCGATGAGTCCTTCGTCCTCGGTTTTGGAAACGTCTTTATTCAAGGTGGCTTCGATGTAATGGTTGGTTGGATGGATATCGATGTCTTTGAACAAATCGATGATCGCCTGATCCTCAGCCACACCAAACGCGCGCAAAAGTGCGGTTACCGCCACTTTGCGCTTGCGATCAATTTTCACCCAGATGACATTCTTCGCGTCTGTTTCAAATTCAAGCCAGGCACCGCGGTTGGGAATAATCTTCGCGCCATAGTAGCGACGACCACGATACACGTCCGCGGTAAAAAACGCTCCGGCCGAGCGGACCAGCTGGGAGACAACCACGCGCTCCACTCCGTTGATCACAAATGTTCCGCGCGGAGTCATGAGAGGAAGATCTCCCAAATAAATTTCCTGTTCCTTCACGTCCTTGGTGCGAATATTTACGAGCCGCGTTTTTACGCGCAGCGGCGCCTCAAACGTGACGTTCTTCATGCGAGACGTTTTTTCGTCAAACTTCGGTTCATCCAAATAATAGTCATCAAAGAAGAGCTGCAAATCGCGGCCGATAAAATCGGTGATCGGCGAGACCTCCTCAAAGAGTTCGCGAATGCCCTCTTCACAAAACCAACGATAGGAACGTCGCTGGACCTCGATGAGATCTGGAACGTCAATCGCGTCGTGGACAGCATTGCCAAACGTCTTGCGTTCACGGGTCTTGACGGGAGTGCGGCGATAAATGGGCATAAAAAACAAAAAAGCACACTCGATATGAGTGCCTCTTAATTATTGAAGGGTGAGTGGGTTAAGCACCATCAGAGAATGAATGGGTTATTCCGATCATCACGGTTTACCCGATGATGTCAGAAAATTCTCTTAGAAAGTGCCTCGGCCTGGTTGACCATGCAGCCGTATACGAGGAGGGAGGCCTGTCAAGTTTCGCTAAATTGAGCGAAGGCTTGACGAATGCAGGCAGACAGTATCATGCCGCTTTTTGCTCGTCAAGCACTGGGTGTGGATAAAAAGAAAAGCCTCCCCTGTCTGAAGCTGCGAAGAGAAGCCACGACGGAAAGCCGCATCACAACGTTTGAGCATGAGGAGAGAGATTTTGGTCGCTCAGCCTTGCGGCGAACGACCTATGCTCGCGATTTTGATACAACAGTTTCGTACCCCACTTCGCAGCCTCAGAAAGACGAGGCGCAAAGGCACAGAAATGGTAATGCGTTTTCACGAAACGATCAATGGCCTATCACATCTGTCCACGAAATTCGCGGAAAGATGTAATAGCAGGTCCAAGGACTGGACCCGCGGATCAAGGGCATGCACCCTTGTTTGCTTCGTCTCGCAATCAGACCTCTGCGTGAGGTTGACCTTCTGCGGTCGCATCAGCAGGTTCTGCTGGAACTTCTTGGGACGACTCCTCCGAGTCCGGAAGGACGTACGGCTCCATGTACAAGCACATGAGGTCGCTCAGGTTCACTGTCACACCATTGCAGATGAGCACGGCGTCCTGGTGACTCAGTGACCACACAGCAACGTTCATCTGTGCCCATGACCACTGGTAATCCTTGGGCACAGAACGACTGCTCCCTTCGACGGTGTACTCCTTCCCGTATCGCCCACCCTCTGGGTAGACGATTCTGGGAGGCGAGCTCCCTGGCTCACCCAGTGGCGAATTGGGCGTGGGAAGCTTGGGCTTGGTGCGAACCACGATGACCGGGAGAATCGAGATGGGCGGCCACTCTCCCTTGGCATTGAACCGCCTTGGGACGACGCCACCTTCAAAGGGATTCACTTCGATCTCTTCGACCTCCGGGGTCAAACGTGCATGGCCGGCTGGCCTGACCTCACCACCTCCACCCGGCACGACCGTGTGCGTCACCCAGAACGCGCGATCGCACTCATCAAGCTCGTCTTGGGACGTGCTGAGAAACTCGAGCAGTGCCTTCTTGCCCCTCTGCAGGGGATCAAAGGTGAGCGCTTCCACGAGCGTGTTTTCAAAGGTGTCCAGATGTGAACCAATGTCTTCTTTTCCCGGATCATTCTTGATGACCGAGAGGCTCGCTTGAAGCACCTCCATGAGGGAGCCGAACTTGGCCAAGCGCACGCGCTTCTTTTCCTCATCACGCTTGCGGGCGTCAGCTCCGGCTAGCTTCAGCGCAGCGATTGATCGCTCGTCCAGACTCACCCTGAGCGGCTCGTGTGTGGGTTCTGGCTCCCGAACGACAGGCTGCTCCAGCACCTTGGGTAGCCGCGGACGATCGTTCAGTCGCTCCTCACGAGGCGGTGCTCGATGGAGGTTCCCACGCGGCAGAGGCGGGGGCATCACCACTCGCACTCCGGCCATGGTGGGAACCTGATGCTTTCCCCTTGCTTTTGTCAGAGCAGCGACGTCCAGAGTCGGAGGCTCTGATCGCAGGCGCGGAGAAACAGACAGAGCCGCAGGCAACGATGGGGTCTGAGTGCATCCAAGGGCCAACAGAACCCCATGGAGTCCACGATCCTTCGGACCTTCTTTGTTGATACAGACCTGGCAGGTGGCGCACGCCAGGGCTTCCTCGATACTCGTCACGTCTTGAACGACCACGAGCATCGGGATCGAACCACTGGTGAGCTTCATGACAGCTTTGACGGGGAATGCTTGTTTGCACTGGCAGCAAATTGCCTGCTCAGGCAAAGGGTTGGTGGCCATTGAGAACGTCTCCTTGGTTGATTGGGGGTTACCCATCTGAAATGGCGAGAAATCTCACCCTCTCAGATGGGCGGCCGTCCTGTTTGCGTACAAGACGGCCAGCGGCGATGCAGTGGCATCATTCACGCGTCCTCCCCTTGTGCTTGGGATGACGTCGGCGTCCGGCGACCACATCACGCTCGCGCGTGTGGTGGAACCGGCTGGGCGGAATCGGGACTCCGCGTTCACGAGGAAGATCCTCGGGCTTGATCGTGATCGTGAGACCACGCTTCCTGTCTGGCATGTGCACGGCTTTGGGTGGACGAGGTTTCTTGCCCATGACAACTCCTTGGAGATGGGAAAGTTCACGAGGCGCGATGTTCACGACCAGATCGTGCGTCCTGGTCACGAAGAGCTTCCTCCATGAGGAGGTCATTCACCGCATTGGCCGTTGCCACCGAAGCGAGCTCTTCATCACCGTACATGGAGAGGAACTCCTCGTAGAACAAGGTGATCAACTCACCGAGCGGGATCGGATTCTGAGTCTTCGTGGACATGGTACCTCCAGAGGTGAAGGTCAACGCCAGGGATGAACGTCTCTGCCATTATACGCCGGTCCCAAACCAGCAGAAATGACAACAAAAATTACCAGGAAACACTGTTTCTGTCAACCTATGCTAAAATGTCCCATTATGGGTCGAAGGAAAAAGAATACTGCCGGCAATACACGAGGTGGAGGCACCAGAGTCAAGATGAGTTCAGAAACCAAACGAGGGATTGTTGTGATTTTGTTATTGGCCGCCGCGGCGCTTATTTTTCTCTCGTTCTTCCAGATCGCGGGGAACTTAGGGCTTTGGATCCACGAACTTCTTGCCACGTTTTTTGGCATGGATCGCTACTTGGTTCCGATCGTCCTCATTATCATGGGAGCGTCCATTGCCTACCCTGAACGAGGGACGCTCTCTGTGTGGAATTATTTTGGACTGTTCTTTTTCTTTTTGTCGTTCAACGCGCTTTTGAATCTCCTTCTTATTGATCGAGCACAGCCATTTACCACAGACCTCACTCTTGCCGGTGGGTATCTTGGACAGTTTCTTGCCATCCTCCTTCCCAACTTTGTGAGCTACTGGGGCGCGATTGTGAGCGTAGCCGCCCTGTTGCTCGTTTCGGTTCTGCTTGTTTTCAACACGTCGCTGCGAAGCCTCTTTGGTCTGCACACGCACGTGACCGGATGGTTTGGAGCCTGGCTGCATCGAGAAAAAAAAGAAGTGGTAGACCCAGGCTTCAACCTGGGTGAAACATCTCAGGACGAGGAAGATGACCTTTTTGAGGAACCGGAAGGTGAATCCCAAGAGGAACCCGCAGAACCGTTTCATCAAAAAGAAGTCAAAGAAAAAAAACAGGCCGAGGTGGCACTCACCTCAAAACAGCACCGCGAAATTGCGATTCCCATGAACCTCTTGGATCGCTCAGCCACCAAAGCACAATCAGGCGACATCGAGCATCACAAGGAAGTCATCGAAAAAACATTTCACGAGTTTGGCATTGATGTCGAAATGGGCAAAACCTCTGTGGGCCCTGCGGTCACCCAGTACACGCTGCGTCCTTCCCAGGGCATTAAACTCACCCGCATCGTCTCTTTGCAAAACGATCTAGCGCTCGCCTTGGCCGCGCATCCCATTCGTATGGAGGCGCCGATTCCCGGCCAGTCCTTAGTGGGAATTGAAGTGCCAAACACCAAAGTCGCCACCGTGACTCTGCGCGACGTGATGGAGAGTCCTGGATTTAAAGACCGTTCGTCCTTGCTTTCCATTCCACTTGGAAAAGATGTCTCCGGTGACACACTCACGATTGCTCTGGAAAAAATGCCGCACCTGCTGGTGGCTGGTGCAACGGGATCAGGAAAGAGTGTGTGCTTAAACACGATGATTATTTCTTGGCTGTTCCAAAACGGGCCAGATGATTTGAAACTCATTCTCGTGGATCCAAAACGCGTGGAGCTGACCATCTACAACGGCATCCCGCACTTGCTTGTTCCACCCATTACCAATGTGGACGACACGGTAAACGCGCTCAAATGGACGGTGAGGGAAATGGAACGCCGCTTGGATATTCTCTCAAAATTCGGCGCGCGCGATATCGCCGGCTACAATGCCAGAGCTCAAGAGAGGATGCCTAAAATCGTGGTCGTCATCGACGAGCTGGCAGATCTCATGACCGCCAGCGGTCGCGAAGTGGAAGCCACAATCGTGCGCATTGCTCAAATGGCTCGCGCTGTGGGTATTCACTTGGTTCTGGCCACCCAACGACCCAGCGTGGACGTAATCACAGGCCTCATTAAAGCCAATGTCCCAGGACGCATCGCCTTTGCGGTCGCCTCACAGACAGATTCGCGCACCATTCTGGACCAGTCAGGCGCAGAAAAATTGCTTGGACGTGGAGACATGCTGTTTACTTGTGCGGATATTTCCAAACCCAAACGTCTGCAAGGGGCGTTTATCTCCACGGACGAAATCGAACGCGTGGTTTCTTTCTTGCGCCGCAATGGCGAGCCTGACTACAACATGGCGGTCACGGAAATTACCAAGGCCGGAACCGTGTTTGATGACGATGACTCAGAATCAGACCCCATGCTGGAGGAAGCGATTCAGATTGTTCTGGAATCCGGAAAAGCCTCGACATCCTATCTGCAGCGTCGATTGCGCCTTGGCTATGCTCGGGCGGCCCGAGTGATGGATCTCATGGAACAAGCCGGAGTGATCGGACCGGGCTCCGGCGCCAAGCCGCGAGAAATTTTAGTCGATGAGTGGCCGCCTGGTGGCAATGTAAAAGCTGGCATGCCCACCGCACAGGATGATTACGATGAAGCGTATGAGGCAGAGGTGGAAGAGGTAGACGAGGTGGATCAGGAGGAAAAGGAGAACAGCTCAGAATCCATCGAACCTGCCAACTGGGAAGATGCGGTTGATGAAAACTGGGTTCAGGCAGCCAAGGGCGAGGTTGAAGATGTTGAAGATGAACGGTAAGATGCACGAGTTCTAAAGTAGCAAGTAGTTCGTAGCAAGTAGCATGTATACCCGCTCCGAAAATACTTGCTACCTGCTACTTGATACTTGCTACTTCCCCCTATGTCTTTCGTCATTCGTAAATTTGATTACCAGGAAACCTTGGGCGCCAAACTCAAGGCGATTCGCCGTTCAGCGAATTTGACGTTGTCTGAACTCTCCGCACAAACCAAAATTCGAAAATCATTCCTCACGGCTTTTGAAAATGGCGACTGGGGGAAGCTGCCCGATCCCATCTATGCTCGAAATTATCTAAAAACCTATGTTCGAGCCCTCGGGGGGGACGTAGACTACTTTTTGGAACAGTTTGAAAGCGAATGCGGAACCTGTGATTTCATGAAAAATGCTCGCCTGCCTCGACGCCGAGCCAGCGCCTGGCAATTCTTGGTGGCCAGTCGTTTTGTGAAAGTGTTTTTCCTTGCAACCCTTGCCATTTCCATCATGTCCTACGTCGGATACCAAGTCCGAGCCATTGTCTCACCACCAGATCTCCTCGTGTACGAACCTTCGGATGGATTTCTCACCGCTGATGCGCATGTCACGGTTGCGGGCCACGCAGAGGAAGGGGCACAGGTGACGATCAATGGACTGAGCGTTCTGCTTTCCCAAGATGGTTCATTTGAAACAGATGTCGCCCTTGAGCGGGGACTCAACGTCATCGTGATTGAAAGCACCAAACGCTACTCACATCCAGCAACTGAGTATCGACGTGTGGTTCTCAAACAAGATGGTTCCATCAGCTTCGCCAAGTAACACTCCTTCGACATCCTATCGAGGGAGTTTTTTTATCCACAGGTTGTCAGATTTTTGTTTGACAATTGTCAGACAATTTAGTAACGTTCATCTGTAAGTCATTTCTAACTCCTCCTATGACTTCCACAGAACCCATCTCTGTCCGAGACTTCCTCAGAAACTTTGCGGCGATCGTCCAAGGCACGGTCACCAAACGCTATGTCATTATGAAACATGGCAAACCCATCGGGGTGTTTACGCCATGGGAAGCCTACAAAAAACTCGTAAAAAAATCAGACTTGAATCTCTACTGAGGTCTGTTAAGCTGATCCCACTTGAAACACTTGTAACTCTTTTATGGCAAAACAAATTAGCAAGGAAGTCGACACAGATCCACGATCCCGAGCAGCGCTTGATGCTATTTCCCAAATTAAACAACGGTTTGGCGAAGGGGCCATTATGCGCCTTGGCGAGGCCAAAACCATGCAAGTGGATGCGGTCTCCACCGGCTGTCTTTCGCTGGATCTGGCCCTGGGCGTCATGGGAGTCCCCCGCGGCCGCATCATTGAAATTTACGGACCGGAGTCTTCTGGAAAAACAACCCTCGCCCAACATATCGTGGCTGAGGTACAAAAAATCGGTGGTCTCGCAGCATTCGTGGATGCTGAGCATGCCCTGGATCCTGAGTATGCCCAAAAGATTGGCGTGAACATCGACGAGCTGTTCATCTCCCAACCTGACACGGGCGAACAGGCCCTTGAAATTGTCGAGACGCTCGTGCGTTCCAACGCGGTCGACGTGATCGTCATCGATTCTGTGGCCGCCCTCACACCCAAAGCAGAAATCGAGGGCGACATGGGAGATTCCCACATGGGATTGCAAGCACGCCTCATGAGCCAGGCCCTGCGTAAACTCGCGGCCATCGTGAGCAAGTCCAAAACGACCGTCGTGTTCATCAACCAAATCCGCATGAAGATCGGTGTGGTCTTCGGCAACCCAGAAACAACGCCAGGTGGCAACGCGCTGAAATTTTACGCCTCGGTGCGCATTGAAATTCGCCGCGCAGCTCAAATCAAACAAGGTGAACAGATCATTGGCAACCGCACCAAGGCCAAGATTGTCAAAAACAAAGTCGCGCCACCATTCCGCACCTGTGAATTCGACATCATGTACAACGAAGGTATCTCCATCTCGGGAGACCTCATTGACCAAGGTGTGGCATTCAATGTCATCCAAAAAAGTGGAAGCAACTACTACTACAAGGAAGAAAAATTAGGCCTGGGACGAGAAGCTTCCAAGGCAACGCTTAAGGCAAATCCAACCCTCATGGCAGAGATCCGCGCGGCAACGATCAAAGCCATCAACGGAGCTCACGAAGAAGACACAGGAGAAATCATCCAAGAAGAATCTAAGGAAGAAACAGGGTAATCCCTGTTCTTTTCTTGCCTTGAAAGCAGGGAACCGCTATCTTGATTCCGGAGGTTCACGTTGAGTCAATTCCAAGCCGGACTCGTTCTGGAACAAGCCGTCAGCCGAGGTCTTCGAGACCTGGGCATTCCCCACCGTCGGACAGAGGCCTGGGGACATGAGGATGTTCACGAAGCCATCGACCTGATCGTCTTCTCGGAACACGGACATCCGTCGTTTGAAATCCAGCTCACGCTGCGAGCCAAACACGAACTCAAGCGCCTGACCTTTGCCTTGTCAGCGCTTCGCACGCGCGCTCGCGGCGTTCGTCTGTACCTGGAAGTCGTTGGCTCCAGACGCAAGGACGACCTCGCCATCGTCGGCAGGAAGGTCGCACGGGCGATCCAGACGATTGTGAACCGATTCCGCAACTTCGGACCGTACAACTTGCTCGGGGTCATTGTGAACGCCAGCAATGGCTCGATTCACAAATTCGATCTCGTTCACGAACTCGGTGAACGTCTGCGTGATGCCGCCCGTCGAGTCCTGGATGAGATCACGAAAGCGACACAGCCAAGAACAACAGCTGAGCCGCCAGGCCCGCCGCTCATTCATCTGGGGATCATGGCACTCAGAGCCGCTCACATGCACACGGTCAGCCATTTCGTGCACGAGCCGCGGCCACATCGAGCCAACCGTTTCCCCACACGCCGCCCATTCCTGCCACGGCGGTTCTGATAGTCACACGAAACGCCAGCCGCCTCATTGAGGTGGCTTTTCAAATAGAAAAGCTCCGACGTCACATCGGAGCCGTAGGGACTACTCGTCCCAGCGTTGGGGATTCTGCGCGCGCAAGGCGAGGTAGATCTTCACACAGCGCGTCTGCGGATCAGGCTCGTTCTTGAACACTTCGGGCTGGTTGAGCTGGATCCACATCGCCAGCTGCCACCAGATCACTTGCATGACCTCGCTGTTGATCGGATCGACCGTACGGAACACCGGGTGGGTGACGTCCAGCAGCAGATTCGTGACTCCTGCCGAGGATGGGAACGGATCCCGCGAGAGGACTCGATCCGCCAAATGCCTGACCTCCGTCGAATTTGCGCACTTGACGAAGTAGCGATGGTCGTCGAGTACGAACTCGTGATCGCTGCCGACGAAATCCCTCATGGTACTCGTAACCAGCTTTCCAATCTGCTGACTGACCTCTTCGGGAACAGCTGCAGCAATCAGTACCAGAGCCAGCGCAGCAGCGCCACCATGCAGGCCAGGGAAGTAGTACATTTCCGATTTCTCGTACCACGTACTGTCGAAATCCCCTGACGCCTCCGTTGGCACTCGCGCGGTCTTACCACCGTCCTTGGTTGGCGTGATCTCGATCACTCCATTCGCCCAAGGATGCGTGAAAATGCGAAGTCGCTCGTGCTCTTCGTTGGAGAGTTGAACCTTCGAGAGGAACTTCCCAATCGGCACGCGCACCGCACCATACTTGAGCACGAGTCCGTCCGTTCCCCAGCTCACCATCCGCTCCGGACAGCTGATCGTGTATCCGTCCGCCGTGGTCTCGTGCAGACCCTTGACGAGGGTGAACGTCTTGCCCGTCTCATCCACGACCGTGGTCGCGAATGCCTCGCGCGGCGAAAGCAATCGCGGCAGTTCGTTCACGAGCAGCCTGGCCGTCCGAATCTGCTTCTTGTTGACGCCTTCGCCGAGACTGAGTTGGTTGAACTCGAACTCATTGGCCGAAGTTGTGTATGTCTTGGCATGATGGACGTACGCGAGCGCCCAGGCAGGCCAATGATCCAATTCAGCTTCCAAAGCTTGGATTCTGTCCTCACGGGTGCACCACCGAACATCGCAGTTGATGCGCAACAGCACAGACTCATTCGTCACTACGAAATCGTAGATGACCTTGACCTTCGTCGCGCCCTTGTCGAACATCGCGCGCACGACGACAGCGACGGCTTTGGGGAAGGACTTGAACGGCTCCGCGGCGGCGCGGAGTCTCTGCAGATCGCTGCTCATGGCAGCTCCATGGTGAAGGAACTCCGTCCCTCGTCGGCCCTCGTGAACCAGTAGAACATACGCAGTACCAGGATTGGTAGCATGCTTCAGTTACCAGCCACGTAAGGCACCGAGCGTATCAAAAAACCGGCCGTCTGTCAAACGATGGCCGGTCTTTTTACGCTATTTACTGACTCTTTCTGCGTACGCGCCGCTTTCGGTATTGATGAGAATCTCGTCCCCCTCGTTGATAAACACGGGGACTCGCACGGTCAGTCCGTTATCGAGTTTGGCGTCCTTGGTGACATTCCCTGAGGCCGTATCGCCTTTGACCGCCGGTTCTGTGTAGGTCACTTTGTATTGAATTTTTTGTGGAAGGTCAACCGTAAGAGCCAACCCCTCATGCATCACGATCGTGACATCGAGGCCTTCCTTGAGATATCCAGCCACGTCACCAATGTCGTCCCTGGACATGGACACTTGTTCGTAGGTCGCGTTATCCATGAACGTGTAAAAATTTCCTTCACTGAAAAGATACTGCATTTTTTTGTACTGCACATCCTCGAAGTCTACGTTCTCGGCGGACTTCAAATTTTCTTCTTTCACTTTTCCTGATTTCAAATTCTTGAGACGTGTGCGGACAAACGAAGATCCTTTCCCAGGACTCACGCGCTGAAACTCAATCACAATCCAAAGTTCGCCATTGCGATTCAACACGCTACCTCGTTTAATATCGTTTGGACTTGCCATACTTGAGGGAAAGATGGATGAGGTGGAAAAGGTGGATGAGGTGCGAAGAGAAATCTTCAAACAATTAAAACAGTCGAATATCATGAATGTCGGCAACAGCATACTTGAGCATGACGAGCCGGTCAACTCCCAACGCGTTTCCGTAGATCGGACCTTTGATTTTTCCCAGGGCCTGAAGAAATTCTTCATCGATGGGAAACACGGTTTTGCCTATTTGCCGACGCTCTTCTTGTTCTTGGAGAAATCGACGTCGCTGCTCGATGGGATCCAGCAACTCACAGAACCCGTTACACAATTCCATCCCATCTCCAAACGCCTCAAAACGTTCCGCGTAGGAACCGTCATCCGAAATCCGTGCGAGCGATGCTTGCTCTTTTGGATAGCGCGTCACAAAAAACCGTTTTGCGTCTGTGTGCGGGTCGCCGAAGGAATCGACGTTGGCTTCCTGATAGGACAAACAAGACCAAGGGGACTTATCTTCGAGCACGAACTTCAGAAGCTCTTCTGTTTCTCTCATCAAATCTTCGTAGCTGCCAGGCGCATACCACTCCAGCATGGTGAACTCAGGGGTGTTGTGCTTGCCGCCTTCGTGATTGCGAAAGACTGGCGTGATGGTGTAGATCTTTTCCAGACCTGAGGCCATCAACTTTTTCATTGCATACTCGGGACTGGTGATGAGCGCGTGGCGCTCTCCGTTTACTGAAACCTCGAGTGGATCAAGGTTGGGTTCCATTCCAGGTGAGCGTACCAAGAGCGGCGTACGGACATGAACAAAACCACGCGCTTGAAAAAACGCGTGGATTTGGTTTTCTACCGTCTGCCATAGAGACAGACGGTGATTGATGTCATCAAAGGACAGCATGCTTACCTTTGCACGAACGGGATCAAAGCCATAATTCGTGAGCGTTTGATGGCGCTGGTGAGTTGTCTCTGATGCGTCATGCAAACCTTGGAACGTTTGCGTGGAACGATCTTGGCAAACGAAGACAGGAATCGACGCAGGATGTTCACGTCCTTATAGTCGACATCCTGAATGTTGTTGTAGCAGAAGAAGCACTTCTTTTCTTTTTTTCCTGGTTGTGATTTTTGTTCCATATTTAGAAAGGAATATCTTCAATACGAATTTCGTCATCTGGATTAGGAGCTGGGTCGTCTTTGATGGGAGCCTTGGGTGGAGTGAACGGAGAGGTGGATGAGGGAGAAAAGGGAGACGAGGTGGTAGAGGGAGCAGAGGAGCCGGAGGCGCGATCGAGAATAATCATGTTCTCGCAAATAATCTCCGTGCGGTAACGCTTCACGCCGTCTTGGCCATCCCAGTCATGCGTTTGCAATCTCCCTTCGATGTACACTTTGCGTCCCTTCCCAAGATACGATCCACAAATGTCCGCGAGCTTTCCCCATGCGACCACATTGTGAAACTCTGTGGCTTCTTGCTTCTTCCCATCGGTGCCGGTCCAGGAGCGATTGGTCGCCATGCCAAAGGTACAAACTTTTTGACCTGAAGGAATCGTTTTCACTTCTGGGTCGCGCGTCAGATTTCCAATGAGCGTTGCTCGATTCAATGAATACATACCGTGAGATTAAATGTTCTCTGCCACATCGCCTTCCAGAATCTTATCAAGCTTTTTATCCAACTCTTCCATGGACATCGGTGCCACGTCACGAGGCTGGGCGACGGATGCCGGTGCCTGCGCCGTGAGCTCTCGGTGAAAACTTGGCTTTGCTGGGGCGCGACGAGGGGTACTCTCACGTTCTTTCTTTGCTTCCTCGGAAAGAGGTGCTACATAAGACGTGAGTTCAAATTTTTTCTCAAGTGCCCCAGGAGCACGTTCAAGCAACAGGTGGCGCAGGATCGAGTCGGTCAAACCGAGCTTGCGGTTCAACTCCGAGATCACAGAAGGCTCTGCATCAAAATGGACGAGGAGATAGGAACCATGATGCTGGGACTTGATCGGGTAGGCAAGACGAATCTTGCCAAGGTTCTCTTCTCGCAAAACCTGTGCACCCATGCTTTTAAGAAGCGCGGTGATCTCCCCTGAGATGCCAGCGATCTCCACGTCTGTGTAGAGCGTCGGCACAATGGTTAAAAGTTCGTACTGGTTCATAATGTTTCTGGTCCGGGTGGTCCCGAACAGCCCAGAGGGGCTATGGACAGATAAATGATTTAACGCGTAGACTGTAACGATCTTTGCTAAAATGGTCAAGAATGGCCACTCCTAAACTCGCGATCTTGCGTTTCACGGGGCCCCGCCACCACCTCATCGTAGCTTTCGCTACGCCTCGGCGGCTGGCTTCCCCGTTCAACGCAATCTCATCGAGTTTAGGAGTGACCATGCATTATGATGTTTTTTGTCTTGGGTTCCCAACAAGAACTCTGTCTGTCCGAGCTCAGGGCCGTGATGCAGGATCGTTTTGATCCTATCCATCAGTCACGCTCGGTTGTTGTAATTGAATCTGGCAGCGAGAATGCGAGCGCCTTGCAAGATCGACTCTCGGGTGTGGTCAAGATCGGACATGTCATCGGAGAGCTCAAACAGTGGGAGCTTGAAAGCACAGCCGCGCTGATCGCGGCACAAGCTCAAGACGCCGTTGGAAAAAATAAAATCTCATTTGGGCTTTCCGTTTATGATCTTGGCGATGCACCACTCACACGTGCTCTTGAAAAAGAGGTTGACGCCCTTGGCCAAGAAATCAAAAAGCATCTCAAAGCATCGGGTCGGCCGGTGCGCTATGTGAAGGCCCGTGAACCACGACTTTCCTCAGCCGTGATTGAAACCAATGGCTTGCTCGCCTCCGGTGGGGAGTATGTGCTCCTCGCCGCTCCTGGAAAAATTTTGATCGGCCAAACTGAAACCATCCAAGATTTCCGCGCCTGGGAACACCGCGACTTTGGCCGACCAGCTCGCAATGCCAAGTCTGGGATGCTTCCACCCAAACTCGCACGACTCATGATCAACCTCTCAGGAGTAAATCCAGAAGGAGCCACGCTGTTGGATCCATTCTGTGGATCTGGAACCGTACTCATGGAAGCAGCGCTGATGGGATTTGCGTCTCTCATCGGGAGCGACATCTCCGAAACAGCCATGCTCGATACGAAAAAAAATCTTTCTTGGCTGACAAAAGAATTTCAACTTCAGACTCCGAATCTTATCATTCACACGTGTCCTGCCTCTAAGCTTCAGAGTCTTATCTTTGACCCTGTAGATCTCATCGTCACAGAAGTCTTTTTGGGATCTCCACGATCACGACCACTCACTGATCAAGAGAACAAAAAAATCGAACACGAACTCATGGCCCTCTACGAATCTTCCTTCACGGCACTCAAGCCTCTCTTAAAACCATCCGGCCGCGCCGTGGTCGCCTTCCCAGCCTTCAAACAAAAAGACGGCACCTGGTACCGCCTGTCACTTGAGAACATGCTAACGAAACTCGGCTACCGCGTTGAATCACCCTTTTTGTATCACCGAAACGATCAGCTGGTGGGGAGAGATATCTACGTACTAAATCTAAAATGACACACGTCGCCGTCTTGCATCACATAGCTTTTTCCCTCAACACGAAGCTTGCCTGTGTCACGAGCCCCGACTTCGCCGTTGCAAGCAACAAAATCTTCATAGCCAATCACCTCAGCACGAATAAATCCTTTTTCAAAATCGGTATGGATCACCCCAGCAGCTTGGGGAGCCAACCAGCCGCGCTGAATCGTCCAAGCGCGGGATTCTTTTTCTCCGGAGGTAAAAAATGTGATCAGGTTCAACAGCTCATAGCATTTGGCGATTAATCGGTCGAGTCCTGACTGTGCAAGCCCAAGCTCTGAGAGGAACATCTGCTGGTCATCAACGCTCATCTCGACGATCTCTGATTCGACTTTGATACTCACGGGAATCGCCAAACGCTCTGCGCCCAAGGGACTCTTCCAGTTCTTGTCAGCCGCCGTTACTTCGTCCACATTCACCACATACAAAATCGGCTTTCGTGTAAGCAAGCTCATGTCTGCGACCATCTTTTCTTCGTCCTCTGTGAGCTCGACCGTGTTGGCCATTTTTCCTGTCTGGAGCACGGAAAACATTTTTGAAAGCGCCGACTCTTCGTTCTCCAAATCCTTTGTCACACCTGCTTTCATTTTTCCCCGCACGGTTTCCAACCGCTTTTCAACGGTCCCGATGTCTGCCATGGCTAGCTCGATTTCAATCGTCTCCACGTCTCGGGCAGGATCAATGCCAGCTTCCACATGATGAACATTCTCGTCATGGAATGCTCGCACCACATGAACGATCATGTCGACTTCACGAATGTTTGCCAAAAACTTATTGCCTAGTCCCTCTCCTTTGTGTGCTCCTTTCACAAGGCCCGCGATGTCCACAAACTCAATCGCGGTTGGAATGATTTTTTCCGATTTCGAAATCTCCGCTAATTTTTTGATCCGCTCATCAGGCACCTCAACCACTCCGACATTGGGCTCAATCGTACAAAACGGAAAATTCGCGCAGTCAACCTGCTTTTTCGTGAGGGTTTTAAACAGCGTGGACTTGCCGACGTTTGGGAGTCCTACGATACCAACTTGCAACATAGTGACGGCAGTATAACGTTTCAAAGAGAAAACCCGCAACCTTCAGGTCGCGGGCACGTTTTCAGCTACTCCTGCGTGGGAGCGTCGAGCTCGTTCTCCGTTTCCTCCGATCCTTCTTCGAAAGCGAACGGATCGCCTTCCAGCGAATTGCCGTCCAGATCCTGGAACCCATCGGGACCGAGGGTCATGAACCGAAGGCCACCACGCCTCTGGGAGGCGGCTTCGCGCCTGGCAGCAAGAGCATCCCGGACCTTCTGTTCTTCCTCATCGGCCATCCGCTGCACTTCGTCCGGATCGATCTCGAAGCGGGCGTACGTGGCCTCGGAGACCCGGTTGATGATGCGGCGCGTGAGCTCGATTCCTACGAGCTGACGGCGGACCTGTGCGTCGACGGCCTGCGGAAGACGTTCCCGCATGAGCGCGGCCAGGTGACTGTGGAAGTAGTCTTCGAACACGTTCTCGTGGTCGAGATATCCCACCACCAGGTCGAGCGCATCACCGTTCTCGATCGCGCGCAGACGGATGCCCGACACCTCGATGACACCGGGCAAGAACGAGGACTTGGAAGGCGGCTCGCCCCTGAGCGCTGCCATGACGCCCGCCATCGGATCCGTGAAATCGCACGAGGCACAGCCGCCCTGGACCTTCATGTCGATGAGCTGCTGGCGCGTGGGAAGCCGCAGGGACTCCTTGAGCGGATCGTCCCCCGTAAGCGCGATGAACGCAGCATCGATTGAGCGACCCACGAGCTGCTCGAGCATCTCGTCACTGGGGAATCCCTGGTAGCCCTCGACGACCTGGCGGAAGAACCCTTCGACGACCTGTCCGAACTGGCCATCGATCAGGCGGTCCTTGTTTTCCAGACCCTCAGGAGCCTCGAAGGCGAGAACCTCCTGCTCACTGACAAGCAGTCGGTACTTGCCGTTGACCAGCACGACTCCACAGTTGCCGAAGACCTCCTGAAAACTCGAGCGCGAGAACGCCTTCTGCGCTTGCGGCTCGAAGGTCAGGGTGACGGCTTCGCCTTCCTCCTCGACGGTGAAGGACATGCCAAGAACGATGTCGCCAATCGAGCTGGGACGCACGAAGGGCGGACGCGAATCGGACTCTGCCTGGGTTGCAGACATGGGGAACCTCTGAGGAAATTGCGGCATGGTTGGGATCGAACCGGCTGTCGCAAGACCGGAACTTGGAGAGAATAATGGAAAAAGGGCAATCCGTCAAGAGTCTCGCCCAAAACAAAAAAAGGCTGCAACAGCAGTCTTTTTTTGGTGGACCGTATCGGATTCGAACCGATGACCTTTTCCATGCCATGGAAACGCGCTACCAACTGCGCTAACGGCCCCTGGATGTCACGGCCAAAAGAATACTAGATTCTCAAAAATCTATCAACCGTCTTTTACTCTTCAAGAACTTCTGGGGTCTCCTCACTGACTTGGCCGGCAAGGAGCTTTTGCAGTCGCGCCTCCACCAAGTCGTTTCCAGGATTCAGTTCAAGGACGGTTTCCACTTCTTGGACAGCCCGCGCAAGATCGCCTTGGCCTTCATAGATCGATGAGAGAAACCAATGCGCGTTGCTGTATTCAGGTGAGAGCTTGATCGTGTTTTCAAATGCGGCTTGGGCTTTTGAGAGGTCGCCATCTTGACCACGTTTGAGATACAGAACACCTAACTGAAACTGCACACCAACGTCCAGGGGATTATAGGCAGCGACGCTTTCCATTTTCGCAACCGCATCATCGAGTCGTCCCTGAGCCACGTAGGTGAGCGCGAGTTGAAAATGTGCAGGAGCGTAGTTGGGTTTGAGCTCGATAGCTTTTTGAAAAGCGGATTCTGCCTGTGTCAGATAGTCGGCAAGAGTTGACTGCGCCTGTGTGGCAGCAGCTTCATCTTGTGCCAGCGTCAAAGGACGAACGGCTTCTGCTGCAACCAGGTACGTTTTTCCAAGCTCAACCCAGTTGGACGGATTCACGCTCTCGAGTTCTGTAGCTTTGGTATAGCTCTCAATCGCAAAGTCAGATGCTTCTCCCATGACCGGAACCAATTCTCGATACACCATCCCACGCGTCAGCCAATTCAACACATTGTTGGGAGAAAGAGTTGTGGCCTGTGTGGCCGCGTTCACGGATGCTGCGATCAAGGCCTGGACATACTGAGCGGACTCTGGAGTGAGTGTCTCAATTGAACTCACAGATGAAAGTTCCTCCCCCACCCGAAGCAACAGCGCCTCAGCAAGATTGCGATCATACGTGTCGTGATATTTGTTGAGCGTGGTGGCGCGATCGAGCTGTGTCACCACTTCCTGCAAATCCATGCCTGCTCGATCAAGTTTGACCGCTTTGGCAAACGCGATCTCAGCCGCGTAGCGCTCGGTTGTCAGAAAAACCCCAACCAGAAGCACGAGCGTCAGGCACAAAAAGAAAAAAGAACACACAAGCGCGGCTCCAGGTGACCGATCAAACGAACGGCCTGCTTCAGGCCGCATGACTTGTGAGATGAGTAGTCCTGAAAAAAACCCAAAGCTGATCGTGAGCGTCATGTTCCAAGAAACCAAGAACGCAGAAATGACAAGGATGAGCCAAGGTGTGAGATGCACAAAACTTTCCAGCCATGCCTCACGCGACCGAGGTTTCACAACTTGATGAACCGATCGTAGCAAGAGAAAGAGCACAAACAGAGAGAGCAGCGTGACACCCAAAACTCCAAGCGTTGGCAGGAGCGTGAGCACATGGGAGGAAGCGCGATCAAAACGCGTATTCCAAAAATCCGTCTCGTTGAGAGCTGCATCATGGAACTGCGCAAAATCAAACAAGTACGTTCCTGGTCCTGTACCTGTGTTGCTGGAATAGGTCTGCAATGTTTTTTCTGCGATGGAAAGAGAACTTTCATTGTTGAGTGTCACCTCAAGAGGAATCTGCGAGAAGTGAAGACCTGGAAGCCAGAACCAAAATGGGATGGCGCACAACAGAAGAACAACGGGAAACAGGAGTCGTGTACGACTAGAAAAATCTTGCGCACGAAAAAAAACAAAGAGAAACACACTCATGATCGAGAGCACAAACAGAAGCCAGAGCTGGCTGCTATCCACGACCAAAAGAAAAAAGAATGTTGAAAGCGTTACCAACACGATCAGGCAGCGCTCGAGAACACCAAATACGCCGTCGTTCAGAATCGAATCACCTTCTTTGTGAGAAATAAAAGAGGCAAGAAAGAAAGACGTAACCACTACGAGAAACGTGGTGAAGTTCGTGAGAGTTCCGACCGTATTGAAGGCCAGAACGCTCGTGAGCGATCCAAAAAGAGGCAAGCCAAATAAGGCCATGAGGCTCGAGCTCACCGTGAGCGCCACGGAGACTACCATCACCCCATGCATGAGCTGATGACTTCTTCGATCACGAAATGTGTTACCGGTGAGATAGATGAGCAGCCCCAAGGCAACCGCGGTTGCCACGGACGTATACTCCTGACGATGTGCTCCAATCCAAGAAAGATAGGGCGCAGCAGAAGACAGGGCTGGAATCACAAACGCGGCCACAAACAGAAGCGGGATCAGGTTCATCCAACCACGCGCAAGCCTGACTTTTTTTTCAACCAGCATGGAGGCAAACCACAATAGCGTGGCGCAGAGCGTCAGGATCATGAGCAGTGTCTGCTTGTTGATTTCAAGCGGATCGATCGTGAAAGGCACGACCAAAAGCGGCGTCAAAAAAACAAGGGTGAAGATGAGGCCGCGCGAGGCAGAGCGAAGATGGGAAGCAAGTCCTCCTGAAGATTGCATAGTGCAGACATTATAACGCAAAAAGCGCATGTGTGGGGTTCATGCGCTTTCCGCTATGAAATTGTTTGGCCGATTGGGGCCTCTTCAGTTGTTCCCTTGCGCAGTTGCGTGCTGCAATGGAGCCAAGCATGGCCATTCCATTCGGGCCTAGCCTATTCTCCTCTAAAGAAGAACAGAAAGGCCCGTCAAAGGATCGGAAAGAACAAAGGGTGCTTGATCAGGGTGATTGTGTCTCGGGCTCGGCTGTTGCGCCGCCATCAGATTCAATCACTTGATCAACAATGGTTGTGTCCGGACTCTCCGGAGATGCAGAATCGGCTGTCATTTCTGATTCTGTGTCAGATGATTCAGTTTCTTCAGTCGCACCCATGCTGAAGCCTGGGTCTACCATGTCTACCTCATCCACCTCTTCTACCTCCTCCTCAGGTTCATATCCTTTTCGATACGCGCTCACCATCCAATCGAACTCAACATCCAAGTCACCTTGGAACCGCGTCACCACGAAATGATTTTGGTCAGACTCAGAGACGTACAAGGAAACAGGTCCATGTGGCGTCACAAACACGCGAATCGGCGCGTCAGCAGAAATAACATCATTGTATTCAGGAATCACATCTTCAAATCGAATTTCGAGTTGATCGTTTTCAAGAACGGCCGTTCCAGTGAGTGTAATCATCACTTCAGGAGAGGTCACCGCGACCGTCTCGACTTTTTCATTTTGATAAGAATCGATGACCGTCTTCAACAAACCGGAAGTTGTGAGCGTTCCGTCGGATGCGAGTGACCACGAATCTCCCATGCCGGTGAGCTTCCCAATCCCGTTTATCTCATAAGAGTTCATTGAGATGTTGCCGGTCATGTTGAGTGCAGAGAAATTTGTATTGCCTGAAACTTCTGAGGCTGTGTTTTGCACCACCGTATCATCTTGCCAGTACCCGATATTCACATAGACGAGGATCAGATCATCAGACTGAGATCCGTCATACGCCTCCAAGGCATAACCAACAATCTGACCACTCTCACTCGCCTTCACGGCCAGGCCTGTTGTTGCACTTGATGTCAGAGGATCGCCAATCGCGATCGCACCATTCTCTTCACTCACCTTTGTTGGGACACGGCCAGCAAGCGCGATTGGATAGGAACCTTCGATGTTCTCGCCAGCCAAAAATCCTGGACGTGTGGAAACGATACCAGCAAGTTGCTCTCCCTGTGCACCTGTTGCACGAATAACGTCATGGCCTGATCCGGAGAACGCGACTACTTCACCAGCCTCAAGTGTCTCAGACGACGGGAACATTTCGGCAAAGTCGTAAGATCCCGTGGACCAACCTTTGGCATTGGTGCGCATGAAGTCCCCAGCTGACCCTTCTGATCCATCGTAGTAAATATATTTGTCGGTTTGAGGAACTCCACGATCCGACGGATACAAATTTCCACCAACGATCATGTCACCAGCAATCTTCATGGTCCCTTCGTCGGTGATGTAGGCAACTTCGGTTTCGGATGTATTGCGAATGCTGAGTCGATACTCATCTTCACTATCAACAACGTTCTTCATCATCATCTCCACGGCTTCTGCTTCTGATCCATTCCAAACAGAACCTCGCAGTGAGAGCCCGTAGGAGTCAAAGGTCGGTGCCTCAGCGGTTGCGGTTGCAAATGAGGACACAACAACATTGTCCGTGACAAGCGTTGAGACACCGTCGGTTCCAATCACCTCTCCCATGTACCAAGAGTTGTTCACCTGCACCATGATTGTATCGCTCACGCCATCCCAATTCTGCAAAGCCATGCCGATCACGCGACCGACTTTACTGGCTTTCATGGCACGACCAGCTGTGGAAGAAGTTGTGAGATAGTCACCTACTTGAATGGCACCGCCTTCGTTTGTCACCTTCACAGGAACACGTCCGACAAGGGCAATGGGCATGGGATTGTCACCCGCCTCAATGTTGTACCCAGCCGAGGTAAAGTCTCCGTAGTTATTGGAAACGATTCCAGCGATGGGACCTTGATACGGCTCAGAAGATTTCACAAGTTGTGTAATGGTCTGGCCTTCAGTGGTTGTCACTTCCCGCGCCCCAGGCACCACAATGTCGCCATACGAAATGCCAGTCTCCACAGGATATTGCTCCGCATAGTCAGCGGTTGGCGCACCCGAACAGTCACCGATCGGTTCGTCGTTGGTGTCAGAATTGGTGTGACAGAGCGCAAACTGTGTGGCACCAATGGCTGCCAAATCCGCTGTCACGGACCCTTCCAAATCAATCGTTCCACCGGCCGTGATCGTGACGTTGGTTCCGCCGGCCGTGTTTCCAATCGAAATCGTGTCTCCGCTGGTCGCGTTGGTCGCAATGTTCACGCTGTTGGCAGAATCGTTCGTCACACCACCAATATCGATCGTGGTATTCACAGCCACGTCGTACACATTGACCGCAGGATCAGCGGTTGAAATGTTATTGATGCTCAGCACCCCATCGGAACCGTTATCTGTCAGGAGCATGATCGTATTTGAGGTGTCTCGAAACGCCAGCGTGCCACCGTTGGTGATATCGAACACAGATGACGAGTCAATGATGGCAATGTTAGCATCATATCCTGCGTCAATACGAAGACCAGTGGAGGTAATGTTCGCGCCTGGATCTGTGATGGTTCCAATGTGGATTCCCGCAACCGTGTCCGTCCCCGCGGCATTGGTTGGATTGATATCTCCGATAAAAATACCGTCAAAGTTAAGCGCATCTGTCGCACCACCAACATACGTCGTTTCAACAAACAGTGCCTGAGCGGCAGCACCTGTTGAACTGAAATCAATTTGCAGCCCGTTCACATCCGTTGTGGTTGTTGCAAAACCACTGTTTGAGAGCGAGAGCATGTCCACACCCGGCGCAACACCTGCGGTCATCTGGACATTGCTGTCTGCATCGATCGTAAAAATAACATCTCCAACTCCACCTGGCGTGATGCGCAGAGCTTCGGCTGTAGGAGTCGTGATGTCTGCATCGGAATCCGCATTGCTATCAAATGACAGCCCTGTATCAGCATCAATGGCCAAGTTGTGATTTAAAGAATTTGAAACGTCCTGAAGCGTCAAAATTTCCGTTGACGTCGAGTCTTGAAACTGAAGTCGTGAACCATTTGGGATACGCAGACTTGCCTGAGTGGCATTTAAGAAGGCAATATCCGCATCCCACCCTGTTCCAATTTGGAGAGCGGTTTCATTTGTCGCGGCAGATCCTGTGAGAGCCCCGATATCAATCGCATGAACGTTTGCAACCTCCGGATCTCCAGTCATTCCCTCGAGTTCAAGTGCATTCACACTATTGGTACCGCCTGTTGAGTTACCGATATCCATGTCAATAGTGATGCCTTGGTGAATATTTGTTCCAGAGGTATCCACCGGAGTGACGTATCCAACATCAACAATGGAAGTTGTCGTCCCACTATTGGCACTAGCAACCGGTCCAACATCAAAGCTATTGAAATCAATCACACCGGTGGTTCCTGTAATGATGTTTGATCCGATGTTCAGAGCATTGGTGATATTGGAGTCAGAAGCATCGACTGCATCAATAATGCCGTCGGCAATCGATCCTGAAACAGAGACGATCAAGGCGTTTGTGACAACCGTGGAACCTGTGGCGCTGGTATCTCCATTATCCAAATTGAGAAGAGCTTGGACAGCGTTGTCTGTGGTATTGCTCGTCGCAAGATTTGTAACCACCATGGCGCGCTCATTGTTTCCAGCAACCGACGGATTGTTGGTGAACCTCACAACCAAACCATTGACATCATCATTGGCTACTGTTGATTGAGCGTTGGTAAGGGCAAAAACGGCCATGCTCGAAATCGAATTGGCTGTATTGGTATTTGAGGCGGTAACTGAGAGCGCTGATCCTGTCGTGAGTGCGGTGCTTGTCAGGGTCAACAGGTTGGCGGTGGTAAGACTGTTGCCGGTGAGAGCCACAGCATTGCTTGTTGCAAGGTCTGTGGAATAAGAAATAACTTTGTTGTCATTGATAGAGAAAAAGGGTGATCCAGAATCCTGCAACACAAAGTCGCCTGTCGATGACAGGTTCACAACCATGTTTCCTGTTCCACCATTGGTCACGGTGAAGTTTTCTGAGCCATCCATCGCAATAGAGGTAGACGCGTCCAGAGACATGGAATCGATGAGCTCAGCAAAGTCGATACAGTCCGTGCACACGTAGTCACTCGCCGTGACAATACCGCTGTTATCCACATCAAAGCTGTTGAAGTCAATCACCGCGGTCGTTCCTGTAATCGTGTTGGCACCAACATTGAGAGCGTTAGTGATGTTGCTATCGGAAGCATCAATCGCGTCCACGATCCCATCTGAAATCGCTCCTGACACCGTGATCGACAGGGCATCGGTAATAACCGTAGAACCTGTTCCTGACGTATCAGCGTTATCCAAAGACAGAAGCGCAGCCACGGCATTATCCGTTGTGTTGGATGTTGGAGCATTCACAATCGACATGGCACGCTCGGTGTTGCCACCAATCGATGGACTGTTCGTAAAATTAAGAAACAGTCCGGCAATATCTCCATTTGCAACGGTTGCTTGAGAGTTCGTAAACGAGAATTGACTCAAACGTGTGGAGGAATTGGCTGTGTTGGCATTGGTCGCCACAACACTCAGGGCTGAACCCGTTGTAAGAGCTGTTGATGACAGATTCAAAAGACTCCCGGTGGTGAGGCTGTTGCCTGTAAGTGTCATCGCACTGGTGGTCGTCAAATCCGTTGTATAGGTAAAGACATCATTATCGGCAACGGTGAGAACGGCCGCACCGTTATCCTGGATAACAAAGTCTCCCGTAGAGGAGAGGTTGGTGACGACATTGCCTGTACCGCCGTTGGTGAGGGTGTAGGTTTCAGAACCGTCCATCGCGATCGATGTTGAAGCATCCAAAGACATGGCATCGATCATCTCGGTAAAGTCCACACAGTCCGTGCAGATGAAATCATTCGCCGTGACATTCCCACTCCCATCAACATCAAAACTGCTAAAATCAATCACACCGGTCGTACCAAGAATCGTGTTGGTTCCGATGTTGAGGGCGTTGGTAATGTTGGCATCCGAGGCGTCGATCGCGTCCACGATGCCGTTGGCAATCGCTCCTGAGACGGCGATCGAGATCGCATCTGTGACAACCGTAGATCCCGTCGTCGATGTATCAGCATTATCCAAAGCAAGCAACGCTGTAACGAGGTTATCTGTTGTGTTGGTTGTGGACTCGTTGCTAATGGACACAACTCGCTCTGTGTTTCCAGCAATGGAGGGGGCATTGGTAAACCCAACAGACAAACCGGTGATCCCTGTATTGGCGATGGTCGATTGACTGTTGGTCAACACGAAACGATTCAGCACTGAAGCCGAGTTGGCTGTGCTCACATTGCTGGCCGTCACAGTCAAAGCTGTTCCGGTTGTGAGACCTGTGGCAGAAAGGTTTAGCAGACTTCCTGTGGTAAGACTGTTGCCTGTGAATCCAATCGCACTGGTCGTTGTTAAGTCCGTTGAATAGGTAAGAACATCATCGTCCGCAACCGTGAGAATGGCCGCGCCATTATCTTGAATCACAAAGTCTCCCGTGGAAGAGAGGTTGGTGATGACATTGCCTGTACCGCCGTTGGTAATCGAAAACGTTTCACTTCCGTCAAGTGCTATGGACGTCGAGGCATCCAAAGACAAGGCATCGACAAGTTCTGCAAAGTCCAAACAATCCGTACAGGCAAGGTCACCGACCGTCGCCGTGCCAACCAAATCAATCGCGCCGTCGATATAGACGTTTCCTTCCACACCCACATCACTTGCCGCAAAGAAGTCGTTGCCGCCCAAACTAAATGAACTGTTTGCAATCGTTTCTGTAGATGACGTCGAGGCGCCGACAACCAAATCATTATCAACGAAAATATCATCAAGCACTTCCAGCTGATCTGCCACACGCAAATCTCCCACACCACCACTGGCATACGTGAAAGCGGCATCAGCGCCGACCACAACAGCAGAATCATCTTCGTAGACAAATGTGCCTGACTCCCATAAACCTCCACCCGTGACGTCTGTCAAAAACGCGACCGTGCCAGAGCCATTTTGAAAGGTGATCGTTCGATCAGCTGTTGGATCTGTCAGAGCCAGTGTTGTTTCAAAGCTATTTGCGGAGGCACCTTCCAACACAATCGGAGAACCTCCCGAGAGAGTGGCTCCGGTCAGGTCATAATCCCCCGTGGCTGTATCCCCTGTGTCGCGCAGAAAAGATCCAGAATCAATCCCATCCAATGTCTGTGCGTTCAGAGCATAAGGAGCCGCGGTGAGTCGGCGACGAGGGGAAAGCGTTTCACTGCCAACGATCACTTCTAAAAACAAGGTTGAGTTATCTGCAAAAATCGAATCGGAAATGGCGGCGAAGGAATCTCCCGTGTCGCCCAAATTTTGGGTGAAGAGTCCTGAGGTGAGTGTGACGGTTCGAGCGGTGGTGGAAGCTGGTGTGTTGCTGTTGCATGTCGCGGAAGAGTTAGACCAGACACAGGTTCCACCCGTGACAGCCGTATAGAAGAAAAATTTCATGGAAAGGCTCGTGTCAGAAACCGGGACAGAATTTGAATTCAACAATCGGCCTTGATAGGTCACGATGTTGGTCGGCGCAGCGGCTTGGGAAGAAAACACAAAGCTCATCATCGACACGAGGGTGATGAGGACAAGGGCGAGAGATTGTTTCCTCCCTGATAAGAACATAGATGTGGGCGATCAGGTTGCGGTTTGATTGAGTTCAAGGGCAACGGTCTCACCGAAGTTCGCTGGTTCTTCATGTGCCGAGTAATCGATCGGTCGAACTTCTGCGGTCTGATAGCCATCTTTTTGAAACACCGCAAAGTATTCGTTTGGTCCCAGCAAGAACGCATACCGTCCTTTGCTATCTGTCACTTGTGTCTCGAGCAATTTGTTGTACTTGGGCTCAAAGATACGAGCGACAACACGAGCTAACGGCCGACCCGTGTTTTTGTCATACACGATTCCCCAGTTCATGGGCTTGTATGGTTTGGCAAGTCGTCGCACCAGCAGATACACCGCGAGTTGGATGAAGACCATGGTGATTGACCAAGGCGTTGGACGGATGATCGCAAAGGCAAGTGCTGCCACAATCCCGAGAGCTGAGAAGCTGTGCTGAAGCTTGCGCAGACGTTTGTGCCACACAACAGCCGATGGTGTTTGATACGCATCTGCTTGTGACGGATCCATCGGGATATTCGCCGTGATGACCGCATCCTTATCCTTCACCTCAATCACTTCGCCATGATACACATCCAAGTACTGACCATCGGTGTTCTCACCTTTCAAATACTCCGAGGGAAACTCGAACCCAGATTTGGTGACACTCAACCGATACCGTCCAGGGGACACAAGAAAGTAGTAGCGACCTTCGCGGTCGGTAACACGACTTTGGAGGAGGCGGCCGGAGCGTGGCGTCGCCTCCTCACCGTTTGTCAGCTGGTACAGACGTACCAGAGCCAAGTCGATTGGTTTTTTGCCAATCGCGTTGTAGACGACTCCGTATCCTTTCCTCTTGCGGCGCCACAAAAATAGGAGAGGCGCTGTAAAAAGATATTGAAGAAGAGACAGGAAATCGTAGGCCAGAGACAGCACGACCAAGCTCACACCTGCACCAAGGGCAAGCACGGGCGTCGAAATCTCAGCGGCCGTTTCTACACCTGGAATGTCTCGCAGTTGAGAGAGCGCCTCTTGCAAGGCCTCAACCGAGGAGACAGAGAGAACGTTTTGAATAAGGGAGGTGGTCTCTCCTTCTTCAAGAGCTGTTCCTTGTTCTTCCTCAGGCACCGCCAGGGCCGTCAGAAGAATCCTAGGATTCACAATGCCGTTATCGATTACGAGCTGTGAGGTTTGTGCTGTTTCAAACCCCTCAGCCGTCACGACCACGACGTATGTTCCGTTTGGAACATACCAAGCGAACGTACCATCTGCCGCTGTGGGAGTGGGATTCTCCTGACCGTACGGGGAACCATCCCAAACGATCAGCTCACCATCTACCACTTCATAGAGTGTTACTGTTGCATCGGCCACGGCTGCTTCTTCATCATCGACGACCTGGTAGACATCGCCTGGATTGACGATGTACAGGTATGAAGAAACAGACTCCGACCCATCGCCTGAGGCGACAGTCACGGTCAGTGTGTACACACCGTCCGCGTCGGAAAGCATGACTTCTGCTTCATAGGAACCGGACTCCTCATTGAACACCATGAGGTATGTTTCAGAACCGATCGTCACCAAGACAGAGGTGGCGTCATCTGAAATTTCCGAGGAGGGAATCGAAATAAGCACAGTGCTTTCGGAAAGCACTTCGACCACAGAGGTGTCCGTGGTCAGCTCAAGTGATTCTTCTTCCACAAAGTACTGGATATCGGCATCACTCAAAGTCCCATCCTCCGCACCCAAGGAGGTAGGTTCCTCTGACGCCTCTCCAGTCGTAAGATCTTCTCCGGATGAGGGTTCCTCACCTGGAGTTGTTTCTTCACCTGTTCCGGAATCTGGAACAGATGTCTCTTCGTCACCTGGCTCTTCTGTACCAGGTTCCTCTTCTGCCTCCGTTGTCTCTTCGGAGGGCACCTCATTTTCTGAAGCACTTGGGACAGCTGTCACAAGAGCGCCAGAAGCAAATTGCCCTGCATCATCGTAAGCGAACACACCAATGTAATACGTTGTTCCGTTTGTGAGACCTGTGAGTGTGTAAGACTCAGCAAGTCCCGCATCGACCTCTGTGCAATCTTCGTCGTTTGGTCCGTCTGGATATTCGTTGACGCACACAAGGATGAGAACCCCAGCCAAATCTTCATCGTCAGGATTTGTCCAAGTCAGAACGATCGTTTCGTCTCCTGCATCTGCGGCGAGATCTGAAACATTTGTCGGTGTCCCGTCTTCGTCTGTCTCAAATGTGTCGTTATCTGTGTACGATTGGTTTCCAGAAAAATCTGAGGACAGCACTTGAAAGTCGTACGTGGTCCCAGGAGTGAGATCTGTCAGAGTGATGGAATGCGACGTAACAAGACTGCTATCAGATTCTGATGAATCGTAGCTCGTGGTCTCACCGTAGGAAACGGTACTGTCAGCGGCTTCATCTGTTGTCCAGGTGACTGTTGCAGAAGTGGTTGTGATGTTCACGACTTCCACATTTGAAATCACTGGACCAGTATCGTCGAGCGTTGTGAATGACTGAACAGATGAAGTCGCGCTGTTACCACTGCTATCGGTTGAGCTCACCGTAAAGTAATACGTCTCCCCAGCGGTAAGACCTGTCAGAGTGGTGGAGTGGGACGTCGTGGATGAACTATCGGAACTCGTCGAGTCATCAGCGTCGCTGGTTATCCCATAGCTCACCGAGCTGGTGGACGATTCATCTGTGGTCCAAGTGATAGTCGCGCTTGTTTCCGTCACATTGCTCACCACGATGTTGCTGATCGTGGGAGCGGTTGTGTCTGATGTTGGCGAGGATCCGCCTCCTGTTCCTGTTCCACTGGAGCGAGAAGCCACATCAGCGGTCACGGATACAGAATCATCTCCTGCAATGGGAAGCGCAATCGATCCAGCATCGCCAAACGTACCAGCCACGCTCAGGAAATAGGTTCCAGTGGAAGTCGGATTGGTGATGCGATTTGAACCTGTTCCTGATGAAGTGGCATTTGTTCCGATCTCAATGGTGATCTGAGACGCGGCAGCAATCGCGCCGCCATCACCTGCACAAATCGTGATGGTGACAACGTCTGATGCGATAGAAACAGAAGCCTGTTCCGTTCCTGCACATGTCGCAGCTGTCGTGAGATCAACTCCATCATCTGCCACATCCACATCGTCTTCCGTAATCGTGGATGTATCAAACGGCGTGGAAAACGAAAGCGTGATCGTGGAGCCAAGTGCTGCACCTGTTGGTGTTGTAAAGAGCACGGTGTGATTGGCAGCTTGGGACGACTGGAGCGTGGTTGGGTAGTCGTTCACTCCGGTAATCGTTGCCGCGTTGGCTGTTGAAACAACCACAGCAGACATCGTGAAAGTCACGATGGCTAGTGTGAGAGTTTGAATGAGCCTTCTAAATAGAAACACACAGATTTTTTTACAAGCGTTTTCGTCTAAGGAATCGATACCCAACGCACAAGACGATCAGCAAGCCCACGAGCGTGACAAGAAGCTGCCAGGGAAATACCCAAAATGAAAGTGAGGATTGAATCGCTCCACTTTCTCCGTATGTGAGATCGAGTGTGGCTGTGACCGGACCAATCGCGAGGTGACTGAGCTGAAAAGCGACGGTGTCGTACCAACTTGTTGATTCATCGCTGGACGTCACAGCAAACATCCGTGTCGATGCTGGAAGCACTCGACCTTCATCTTTGTTTGCATCAAGGTCAAGAATCGTTTGGCCAAACAAACCTGTCAGTTTGATGTTTCCAACCGGTGTGACATGAACATTGCCTTGATTCTGTAATCGGAACTGAAATGAACGTCGCGGGAGATCGAAAGCTCCACCCGTGCTAGCAAAATCCAACAGCTCAAGATCTTCTTGCGTCTCGCCTTCCACGGTCAGTAGCACGAGTACAGCTGTTTTTGCTTCAATGATCGCCCCATTAGCAGCAACAACATCTGCTGGTGCGGGTGAAACTGTTACGGCAGCGTAATAGCCACCAGATGGAACATCATCTGGAACAACAACTTGGAATGGAATTTCGGAGGAAGAAAGAGCTGGAACAATGTAAGACTTGCTGTCAAATAGTATCCAACCTGTTAAATCATTTGCGAAGTCGTCTGAAGAAAAAAATTCTGGTGTACCAGAATCGTCCTTTGGTTTAAAACTCATGAGATCTACGAAATATTCTTGATCGGAGGCTTGTGTATTCAGGACAGTGATGCTGGAGGAAATGGTTTGACCACGCTCAGCTGTGAGTTCAAGATTTGTTGGTGCAACAGAAACAGCAGAAGCAACCGATGGAATGAGAAGCATCGTGAAAAGGCTGATCAAGAATGGTTGCAGTCTTTTCATAGTCTAGAAATTTCCTGACGCAATGAAAGAGATCACATTTCCGTAGGAGCCAGCCGATGTCGAAGTGCTGATCGAGGCCTTGAGTGTGACGAAACTTCGATCTGACATCGTGACTGAACCTCTGGTGACAACGTCCTGTCTGGTCGTTGTGATAGCAGAATCTGCTGTGTCGAACGTTGAACTGGTTAGCGTGGCGTCTGATGAACGAGCACCAAATTCTTCTGAACCCTCCGAGACCGTCCCGTCACTCACATCATCAACATCGCTCGAGCTTGATCTGAGATTGCCATCATCATTCATCTGAATGACATAGCCACTTGCACTGTCCGCTGAAACCTCGAATGAAATGATCGCTGTGCTCACGGATGAGTCACTGAGCGTTCCATAGGAAACGGTGGCCCCGCTCAGGACATAGACGTAGTCATTCGTTCCGTCGATCGAAGGTGCTGTGCCACTGTTTGTGAGTGAGTCGACTGTGAGTGTTGAGCCGCCAATACTCGTGACCTTACCCATGGCTGAGACTTGACTGACACCGCGATCCTGAATAAGGACAATGTAGTCATTCACCGCGATACCAGAGACCGATGAGACGGTCACGGTGAGAGATGAAAGAGCTGTTGCTGAAACGACGCTGGAATAATTCTGAGCCCGCACATCAAAGGAGAGTACCTGATCGAAAACTCCGCCACGGTAGCCCTGGTCTAAGTTGTAGGACGAACTTGATGTACGTCCTGCCACGACTGACTCAACCGTGTCGCGCAGTTGGTAACTGGACGAGCTACCCGTATCTGAACCACCGGTGTTCACAGAATCCCACCGGATCAGGTAGCTCGAGGAGGACATTTGTGCCAGAGCAACATTCTGATATACAAAAATCCCCACAAGAGCAAAGGCGATGAGCAGATGATGCTTAGTCATACCTTCACGAAAGTAGTATATCATGAATACGAAAAGTAGTCAATCAATTTATTAGCTAAAATTAGCAAAATTAATTATGATAAAATGGAAATCTGCCTTTGAAAATCCTATCTTTTAAAGAAAATGAGGCGAAAATGAAAACTTATCCACATTTTTCAAATTTTGTCCACGCTAGATTAGTCAAAACTACTATTTTTTTCGAAAAAAAGATCTTGTTCCACGTGAAACAAAATAACTCAGCGTTGCTGAGTTATTTTGGGCAGATATCTGGGTATTATTGTTGGTGGACCTGAGGGGAATCGGCCGCGACTCTCGGCTCGCCAGCTCGCCGAGGTCTGGCCACCGCCTCGCCGTCCCGCCTTGTGGCGGGACATGGCTCCGGCGTTCGATTCCCCACGCACAGGCCTCAATGGCCTGTGCTCTCCCCAACAATAATACCCAGATACCTGGGTATTATTGTTGGTGGACCTGAGGGGAATCGAACCCCTTACCTTCGCAATGCGAATGCGACGCTCTACCAAATGAGCTACAGGCCCAAATTTTCAAGCACTGAAATGGATTCAAGTAATGAAGATAACACATAGTCGGCAACAGACATACGTTCCTTGTCTGATGGACTTGAAGGCACTGCTACAACCGTTGCTCCTGATGACTTGCCCGATAGCGCTCCGTTTACAGAATCCTCAAAGACAATGCAATTACTAGGCACTCGTTCCAGCCGTTGCGCACCAATCTGATAGGGCTCGGGATCTGGCTTTCCATTTTTAACGTCTTCACTTGTGACGAAGATCATAAATCTCTCTAGAAGACCGAGCTTTTCAAGATATCGCTTCGCGTAAACCGAATCCGAGCTTGTCACAAGCGCTTTTGGATATCCCCTAAAATCGATCCAATCCAGTAGTTCGATTGCACCTGGCATTAGATTGACCGAATGATCCATCTCACTTAGCAACAGAGCATCGTGAAGCTTAGCGACCTCCTGCGAACTAACCTCTAAACTAAACTCTTTCACAAGGCCGGCAGACCATAGCTCCTTTTTCGTTCCACGAATACTGGCATGATAATCCTGGGTGAACTCGCAGCCTAATTTTTTGCACATCTTCTCAAATGCAATTTCAGATAGACTCTCAGAATTGATCAGCAGCCCGTCAAGATCTAGCAGGAAGCCTGGATTAGAAATCGCCATAAAAGATTTGTTTCACGTGAAGCAGAGCAAGCCTTGAATCTTTGTAAAGTGACACGTGAGTCAGACAGTTGAATAAACATGGATCGATTTGCATCCAACTGGCTTCAAAAAGCGCGAGATACGCCGTGCATTATGATCCGCCAGAAGCTTCGAAAAAAGATGAGACGCGAAGTGCTGAAGACCGGAAACCCCGAGTCGTAGCAGCGCTACGATGAGGGCTTTCTAGGTCGAAGCACGAGCGCATCGCTTTTTTCAAAACTTCTGGTGTCCCCGGAGGGACTTGAACCCCCATCTCCAGCTTAGGACGCTATAGCTCTATCCTGTTGAGCTACGGGGACATCTTGTGTCGTAAAATACTTTACAATTCGTGCTATACTGATGGAGCGACGCCATGATACGTCAGCAAAACACGAGCGTCAAAGAATTATGGTGGAAACAATTCTCTTCTCGGTGCTAAGCGCAATCCTTGTTGGTCTGATTGTTTTTTTTCTCACAAAAAAATCACCAGCGGTTCCGCAAGTCGATACTTCGCTCTTGTCACTTATCAACGATCTTCGGAAAGAGATCCTCGATTCTACACAATCTCAAAGAAAGGAAGTTGAGGAGAAGCTCGACACAATGCATGACCGACTCGTCACAAACCTGAAGGAATCATCGTCTACACTTCAAAATCATTTCCAGCACACAACAGGAATCATCAGAGACGTGACGGAGCGGCTCACAAAGCTTGATGAAACAAACAAGCAAGTTCTCGGTTTCTCAACCCAGCTCCAGAGTCTCGAGAATATTCTCAAAAACCCGAAGCAACGCGGAATCCTTGGTGAGTATTGGCTTGAGTCACTCCTAGGCCAGGTTCTGCCAGTTGGACAATATCAGATGCAATACCAGCTCGGTATCGACGAAAAAACCGGACAAACTCTCATCCCAGATGCGGTCATCTTTGTGAAGGACATGCTTATTCCCATCGACGCAAAATTTTCTCTTGAAAACTATAATCGTATCTCACAGGAAATCGACCCCGAACGCCGTGAACTTCTTGAGCGAGATTTCAAAAGGGATGTGAAAGTTCGCATCGACGAAACATCAAAGTATATCCAGCCCGAAAAGGGAACAACAAACTTCTCGTTCATGTTTGTCCCAGCCGAAGGCGTCTACCACAATCTTATTAGTAGCAGTGTCGGAGCCGTCAACGTGAACAACCATGACCTGATTGAGTATGCATTTAAAAAAGGGGTGATGATCGTCTCACCTACATCATTCTTTGCCTATCTCCAAACCGTCATGTTAGGACTCAAGGCGCTCCAAATCGAAGACTCGGTCAAGGATATTCAAAAGCAGGCTGAACAACTCATGCGACACATGAAGGCCTACGAAGATCACCACAACCGACTTGGTAAACAACTCGAAACAACTGTAAGAACCTACGCCAGCTCAACCCAGGAGCTGAAAAAAGTAGATAAGGACATCTTCCGTATTACAGCAGGCACCTCGGGAAAGCAGCTAGATCTGGTCGAGATTGGCATCCTGCCATCAAGTGAGGAATAGTTGACAGCATCTCTCCCTCCGCTATACTATCGCCACCTATGCCAAATCTACGAAATGCAGAAAAAGCTCTACGCCAAAACAAAAAGCGTGCTGAGCGAAACAAGGTCGTGAAGGCCGAAATTCACTCCCTGCGTGTCAAAGCCCGAAAATTGGTCGATGCAAAGAAGCTCTCCGAGCTCACCGAGGTTGTGCGCATGATCGGAAAAAAGCTCGACAAGGCGGCTCAGAAAAAAGTCCTCAAAAAGAACGCCGTCGCACGCTACAAGTCCCGTCTCATGAAAAAGGTAAACGCCCTTGCAAAGGCGTAAGACAAAAACAGACTCCGAGTGAGTCTGTTTTTTATGTCATCATCTTGACGGCCGTGAGATCAACAGCCATATCTGGCGCGACCTGGCCGGATTTCAGTTGTTGGTCAAACTCAAAAAGCAAATCATGCACGGCTCTCAGATGCGAGAAAGAAAATCCTTTGGCTTGCGCAAGAACCTTTTGCGCGACAAACGGATGAACACTGAGTGCTGCAGCAAGCGTCTCTTTTGTCACACGTGGATTCTCATCAAGCAGCGCACGTGCTCCAAGCAAAATCCTGACCTGTCGCCCAAGCATGGTGAGCAAGTAGTGATCATCAGATCCAGCAGAACGTTCGTTTGAGAGCATCCGGATCGCGTCAGCTTTTCGCTTTTGTGAAACCGCATCCATCAGCTCAAAAATCTTTTCCTCAAAACTCAGAGGTACAAGCTCGTCGATCACAGCCCGCGATATTTCGTGGCCAGAGGCATACGCCACCAACTTTGAAATCTCATGATCCATCTGCCACAAATCTCCTTGGACACGATCAGCCAATCCCTGGAGAGCCTGCGGATCGATCGATCCTCCTCGTGCCTTCACTCGCTCCGAAGTCCAACGGACAAGTGCCGCTCCCTCCAATTCGGGGAATGGATAGTTGTGAACCTCTGCAGCTCCTTTGAGTGCCACAAACAATGGTTTCTTTTCGACATCCTTCACTGATTCTGTCTCCCAAAAAATCACGATCGTGGATTCGGGTGCCTGAAGAAATCCTTTCTCCCAAACGTCCATATCCGTTTTTTTTGTACGAGCAATCAAATCACGTACCACGACCATTCTTTTTTGACCCAAAAACGGAAGCGATCGCACAGCCCCCATGACCTCCCCAACTTCAAATTTTGCTGTATCTCCATTGGGAAACTCGGCAGTATTCAAACCTGTGGGGTCAAACTTAACCTTGAACGCCTCTTTCATCTGTTTTACCTTCTCTTGAATTCTGAACGTATCATCACCGTAGACAAAAATAAGCATAGTGGGAATATCTTACCCGAAAGGACTCGGTAAGGAAAAAACCTTTGATCCGTCTTATACTGGTGAGGTATGGGGATGACACGAACAGAACAATCTTTTCTTGAGGCCTACGAGAGCCATGCGGACGCAATATTTCGCTATTGCTTGTTTCGTGTACGCGATCAATCGTTGGCCGAGGATCTCACACAAGAAACATTTATCAAAACATGGAGTTACATTGCCAATGGGAAAGACATCGATTCAATAAAAGCGTTTCTCTACCGCGTGGCACGAAATCTCATCGTCGATAACCGACGCAGGCAAAAACCAAACTATTCCATAGAGGAAAGACTGGAACATGGACAAGAACCAGAGGGACAAAATGCGCAAACCATTTTTCATGAAATTGAGACCAATGAACTTTTCTCCCACCTGAAAAACCTTTCCGAGTCTGATCGTGAACTGATCATTCTACGATTTGTCGAGGGCTATCCAACCCGAGACATTGCCAAGATGCTTGATGAAACACCTAATGTTATTTCTGTGCGCATCCACCGCGCCAAAAAAACCCTTCAAACCCTATGGGCCGCCTACGCATAAATCATCTCAAAGACCTACGAGATATCTCTCTAAAACAGAATCGAAAAGAAGAAATTCGACAAATTCTTTTGCATACAGTGAAAATACACCCGGTAAGAAACCGGCCCCCTGAGCGTCCTATACCACAGAAGGGTTTGCTAGCGACCTTTCTCTCATGCGCTCATTCACTAACATTCATCCCTATGCCAATCTTAGCCATACTCATGAGTATCTTTGTCGGTGTTGGAACCGTCGTCGCTGCAGAGTCCTCTATTCCTGGTGACTTTCTCTACCCAGTCAAAATTCATGTGAACGAAGGATTTCGCTCTGCTCTCACCATCGATTCACAATCACAGGCAGAGTGGGAGATCGAACAAGCTGACCGTAGAGCACAAGAAGCCGTGGAACTAGAGGCGTCAGGACAGTTGAATCCAGATGCACAAATGCACATTGAAGAACAGATCGATACCCATCTTGAAAATGCCCACCGCGTGGCCAGTGAGCTAGAAGCCAAGGGGAACCTAACAGCCGCGGCAAGCGTAGAGGGACACATTGATGCGTACCTGGAAGCCAAGGCTGAACAACTCCTTCATATGGGAATTGTCGTGGAGGAAGAAACCAAAGTGGAGACAGACGCAGATGTAGAAGCAGAACCAGAGGATGAAGTCCAAGCGGACTCGGACACACAAACCGATCTAAACGTAGACGACTCTCTTCGCTCAGATTCTGACACCGACATCGACATTGAGCTTAACTAAAAAAGCGCCCTGGCTTGTCGGGGCGTTTTTTTATTCCATCTCGCCCCAATTTTTGCCAACCTCCACATCCACCACAAGTGGCACGTCAAAACTCGCAACGCTTTCCATCATCTCTTTCACGCCTTTGGCCACGGCTTCCACCGCGTCTTTCTCACACTCCAGCACAAGCTCGTCATGGACTTGGAGAAGCATCTTGGCCGGCCACTGACTTTTTGAAAGCCACCCGGCCACCCGCAGCATGGCCATTTTCATAATGTCTGCTGCTGTCCCTTGCACAGGCATGTTGATCGCCATACGCTCTGCGGCTGCGATGAGCATTGGCACACCAGATTGAATTTCTGGTAAATACCGTCGACGTCCAAACAAGGTTTCGACATAACCATCTGTGTGAGCTTTCATTTTGGTTTGATCAAGATAGTCACGAATCGCGTGATGAATGTCAAAATACCGATCAATAAACTGTTTGGCTTCTTCCATCGAGAGCCCGGTCGATCGCGACAGACTGCGCGGTCCCATGCCGTACAAAATGCCAAAGTTGATCGCCTTGGCCGCACGACGTTGATCTTTTGTGACCTGATCCTCGGAAACATCCCAGACCTCAGCAGCGGTGCGTGTATGAATGTCCGCTCCTTCTTGGAAGGCGGTAATGAAGGGTTTGTCTTTGGCAATCACAGCAGCGAGCCGCAACTCGATTTGTGAATAGTCGAGCGCCAGCAAACGTTTTCCCTTGGGAGCCACAAATGCTTTCCGAATCTCGCGACCGAGTTCTGTTTTAATCGGAATGTTTTGTAAATTTGGATCAGAGGAAGAAAGTCGCCCCGTGGCCGCAACGGTTTGGTTGTAGCTTGTGTGTACCCGACCGTCTTTGTGAACCAACTTCGGCAGAGCTTCCACATACGTCGACTGTAATTTGGTCAGCTCTCGATATTCAGATAACAAAGGAATGATTTCATGAACCTCCCAGAGTTTCTCGAGCTCTGGCGCGGCCGTAGAAAATCCTGACTTTGTTTTTTTAATCCCTTTGGTCGGCAACTTCATGGTCTCAAACAGCACCTCTGCAAGTTGAGAAGGGGAATGGATGTTAAACTCAACGCCTGCGGCATTGTGGATCTTCTGTGTTAACGCATCGATCCGATGTGTGAGCGTCAAAGAAAACGCCGCAAGACTCTGTGTATCCAGTTGAATACCTTCCTGCTCCATTCTGTAGAGCACAGGAATCAAAGGCATTTCTATTTCATCAAAAATGTTTGTGAGCGTTGCCTTCTCCAACTCACCACGCATTGATTGGGCAAGCTCAGGAAGGGTCGCGGCAACAGATCCAAGGGTCTCGTAATCTTTTTCTTTGGCAAAGGTGAGAGGCAGATCGGCAATCGTGCGACCAAGGGCTTTGTGTGCAACGGAAGCAAGATCATGGGACCTGGTGCCAGCAAAAAGCAAGTACGACGCGATCATTGTATCGAAAGCTGGCGTGGAAATCGTCTCCCCAAGCTGATGCGTGAGATGCTTGAGGTCATGCGTGATGACAAGATGGGCTGCTGAGAGAATCTTTTGGATCTCACGGAGCGCATCCTTGGTTGGATTCATGAGGACAAATGTTTGTGAGCCATCCGAAATAGCTGCAGCCGCTGTCGTCGCGCCAAATAAATCCGGCTGCTGCTCAGCGATAAGGATCCCAATCGTATTGGTAGCCGCAGGCGTGAGCCTGCGCTGTAGCTCAGCGATGTCCCGAACAATCTGTACGCGACTGGTCGGTTTTTCGGACGCGGGCTGAAGCCCGCGGCTACCACCAGAATCTACCGTATGCTTTTTTATCAGTGTCCGAAACTCGAGCTCACGATAGATCGGCAGCACACGCGACCAGTCGATCTCGTGTAGCGTGGCCTGCTTCCAGTCAAAACCAGTTTTGACGTCTCTCACAATCGTCACCAACACCTTGGAGGCCTCCACCTGTGTTTCCTGCCCTCGCAGTTTCTTGGCAAATTTTTCTTCGATCTCAGGAAGCGCGTGAAAAATTCCTTCAATACTCTGATAGCGCTGCAACAAATCCGTGGCGGTCTTCTCACCAATGCCGGCAATGCCGGGCAAATTATCACTCGGGTCTCCCCGCAGAGCTTTGTAGTCAATGAGCTGAGACGGTGAGAGACCGTACCGTTGTGTGACGGCAGCCTCGTCATAGAGTTTGGTCTCACTGATGCCTTTTTGGAAAAACAAGACGTGGGTGTTGTTGTCCACGAGCTGGAGTGCGTCAAGGTCGCCGGTCACGATCAATGTGTGAAACTGTTTCTCTGCGGCTTCACGTGCAAGGGTCCCGATGACGTCATCGGCCTCGAATCCTTCTGCACTCACCGATGGAATTCCAAACGCCATCAACATGTTTTGAATGATCGGAATCTGATCGTATAACTCTTGTTCTTTTTTCTCTCGCTGTGCCTTGTACTCCACGTACAGTTTGTGGCGAAACGTTTCCCCAGGCAGATCCCAAGCAACAGCCATGGCGCTAGGCTTGTGCACCTCGAGCATTTTTTCCACGACCATCGCAAATCCATAGACTGCATTCACAACAAGCCCATCCTTGGTTGTGAGAGGAGGAATCGCATGCCAGGCGCGATGCAAAAGGGCATTGCCGTCTAGAACGAGAAGGGTGGGTTGGATCATACGGCAATAGTGTACCGCATCGTTCTCACATTGACATTCTTGAGTTTTTCTGATAACATCGCGTGTCCCATAAACACTAGGCTTCCTCCTAAGGAGGACTCGTGGGCTCTTTCGCACAGGCCATGAACGCCGAAAGTCACGTTAACGTCGATACCGTCGTCAAACAACTTCCACTTCTTCCAAAAAGCGACGGAGCAGGCATCACCGAGCTCCTTGGTAGATTGGGAACCGTTCAACTCGAACGTGGACCGCTCAACCAGAGATTCCTGGAATCGCTCGCCCCTCTGGGACTGATCGGTAAACCAGTCATCCTCACACCTGAGTGGGTACGGGTCGCGTCAGCGTCATGGCGTGCCGTGCGCTTTCCTGCCGAGATTCTCTGCGGTGGGACGACTCCATCTGGATGGGAAACAACCCGGACGTCCATTCGGACCCCGATGCATGCGATCTACATGTGGCTCTGGCCACAACTTCACGACCTTCTCCAAGAAGCCGTCCCTGACCAAAACGACCGGGACCTCCTCCAGGCGAAATTGGATCCGACCTGGACAACGGGTTGGCATGACAGGTCAGTGGAACACCGAGATTCCTATCTCGATTGCTTGTTCGGCACTTGCCACGACACCACGATTGATTTCGTAGTGGCGGCACTGCTTGGCAGGCAGGATCTCACCTCAGCTCTGCGCTCAATCATCGACGGCTGGCTGGAAGGAAACCACCTCGTTGGTTCAACCTTCGACCAACATCCAATCATCATCGCCTTACCTCCATAGCAGGAACACAGCTAACCGCCCATACAACGGGGCGGTATTCTATTGACTAAAAACTCAGGGTCGCGTTGCTTTCTCCCACACCAAATCAAATAACGTCTTGTACGTGGCAGCTACGTCGCCGCTTGCCAGAATGATCATGGTATTTTCATGACGACTGGTGATGAACGCGACTTGGGACGCAAAAATAAGCACGGTTGCCGGCAGTTCGACCGTTGATGGGAGCAGGCGCGACTCGCGCAATTCTTCATGATCTTTGGCAATGATCTCGCGAGCAACACGTCCATCGCGAATAAGCTGCAAACTCTTGATGCCTAACTTTTTTCTCTCTTCAATAATGCGATTGATAAGATACGGCTCCTTCACATAATCGCGTAGCCCAATGCCTGAGGTCAGCAACCGATATTCTTTGACCCCTGAATGTAGAACCAATTTCCACAGGCGTTTGAATCCTTCCGTGCCCTCATAGAACACCACACCTGGCCTGCCCTGTGCTGTTTCTTGTAAGAGCTCGAGTCCATGAATACTTTTCTCCACCTGACCCTCACGCTCATGCATGATCTCTGCCAAACGCGCTGGAGGCTCAGCGATAAACACAGTCGCTGTTTTTTTCTTGCCCATACGAAAGACGCCCTGCGTTTTGAGGCGATCCAAAATCGGATACAGGGTTGTGCGAGGAAACTGCGTTCGACGTGCAAGCTCGAGCACGGACGTTGGTCCCAACTCAAGCGCAGCCAAGTACACCTTGGCTTCTTTTTTATCCAAGCCCCAGGCCAGAAGCCCGGTCATGAGTTCAGGAGAGTAGTGCATGCGCATATACGGTACGATCTCATGCTCTGGCTGCCTAGTCAAAATGTTGTCAGGAATTTCGACAGATACTCTAGGCACTATTTTTGGCAGGAGTACGGTGAATACAGACAAGGAGATCGTCATGAATCCTTCCCTGTTCCTGTCCGCGCTTCTTTTCTGGAGCGCTGTGCACTTCCTGGCCGACTTCGCCTTCCAGAGCGCCTGGATGGCAACGATGAAGTCGCCCCTCATCAACAAGGGTCAGCCCGAAGCGGGCGGTGCGAGCGCCAACGAGATCCTGCTCTACCACTGCCTCACCTACACCGCGACATTCGTGGTGGCAGCCCGGGTGCTGGGGATCGCATCAAACCCGCTCGCGTTTCTGGCGATCTTCCTCGCCCACATGGTGGTCGACTACCACAAGGCACGCAAGCTCTACGTGAAGACGATCTGGCTTGACCAGATCCTTCACTTGCTCACACTTCTGCCGCTCATCGCGATCGGCTGGCTGTGAGAACGGCCTCACTTCAACAGTGAGGCTTTTCAAATAGAAAACCCGCGTTGACTCTTTCGAATCGAACGCGGGGAGAGGCCTGTACGTAGTCCCCTCAGGATCGGCTCTAGCCGAGGGGGAGTCGACTAGGCCGAGGCGCCGTAGGCCGGGGCGAGCTTGTCGGACTTGTCCGCGGAGATGCCGCGGCGGATGTCCCACTTGTCGCCGCTGCCGGAGACCGTGGTCACCTTGTTGTCGACGTACTGTCCGTCGGCGTCGATCGCGGGCATCACGGTGAAGCCGGTCTTGCCCGAGGCGATGACGTTCTTGTTGTCGTCGTAGACGACCTGCGTGCCGTCGGAGACCACCGCGTAGGCGCCGTCCTTGTTGATCGGGGCGCGGACGAGATGTGCCTTCCTGGTGTCGAGCTTGTAGCCGCCGTCCAGCAGCGCCTGGAACTTCGTGTCGTCGAGCAGGGTCGAGATGAGCGTGACGCCGGGCGTCTTGGCCATCTTGCCGTCCAGCAGGACCGCGTACTCGTCGCCGGTCGACTTCTGGATGCTCGTGAACCGCCGGTTCTTGAAGGTCCAGTTGCCCTCGTCGTCGCGCAGCATGATGAGCGTGTTCCACTTCCCGTGGAGCTCCTGCCCGAAGTCCAGGTCGCCGATCGCCGCGGTCGCGAACTCGCTGCAGCCGTTGCGATCCATGTACGCCTCGATCGCCTCGCCCATCTTCTGGGCCGCGAAGCTGTCCAGGCCGCGGGTGGACTGCACGCGCACGATGAGCGCGCGGTCGTAGCCGGAGACGTCGATCTCGTCGGCGGAGAGGGCGATCGCGTCGATCACTTCGAGCAGGCCGTCGTTCTTGGGGCCGGACTCGTTGGAGATCGTGACCGTGTCGTAGTCGGACTTCCTGAAGGCGAAGCGCGTCGTGGTGTCGGGGGTGACCTGGGTGATGTTCTTGGAATCCTCGGACTTGGGGTCGAGGAAGCCGGAAACGGCGAGAAGAAGGGTCAGGGAACGCATGGAGTACCTCGGACAGAACCACTGGTGAAACCGCGCCAGCACGGTGTTGCCGCCGTTGGAGAATCCTCGGGAGAAGCGAACGGGCGCAATACTAACCCGGCGCCATATTCCTGTCAAGAAATTGGCAGTGGATAACTAATCACAGCTAAATTCAGCCAAAATTGACCAAAACATCAGGCTCTGATTAGATCTGTGACGGAGAGAACCTCATGCCGGGCCAGCAGATCTTTTACCCAGACGAAGCGCTTGTTTTCCGAAGTCTGCCCGTTCAATTCCAACGCATCCACGAAATGGGTCGTGCGTTTCAACGATTTTCTTCAAAGGGATACCCAGAACGTGACGCACTCTACTTCGCCTACGTGGAAACCCATCGCAATGCGCTGGGCATTGCAACCGCCTCTGGCGCGCGGGAGTTCTACCGACGGATGACCGAGTACTTGAGAAGCGCCATGGACATGGTCGAGCATGTCATCGCCACGTACCTACGTCCGTTTGCCGAGCGACTTCCGTCCACCAACGCTGTTGCCAACTGTCTGGATCCCGTCCAGATGCTCAAGATGGCAACAGCGGACCCTGCGACAAACGCGTCTTCCCTGGATCGTCGCCGCCATTTCGAGGCACAACGTCAGCTAGGCATCGCCCTGCAACTGTTCGCGATCGAAACAGTGGATGAAGAAGCAGACGTGGCCAAAGATCTTTCCGTCATCGATCAACTCACGTGGGTACGCCTGTTCGTACCTGACGAGTCCATGGACCTGTGGTTGGTGGCAGAACTGAACCCTGCACTCGCCATGAGAAGTAAAACCCTGGAGCTTTTCAAGACACACAGGCAGGCCAAAAAGGCAGCCAAGGAACGGCGTAAGAAAGCCATCTCTGTAAAAGAAGAACTGCTGCCTTGCCGGGTCGCGATGGTCAATGCCGAGTCCTACATCGTATACGTAGTGAACCGTCGCAAGCGACTGCTCTCTACACTTCTGAAACTCGAACGGCAGCGGCCAACAGGGGATAGACGAGGGTGGAAATACGTTGTGACCGCTGTGCACAAACCTGGCAACGGGCTGCACCTCGCTGGACGTGAGGATGCGCAAGCCTTCCACGAACACACCCATCGGACACTGTGGCTTGACCCACTGGTTGTCAGTAACGATGGCGCCCTTCCAAATCCGCATCGACACAAGACCTACTGGGACCTGAAAACACTCGGTCACCTCCATCGTGAAGACAATGGCCGCACCATCGCGGGTTCTGCCGAACAGTTGGTGACGACCATCACCGATCACCTTGATACCTACGTGGCACAAGACGGTCTCAACCACGATCTCTATCGTGCTGATCAAATCCGCCAGTACCTCGCGCCTCTGTGGTTCCCATATCGTCGTGGGCCCTACGACGAAATTCCCACCATGCGCCTGCCGGGCTTTGGTGTGGACTGGGAATCCCCGCACTTCAAGGAACTGTTGGAAGTCTGGTGGATCAATCAACTCTGACGCACGCAACTCGTCGCTCGCGGCGAGTTTTCTTTTTCCACAAAAAATCCCTCAGCCGAAGCTGAAGGATTTTTTGTGGGGCGGCTAGAGGGAATCGAACCCTCATAGCTTGGACCACAACCAAGTGCACTAACCATTATGCTATAGCCGCCATAAATCTTTGCGCGGGCAGTGTAGCCTGATTTGTCTTGACGATCAAGCCCCGACAAGGTAGACATGAATCGACAGGAGAGAGTCATGGACACACTCACATGGAAATCGCATTTCGATGCAGACTGGCTCGGTGAGCTCAACGCCTTTCTGGGCCGAGCAATGATCGAAACCTACGCAGGCAACGGTCTAGCGGTTCCTCCCCAGGATACCCAACGCAAGCCGGGTTTCAAGGAACTGGTCTACCGCGAAGGGCGATGGCTGTATCGGGATTCGTACACCGGCTTCCTCGCATCGGCAGGACAGGAGGTTGTCTGGTACAACGACTCACCTGTGTGGATGCAGTCCTATGCCGGTGGCATGACCGCGAACCATCGTTACCCAAAACTCGCTCGCGACTGCTACCAATTCCTCAGGTCAGCATTGGCGACTGGTGAAAAAGGCACCACATTTCAACCACGTGGACCACACCAGTACGAAGAATTCGGCTGGCGTTACGGGTGCGACTGGAGTGGCGACATCACCCACTTCTGGGGGCATGAAGCGATCAGTCGTCCTGATCAGAAGGAAGCCCTCTTTTTGCACCGCTTCTTCGGCGGCGTGATCATGCACGAGCAGCACCTCCCGCCAACCGAATGACCAACGCACCGAGCCCCATGCTCGGTTTTCTGTTACCCGGATATCTGAAGCACCGCCTCAAGTGCTACGGGCAGCTCAAAAGTGCCTGTGCTTCCGCTGAAATGCCCCATGCCGTGCTCAATGATAATTTTTGAATGCAGCTTTTCGCAAAAGTCATCTTGATTTTCCATCGGCACATATGGATCGTCATCGGAAAAAATGGCGACACTTTTTCGCAGGTGAGAAAAAACGTTGCCAAGGTTGAGTGGCGTGGTGAGCCATTCGTTTGCGATCTCGCGCACTTCGTCATCTTCCATGTTAGTGAGTCGCTTGAAAAATCCTGCGACGAACACAGCACCACCAACTTTGATCTCAGGCGGGAGCGAGGCGAGATACCGTGCAATGGTCTGGCAACCCATCGAGTGCCCTACAAAAAATGTTTCTTCGTCTGGCGCGCCAACTGCCTGTGCCAATGCTGGCACCCAATTTTTTATTCTCGGACTCCCTGCATCTGGTAACTGAGGGACATGCACCTCAAACCCACGAGCTTCGAGCTCTCGCTTCAACCACGGGAACCAGCCTTCTTCTGGATACCCATCCCAACCATGGACAATAAAAATGCGTTTCATAATTTTTCTCTGGTGCCCCCGGTTGGAATCGAACCAACATACCCGGCTTAGAAGTCCGATGTTCTATCCATTGAACTACAGGGGCGTTGCGTCATCATAACGAAATGACGGCAAAAGAAAAAGTGGCTGGGCGAGCCACTCGTCAAATGCGTGTAGGACTGTTTCCTAGGTGAGCCCACCCATGAGAAGCACCCGATCGGGAAGCCTCTTGCATAGACGGAATCTACGCTGGGCAAGAACGGCTTCGTAGAGCGAACTACTCTCCACGAGCGTCACCAAGGGAGTGAGCGCGTCCTTCGTGGCGACCTGCCTCATCGCCGCGTCCAGGAGCTTGAGCGCTGTCACATCGTCATGCTGCGGATCTGCGACCACCAGGTTGTCGATGATCGCGTAGAAGTCATGACGCCCCATGAGCGTTACGACCTCGGCGAGGACATCGTGCCCAAGGTATCCGCTGATGTCCTTGAATGCGATCATGGACATCTGAACGAACCCGATCAGAACCGGCTGTGGCGACTCAACATGCCCCCAAGCGACCGTGAGGCCACTGCCATCTGTCTCCCTCATGCTCTGGACGAGCACAGCCTGCGCCCTGGGTTGATCCCAGATCTGGACGATGTTCCCCGAGCGGCAATGGCCGCACCTGCCCAGCGCTTCTGCCGCCCTGGTCGTGATGACCTTGCGCTTGCAGCTGGTGCAAGCTGCGGTTTCATTCCATGGCTTTCCGCGCCGGTGCGCAAGGAACAGGTCCACGAGGGACGAAGGGACAGACGCGACACCCGGAGCGAGTCTGGACACGAACACGTCATCGCGATGGATGGGATCGACACGAGCAGTAGATGCAGCTGACACGGAAACCTCCACAAAGGGCGCGGTCAAGATAGCTCAAGGCTGACGTTATGTCAATCGATGGCGAGACTTGCCGTGAAATTTTTTGTGCACTTCTTTCATTTGATTGTTGGTCACATGCGTGTAAATCTGCGTCGTCGTAATCGAGGCATGACCAAGCAAGGACTGCACGGATCGGATATCAGCTCCCGAGAGCAGCAAGTCCGTGGCAAACGTATGGCGCAGGGAATGCGGGGTGATGTGCTTGGTAATACCAGCTTCTTTTGCATAGCGCTCGACGATTCTTTGCACGGATCTCGGAGTAAGTCCGCCTTTGTTTGTGTGCGCTCTGTCATGGGAGACAAATAAAAATGGGGAAGCATCACGGCGTGCGGCAAGATAAAGCTTCAGGGCATCTTTGGAGGTCGACGACAAAAACACCGCACGCAGCTTTCCCCCTTTCCCTCGAACCGTAAACTCGTCACGTTTCAAATTGATGTTGTCGATTTTGAGATGCGTAAGCTCGCTCACACGCAGTCCTGTCGAAAACAGGAGCTCAAGAATGGCTTTGTCTCGCAGTGCAAGCAGATCCTCTTTTTTTTGTGGGCCTGCAAGCAACCGATCCAACTCTTCGGCCTCCAAAAACTCCACCTGCCGCATGTCTTGCTTAGCGAGTTCAATTTTTTCCGGAGAAAGCGAGAGCACATCGATGCGGGAGAGATATTTCAAAAAAGATCGCAAAGCAATCAGATGATAATTCTGTGTACTTTTTTTCAAGGGAGATTTTTGGTGACCAGAATCTGCACTGCGTCCCTCCTCCAACCGATTCAGCCACAGCCGGTACTTGCGAACCATCTCGTCCGTGATCTTGCCGGGATCTGGTTGCCTGGCCCACTGAGCAAACCGCTTCAAATAAAAATCATAGTTGCGAATGGTCAGCTGCGACCTCCCTCGTTCAACTTCAAGATATTCCAAAAAATCTGCGATAGATGCGTTCAAAGATTTCCCCATACACAGAGAGTATAACATTGTGCTAGGATACAGACCGTTATGGAGGTCCTTCTCATAAAAAAAATCTTCGCGGGTCTCACCATTGTCACGCTCATGCTGTGTGCCTTTGTGGTTTCAGGACAAACGCACTGCAATGCACGCGCAGCCGAGTCAAAATTTGTCGGCAATGCTTGCACAGCCGAGGCCCTGAACCCCCAAACACTCTGGATCATGAACGAAGACCATCCAGGTATTCTGAATGAAAAACTGATCTTTGCCACGATCGTGTTGGGATGGGTACTCATACGACGCCTCTTGCCAATCAAAGTCGATAGGGCGAAGCGTTTGTGGATTCGCGCTCAAGAAGTTCAACGAGAACGAAATCTATTTTACAAAAACTTCTTGCCTTATTTGTTTGCAACCCACGGATGGTAATTTTTCATTCCGGTGCATTCCTACCACCTACTCCCTACAACCTAAAACCTTTTTTTATGGACCCCGAACTCCAACACCCACATACCATGCATCACGCAAAAAACTTTTTTGATGTCATTCCTTCCAAGCAAGCCTTCTGGCTTGGATTTGTGACAGCGATTCTCTCGATCGGAACCATAGGATTCATCTTGCTTGGCAGCGCAGTCATGAGAGGAGATGCTGACGGCTTTGCTGGCCTGCTCGCTGATTCAAATGATGATGCCGGAGACGATACAGCCGATGCAGCTGCTGCTGACGCTTTGCCCACAACCGTCACAGGCGTCCCTGTGGTCACAGACTCTGACCACATAAGGGGCGATGAAAACGCCCCAGTCACCATCATTGAATACTCCGACTTTGAATGTCCCTACTGCGAGCGCTTCCATCCAACCATGCTCGAGGTCATGAAAAATTATGACGGCAAAGTCCGCTGGGTTTATCGCTACTTCCCTCTCTCCTTCCATCCAAATGCCAAGCCAGCAGCTCTTGCGGCTGAATGCGCGGCAGACCAAGGAAAATTTTGGGAATTTGCCGATCAACTGTTTGAGAACCGAACGAGTTTGGGAACAGATCTGTACACGAAAATTGCCACGGATCTTGGACTCAACCTCTCCACCTTCAACGACTGTGTCACCTCTGAAAAATATGCAGACCTCATCGAGGCTGAGGCTCAGGCCGGAGCCGCGGCTGGCGTAAGCGGGACACCCGGATCGTTCGTGATTGATAAAGATGGCAATGCGATCCCTATCAAAGGAGCTCTGCCCTACGACAGCATTGCCGCCGCCATCGACGCTTCTCTGAAGTAGAAATAACAAAACGGACCCGGTCAGGGTCTGTTTTGTTATTCTACCTTGGCGGTTCGATAATCCGTCAAAAAGTTGATCGCAAAGGAAACACCGGCGGCTACAAAAAAAGCTGCGCTCAGAGAAAAGACTTGGGTAAACAAGAGAAGAAATCCGAGCATTGAAACACGACCAATCGACAGAGCCATCTCACGCAGCACGGTGTATTCATCAATGTAGTGGCCAGCGTCGGCGGCTTGTTCATACATGAGAGCATCCATGGGAGTGCGCAAAAAAATCGTCCCGAAACTATGAAACGTGGCCGCGGCAAAAACACCTGTGACCGTGTCGGTGAGTCCCTTCCATACCCAACCAAGCGCATTGATCCCTGTACCAACTTTCAGAAGACGTGTCGCAGAAAACCGATCGGTTTGCTTTCCCACAATGAGCTCAAGAATCAGGCCAACGACCACAAGAACCGTGGTAAACAATCCCACATCAAGATAATTTCCTCCAAACATCGTGAACAAAAAAATCGGCCAGATCACCACGCCTACCATGTTCTCGGCCCCAAACGCCATCATGGAAAACGTCATCGCGCGAAACCGTTTTGAAAAAAGTTCACGAAAACTTTGTACGTAGCCAAACTCATACGTCACCTGAAAGTGTGGAAGAAACAGAAGGGGAATGAGTGAGCATGCTGTGATAACGAGTCCGATTAAAAAATTCACTTGGTATCCAAATGTCGCGATCACATACCCTGCGATCAGCGGCGCCATCACTCCGATCAATCGCTCAAGGGCATAAAAAATCCCAAGCTGGCTTCCGCGTTTTTTTTCACTGGTGAAATTGGCCATGTCAATGTGAAACGGGGACCAATAAAAAATGCCATTCAAAAGTAAACCAGCAATGCCGATTGCCATCAGGATGGACCACTGGGTAGCCGACTGGCTCACAAAGAAGTAACTGAGATGAAACACAACGACCCCGAGCGTCCCCACAACCATGCTGCGTGTAAGGCCGATACGTGAAAATAGTTTGGCTCCTAGGACGTAAAAAGGAAGCTTCACAAGAACGTTCACAAGAAACCACAGGAGAACAACAGCAATAGAGGAGTCAAAAAACTCGTACAAAAAAATCGGCAGGAACACGCCCACCATACTGGCGGCAATCCCATCGATGAGACGATTGGTGGCAAGGGCTGGCAGAGCGACCCCATGAGCAAGAGTATGGCGATGAGCTGGATGCGTGCGCATAGATGAGAGTAGTGTACACTAAAGGCATATGCGAATCAGAATCTTTACTCTTCTGTGCTTGCTCGCCGTCCCTAGTTTTGTCTTCGCGGTTGGCGGAGGTGGGGGAGGCAGCAGTGGTGGGGGAGGTGGAGTGAGTACCTGCGACCAAGATGAATGGGATTGCGGAGATTGGGGGGAGTGTTCGCTTGAGGGAACTCGCGAACGAACCTGTGAACTGACCTTTGACTGCACCCATGTCACAGACTCTGAACCTGTCACCGCAGAAAGCTGTACCCCTGAGTGCACAGAAGATACGTGGAGTTGTTCTGGCTGGTCACCGTGTTTTGCTAATGGCACACAGAGTCGATCCTGCACAAAAACGGATGACTGCTCTTTGACGGACACAGACTCACCGATCACGTCGCAAACGTGCGAACCAAATTGTACAGATGACGTGTGGGAGTGTGGAGATTGGAGCTCCTGCTCCGCAACCGGCAACCAAACCCGTGACTGTGAACTGACCTTCGATTGTGAATTCGATGACGCGGCATCACCAGATGAATCTCAAAGCTGCACTCCGGAATGCACTTCGGATACGTGGGAGTGCAGCGACTGGGAGTCCTGTGATACGGATGGAAACCAATCCCGTGACTGCGAGCTTACAAACGACTGCTCAGGCGTCGTAAGCAGCAAGCCCACATCCTCACAGAGATGTTCCTACCAGCAGTGTGAGGAAGGGGAGCTCATTGACCGCATCGAATGCCGCTTGAATCTGAGTCAGGCCGGCCGTGAACGCGAGATCGAAATCCGCTACTTCCCCGAGGTTTGTCGACCGTTTGAAGGTGATGTACAAGAGGAATGCATCAAGTACTACGCCAAGTATCAGCCATGCTGGGATATCGAGGGAGCAGAAGACCGAGTGGAATGCGCAAGAAAGGTCCTGTGGCTCCCTGAGAATATTCCTGCGGCAAAAACAGCCTGTGCCGATGACGAAGCATGTTTGGATGAACTAGAGGAACATGTCCATCATCTCATTCTGTTTCGTTTCTATGATTTGGAACAGCGAGCGGAAGCATTCATCGACGAAGGTGTGGATGTGAAAACCACAGCGGCCTTTGTTCAGAAAGTGATTGAAAATAAAATTGCGTTTCTTGGTGCCACGACCTATGAACAGCGCAAAGCCCTCATCGAAAAAATGCGGGCGGACTGGAAAGCTCACATGGACTATGTGCGCCCTATCTTAAACCGATAGATTGTATGAACAAAAAAATCTTAGCAACGGTTGGGGTGTTGGTGGTTATCCTGGTGGGTGTGACGATCTGGATGTCACAACGTGAAACTCCCGAAGAGGTAGCCCCAGGCTTCAGCCTGGGTGAGACTGACGAAGCGACTGAAGAAAAACCAACGGACACAGAAGCAACCGGCGACGAAACGCCTGCCGAGTTTCAAGACAATCTCGACCAAGCGTTTGAGGATCTGGATGCGGTGGAACTCTAAGTATTCTGAATAACAAAACATAGGCACTACCCGCTCCGAATCAACCTACGACAGTTACTAATCCTTTTCTGATTCCTTGACTCTTTTACCTCCTTTCAGCTACGATTCTGACCGTTATTCACTTTAAACAGGACGTGACCTTGGTTCTGGGAATGAGCTCCCTCAACTAGGATGACGCCACGAAATGCGCTGTATGCTCAACGTACAAAAGAAGCAGAACATTATTAAGAAATACCGAACCCACGAATCGGACACGGGTTCGCCTCAAGTGCAGATCGCCATTTTGACCGCTGAGGTCGAGGAGCTGACCAAGCACCTGAAGGAACATAAAAAAGATAATTCCTCCCGCCGTGGACTTATCAACAAAGTGAACGAACGCCGACGCCTCATCAAATATTTGGAACGTGAGGATGCGGGAGCCTTTGAGAAGCTGAAGAAAGAACTCGAACTGCGTTAATTTTAAACCCCGCCTTTTTTTGGCGGGGTGTTCCTTTATAAACCTGTCCCTATGTTTAAGCATCCGGATCAGCGTGTCGGGGTTTTCATCGACACACAGAACATGTACTACTCGGCGCGGAATCTCTTTAAGCGAAAGGTGAACTTTAAAAATATCGTGGACGACGCGGTCGCTTCACGCAAACTCATCCGTGCCATGGCCTACGTCGTTGGGACGGAGAGCAAAGAAGAGCAACCGTTTTTCGAGGCTCTGAGAAGCGCTGGCATTGAAACGCGTGAAAAACCTTTGCAAGAATTTTCCTCTGGCCACAAGAAAGCCGACTGGGATGTGGGACTCGCGATCGATGTTGTGCAAATGCTCGATACACTGGACGTGGTCGTAATCGTCTCAGGAGACGGCGACTTTCAACCACTTGTGAATTACGTCCTGGCTAAAGGACGCATGGTGGAGCTCATGGCGTTTGGTGAAACAACATCCTCGGCTTTGCAAAAAGTCGTCCATGACTACACCGACCTCTCTCAAAATAAAAAACGGTATCTCATCGGTCCAAAGCTCGCAGACAGAGCACACGCAAAGGATAGCGAAGACACGGCCACCTCTGAAGGTGAAGATCCGGAAGAGTCTGATACGGGATTCTTCATGGACCTGCCTGAGGAAGCAACGAATAATCAAGAAGAGCATCGGACACGACGACTCGAATTCTAAATGATATGAACGAACAACGATTTGAAACCCTCTGGGGAGGAAAAAAGCTCACGATTGAAGTGGGAAAATACGCGGCCCAAGCAAGTGGATCTTGTTTGGTTCAGTACGGCGAAACGGTGGTACTCGCAACCGCAACGATCAGCCCTGATAAACGCGAAGGGCTGGATTTTTTTCCGTTGATGGTGGATTACGAAGAGAAGATGTACGCCGCTGGCCGCATCAAGGGCAGCCGATTCATCAAAAAAGAAGGCCGTCCAACAGACGAGGCTGTTCTCATCTCTCGATTTATTGACCGTGCTCTTCGTCCACTCTTTGATGAGCGCATCCGCAATGACATTCAGATCATCGTCACAGCGCTTTCCTTTGACACAGAAAACGATCCTGACGTGATTGGGCTGATTGCCGCTTCCTGCGCACTGCATACCAGCAACATTCCTTGGAATGGGCCTATTGGTTGTGTGCGTGTGGGACAGGTAAACGGTGAGTGGGTTTTGAATCCAACCTATGCCGCTCGTGAAAAGTCTTTGCTCGATCTTTCCTTTGCAGGCACACCGAAAAAAATCATCATGGTCGAAGCCGGAGCCAACGAAGCGCCTGAGGAAGTCGTCTTGGAAGCCTTCCGGTTTGGACAAAAGCACTTGGCTGAGCCGATCAAGCTGATCGAGGAAGTCCGTGCCGCTGTGGGAAAAGAAAAAATCGATCCAAGCATTAAAAAAACCGAAGCGCAAGAAAAAGTAGAAGCTCTGGCGAAGCCGTTCATTGTCAAAAAAGTGGCCGAGCTTTTTTTTGGAATGCCACAAGCTAGCAAGAGTGAACGTAGTGCACAGAAGGCCGAGCTGAAAAAACTTACGAAGGCCTATCTCATCGAACAAGGAGTTGAGGAAGTACTTCTCTCCTTTGGTACCAGTATCGTGAGCTCTGTGCTGGAAGAAGAAGTATCTCGTGAGATCCTGGAAAATGAAAAACGCGTTGATGGTCGATCCATGACCCAAATCCGACCTCTGGTAAATGAAGTTGCTGTTTTACCTCGTGTACACGGATCTGGTCATTTCAAACGTGGCGAGACACAGGTCTTAACCGTGGTCACGCTTGGTGCGCCAGGAGACGAACAAACGCTCGATGGCATGGAAACGGTTGGGACTCGCCGCTACTTTCATCACTACAATTTCCCGCCCTTTTCTGTTGGGGAAGTGAAGCCACTACGAGGACCTTCGCGCCGAGACATCGGTCATGGTGGTCTCGCGGAAAAAGCCCTGATGCCGATGATGCCTGATAAGGAAGCTTTTCCTTATACCATCCGCGCTGTTTCTGAGGTTCTTGGGTCTAATGGTTCAAGCTCCATGGGTTCCACCTGTGGATCAACTCTGGCACTGATGGACGCTGGCGTCCCAATCAAAGCGCCGGTTGCCGGGATCGCCATGGGACTTGCCACGGATGCTTCAGGCAAGTGGAAAGTGATAACCGACCTTCAAGATTTGGAGGATGGCAAGGGCGGCATGGATTTCAAAATCGCTGGCTCTGCGCGCGGCATTACCGCGATCCAGATGGATACAAAAACAGATGGTCTTCTGCCTGAGATCGTGGAAACGACTCTCAAACAAGCAAAAGACGCCCGAATGGAAATCTTGAAGGCGATGGCATTAGCAATTGCTGCCCCACGACCCGAGCTCTCTCCCTATGCTCCGCGCATCATCACGCTGCGTATCAACCCAGAGCTTATCGGGAACGTCATTGGTCCTGGCGGCAAAACGATCAATGAAATTATTGCGACCACAGGGGTCCAGGCGATTGATATTGAAGACGATGGTTTGGTGATGATTACCTCAACCAATGCCGAGGGTGCCCAAAAAGCGCTCGCCTGGGTTCAGAATCTGACTCGAGAGCCAAAAGTTGGAGAAGTGTACACAGGGAAAGTCGTGCGCATCATGGATTTCGGGGCGATCGTTGAATATCTCCCTAAGCGAGATGGGATGGTGCATGTCAGTATGTTGGCCCCATGGCGAGTCGAGCTTGTCTCTGATATTGTAAAGTTGGGTCAAGAAGTCCAAGTAAAAATTATGGAGATGGGAGCCGACGGACGCACAAGCCTTTCCATGAAAGATGCTCCTGGAAACGTCTATCCTGAACGTCCAGCTCCTCGAGCGCCAGGTGATCTTCCACCGCCACGTCCTGTACGATCAAATGGTGGAGGCGGTCGTGGTGGATTCCCACGTCGCCGACCATAAGCCATGAAGAAGCTCAACATTCCACTCTCTCGACACACAAAAACAACCAGGCCTTTGCGCCAGGTTGTTTGGCTTCTGGGAGGTTCTGCTCTTGTGCTTGTCTTTGTGACCTGGCGCATTGGTGAGGTCTGGTTTTCTCGCGACCAAATCCTTGAGGCCGCACCTGAAGGAACGATCCTGGCAGTGAATCTTAAACTGACAGGAACATCTCTCCCGATTGTAAAAAATTTCCTCGAAGGAGTACCTCTTCTTTCAAACAGGAGTTTAGATTTTCAAGATATCGCGTCTCTCACTCACGGAGAACTAGCCTTTTTTCTCACCAGCACCGGAGAGAAAGCTGTTGGTATTCGAGCAAACAGAGCTGAACTACCACAAGAACTCCTGACGTCCCTTGCGATCACGGTCCAAGAGGTGACCCCAGATATTCTTCTTCTCTCGCAAACATTACTTCCGATCAGTGGAATGAATTCAAGCACTCACGCTCCCTTCTTTCCTTCACTGACAAGCGACTGGTTGGGAAGAATAGACCTCCCAGTCGACCATCTGTCCGGTTCGATCCTTGCAAGCAATGGACAACTTGAAATGATTTTTCCCAGTCAAAAAAAACAAACCGTGAAAAAAGACCTGCTCTCACAGACGCTGTTGGCACTTTCAGGACACGGAAGTGAATTATCACCTCCTTTGGGCGAAGGAACAGATGCATTTGAACAGATCTTTGGTCAGGAATGGGAGATTGTTGTTGCACAAGATGAGCTCGGCTCTCCAGCCTTGTTAGTAAAAGCACCACAAGCAGATACAACTCAAGAAGACCTTTTGGGTCTCCTACAGCTGATGGGAGCCTATCTTTCTCCAACCTTAAAGGAAACTGAACTCAAAGACGGGACGAGTCTCAAAGAGATTCTGGTTGATCCGTCTTTTCAAACGGTTGAACAGGTGCAACTAGGGCAAATTGAGGCCTTTCGGGTCGTTGCGTCTCATCATTCCATTTATGGAGCCTTTTTTGATCATCAAGTGATCTTTTCAACAAGCGAGGATTTGATCACGAAGCTTTCTGAAACGAGCTTAGAATCGGCATGCCATGGGAACGTTTTAGACATTGAGCCAGGACCTATCCTGAAACAAATGAATAGACAGGTATATAGTCCAACCTTATTCTTGATGACAAAGATTTTCTCTCAATTTTCAGAGATATCGATTGAGATGAATCGGTATTCAAGCACGGCACACTTTTGCTCAACCTAGCTGTGGATAAGTTATGAGTAACTGCTCTATTCTGTGGATAACTTTCTCATAAAAGAACTTCTATTGAATACGATTTGTCTTCGGTCTATGAAAATTTATGCTGATGTAAGCAACTTTTGATAAATTGACCGATGGTCATTTTTTTGATATCATACAAATGTAAGTCGTTCTTTCACACCAACTCTTGGGAGGTTTTCCGAAAGTCGTATTCGACAGCTTGTCGGCAGGTGCCCCACGCCCGCACGAATATTTCGGGAAACGTCTTACCGTCTCACTATTCTGAACCGCAAAACAAAAACAAAAGCGAAATCTTCTAGGTTCGCCCACACTATTGCGTCCTTCGGGACGTTCGTGAGCAAAACCAAAGAATGGTAAGACGGAAGAGTACTATGGCTTTGTTTGACTGTGTTTGGAAGGGCGTTGAGTCTTGTTCTGAAGAAAATTCCAGAATAAAACCCAACGCCTCAACAAATCCGCAAACAAAACCACAACGAAGGGCCACACCCCGAAAAATCTATACAACATAGCGGGCTGCGGCCCTATTCTAATTTCCAAAAAGCTGCTAGAATTCAGAGTATTGATGAATTAACGATGTTTTTATGGGATCAGAATTCATGGACCGCATCAAAAGTGAGCTCGAACGAGAAAAGACACGTCTTGAAATGGAACTTTCTCGTTTTTCGCATCGAAATTCAAAGGCAACAGAGGCTGATTTTCAGGCTGATTTTCCAAATATAGGTGATAAGGAAGACGAAAACGCCTCAGAAGTTGCACAATTTTCAGATAATCTCTCGCTTGAGGACGAATTGGAAAAAGCACTCCGTGATGTGGAATCGGCTCTCAAACTCATGGACCAAGGCAAGTACGGCACCTGTAAGTACTGCGGGCAAATGATCGATGAACGCCGACTGATCGCGCGTCCTACTTCCAGTTCATGCATACAATGCAAAAAAACGCTCACTCAGGAAGTGTGAACATGCTCACCAAGCATCTCTACTGGCTCCTCATTCCAACCGTTTTGATCGTGCTGTGTGATGAGTGGCTGAAAAGAATTGGACTCACCCGACTCCCTCAGGAAGGGAGTCTTATTCATCCTGGAATTGTCGACTTTGCCATTCATAAAAACTTTGGTATCGCTTTTGATATTCCTTTCAAGCTCGGATGGGTGATCTTGATCTCAATCGGCATTGGCCTTGGACTCGTCAAAGTGGCATATAAACACTGGAGCGACCGACCAGGAATCACCTTTGCAACCCTCATGATCATGACCGGTGCCTTGGGCAACTTGTATGATCGTGTGACCTACGGTTTTACCGTTGACTACATCATTTTGTTTGGTCGCTCAGCGATCAATCTCTCTGATGCGATTATTGTCCTCGGTGTTTTTCTCCTTCTTGTCACTTCACAGAGAAAAAAATTGACAGAAAATCACCGATGAGGTAGAGTAGCAGCATAAGAAACCCCACCAACGTTAATCGTTTTTGGGGTTTTATGTTTCACATTACTACGAGTGCGACGATCGGGATCAAAAGCGTACCGGTCACCGTCGAAACAGACATTTCTTTGGGTCTTAAATCGTTTTGCGTCGTTGGTCTCCCCGATGCTTCGGTCAAGGAGTCTCGAGATCGCATTCGCGCTGCCATAAAAAATAGCGGCTTCAAATTTCCACGAGGAAAAATCACGGTCAACCTCGCTCCGGCGGATGTGCGCAAGCAGGGTCCCCTTTATGATTTGCCCATTGCCTTGTCCATGCTGGTCGCGATGGGTGAGATTCCAAGAGCAGCTATTGAAAAAGCTGTTTTCGTTGGAGAGCTTGCGCTTGATGGGACCGTGCGGCCTGTTTCAGGTGTGCTTACAACAGCCATCATGGCAAAATCTATTTCAAAAGATGAGTTATTTGTTCCGCAAGAAAACACAGCCGAGGCCTGCGCGATTCAGGGCCTTCATGTCTATGGCGTCGGATCGCTCAAAGACGTTCTGGATCACCTAAAGGGAGTTCACTTGATTGAAAAAATTCAAAAAAAGAAGTCAATGATCGCCTCTCACTTTGATCAAGACTTTTCAGGTATCAAAGGTCAGGAAGCCGCAAAACGAGGTTTAGAAATAGCTGCCGCAGGTGGACACAATATTCTTCTCAAGGGTCCACCCGGCGCTGGAAAAACGCTTCTGGCCAGATCCATTCCCTCTATTTTGCCAACGCTCACATACGACGAAGCTGTGGAGGTCACAGCGATCGCGTCCGTTTCCGGAATCCTTCCTTCATCTCAAGGACTTGTGCAAGATCGTCCTTTTCGTGCTCCGCACCATAGTTCGTCAGCTGTCTCGTTGGTAGGAGGGGGAGCATGGCCAAAACCCGGAGAGGTTTCGCTCGCACATCGAGGGGTGTTGTTTCTCGATGAGCTCCCAGAATTTTCACGCTACGTTTTGGAACATTTGCGCCAGCCGCTAGAAGATGGATCTGTAACGATTTCCCGTGCTATAGGTTCGTTTCAATTTCCCGCGAGATTCTTACTTGTTGCCGCGATGAATCCCTGTCCGTGTGGACATCTCACCAATCCCTACCGACCCTGCACATGCTCTCACGAATCGGTCATGAGGTATCAGAAAAAAATTTCCGGTCCCCTGCTTGATCGATTTGATATTGTCATTGAGGTTCCGGCTGTAGAATACGACAAGTTGCTCTCACAGGAAAAACCTGAATCCTCGTCGATCATCCGCACTCGGATCGAAACAGCAAGAACAACACAACAAAAAAGATTGAAGAGTTTACATGTGCTCACCAATAACGAAATCCGTTCATCTGACCTTGATGAGTATGCACCACTCACAGATGAAACACGCTTGTTGTTGGAACAGGCTCTACGCGGAAATCACCTCTCGGCTCGTGGGTACACACGTGTCAGAAAAGTCGCTCGAACGATTGCAGACCTGGCTCAGTCGGAGGTGATCCAGGTCGAGCACATGGCTGAGGCTCTGCAGTATCGAGGACAAGATACTATTCAAAATTATGGATAACATGCATATTCCGACAACAAAAAAGCTCCACAATGCTCAGCGACATTTCAACCAAGTTGCACCTGATAGCTGGAGACGAACAGCGTATGTAGAACAACTCAAACGCCAAATTCAACTCTTGGAAGAGGGGTGTTCTGATATTTATGAAACCAGCTATGGCGCAGAACTGAAACTAAGCAGCAAAGGACAGGCAAGACTCACTCGGGAGAAAATCCTGTTAGTGAAACGGGAGCATCCTGACGGTCGCACGACCATCGTGAGTTTTGATATCCCTGAGGACGTAAGACATCTTCGAAACAAACTGAGAAACTTTTTGAAAAAAGCTGGATTTACGATGGCACAACGAAGTGTCTGGACAACGAAGAACGATGTAAGTGAATTGATGCAGTCTTTGGTTGAAGAACTTGGGTTAACCAAGTGGGTGAATGTTTTCTTGGTTTGAATGACGTGACAGAATTTGTGTAGAGAGGAGTATGGTGGTCTTTTTTTTGCTCAAAACAAACGACGATCGAAAAAGGGAGAGATTTATTTTTGCGATCGCAAAAAGAAAAAACTTTTTTTGCGATCGTCAACATCGTCTCATCTTGTTTTCGATCGTCACGAAATACGAGGGAAAATATGTCACCCCTACTGCCTTCCTCTTGACTTTTCCTCTTATCTCACTTAACTTTGCCTTCTCAGTCAACCCGCAACCCAAGGAGAGCACATGCGGTTCATGCTGATTTCGGTCACGATGACAGGCTGTGTCGGATTTCAAACCGACGAAGGCGATGACAACGGCAACGATTGTGCAGACTGCACTGATGAGTGGATCCTGCTGGTTGCCGAGGATCGCGACCAGAGCGCAAGCCTCACCGTCGAGTTCTCGGAACGAGAAGACCAGGTCGGTCAGCTCGGCTGGCACCTCACGCTCGACTGCCCCGACGTGGTTCAGCTCAATACCACTCCCGAAGATCTCCAGGACACACTCGATGACCATGGCTACAACGTCGTGGTTGACAACATCGAGTGTATCCGGTGGAACGTGAACTACCGGGATGGCCGCTACCTGTGCGAAGGCAACGACAACACGTCGTACAACGCCGATCTCATCACAGAGACCTACCTCAACTGGTCGGGTGAGACCTGGGACGTCAGCAGCTGGTCCGACCCGGAGGGAGAAGGCTGTTCCGCTCTCGCTTGCCAGCCCTGAACCACTGACCTCACGATCCGTCCAACTCAGGACGGATTTTCATTTACTTCTTCTTCTCTTTCTTCGGCTTCTTGATTTTTCTCTGCTGTGCATTGTTTCCTTTGGCCATAGATTCAATGAAACGTTAATGTAAACGAAAATAAAGATAGACACATCCAAGCAGCACGATCCATCCCACGCCAATCGCATCCATGAGACGCATCCGTTTTACAAACGATTCCCAATCGCCCCATCCACCATATTTCCACGACCATCGTCGCCCGAAGATGACATTCAGAAGAAGCGCGGCAATCCCGACAACAGGAATAAGCGAAATCAAAAACCAAAAATACACTCTTGCCCCTAACGTCCATCCTTGCGTAAACAGAAGTGCCCCAAGCGCCGGGCCGCGCAAAAATTTTGCCCGACGCTTTTCATCTGGCTCAAGCACAAGGGTGAATCCACAACCTCCACACTGTTCATTCCACGCCTCTACTTCGGCTTTGCAATTTGTGCACGTGCTCCTCATAGGACAGGCCTCATAAGACTAACGGATATAGTCCAATGGATTTTGAAAGTGTCCATTATAAATAATCTCAAAGTGAAGATGTGTTCCTGTTGAGTGACCGGTCGATCCTGTTTGGCCGAGTGCTTGCCCAGCCGAGACGACATCGCCAACATTCACGAAATTTTGTGAATGATGTGCGTAGCGGGTGACATAGCCATCACCATGATCCACTTCCACACAGAGTCCGTACCCACTGCGCCAACCGGAATAAATGACCGTGCCACCACGGGTGGCATAACTATGGGTGGAATAATCACCATCGATATCAAGTCCTGTATGTTTCCATCCGAAATATTGTGTGATGACATGCCAGTCGGTCGGCCAGGTCCATCCACCCGCAACGACAGCTGAGGACGAAGGCGCACTGAACAACTCAGAAATGGAAGCACTGCGTCTGGCCGAAGCAACTGGCGCTGGTGGTTCTCCGCCTGGGAGCAGGAGCTTATCGCCGATGGCAAGTCGATCCGCACTCTCAATTCCATTTTGCGCCATGATCGTCTTTGTGTCGACAGAAAAGTTTCTGGCAATGGACGAAAGGGTGTCGCCACTTCTTACGGTATAGAGAACCCCATCCACTGGAAGAATCGACAGCTCATCGCCAGGTTGGATCGTACTGGTAAAACTCAAGTTGTTGCTCCAGAGAATCGTCGAGAGACTCAAACCAAATTTTTCCGCAATCGCGCCGAGTGTATCGCCCTCTTGAATCACGTACGTTTGAATCCCTTCCCGTGTTGGGACAACCGGTTTTGCGACTTCAGCCTGCCCTGTCTCAGGTGTCACATAGACTTCCTCCAAATAATCTAAGTCCACATGTCGTTGTGCATCGACAACCGCGTCGGCAAGATACGAAGCATCCCCGCCAATCGTCAAAACAGCAGATCCTGCTTCCACCACTTCCAGTTGGGAAAATTGATCCGTAGAGACCAATTGATACAGCAGGCTCTGTTGACCAAAATCTTCCGCGCGAACATCGCGGGCTGAGATGTTCACAAAGGCCACAGAGAACACAATCACCACCATGATGACATGAATGGTAAATCGATTACTGATGACAGAGACGAGTTGATGCTTTGCTGGGGAGAGGGCACGGTCAATAGAGCGGCGAGTGAGAAGGATCACGCGCACCAGAGGCACACCAAACAGACGGACAAAAAACAGCCCAACGGTTTTGATGGGCCTGAAAACCTTTCCGGCAACACTCCCTGCATGTCGTTTGACGAGAATCAGCCCACGCAAGAGGGAGAGGAGCACGCGGACAAAAAATTGTTTGACCGAGAGGTTCATGCGTGTAAAAGAGCGTACCGAAAAAAGCTCACCTCGTCAATCAATGTGGACGCGTTGTGCCTTCACGTCCAAAGTCATCATCAAATCTTTCGATATCGTCTTCCCCAAAATAATCGCCGCGTTGAACCTCGATGAACACGAGTGGCACGTCACTGATACACGCGACGCGATGCTTTGATCCTTGCGGGACGTGAAGGACTTCTCCCGAGCCATGAAAAGATTCTTGATCGTTGAGGATAAACAGCGCTCGACCTGAAACGATCACCCAAAATTCTTCTCGGCGCTGATGACGCTGATACGAAAGACGTTTGCCGGGCTCAACGGTAATCCGTTTCACTTGATGTGTTTGGCCTGCATCCAAAACATCATAGTGTCCCCAAGGTCGAATATTTTCTGGTAATGCTTCATCCATATGGTTGACACAAACCGACTTTTTTCTTAGACTACCGACGTATTTTTAATCGAACTTTTGTCTCTATGCCCATTATACTCTACGCCATCGCGGCCGGAATTCTCGCGATTCTCTGGGGAGCTGTTCTGACTCAATGGATTTTGAAGCAGCCTGCCGGGGAAGGAAAAATGAAAGGCATTGCCCTTGCTATTCAAGAAGGGGCAAACGCCTATCTCGCTCGTCAGTACAAAGTGATCGCCGTGATTGGCGTGATTATTTTTGTCCTGCTGGGCCTCGTGCTCGATTGGACGCTCGCCGTTGGATTTCTCGTAGGAGCTGTTCTCTCTGGCGTGGCTGGATTTGTCGGCATGAGCGTTTCTGTGCGTGCGAATGTCCGTACCACCGAGGCAGCAAAAAAAGGACTGGCTGAAGCACTGGACGTCGCGGTCAAAGGCGGAACGGTCACAGGACTTCTTGTGGTGGGACTTGCGCTGTTGGGTGTTGCTGGATTTTTCTTTGTAACCCAAGACGTGGGTGCCCTCATTGGACTTGGATTTGGTGGCTCACTGATCTCTGTATTCGCGCGACTTGGCGGGGGTATCTTCACAAAGGCTGCTGATGTCGGTGCAGACCTCGTTGGAAAAACAGAAGCCAATATTCCCGAAGACGATCCACGCAACCCAGCCGTGATTGCGGATAACGTCGGCGACAACGTCGGCGACTGCGCTGGCATGGCCGCTGATCTTTTTGAAACATACGCAGTGACCCTGGTGGCCACCATGGTCTTGGGAAGTCTTCTCTCGAGTGACGAAGGTCTTGTCTTGTATCCACTTGCCCTTGGTGCCGTCGCCATCATTGCGTCTATTCTGGGAACCTTCTTCATCAAACTTGGCACCACAAAAAACATCATGGGTGCGCTCTACAAAGGCCTCGCCGCCGCAGGAATCTTTGCAGGCATTGGCTTCTGGTTTGTGACAAATCTTTTCATGTTTGAGAACAGCCAGGAACTCTTCTTCTGTGGCGTGCTTGGACTCGTCATCACAGCGCTCCTCATCATGATCACCGAATACTACACAGCCACGGAATACAAACCCGTGCAAAAACTCGCTGAGGCTTCACAGTCCGGTCACGGGACCAACATCATCGCAGGCATTGCGCTTTCCATGAAAGCCACAGCTCTGCCTGTTCTCACCATTGTCCTTGGAATCCTCATCGCCTACAACCTTGCTGGTCTCTACGGCATTGCGATTGCGGCTGTGGCAATGTTGTCGCTCACCGGAATCATTGTCGCCATCGATGCCTATGGTCCGATCACCGACAACGCAGGAGGCATTGCTGAAATGGCCGACCTGCCAGAGGAAGTCCGCGCCATTACCGATCCCCTGGACGCGGTTGGCAACACCACAAAAGCTGTGACGAAGGCCTACGCCATTGGTTCAGCAGGACTTGCCACACTCGTACTGTTTGGCGACTACGTTCACACGATCGAAGCCACTGGCACGCACATCATTTTCAACTTGGTTGATCCACATGTAATCGCGGGCCTTTTCTTGGGAGGACTTGTGAGCTATTTGTTCGGCGCTATGGCCATGGAGGCGGTTGGAAAAGCCGCTGGCGCAGTCGTAGAAGAAGTCCGACGACAGTTTCGTGAAATTCCAGGCATCATGGATGGCACAGGCAAACCTGAGTACGGCAAGGCTGTCGACATCGTCACGACTCGTGCGATCAAGTACATGATCGCCCCGTCCCTCTTGGCCGTGCTTGCACCGATCGTTGTAGGATTTGGACTGGGAGCTGAAGCCTTGGGCGGTTTGCTCATCGGTTCCATTATCACCGGACTGTTCGTCGCCATCTCGATGACCACTGGCGGCGGCGCCTGGGACAATGCCAAAAAATATATTGAAGCTGGTCACTTCGGCGGCAAGGGAAGCAATGCACACAAAGCCGCTGTCACAGGCGACACGGTGGGCGACCCGTACAAAGACACTGCCGGCCCAGCCCTAAACCCGATGATCAAAATTTTGAACATCGTCGCTCTGCTCATCGTTGCCTTGATCGTCTAAACAAAAAAACACCCCGGTCTGCTGGGGTGTTTTGAATTTGAAAACCCGGTCGCAGAGAGCGAACGGGTCGTGTCTTAACTCTTGGGTACAGAATCTGCCAGCACCCTTTGGAGTCGCTCGAAATTGTCGCGCGCCCAATTCAGATCCAGAAGCAGGGGATCCTGCTGGCGCTGCATCATACGAGTCTCGATTTGGGCGGCCAGCGCCTCACTAGAAGTCTCAAGCCCTCGCAGCTCTTCACGCAGACGCAGACGTGTCTCATCAATCGCGGCGAGCTCTGCACGTTTTGCCGTGACATCCCGCAGCACGACGGCGCGCTCATCTTCCAGCTCCTGTGTGCTGAAGCTTGCCTCGCGTTCAGTGATCCTGGCACTGATCTGCTCGATGGACAGACTGGAAGAGCCACACACGGAAGTCTCCGCCGGCTGTTCAGGATTCTGTCCCCGCTTCGGAGCGGCCAGCGCCTCACGGAAACCTGCGTTGGGATCCGTGATGAGACACGTTTCGTGATCTGCCCCTGACTTCAGGAAACCGAGTCGAAAGAGCGTGGTGTAGTGCAGAACATGTCCGCACTCTCGCACCGCATGGTCTCTGGCCGCGGATTTCGCGATCACGCGCCAGGCTGGATCGTCCGTTGGCTCTGCCGCTGCCCACAGGACTTTCACAAGCTTGCCGACCAAGGCATTCTGCTCCGGACTCCTCTGCCTGTTGCGACGCTTTTTCTCCTTCACCGCTGGCTCAGCCGCGGGAGGATCGGCCTCATCTGCTGCCCCGCCGCCATCGTCACCTGCATCAGCATCAGGCGGCTCGCCCTCAGATGCCGGCTCCACCACCTCACTGGGAGGCTGGAACCGCTCATCACCCTCCAGCAGGGCATCAAGATCTCTTGGCGTGTAGACCACCTTCCCGCCAACGCGCAGCGTGATCTCTGTCTCGGGAACGTAGAATGTATCCCTTCCACGACCTGAGTCACCAGCGTCTGCTCCGAACCTGCGAATCATCCCCGCCTTCTTCATGTACGACAGATAGACAGAAGGGTTCGGTTTCTTCGTGTCGACCCTTGGTTTGTAGTAGCGAAAGATGATCGGGTAGAAATCTACCCTGGCATTCAACGGCGTATCGGATCCACGCTTGGAATCCCAGTATCGTCGAACAGCCTCGACCCAGCACCAGAAGTAGCATGGGTGGGTATCAATGGGCTTGGCGGGATCAACAGACGCGGGCTCTGCCAAAGGGGGAGAAGACATGCTCGACTCCTGAAGGGGTTTCTTGCTCGTCGCAAGGGGAACAGTGAATCACCTTGCCGTGATCCCGTCAAGCGGCTAATCTTGACATTCAGAACTGTTTCTTTTACTCTGACCTGTCCTCATTCAGACCAAAACCTGAGGAAAAAGACCCAAGGAGATCCAATGCCTGCTCCCCAAGGACGTACAGTCCTCGAACAACTGGAAGCCTGGGTAGCCGCGCAACCGGAACCCAAGCGCACATCAGCCCTGCGAATTGCAGGACTGGACAACCTCTACAGCATGATCCAGGCGGAAGGCGAGCTGAGCAAAAAGGTTCGGTTCTCCCTCCAATCGCCAAGGATCCAAAGAAAGCTCACTGCCGTGGACATCGACGTTGGAACAACGTGGGTGGACATGGCCAAGAAGGCCGTGGACCCCACAAGGGACTGGTTCCCAGAGGTCAAAACACGGCAGGACGTTGTTGGCCTGCTGCGTCCCTACATCGAGAGAATCGGCGGGGACAAACAACTCTCTCGCATGTTCTTTGATGGGACCGAGCTTGACTCGTTCTGTAACAAAGATGCAAAGAGTCTCCCGGGCTTCGAGAACATCGTGGCGATCATCCGTTTCTGCACAGAAGACGCTCGCAGTGGAGGTGAAAGACAAACCTGGGGAAGCGACACCCTCTTCTACATGGAAGGGCAGTGGAACGTCTTCGGCCGAGGGTGTGAACGCATCCCTGAGCTCGTAGGCGACAACGCGTTCAAAACGTGGATGACCAAGCAGGTCCCACATGAACGCGTCGATCACATTGCCAAGAAGCTCAACGGCGGCCTTGGCGAACAGGTCTTCAGCGCAACGCTCCTGATCGACTGGCGAAAGGGCCAGCGACCCTCGCGTGAAAAGTTCGAAACCCTTCTGCGTGCGATCCAAATCGCATTCCCCGAATGGTTGAGCGCAGAGAGAACTTCTGCGACCGTGACTACCACGGTGATGCCGCATCAAGGAATTCGAACCCCCGTACAACCAGTCGAAAAACCGAATGAGGAACCTTCCACGATAGAAGAGATTCTCACTCGTGGACTGGAAGGGATCATCGCGGAACTTCGTGCACGACGCTCTTCACCACCCGCAGGAAAGACGGATGATCCGGGTGAGGTGGTCAGCGGCATGCGGTTTGTGCTCACGGCCGCTTCGTTCAAACGTGAAGCTGTGTTCAGCCTCGACGAGGTTGATGACACTGCGAATCTCATCGGTGAACTCACAAGGCGTCTGGCGCAAATCAACTCGATGGAACATAACGACAAGCGGGCAGTCCTGCGACGTCTGCGTCACGCCTTTGATGAAATGTCCATTCACATCAGGCATATGGATGTGGCAGACGAAGACTTGCCAAGCATGTTCCTGGACATGAGAGTCACGGCAACAGGATTGGGTGGAGGGGATCTGGACGACATCAAATCCTAACGGCTGCGAGAGAGCTCCTCTCGCTATTCCACCAGTGGTCGTCAAAGGACAACCTCTGATGGAACTTCATAAGCGATTTCGCGCTTGTGAGGTATCACCTCTTCACAGGAGACAGCCATCATGGCTTCTGCCACCAACGAACTTGTCCGTGGAAAACTTGGCGCTTCATCGTTTCGCAAGATGGGCCTGGGTGTGGCCATCACTCCCTCAGGGATCGTCGGTCAAGGGATCACGAACGCCGTGGATGCGCGAGCAACCAAGATCGACATCACCATCGACCGGCATGGAGAATTCCTCCAGTTCGAAGACAATGGCATGGGCATGCGCCGGCAGGTATGGCCTGAGTTCATCGGCATGGCCGAATCGTCCAAGCAAGGCGATGATTCAACCATTGGGGAAAACGGCACAGGTCACACGGCCCTCTGGCTCGCTTTTGACCACATGGATGTCTGGACGGCTTGGTCGGAGGACCCCGATTGCCATCACCTGAGCTACTCCCACGACGAGGCTTGGAAAGCTTCGCAGACGGGCGCAAGCGGCGGCATCAAGACCAACAAGATCCCCAAGTCCACCTCCGGTGCCCGCGTGAAGGGAACCGGCACGGTGATTCGCCTCACCAAACCTTGGCAAGGCAAGTCCGCCATCCGCGTGCTGCCTGGCGAGGTCCTGCGCAACATCGCACGTGTCCTCTCGCCCTGGCAGCTGGACATGATCACGATCAACGGCGAAAAGCCGCGCATCGACTTTCCCAAAGGGGAGTTCTACCGTGCCCAGGATGAAGTCCCGGGTGTGGGGCAAGTGGAGATCATCGCCGGATTTGCCGACGACCAGGTGAAAGACCAGGACCGTTCCTGGGGAACCTGGGGCGCGCATGTGTGCAGCCACTCGGAACTCTTGGACCAACTGGGGCGTCTGGAGGCTGGTCTGGCGCCAGAGCTCCTGCACCCCAACGTCTGGTTCATGATTCGTGTGCATGCATGGAAAAACTTCGAAGGAGAGCATACCCGCCGCTTCTTCAAGCCCCTGCTATTCAAGGATCCGAGCTTCAAGCTTGTGGTCCAACACGTGCACAGCACCCTGCTTCCGGAAATCCGCCGTAGGGCTCGCCTGGACACGCAAGTAGAAGGTGCGTCTGACGAAGTCATTGAGCGCGTGGTCCAGAGGCTCATCGAGAAGGTGGGAGAGACGACGCAGGTCAATGTCCCGCCGCCTCGCACGCCCACGACCGCCTTGGCATTCAAGCCGGCACGAGTAACGCTCGTATGCGGGACAACCTTCGTCTTTCAGGTCTTGAACGCGGGGGCAGAAGACATCTGCGAGCTCGATGCTACGCAGTCCGGTGGCTCGATCCTGGTGGATGACAAGTGGCTCTCGGGCGCAAAAGCGACCGCGACTCTCACCGGTCCCACCCAGATCACCTATCGGGCTGGGAAGGAAGAAGGTCGCCGGTACAAGATGAAACTCGTTGGACACGCATCTGAAGGGGAGGAGATCACCCCAAGCGCTGTCTGCGAAATCCGACTCGACCAGGAACTCGCCTTCACGCTCTCTCCGCGTGAGTTGGTTCTGGAGCCAGGTGAGACCGGGACAGTGCGTGTGGTCAACGACGACGGCAAGTCTGGCCTCACTTGGACGACCACGGAGAAAGGCCGAATCCGGATGAGTGATGACACGCGCAGTGCAGAAGTCACCGCGCCCATGGAACCTGGCAACTACACGATTACGTGCAAGGCCAGCGACGGAAGTAAAGCTGAAGCACGCTTGAGCGTGCGAACGGCCAAGCCTCGTACCGGCGACGGACCTGGAACGGCCGTCTTGAAAAAGGTGCTCGTCGTCGACGGTGTCACCTTCACGATCACGTCTCTCCCGTTTGCTGAGCAGAAAAATCAGCGCACCAAACTCGCGATGTTTGTCCCGGCTGGAGACACCAGGTGCACGATCTGGTTCAACTTCGCGGCACCTGAAGCCCAGGCAGCCAAGAAAGACCGAGCCGGGTCGCTCGACCTGCTGGTCAATCACGAGGTGGTCACTCACATGGCGATCATGCTGTGTGAGCGAGCCGCGAAGCAGGAAGGAAATCGCGTTCCCGTGAACATGATGGATGTGCTGCGCAAGCGCGACACCATCATGGCTCGCATCCACCAGACGTAGAAACAACGCACGGTCGTCGACGAAAACTCGACGACTTTTCTTTTTGACACAAAAATAAAAGGAAGGGTGTGCGTGACCCTTCCACTCGTATTACGCCTTGGTTGGGATGACCCTCCTCAACTTCTCGCACAGTTTCTCTCCATGCCGACCTCCCACTTGAGCCAACTCGACTCGAGCGTACTGAGCCGTGAAGACATCACGCGCAGCAAATGCCTTTCCTGTGATCTGGACGTCCTCCATAAAACGTGGATGACGACTGATGAGCCCCCGACCAATGAGCGCTTGGCAAGCCACCGTCACCTCACTAGTCATTGGCTCACGCGCAAGGTTTGTGAGACCTGAGCGCATGAGAAGCAAGGCGATCTCACCTGGAAACAACGCGTTGGTAAATCCAGCCGCATGCAACTCGTGAAGAAGAATCCCCACGAGCCTCTCCACTTCGCGTTCAGGCTCGACCATGAAGATCCTGCCTGGAAAGAACTGAACTTGGGCGGGCTCGGGCGCAGGCTCTTTCTTGCCTGCCCTCTTTGGCTTGGCCACCAAGATGTGCGATTGGAGCGCTTCTATACGCTGTGTCCAATCCTCTGACAACTCTTGAGCAGGGATCGCCTGCATCATGAGCTTCACCACCCGATCGGATGCTCCCAGGGAATCAAGCAGATCTGGATTCAACCCTGCGCGAGCGAAGATGTCCACGCCGATCAAGGAAAAGGCCTCGACCACGGAGTGAATCTGGAATGTAAGTTCCTTGCCTTTGCGATCGAGCCCTTCGTAGGCATCAGTACATTCAGATCGTTGCTGACTCAGACGCTGAACTTCCTGGATGATCGCGGAGTGTTCACTCAGGAACCTTCGCATCTGCTCAACCTTGTCGATGAAGGCGATCCAATCTCTCTCATCTCCCTCAAAGACTCTCTCCACCTGTGCGGCCTCGGCATCCTCCACACACGCTTTCACTTCCAACAGCAGATCGTCGGCCTGACCAGCCCTCTCTTCCAAACGTGAGCACAGAGACTCCGCTTTTCGAAAGAGCCCTTCTCGATCCGTGAGCCACTGTGCCACCTGCACATTCACGAGATCCAGAAAGCGGCGGAAAATCGCGCCCTCGGTGTCGCCGAGCTGTTCTTCTTTTGCAGCTGCGAGGTCTGCTCTGAGATCAGAGGCTTCGGATTGCGATGTGCGCAACGATTGCTCCAACTCTCCAATCTTCAGACGTGCTTGCTCGAGATCGCGATGAAGATCGCCCACTTGACGTCCCATCTCCTGCGCTGTACGGCGCTGACGAGCAACGTCAGACTCAGTCGAAGCACGAGACTCGTCGCGTTCACGTGCTGCTCTGTTGAGTGCTTCCAGGGCTTCGCGCTGCTGCCGAATCGTTTCGTCGTCGCGATCGGTGACAGCCTTGTGATGCCGCCTCACGCAGCCAAGCACGGCTTGCATGAGTCGAGGTGGAATGTCGTGTACAGCAACGTCGCCTGAAAGCAAGTGAGCTGCCAACATGCGCGGATCGCCCTGTTCGATGATCGAAAGGACTCGAGCGGCATGCCCTACCGTCAAAGATGGGGGCGTTACCTTTCCTGTTGGTGCCTTTGGATCAACGCCGAGTTGCTCCTTCACAGCTTTCGGGAGCGCATCTCCCAGCTTGAACGATGCGTCCTGCCTTCCGAGCCTGTCCAACAATCGACGGTTGCGACTGCCCATGGAAACCTCCCTGAAGTTGTTCTTACACGACCGCGTGCAAGACCGACTACCCTAGGGCAACATACCATCTCTGTCAAGCACAGACAATTGACTTTCTATCATGATTCTGATGAAATCCTCTGTCCCAACTGGGATCGGAGGATTCGTGCAAGACTACGACAATCCAGCCAAGAACTGGGTTCGGTCGTGGTATTTTGCCGCGATCGACCGAATGCTCATAGGCAGACATCGCGAACCGCTACACGTTGTCTACTTTCCAGGCGTCCAGGATCTGGAAGGTCCGCGTTATCTTGAACGCCGCGTCATCACTCATCCAGTGGAACGCCACCAAAAGATCATCGAAAAAATGTCTGGCGACAGACATATCTTCCACGGAACCCTGGCACAGTGGATCGATCACCACGCGCACGCAGATGGACCAAGACTTTCGATCGCGAATGCTGACTTCGAGGGTCAGGTGAATACCTGCGCGGACGAGATCATCCGACTCTTCCGTGTCTTCCCGGGAAGCAGAGGAGGACTCCTGTGCATGACCACCTTTGCCGGAATGGATCCCGAATCCATCGAATCAGGAGTCGTGTTTGCAAACGCCTTTGATTCCATCTTGGAAGGACGTGTGCGAACAAGCCTTGATGGGCTGTTCGATCAGCTGCGTCCCTACCTTCGCGGCAACTCCCATGAAGAAGTCCTTCCTCACGCACAGTTCTGTCGAGATTTCGGAATCCTGTGGCGGGTGCTGATCGGCCTCACCCTCTTCACGAGTCCGACAGAGGGAAGCGGCGCACTCGATGTCGCTGTCCATGGTGATCTCTCAAAAATATTGGGAGACATGTACCAGACCGCTTCACGCATCCAGTCACTTGCGAAAGAAAGATCGTTCCGTTTTTTTGACGAACCGCATCTCAGACCCTTGTTGAGTGAATGTCGGACGCCACTGTTTCCGCTCACGATTGAACGAGTGCTCTATCGCTCAGGCGGCAACAATCGGATGTCCACCTGGATTCTCACCTTGGGAAGACTGAGTTCTCCTATCGCCATCACCGTGGTCGCCGAACAACTCTGGCAGCTCTACAGCCGCAGTCCATTGACATTTGTCTCTCCCTCTGGCAGAGTCTCAACTTACCTCCCAAGGTAGGAACTCACGGAGTCCCCATGCCTACGCGAAAGGATCAGCTCGATCGTCTGAAAAACATCGGACAAGAGCGTGTGTGTCTCATCGCTCGACTTCAAGCTCTGGAAACGGAGCAAACAGCCATCATCTCCGAACTCGCACAGTCAACTGCTGAAGCATCCCCTGCGCCGACCACGGAGCCCGCAGACGCGGTGACAACGAAACCGCGTCGCAGAAAAGGCGTCGTGCCGCTTCCGGTAGGCCGTTCGATCAAGAGAGCGCAGCTCAACGAGCTCAAGGCTCAGGTGAGCGCCATGGACAGAACCGCCTTCCAAACGGTAGGCCGTGCGTTCATCCATGAGTGGTACCCCCGGCTTGCCAAGACTCCTCACTGGCATGAAATCTCTACGGCCTTGCAGCAGCACTTCGGCGCCTCGCGCCAACAAGTCGCTTCCTACGCTGCCCACATTGCAAGAGAAGTCGGCGAAGCTCACGTGAACGCCCAAGCCCACTAGCCAACGCATCCGAGCCACTCGCTCGGATTTTCCTTTGACAATTTTCATCTGAATCGTTAAGCTCCTGACGATTTTCTTAAGCTTTCACCTACAACCTACTCCCTACAACCTAAAACCTTGTCCTATGCCTGACATCAAAACCGAGTCGCTTGAAAAAAACCAAATCAAACTGACGTTCACCATCACTCAGGAAGAAGCCTGGCCGTATCTTGAGGAAGCGGCCAAACGCATTTCCACACAAACGCAAATAGCCGGATTCCGTCCTGGTCATGCCGGGTATGAAATTGTGAAAGCGCGCGTCGGGGAAATGAAAATCCTCGAAGAGGCCTTGGAGCCTCTGGTGCGCAAGTCTTACGTTGCCGCGATCCTCTCGCAAAATCTCGATACGGTTGGTTCTCCAAAAATTGACGTAGAAAAGCTCGCACCAGGAAATGACATTGTCTTCACGGCGATTGTCACCCGCATGCCAGAGGTTAAATCACTCGCTGATTTTCACAAACTCTCTGTCACGGCAAAAACAACCGAAGTCACGGAAAAAGAAATTGAACTTGCCATCCGTGATCTGACTCGCATGCAGACCAAGGAAGTCCGTGCGCCCCAAACAGACGTCGCAGGGGACAAAGACAAGGTTGTCATTTCCATGAACATGAAGCGCGATGGCGTTCCTGTGGAAGGTGGGCAGTCACCCAATCATGGGGTGTACTTAGCCGAAGATTACTACATCCCGGGCTTTAAAAAAGAACTCATTGGACTTAAAGAAGGTGAGGAAAAAACATTTACCCTGCCTTTTCCAACGGAGCATCCGCAAAAATTTTTGGCTGGAAAAGATGTTGAATTTGATGTGGTCGTAAAAGAGTTGTACCGCCTTGAACCTCCAAACATGGACGATACATTTGCTCAGTCACTTGGCATGAAAACGTTTGAGGAGATGAAATCCGCGATTCAAAAGAATTTGCTCACAGAAAAACAACAGGAGGCCCGCGTCAAAGAAGAAAAAGAGATGCTTGAGCTTCTTGCAAACAAATCTCAATTTGATGAAATTCCAGATCTACTCTTAAATGAAGAAATCAATAAAATGATCGGCGAGCTCAAGCATTCGGTTGAGTCCCAAGGACTCGAATTCGATACCTACGTGAAGAACTTGAAAAAGACGCTTGCGGAATTAAAACTTGATTTCACTCCGCAAGCCCTGATGCGGATCAAGGTGGCTATTGCCATCCGCGGGGTCGCCAAACAAGAAAACATCGAGGTCAAAGACAGCGAACTGGATGAAGAACTCGACCGGATCGCGGGAGAACATGAAGACAAGCAAACAAAAGAACGCGTCTACTCACCTGAATACCGTGATTACATGGAGCAGATCCTTAAAAACCGCAAGGTCATCGAGCTGCTGCGAGGAATCATGATAAAGTAAATGCGTATGTTCCTCACAATCCACGTCAAACCCCATGCTAGAAAAAATACCGTTGAATGGATCGACGAGGATACACTAAAAATCTCTGTAACAGCTGCCCCTGAACAAGGAAAGGCGAACAAAGCTGTGATTGAACTGCTTGCACAGGAGCTAAAAATCGCGAAAAGTCAGATCAAGGTCGTGAGAGGTCTTACAACCAAGATCAAACAGATAAAAATAGTAAAAAACACCAACTAAACCTGGTGTTTTTTGGTAGGAACCGGGTCTGTACCACCCAAGGAGAACGGATTGCACCTCAAAATACGCAAAAACGTGAGAACCAGGCCTTTTCCAGCTCCGAAACGGCCGATCGAATCATGCCCGTACTCCGAACAACTTGGATAAAAACGGCAAAAACCTTCAGGAAATAAGGGTTTAATGAGCCCATGGTCAGGAGAGAGGGTCATTTGATACCCACGAATAATTCCCATCAAAACCCATTTCATAAAAGCTTGCCTTTCTTGAAACTAGCCATGAGAGAGGCTTCTACGTCTTTATGTTTGGCTGTTAAAGCCTCTTTTCTTGGCAAAAGACAGACATCAAAACCGCCTTTCACCCGTGAAATATGTGTCTGAACAATCGAGCGGACACGGCGTTTGATCCGATTACGATCAACAGCGCTTTTGGCTGTTTTCACACCAACGACCACGGCAAATCGTGAGACAGGAAGACCATTTGGACACATTTTCATACCAACCAGCGACCCAAAAACGCTCCTGCCACGGGCAAAGAGCGTTTTCATATCTTTTTCGTGTCGTAGTCTGTGGAGCTCTGGGAGCATAGCCTTTGTCTACTTGCTTGTTTTGACGGTCAGTCGTTTGCGTCCTCGAGCACGACGTCGCTTGAGAACATCTCGTCCAGTGGAACTCTTCATGCGAGCCCGAAAGCCATGGACTTTTGATCGCTGACGTTTTTTGGGTTGATACGTTCGCTTTGGCATACCAAAATTAAAGTCAAATGTGAGTACTGAGATACTAACATAGTATCCACAATCCATCAACTGCTATGCACAGTTTTTAGCCGCTTGCTCACTTATACACAACTGTTCTACACTGAGGCGCAGCGTAACTTTTAGGAGGAACCACTCTTTTGATCTATGAACACCAATGACCTTTGGCAAGCTGTGCTAGGTGAGCTCGAATTGGGCTTAAGTAAAGCAAACTTTACTACTTGGTTTAAAAGCACTTTTATTTCAGAAGTCGATTCACATGCGGTTATCATTGGTGTCCCAAACATGTTCACCAAAGCCTGGCTTGAAAAAAAATACGCCCGTGAAATTATGCGATCCTTGCAGGAACACAGCAACGGAGTGATCAAACAGCTTAGTTACCGTGTCGAAAACAGACCAACAACCCCTCGTGACATCCCTCTTTTTGAAAAAGAGATCACTCGCGCACCAACCCCTGAAATGCACACCCACTTTCAACCCGCTCACCAACCGCAACCGCAACAAGAAGTGCGTACCGGTGAATTTTCATTAAACGGGAAGTATTGTTTCGAAACATTCATTGTTGGAAAACAAAATGAACTCGCTCACGCTGCTTCTCAAGCCGTCTCAAACCAACCGGGCGGCGTCTACAACCCGCTCTACATTTACGGTGGGGTAGGACTGGGCAAAACCCACCTGCTTCAAGCGATTGGAAACGAGCTCTTGCGCAAGAACCCACAGCTCAAAATCCTTTACGTGACCAGCGAGCGCTTTACAAACGATTTTATTGGCGCCCTACGCTCAAACCGGATGGTCGAATTCAAAAATCGTTACCGCACCGTGGACGTTCTGTTAATCGACGACATTCAATTTCTAGGTGGAAAAGAAGAAACCCAGGAAGAATTTTTCCACACGTTCAATCAACTCCACCAGAACAATCGACAGATCGTCCTTTCCTCTGACCGACCGCCAAAAGCCATTTCAGGTCTGGAAGACCGCCTTATTTCTCGATTTGAATGCGGCATGTTGGCAGATGTTGGTTCCCCTGACTTTGAAACACGCGTGGCGATTTTGGAAACCAAGTGCCGAGAAAAAGCCTACCAGCTTGAGCGTGAAATCCTCCATCATGTCGCAACGGTCGTACAGACAAATGTCCGAGAGCTTGAGGGTGCGCTCAACAAAATCATCGCCTTTCATCAGTTTAAGAACGCCAAGCCTTCCATTGAAACCGTCAAACCCATCCTCACCAGTTTCCAACCCATCTCTAGTCGCAAAAGCGTTACCCCAAAACAGCTCATCCATACGGTTGCCCTTTACTTTGATGTCCACCTTGATGATCTCCTTGGAAAAAGCCGCCAAAAGCGTCTGGCATTCCCACGCCAGATTGTCATGTACCTCATGCGGGAGGAAATGAAGTCGAGTTATCCATCCATTGGGTCAGAGTTGGGTGGTCGCGACCACACCACGGCCATGCATGCCTACGATAAAATTAGTGGCTGTTTGCTCGAAGATGAAAAGCTTCAACATGATTTGGAACTGATTAAGCAGAAGTTATACGCGCTCTAATCCACAGCTTGTAAACGGGTGGATGACGAGTTCATAACCGTCTGCAAAAACATGTGGATGAAACTTGATGGAACCTTCTTTAAAAATTCTTCCCCTGTCCTCTCCTTGGTTCATCCTCTCATCCATCCACAAAACGATCGTAAGAATCAAGGCAGAAACAAAAACGAAATTTAACTTATCCCCGCCATGCACAGCCCTTACTATCACTTCTGATTTTCTTCTTCTTAAATCCCATTTCTAATTATGAAGCTCTCCTGTACACGAGATAACCTCCATCAAGGACTTGCTCTTACAAGTCATCTGATGACCAAGAATGTAAACCTCCCTATTCTCCAAAATGTCTTAGTAAAGGCAGAGGGAGGAACCATTCGGTTTACCTCAACGAATCTTGAGATGGCTGTTAATTGTACGGTTCGTGGAAAAGTAGAAGAGGCAGGGGAGTATACGATTCCATCAAAATTATTTTTCGACTATGTTTCGTTACTTCCAAACGAAACAATTCGTATCGACGTACAGGATGGGCAAGTTCGTGTGGAATGCGGAACGCATAAAACGAAAATTCATGGGCTTGGTGCCTCAGAATTCCCTCTGGTTCCCCGTGTCGAGGGAGAACAGACATTCCAAATTCCTGTGGAGGATTTCAAGCGAAGCCTTTCAGAAGTCCTTTTTGCCGTGGCAACCAACGAATCTCGCCCAGAGCTCACAGGGGTCGCTTTTTCCTTTTTCACCAACGAGACAGAAGGGCGTCTCACTCTGGCGGCAACAGATTCCTATCGACTTGCGGAGAAAACAATCCCGCTTATCTCCAAGGTTGCTGAACCATTCACCATCGTCGTTCCGTCAAAGACCTTGCAAGAGGTGAATCGAATCCTTTCTATCTTCAAAGATGACGTAGAGCTCCCATCAAGTCTGACCATGCATCTCTCTCATTCGCAACTGGTTTTTGTCTACGGCCCGGTCGAACTCATTTCTCGTACCATTGATGAATCGTATCCTGATTACAAAGCCATTGTGCCTTCTCAGTTCCAAACTCATACTGTTTTGGATCGGGAAGATTTTGTGAAGGCCGTAAAAACCGCCAGTCTGTTCTCGCGCTCAGGTCTCAATGATGTAACACTTCTGTTTGATCCAAGTGAAAATCAACTCTGTGTGAGCGCTACAGATGCGACCCGGGGTGATAATACAACCAACTGCTCAGCTGAAGTTGCTGGACAGCGAAATGCCGTCACCGTAAACTATCGATATCTCTTGGATGGTCTTCAAGCCATGAACGCAGATCAGGTGGTTTTTGAGATGATTGATGGGGGAAACCCGTGTCTTCTCACCCCCAAAGACGCCACAGACGTGTATCGGTATGTCATTATGCCAATTAAACAATAACAACTAAATCTCTATGGCCGAAAAGAACAACAACGCCCTTCTGTGGACGATCGGAATCGTCCTTATCGTGCTCGGTTTCGTGTATTTTTCTGCAACGGGCGGATCAGGAGGAACACTCAAAGTCGGTGTGCTCACCCCGCTCACCGGGGACGCAGCAAGCTATGGGACAGCCATGCAGCGCGCCTATGATCTTGCGGTCTCACAGATCAATGCCGCTGGTGGCGTAAACGGCAAAAATATCGAACTCGTGTACGAAGATTCCAAATGCGATGGGGCGGCGGCCACCACAGCCACACAGAAGCTCGTGAGTGTGGATGGGGTCAAGTTTATTTTGGGTGGAACCTGCTCTGGAGAAACCCTTGCTGCTGCACCCATTACGCAGGCCGCCCGTGTGCTCTTGCTCTCGCCTTCTGCCACCAGCCCTGACATCACAGACGCAGGAGATCTGGTGTTCCGCACCTATCCTTCTGATGATTTTGAAGCCAAGATGGTAGCAAGCTATGCTGAGTCCACCGGTCAGATGCGCGCGGCGATTATTTCAGAGACAACAGATTTTGCCCAAGGCGTGAGAAATGCATTCAAGGCGTCCTACACAGGAGAAGTTGTTTTTGATGAGACATTCAACTCCGGTGAAACAGATTTTCGAACGCTGATTACCAAGTTGCGCGCGGCCAATCCCCAGATGGTCTACGTGAGTCCTCAGAGTCCAGCCGCTGGAGAACTCATCTTGAAACAGATTGCCGAATCAGGCATGAACGTGGCCGTGTTTGCCAATAACGCCATGATCGACCGATCAGCGATCGCGGCGAACCCATCTTTGTATGAAGAAGTTGTGATGGCTGAGGTTCAGTTGCCAAGCGAAGGGAAGGCGGTCGACATGCTTACTGCCTACGAGGCGATGTATGGCAACTCGCCTGAGTTCGTGGCCTACACCGCCTCTGCCTATGACAGCGTCTACCTGCTCGCAGAGGCAGTTGGAAGCGTTGGAGAAGACGCAGAGGCTGTGGCTGGCTACTTCGGCTACCAGGTCGTTGATTGGCCAGGTGCGATTGGGACATTCAACTTTGATGAGAACGGAGACGCTGAAGTAGAACTGACCCTCGTTCAGGCGATTAGTGGTGCGCTTGTGCCTTTGCAAGCACAAGCCAACGTGGTGCCAGAAGTTGAAACAACAAAGTAAGAAAAAAAGACGAGGGCAATGGCTCTCGTCTTTTGTATTTGCTAGGATAGACCCACTATGGATGTTTTTGTCGAGCTCGTCTTTCATGGCCTCATCGCTGCTTGTATTTATGCACTGCTCGCCTCTGGGCTTGTTTTCATTTATTCAACCACGCGGGTGTTTCATTTGGCTCACGGCGGGGTGATTGCTTTGTCTGCGTACGCGTTTTGGTTTACCACCTCCGTCCTTTCATGGAATATCGTTTTATCCGCGCTCATGGCAATCGTGACAAGCACGGTCTTGGGACTGGTCATGAACGAACTTGTCTACGAACCACTCAGGCGGCGAAATTCCAAAGGGCTTGGGTATCTCATTGCCACGATCGCTCTTTTGATGATCTCAGGTGCGCTCATCATTGCGATTTTCGGCGGGCAGAATCAATCGCTTGGTTTCTCAAGCCAGGTTCACGTGATTGTTGGCGCTCATGTCACAACACTTCAGCTTCTTCTGATGGCCACGACCGTTGTGATCTTTTTTCTTCTTCACCTTCTTTCAACCCACACACGTTTTGGCAAAACCATGCGGGCGACCGCTGACAATGAAGTGGTGGCATCTGTGCTTGGAATTGATACTCGCCAGATCCGTCGTCTCACCTTTGCACTGGGTTCCGCTCTGGCAGGCGTGGCGGCGATTTTTTATGCGCTTGAGTTTAATCTCGATCCCAACATGGGTGTCATGATGGCGATCAAGGGGTTTACCGCCGCGGTCATCGGAGGTCCTGGATCAATGACGGGCGCGATTGTGGGAAGCCTCTTGCTCTCGGGGGTTGAACAAGCGTCTGTGTGGTACTTAGGCTCCTCGTGGAGAAACGCGATGGCCTTCACACTGCTGTTTATTTTTCTGCTCATGAAACCTCATGGCCTTTTTGGCCGACGGTTTAGTTAGTATGGATGCCTATCTCATCCACTTAGGGAGTCTCATTGGCATTTACATCTTGATGTCTCTGTCGTTCAATTTGGTCGTGGGCTACACAGGGCTCTTGAATCTCGGACATGTGGGACTGATGGGGATCGGTGCGTACGTCAGTGCGATTCTGGTGAAAAATTTTCACCTGCCGTTTGCCCTTGGGCTTCTGGCGGCCGGTCTTCTCACGATGTGCGTGGCTGGGATCCTTGCTCTCCCTGCCAAAAAAATAAAAGGCGACTACTACGCGCTTGTGACGCTGGGATTTTTATTTGTCGTGTTCGCTGTTCTGGTGAACGGGGAATCTGTGACGCGTGGAACGCTCGGCATCCCAGGCATTCCACGGCCAGAGATGTTTCTGAGCAATTCGATGTACCTTCTGTTGGTCGCGTGCATCACCGCAACGACATTTTTATTTCTCGATCGTCTTGTTCACTCTCCGTTTGGTCGTGCACTTGAGGCGGTGCGAGATGATGAGGAAGTGGCGCAAATGCTGGGCAAGCCTGTGTTCAAACTCAAACTTATAGCCATGATGATTTCTGGTTTTATTGTTGGGATGGCTGGTGCGCTTCTTGCGCACTTTGTTCAGTTCATTGCTCCAAATTCATTCTGGCTGGATCTGCTTGTGAGTGCTCTCTCTGGCATGATGATCGGCGGGGTGGCCAGCATGCGCGGAACCGTTGTGGGGGTGGTTATCTTGTTTGCGCTTTTGGAACCTCTGCGATTTTTATCATTCCCATCAAGTCTCATAGGACCTTTGAGACTCATGATCATGATGTGTTTGCTTCTTTTCATTATCTTGCGGCGTCCTCGAGGGTTGATGGGCCGAGCAGAGTTGGAGAGCTAGTATGTTGAATATTTCAAACCTCACCAAATCTTTCGGAGGCGTAAAGGCTGTTGATGACGTATGTTTTGAAGTTCCAAAAAATGCGATCACGGCGCTGGTGGGTCCAAACGGCGCTGGAAAAACAACGGTGTTCCATCTGGTGTCTGGACTGATAGAAGCAGAGGCGGGATCCATGCTCTTTGACGGCCATGAGCTCAAAGGACTTCCGGCGTGGCGCAGAGCCAGGTTGGGAATTTCAAGAACGTTTCAGCTCGCACGGCTGTTCAAAAATTTATCGATTGAAGAAAATTTACTGCTGGCATTGCGGTGCGACGACGATCAATTCGTGCGGATGTGGTTGCGAGGGGCTTCACAGGATGCGCAAGAAAAAAAGACGGTTCACGAGATGCTCGCGTTTGTTGGACTTGAAAAGAATCCCCAAGCGCCCGTGATGGAACTTTCCTATGGTCAGCAAAAATTGTTTGATCTTGCCCGGGCCCTCTTGAATCCTCACACATTTTTGATGCTCGACGAACCTGTGGCGGGCGTGAATCCTGTGCTGCGCGAGCAGTTCAAGACTCTCTTGAAGCAGTTGCAGGAGAAAGGCGAAACGATTTTGCTGATCGAACACGACATGGACTTTGTCCGCGCAGTTGTACAGCATGTCATCGTGATGGATCAGGGCGCGGTACTTGCAAAGGGGACTCCAGAGTCAATTTTTAAAAACACAGTCGTCTTGGATGCCTATCTTGGTTCTCTATGATTCTCATCCCTCATCATCCAGAAATTCTGACGCTTCACATGGATCACCTGTGGAATGGAAGCATGTGCCCTGACGATCGTCTGTGGGCAGATCTTCAGGTCTCACAGATCAAGGACGGGCTGCATGTTCGCGCTCTAGCTCCCTTGCTGCTGGAACAACGTGTCCCCGAGGCACCGATGGGGTCACGCGTTGAAGGGCTTTGGAATTTTGATGTGGTGGAGCTGTTCCTCGTGGGGCCTGGACATCAATATGTTGAGTTGGAGTTGGGAGCGGGAGGACATTTTTTGCTGCTTGGGTTTGATTCGATTCGTCGAAGATCCAATACGTTTGAAACCCTTCGGCCGGTCATTCGATTTGAAAAGACGTCTGAAAAACAATGGGTGAGTGAGGTGACCATCCCATGGAAAATCGTTCCCGAGAATCTACGTGCGATCAACGCCTTTGCGATCATGGGTTCACACTTCTTGGCCTTTGGCGCGCTTCCTGGGACTGAACCTGATTTTCATCAACCAGATTTTTTTCCTGCGGCAAGTCTATGAGTTTGCTTACGATCAAAAATCTTTCCGCTGGCTACGGGGACTCAACCGTCCTGCAGGACGTAGGTCTTGAGATTCTTCCGGGCGAGATGGTTGTGCTCATTGGTCCAAACGGCGCAGGGAAGTCGACAGTTCTCAAATCTGTCTTTGGGCTCACGACCAAAACAGCTGGTGAAATACACTTTCGTGGGTCAGACATCACAAAGCTTCCAACGCATGCGCTCATTGAAGAAGGTATTGGCTACGTGCCTCAAGGTCGGCTCGTGTTTCCGTCGCTCACGGTTGAGGAAAATCTCGACATGGGTGGCTATTCTATCGATCACAAACAAACACTGCGTCAAAACAAGGAACGAGTGTACGAGATCTTTCCTGCGTTGAAAGAAAAATATCGATCCCGCGCCGGCAGTCTGTCGGGAGGTCAGCAACAACAACTCGCGATCGGCAGAGCTCTCATGATGACCCCTGAGTTGTTGATGTTGGACGAGCCCTCACTTGGGCTTTCTCCCAAACTCATGCATGAAGTTTTTCAAACTCTTGAGCGACTGAGACAATCCGGCACCACGATCCTCGTGGTTGAACAAAACGTTCGTCTCGCTCTTCAGTACGTTGATCGAGGATACTTGCTTGCGGCCGGACAGATACGTTTTGCTGGCTCCGCCGCGGAGCTCGGCAGCGAGAACCTGATGCGCGATGCGTTTTTGACGTGAGAAAAATAAAACCCTCGATGGGTCGAGGGGACGTGGGAGCGACTACTGCACAGCGAGAAACGCATCGTAGTAGTCATTCAGTTGAGCGGACATTTCCTGGTACCTGACCAGCTCGTCCTTTGTCCAGGCATCTGGGTTGTCACTCAGGTTCACGAGAAACTCTGGGTCGCGTTCGCGGTTCACGAAGACATCTGTGGGAGTTTCTGGCGACCAGGAAAGGGCGTAGGCGCCGTCACCTGAGGTGACTCGGTACACGGGACGCTGCGTCTCGGCATTCCAGAAAACCGTCATCACGTTTCGTTCTGGACTCGCCTCGCGCATGTCGATCCCATCAAACGTCGCGGTTCCAGGATCCATCCCAGTGAGGTCCAGGATCGTTGGAACCAGATCGACTTCTGAGGTCGCGCCGCTTACCACGAAGTCCTCTGGTGCCATTCCCTGCCAGCCGATCCATCCCATACCCTGCACCTGATCGTCGATGAGGTAGGGACGGTAGTGCAACCAGCAGCGATCAAGATCGCTGACCCCATCGCGATTATCATCCTGGTCCCAGGAGAACTCGGCTCCCGTGCATTCCCCATGGTCATTGGAGACCATGAGCAGGGTGTCAGAACCAAGGTGTCCTGCGTCTTGCATCTGGGTGAGTCCTGAGACGAGCGCTGGAATGGACCCCCTTGCGATGCACAGGTCTGCCGCTTTGTAGGCGGCTTCACAAGCCTCAGCGTCTTCCTCACTGGGAGGATGGTAGTTGGTCTGCATCGCTCCAGGCCCACCCTGTACCAGCAAGTCCTCCCATGAGCAGGAGCTTGCGAGGCTTTGGACATCTGGCCAACAGGATGGATCCATCACGTCTGAGGTGAAGGGATCGTGCAGCGACATGAGATGAAGCCATGAGAGCGTCTGCGCGTCTGGATTCTCTGCTTGCCATGCGTCCAGTTGCGCACTCGCTGTCTGAAATTGAAGCTCCGTCTCCTGTCGGTCCCACAGCGGGTCTCCCTCCGGAACATCGTTGACCGTCCCAGCGCCTGCGTTGTAGTACTCCTCAGGCACTCCTTGGGCAAGACCACTGTGCACACCGGCAAGAGGATTCTGGGTGCTGTACTGGACCTGCCATCCGTTTTGGCCCGCGAGCGTGAACACGGAGGGAACCGTGGAAGGGAGTCCGGCTTTTCCGTACTCAGCTTCTTCTGCGTAGTAGCCGGGGGTGAGATCCAGGTGACGCCCACTCGTGAGTCTGCCAATGGCCTCGGTCGTCCAGGTGGCAGAGTCGATGTAGTTCTGGAGTCTCAGATAACCGTTCTCACTCAGAAACGTACGCAGGGGTTCGAATTCAATGCTGTCCTGAAACTGGGCCGAGGTGGCATCCAGGGTGACGATCACCACGTTTTCAATGCGGTGATCGGACGAGGTCTGTGTCTCACCTGTGTGAGAAGAAGCAGCATCACTGGCGGGCCCGTTGCACCTTGCCGTGAGCAGGGAAGAAAGAAGCACAACACAGAAAGAACGGAACATGCTGACCTCACAACCTACAGGGATTGGACACCTTTTTTGACACGATGTCAATGGTTAGAACAAATTCAAATCCGTTTCTGGAACGAAAATTTCGGTTTCGTCTTCTGGAGCGGATTCTGTTGTCGAATCCGCTTCTGCTTTTTCTACAATCTCAACCAACGTTCCAGCCGTAGAAAGTTCAGATCTGTCCTCAGATAAGGCACGGGCAGATAAGGCCCAGGTGCCAGATTCAGGCAGAGTCCAGTCGAATGTAAGAAAGGGCGAACTGGGGTTCAAGGTTTGCCCAATGAGTTGTTCAGATCCCGAGCCGAGTGATTCAACGTAGACACTGACGGATCGGTACGATTCTGGATCATCAATGGACACGACGATCGTGTAGGGAGCGCTTGAGGCCTCGATGCTTTGTCCGTTTTTGGGATCAATGAGTTCGAAGCTCGTGTCGCTTCCCTCCGAATTGACCGTGATGGTGACCGTGTCAGAACCTGCGTTATCAATGTCGTCGTAGGCGATGGCTTTCACCGTATGCACACCACGGCCCACAGAGCTGGGAAGCGTGGTGGTCAAGGAGTAGGGTGAGGCAGAGTCAGAACCAAGATATTGGCCATCGATATAGAACTCAGCTCGCGCCACACCACGCGGAGCATCGGCTGAGATGTCCATTGTGAGTGTGCGACTGTCGATGGAATCGTTCTTATCAGGTGAGGTAATTTTTACAGACGGAAAATTTCCTGGCACATGCAGGTCGTCTTCCTCTGTTGGTGGATCTTCGCTTGAGATTTTCACACCAGTCTCCGCAGCTTTTTTTGCAAGCCATGTTTGGATGCCTGCTTCCCAGGCGCTGTACTGTTCGTCTTCTTCAGGATGTTCTGGGACAGGACCCAGTGGATCATCTCGGTCCACGTAGTGCAAAAGAGAATGGTACTGGGCGAACGTTTTTTCTTCACGATAAGAATCTGGGGTGTATTCGGTTGCCAGTTTCCCTGATGCACGATCGATCGTCACGGTCGTAGAGCCAATCTCACCGTCCAAGACCGCCTTGCCTGTTTGTTTGATCTCAGGGGACGCGAAGGTTTCGATGGGCCTTCCTTCCATCACGCGTTTCATGAATCCATTCCAGATAGGTCCCGCACCAATCGATCCACCCGCTTTGTTCATGGGAGTGTTGTCGTTGTTTCCCACCCAGACACCTGCAACCAAGGACGGCGTGTAACCCATCAACCATCCATCGCGGTAATCGTTCGTGGTTCCAGTTTTGGCTGCCACAGGTCTCTCACCCAACTGAAGATAACTATTGGCACCAAACACAGGAGTGCGAGCCTCATTGTTGGACAGGACATAGCTCGTCATTCTTGCGATGTTTTCGTCGATCACGCGTTTCCCTTCTTTTTGTTTCCACTCCTCAAGGACTTCACCATCAGCATCTTCCACTTTCAAAATGGAAACGGTTTCGTTTTTCACGCCTTCGTTGGCGAGCACACCATAGGCCGCGGTGTGTTCCAACAGTTGCACCTCGCCGCCACCCAACACCACAGACATCCCAAATGCTGAGTGGTCACCAAAGGAGGTATAGCCAAGGCTGGTGGCAAAATCCAGCGCGTTTTCCACGCCCACCATGTACACCATTTTGACCGCAGGAATATTGAGTGAGAGTTGCAGCGCATTCAAAATACGAATGGGACCATGTTCGCTTCCGTCGTAGTTGTGTGGTGTGTAGTCACCGGTCACGGTTGGAAAGGTTGTTTCCACGTCCCAGAGAACCGTGTTTGGGGTGTAGCCAAGTTCAAACGCTTTGGTATAGACAATGGGTTTGAAGCTGCTTCCTGGCTGGCGCAGTCGAGTGGCAACGTTCACCTGGCCGTCGATTGAATCATCAAAATAATCTTTGGATCCGACCATGGAAAGGATTTGTCCGGTCTTTGGATCAATCGCCACCAGAGCGGCGTTGGTCAGACCATATTTTTCCACGTTTTCATCCACTCCTTTTTTTACCTCTTCTTCTGCGATCATCTGCATGTCATAGTCGAGGGTTGTGGTGACCTTGAGCCCACCTTCCTCGACTTCGCTGCGTCCATATGTTTCTTCCAGAAGTTCTTTCACGTACAGAACAAAGTGGGGAGCATCGATATTGGTAATCGAAACATCCACAGGTGTGGCCTCGGCCACGGCTGTGTCATACGTTGATTGGTCAATGAATCCAAGCTCGAGCATCTCGCCCAAAATGTAATCCCGTCGCGCTTGAAGACGATCGGGATTATTGAGGTAGGTCGTGGGAGCTTTTGGAAGCGCTGCCAGTGTGGCAGCTTGGGCAAGGGTGAGTTCGTTTACCGAGATGCCAAAATAATTTTGGGCAGCCGCCTCCATGCCGTAGTAGGTGGAGCCGTAAGGGATTTCATTGAAATAGATTTGGAGAATTTCGTCTTTTGAATACCGACGTTCAAGGGCGAGCGAGAGGATGAGTTCCTTCACTTTACGGATAATGGTTTTTTCATTTGAGAGAATGGCGTTTTTGACCAGCTGCTGGGTGAGCGTGGAACCGCCCACGCGATTGCCGATGAGGTTTTGAAACACGGCACGGATGAGCCCTTTCACGTCAAACCCACCGTGTTCACAAAAATTTCGGTCTTCTGCGGCAATGGTTGCTTGTACGGCGAACAGGGGAATGCCGCTGCCATCTGTTTCAAGATTTTCGTCATCTCCACAAAATCCGGTTTGGAGTTTTTTTAGTGTGCGGTTTTCATCGCCAAAGATTTCGTACAGAACATGTTCACCCGTGCGATCGTAAATTTTGGTTGTCTGGGAAATGGATCGTTCTGTGAGACTGTTGGGATTGGGAAGATCTTTTGACACAAAGGCCATAAGCCCTAAGACGCCAAGAGATCCAGCAAAGAGACAGACGATTCCCAGGAGGATTCCGTTTTTGATGAGTGTTCCTTTGGAAAGACCCCGCGTGAAGGATCGCATCCGTCCCATGCGTGAGCGGCTTCTTCCACTCCACCCTTGGCGATTGTATTGATGTGTCGACATAGAGTCGCTCTCAGAATACCCGAAAATCAAATCGTCGAACAGATTTGGACAAAGGCCAAAGTCATTTTGTCTTGATTTTTCGGCAGGTCTTTCACTTGTCCACTTTTGCTATCTGTTCATGCCGTATCCTTTTTCATTTCCATCTACGATGGATGCACTATGTGTGGAATTATCGGCTACGTTGGAAAAAAACAGGCGCTTCCTGTGCTCATGGAAGGTCTGACAAATATGGAATACCGCGGATATGATTCTGCGGGTGTGTGTGTTTCAAAGGAGGGACTCATCCGCGTTCGCGCCCAAGGAAACATCGGAAAGCTAAAAGAGCAGTTGGCTCAACACAATCTTCAAGGGACGTCTGGAATTGGCCACACGCGTTGGGCAACCCATGGCATTCCCGATGAGGGGAATGCGCATCCTCATTTGGACTGTCACGGGTCTGTGGCCATCGTGCACAATGGCATCATTGAAAATTATCAAGAGTTGCGCGAAGAGCTGAAAGCCGCGGGTCATACATTTGACTCACAGACGGATTCAGAGGTTTTGGCGCACTTGATCGAAGTTGAATGTGAACATGGCTCTGGGCTCACCGCGATTCACAGAGCGTTGAAACGTGTTCGTGGAACCTACGGACTTCTTGTGATGATGAAAGATCTTCCACAGACGTTGTTTGTGGCGCGGATGGGGTCTCCGCTTGTCATTGGTGTGGGAAGTCAGGAACACTATGTCGCGTCAGATCCTTCGGCGATCCTTCCGTATACGCGAGACATGATTTTCTTGGATGACGGAGAGCTGGCCGCGGTGAGCGTCGAAGGGGTGGGGCTCATGAATCTGGATCAAACTCCTGTGAACAAGCAGGTGGAGCGTTTCATGTGGGAAGTGGAGGCCGCCAAGAAAAATGGGCAGGCACATTTCATGCTGAAAGAAATTTTGGAGCAACCGCACGTCATTGAAAATTCTACGCGTGGAAGAATTGATCTGATTGGAACACGTGCGGTGTTGGGTGGTCTTTCTGAGGTACAGGACCGGCTTCAAGAAATTGATCGACTGATTATCGTTGGTTGTGGAAGCGCATACTATGCCGGACTTGTTGGGGAATATTTGTTTGAAGAGCTTGCGGGGATGCCTGTGGAAGTCGAGCTCGCAAGCGAGTTTCGCTATCGCAAGCCGATCATTTCCACTCGCACCGCGGTGTTGGCAATTTCCCAATCGGGTGAGACCGCCGACACGCTGGAGGCCATCCGTGAGGCAAAGCGCAAGCACGCCCTCACCCTGGGTTTGGTAAACGTGGTTGGATCCTCCGTGGCTCGTGAGACAGATGCAGGTGTCTACAATCACGCGGGTCCAGAGGTTGGTGTAGCTTCCACAAAAGCGTTCTTGTCTCAGTTGACGATTTTGACGCTCATGAGTGTCTACCTGGGCCAGCTTCGTGGAACCTTGTCTGAACGAGCTGCAGGAGAAGTGTTAGCCGCGCTGTATGAAATTCCTGATCAGGTTGAGACGATTCTTCACAACCGTGCATCGATTCGTGACATCGCCCTCACGTATCAAGACATGACCAATTGCTTGTTTTTAGGACGCAAGTATCAAGCCCCCATTGCCTATGAGAGTGCTCTTAAAATGAAAGAGGTGAGTTATGTCCATGCAGAGGGGTATTCCTGTGGGGAGATGAAGCATGGTCCCATTGCGCTTATCGACAAGTCATTTCCCAGCGTGGTGCTGTGTCCCGAAGATTCGGTTTTTGAAAAAACGCGTTCAAGCATGGAAGAGCTCAGAGCGCGCGGTGGAAAAATTATTGCGGTCACGACCAATCCGGATCTTGTTTCTCATCTGTGTGAGGATATGATCGTGGTTCCTCAGACACTGGAGTGTTTACAACCTCTGCTCACGGTCATTCCGATGCAATTGCTCGCCTATGAGATGGCACTGGCTCGAAATCTTGATCCAGATCGTCCTCGGAACTTGGCTAAATCTGTCACGGTTGAGTGACAGGTGCTGGGGATAGATCGGTTGACAAAAAGGCGTTTTTATGGTAGCATTCAGGCGCTTCCTACACAGGAAGTGCTTTTGTTTAGTGCGAAATTCTCCCCCTTTTCAAGGGGGAGTCAGAGGGGGTCTGTGCTCGATTTCGCCTGCCCAGTGGTCATCTTGGAGGATATCACTGGGTATGCGAAATACATCAAATCCCAAACACTCACGTCTGAAAAAGACATTGGCAACGTGGGTCAATCAACTGAAAAACTCTTGGCATGAGGATGCCTATTATTCGCGCACCATCACTAGTTTTTGCTATTTCCTGTGGGTGCGTCTTGAACAAACAATCAAACCCATTCGTCGCCAGGCAAGCAATCTTTCGCTTGTTTCATTTGTCGGTGTGGTTGCGGTCTATATTCTGTTTCCGACCATGGCGAATGCCGACATTGAACTTGGATCATTCAAATTGGATGATGAAACGGTTGCGATGATTGTAGACTCTATGCAGAACGAGACGGAATCGTACGGTCATTTGCCAGAGGCACAGGATGCTGATCCTCGCGACACCTTTACTATTCCTCTGACGGCCTACACCTCTGATCCATCGCAGACCGATGACACACCGTGTATCACCGCCTCAGGGTTTGACCTGTGTGAACACGCCGTCGAAGACGTTGTGGCGGCAAACTTTTTGCCGTTGGGGACCCGTGTGCGTATTCCAGAGCTTTACGGCGACCGCGTGTTCACGGTCGAAGATCGCATGAACGAACGTTACTACTACAAGATGGATATCTGGATGCAAGAGCTCTCCGACGCAAAATCCTTCGGTGTCCAGTACGCGACGGTGGAAGTGTTTTAAGAAAAACGTCCTTACCTATCGGTGAGGGCGTTTTTTATTTTAGATCTGCGTTGGCTTGACTTTTTTGCATTTTTGATGTATATTTTTCCTCCCCAATCCCGGGGTCATTGGAGGTGTCCGCATGGACTCTGCATACTCCAGTGCCAGCGATGAGGCGAAGCTCATGGAGCGACTCATCAAAGGCTTCAAAATCAGGACAGCCCTGAACCACCGTCTCGCTGAGCTCTATCACGAAAACGAGGGAAGAAACCTTCTCGAAGGTCTTCTACTAGGCGAGGCGGAGGTCAAACCTCACGAAGAAGAGAGGTACGTGAAGACCAAAGCAGAGATCCAGGAGCTGGAGGACCGCCTTCGCGATGAAGTGCGGCAACACTCTGTCTGGAAGGCCGTGTTTGCCTCGCTCCCTGGGTTTCCGCTCATCAACGCGGTGGGCATCATCGTGACTATCCGAGACATCAATCGGTTTGAGTCACTTGCGGCTCTTCGGGTCCGTGCCGGTGTTTATAGAGCCATATCCCAATGTCATCCGCAGCTTCGAGGCAGTCTCTACTTCGGCGCTGGCCAACTCATCGAGCTAAACCCAGAGTGGAAGGCTCGCTACAAGGCTCGCAAAGCGCATGTACTTCCAAAGGTCACTGAGAAAGCAGCTTCGCGAACACCTCCGCTCACCGAGCGCAACATCGAGACAATGGTCGATCACATGGCTCTGTGGTGGGTGATGGGGAAGATTGTCAAGCACATCTGGGAGACCTGGCCGCGTCAGGTGATGTAAGTCACGGACCCTCGACAGCGATCGAGGGTTTTAAAATAGGCACATCGGTTGACAGACGATCATATTCCATGTAAAAGAACTCGTCGTGCGAAGGAGCAATTGATGAACGATCGGTTGAATCCATGCACGACTCCAGTCGGACGATACTCGGGCTGTCGCAAGACGCCGTGACTATTGTCTGGCAATCGGTGGACGAGAGGTTTGATGTCGAAAGACGAGTGAGCATTTGTCCATAATACGTTGTGCGAGCGCCCTCTGCCTGGATTTATCTCCAGGCTTTTGCTTTTCAGTGTTCTTTTTGTTACGCTCTGACACGAATTGTCTTTGGCCACGTGGCGAAATGGGAACGCAGGGGTCTGCAAAACCTCGACGAGCCGGTTCGATCCCGGCCGTGGCCTCCATACAGAAAACTCGGGTGTTGCCCGAGTTTTCTGTATGCTGATGGTCGGGTGAGAACCGCGGTTCGATCGAGTCGACCTGCTGTGACTGCGTCAGAGCAGATCCAGGCCGTGGCCTTCAACAGTTTGTCCGGCACACGGCTTCATGATATCGTTATTGTGTTCAATACGATTCTGTTTCATTGTATGACGACACTCACCGTTTCACTTCCATCGAAACTTTCAAACGAACTCAATCGTTTTGTTCGACGTTCGGATGTACCATGTGATCATCTCGTTCAACGAGCGTTACGTGAATACTTCGACGATATGAACGAGGATGTGGTTCGGTTTAAAAGAGCGTATCGAGAGAGAAAAAAGAAAACCCTGTCTCACTCTGATCTCAAAGAATCACTTGGATTCTAAGTGAATCTTGTGTATCAAATCACCTATCAGCCACATGTCCAGCGTCTTTTCAAGAAAATGGACAAGTCCACTCAGGTAGAGATTCTCTCGGAGCTAGAGCGGCTCGCACAAGATCCTCTTCATCATCCACACATTAAACGACTCGCAGGCATTTCAGAACCTGGATTTCGGTTGAGGGTTGGACGATGGAGAGTTTTATATTTATTGTTTCACACCAATCAGATCATTGAGGTGATCGATATTTTTATGAAAAAATCTGGAACCGATTACCGTCGGCGATTGCGTAGGCTCTAGGCCACCTCGTGAATTCTTTTCAAGATGTCGATTGGGCTTTCTTTAGTCAGTTGCTTGCCAAGCGTCTTTCCAAGACATTTTTTCACGTCAGGATGCAGGCTTTCGGTAAACTCATTGAGTCTCTCTTGCGGAGCCACGAGTAGGAAGGCTTCAAAGGTGTGTTGCTGCAAACGATTGTGAAGTTCTTTTGCAAGCAAATGCGCAAAGCGATGTTCACCTTCGTCTTCTAGTTTCTCACTTTGCTCAGCAAAATGTGCGCCACCAGGAGAAAGGCCTGATGTACGTTCTCCACCTTTTTCAGGATAGTGGAGTTCGATTTTTCCTGATGCGGTGAGCTCTCGGTCAAGCAGATGGAAGAACAGGGCATGTTCATTATCGGCTACCACCAGGAGTGTGGATTTGGAAAAGGCTGGAAGTTCGTCTGGGATTTGCATAGGGTTTTTGTTATGCTGCTGAGTATAACACTATGGAAAAGAAAACGCTGCAACATGAAATCGTGGACTCCATGCGTGAGATTGTGTTTGGGCTTGAGGATTCTCTGGTCTCGACGCTTGGAACGATCACGGGAATTGCCGTGGGAACCAACAGTCAGTACATCGTGATTCTCTCTGGCCTTGTGCTCATCGCTTCTGAAGCAACGTCCATGGCCGCGGGAAGTTATCTTTCGACCAAGCATGCCAGGGAGGCCGAGAGATTGTTTCACGAACGTAAGGGCCTGGATCATCATGAAGAGGCAACACATCCGATGCGAGCCGCTTTGGTCATGGGTGTTTTTTATTTGGTCGGTGGCATCGTGCCGCTCCTGTTTTATTTTCTCCTGCCTGTTTCTCAAGCCGTTGTTCCAGCCATTATCGTGACAGCTCTGTGTCTGTTTGCGGTGGGCGTCTGGGCTGCGTCCTTCACACGCACATCGAAAATCAAAAGCGGCATCGAAATGGTTGCGGTTTCTCTGGCAGCGGCACTCATCGGTTATCTCATCGGTCATGCGGTAAGTGAGACGTTTGGTATTGAAGTTTAGAACATTTTTTGCTAGGCTCCGGCGGTGATATGAAACGACAGGTCTATCTTGATCACGCCGCGACCACACCCATGCTTCCCGAAGTTTTGGAGGTAATGTTGCCGTATCTGAATGAGGACTTTGGTAACCCATCAAGTTTTCACTCGCTTGGTAAAAAGGCGAAGGACGACATCGACGGCGCACGCAGGGGCATCGCTGAGATTCTCCATGCTCGTGAGGATGAGATTCTGTTCACCTCTGGTGGCACAGAATCAGATAATCTTGCTCTCTTGGGATACGCTCGTAAAAATCAGGAACAGGGCAAACATCTCATCACAACCAAACTTGAACATCATGCGGTTTTGGAAGCCATGATGCATTTAGAAAAAAAGGAAGGGTTTGAGGTGACGTATTTGGAACCAGATCGAGAAGGGCTTGTGAGCGTGGAACAAGTGGAGAGTGCGTTGCGCCCTGATACGATTTTGGTTTCCATCATGTACGCCAACAATGAGATCGGCACCATCGAACCCATTGTCGAGATTGGCAACATGATCCAAAAGTGGCGTGAGGCTCACGGACGCCCAGCGCTCAAGTTTCACACCGATGCCTGCCAGGCGTCTGAGTATCTTTCACTGGATGTCGAAAAGTTGCATGTAGATATGCTCACACTCAACGGTTCTAAGATGTACGGACCAAAAGGAATTGGGCTGCTGTATGTGAAGCGTGGAATCAAATTACAGCCGCTGCTCTTTGGCGGCGCGCAAGAAAAAGCGATTCGTCCTGGAACGGAGAACGTGGCTGGAATCATCGGCATGAATAAAGCACTTGAGATCGCACAGCGCGATCGGGAAAAGGAGACTGAGCGTCTGTTGCCGCTACGAGAATTACTTGAAAGAGGCATCCAGGAGAAGATTACAAAAACGAGACTCAACGGACACAAAACACAGCGTCTTGCCAATAACGTCAATATTTCATTCATGGACATTGAGGGGGAAGCGCTCATCCTGTATCTTGATGAAGCTGGGATCTATACCTCGACCGGTTCAGCTTGTACCAGTGCGTCCCTTGATCCAAGTCATGTGATCTTGGCGCTCGGCCTGCCGTACGAAGTCGCGCATGGATCGATTCGATTCACGCTTGGCAGAAGCACAACGCAAGAGGACATTGATTACGTGATTCAAACGCTTCCGCCACTCGTTGAAAAACTGCGTTCACTGAGTCCAGTTAAAGTTGACCCTAAATATTTCGTATGACCCACGCTCAACAACCAGATCCAGGAACCAAGGGCGATGTCATCACCAAAAATGGCGCGCAATCTTGGTTTTATACGGACGTGGTAAAGGATCATTTTTTCCATCCGCGCAATTTTATGATGGAGGATGCTGTGGAATCGGATTACAATGCGATTGGAAAAATTGGTTCACCAGCCTGTGGAGATGAACTGCGTGTGTGGATGAAAGTGGATCCTCAGACCGAGCGCATTGTTGAATTTCGTTGGAAGACGTTTGGCTGCGGCAGCGCGATTGCGTCAACCTCGATGGCAAGTGAGATCGTCACCGAACATGGCGGGATGACGCTTGAGCAAGCACGCAAACTCAAACCCATGGACATCATGGATCGTTTGGGTGGACTTCCAGCGCGCAAATTCCATTGCTCTGTGCTGTGCGATAAAGCCCTTCGCGATGCGATCAATGATTACTATCGTCGGACAGAACAGTTTGATAAAATTGTCGCGGAAGCTGCGCGCCTGATCGATCCCGTTGCCAAAGTCACGGACCACGATATTGAGGAAGCGGTGCTCGATGGGGCACACACACTGGAACTCGTACAGCAAAAGACAAAAGTCGGCATTGGCAATCCAGGATGTCTTCCAGCTGTTGAGGAACTCATTCGATTTTATCGCGAGAAATACTTCGGTGCCTAGCCACCTCATCTCCCTTTTCCACCCTCGGCCGTGCCCGTCCTACGGGCGAGGCCTCGCCACCTTTTTTATGCCCAAACTCCACATCAAAGTCGATCCAGATCTCTGCATTGGTGCCGCGTCGTGCGTGACGATTGCTCCTGAGACGTTTCAGTTGAACGAAGAAAACAAAGCCTATGTGCTTGATCATGGCCTTGAGCCAACACCGCGCAGCTATGAGCGCATTGTTGAGGTCACAGAAGAAGAAAAAGAAAATATGATTTTGGCCGCGCAGTCCTGTCCAACGCTTGCGATTTTTATTTTTGATGAGGCTGGTGTTCAACTCTTTCCGGAACTCTAGGTCCTATTGGTCTTATTCGACCTATGCGATTTTTAATCATCGGCGCAGGAGTGGCTGGGACAACCGCAGCTGAAGAGTTACGCAAACGTGACAAGAGCGCGGATATTACCCTTGTCAGTGAGGAACATCATCCACTCTATTCACGTGTCTTGCTTCCACACTATCTGAAAGGCAAAATTGTTCGTGAGCGGGTTTTTTTGAAAAAGGAATCTTGGTACACAGAGCAGAACATCGAGTGGCTTACAGGAATCACCTGCAAGCAACTTGATCCCCGCAATAAGTTTGTTGGACTTTCAGACGGGCGTGAGCTTCCCTACGACAAACTCTTGATCGCCACGGGTGGTGAGGTGAGAGCGGTTGATGAGGACGTGCGTGGCGTGTCCTATTTTCGGACGCTCGATGACGCAGATCACCTCGTGCAACTTTTGTCTGAGCAGGGTCCAGGATCACACGCAGGGATTTTTGGGGGTGGCTTCATTGCCTGTGAGTACCTGAATATTTTTTCTCACTTCCAAATTCCTACAACCCTGTTTCATCGCGGAGCCCACTTCTGGACTCGATCACTTCTGCCTGAAGCTGGAGCGCTTATGGAGAATCATCTCAAAAATCATCAGGTGGAGCTTCAGGCAAACACAAGCGTCACAGAACTGAAAGGAGAGAAGGAACTCACATCGGTTGTGACAACAACTGGAGAGCACGCCGTGAGTCTGTTGGGAGTTGGCATCGGCATTCAACCAGATTTTTCTTGGATGCGGGAGGCTCATGTTGAAACAGGAGTTGGAGTAAAAGCCAATGCGTTTCTTGAGACCAATGTTCCTGACGTGTACACGGCCGGTGATATCGCAGAATTTTTTGATCCCATAATTGAGCGTCAGATCCAGATAGGCAACTGGATGAACGCGATGAGTCAAGGTCGCTGTGTGGCAAAAACAATGAGCGGTGAGAAGACCGAGTTTCGACTCGTATCTTCGTATGCAACCAATGCGATTGGACTAGAAATTATTTTTGTCGGAGATGTCGAAAAAGCAGCGGCTGATCACGTTCACCTTGTCGGGTCTATTGAGTCAGGTGGCGTGACGCAAATCTTTGAACGGCAAGGGAGGGTGGTCGGCGGGGTGATGATTGGCCGTAATCAAGATCGTAAGGTCGTGACTGATGGAATCGCACAAAAGGTTGATTTTGTTAGCCTTCGACGACAGATTCCTTGACATTTTGAGAAAATTCACGTATAAACAGACCTTCTTCAGTGCGGCGAAAGCCAAACTTTTGAAGGTCTTTTGTTCTGTCGGAATTTGCGGGAATCCTCTCGCAGTCTGGCAGGGCGCGCACCTTTCAACTCAAGGCGGTTCATCCCGCACAGGAGAGACTCCATGGCTGGCATCATCGATCGGATCGGCGCAGAAATGGCCGAACGACATGTCGAGGGAGAATTTCGCAAGGCGATCGACGCCGGCATTGCCGCTGGTGACGACGAGAACGCGCTCACCAAGCGTGCGTATCGACAGATGTTCGGTCCGGACTCGGCCCTGGTTGCAGCGGCTCGCGCCATTCCCGGTCTTCAGTACGCTCCGCACTTGGTCTTCACGATCGCGGCGGAGGTCATCAGCCGCAAGGCTCTCACGTTCCTTCCGGGAGATCAGCGGCCGATCGTTCGCGCCGTGCGTCTGGCGTTGCATGCTTCTGCTCCGGCCTTGATCGGCATGGGCGAAGCCGCAACCGACGTGATCGAGCGTCAGATCAACACGGCCGTTGACCGGACCGTCTCGCCCGCAGGTGCGGCTGCAGCTGAACGCAACAAGACGGTGGACATGGTGGCCATCATCGAGCATGTCGCGTATGGGATGGCACACCCGTTCTTCCCCGTGGCGCGTGACGACCAAGGGAACATTCGGATGACGGCCTGGGGAAACCCGGTCGTTCTGGATGTGGCCTATCAGCGGTTCGTCACAGACTACGAAGTTCGTAACCCACATCGAGAAGAAACTCGTGGGGGTGGTGGTCGCAACCAGCCTCAGGGTCCGCCCACCAGGGTCATCCAGACCTCGCCGGTTCGTCTCTACACCGTTGCCGAATGGGCCCAGATGGTGCAAGCCACTGGCGTCCAAGTCGAGACCTCGGTGCTGGATCGCATCACCCGGCTCTTCACGCCTGTGAAGGCCGGTGAGTGGTCGCCGCATACCTGGGAAGTCATCCGTGCCTACATGAAGTCCTATGCTCGCTTCCAGCGGGAAGGACTCCTCGACTGGTTGGACAGCGAGGAGTCTGAGGGACTGGTGGAATCGCTCTTGAAGGGCAAGCCTGAACCCAAGTTCGTCAATGAGCTCTTGGGCGAAGGCTACCACAGCCGGATCGGTCAGGGAGCGCCCGAGGGAGAGTTTTCCTTGGACGTGCTCGTGGAGATCGAGACCCAGGCGATCGACAAGTGGTTGGGTGGCGAGCAGCCGCTTTACACCAAGGTCGTTCGTGGGCTTCGACGTTTCCGTCGTGCTGCGACCCTGAGCGGTGCCAGTCCCTGGTGGGTTGGTCTGGGGATTCTCGGACTGTCCGCCACGGTGTGGGTGCCAGCTCTCATCCTCATCGCGCTGCTGATCCTCGCGGGCAAGATGTACCTCATGGGACTCAACATGCCCTTGCAGGGTGTGGCGATGTTCCGTGGAAGCGTGGTGACGGCACCTGAAGCCGCAACTTTGAACGTGCTGTGGGCAGGAGTCATCACGTTTCTGGTCACCTGCACGTTTCCGTTCATCCAGACACTGTTTGGGTGGATGAAGTTCATCTTTCACGATGAGAAGGATCTGCTGAAGTCCTACGGTCGCAGGATCGCGGCCTTCACGCTGGTCATGTGCCTGGTGACCCAGATCGCCATCGCGCTAGGAGTTCCACCTGCGCAGCGTCTGCCGATTCCGCTGATCCTTCTGGGAACGGTGGCCGTCGGTTTCCTCTACGTGGAGGCGAACCATCGCTACGAGGCAGAGCTCGCGGCCGTGCAAAGCGGCAAGGTGCTCAGCATCGCGTTTGCGATCTACCTGGTCTTGAACGTCTTCCTCTACGGTTGGGTCTCGGCTCATCCCAGCGAGGTGGCGATCATCGCGCAAGGAGTTAAGGGTCTGTCGACCATTTCCAGCTGGTTCAAGCTCGCGATGGTTCTGGCAGGGTTGATGGGACTCAGCGCACTCGTGTCCTGGTTCGAGTATCGAAAGGTACCCGACGGGACTCCCGCGCGTTTGCGCATTCGCGGCGTTGGCCCGCTCATGGTGGGCATGGTCATCACGATCGCTGCAGGGTTCCTCTGCTCAGGGTTCCCCTGGGGTCTGAGCTACCAGTCCTCCTCGGCCGCGTCCACGCCTGTGGTCGCGGCTCCTGCCCCGGCTCCCAAGAAGAGCCATACGGACATCTGCGACCAGCCAATCTCGGTCTACCAGCGAGAGCAAATCGGCTGCCCCAAGAAGTAGTCGATTACGGCGGTTCATCTTCGGATGAGCCGCTTTTCTATTTGATTTTATTGGGTTTCAAGCGTTTTTGATTGACAAAATGCCATTTTTATGGTATTTTGTAGCGTTCTTTTCGAAGGAGAACACCATGCGATTCTTCATCCCTCTGGCCCTCGTGGGCTGCGCAACCATCCATCAACCGGTGGGCGAAGAACCCCCGGTCGTCACCTACTTCGGAACGGCCAAGGGGGCCGTCGACATCGTGGAAGCACAGCGGTCCTTCGACCTGGCACAGGCGGCCATGGACAAGGGGCAACCAGTCAACCTGCAGATGACGGATACCTTCGTCGGTTTCACGACCGGCAATGGCTACGTCACGGGGTCTGGTCTGTACGGCTACGCGCCGGCGGATGTGGTTTCGACCACGAGCGGCTGGTACATGGGGACCGGTCAGGGAGGTTCGCTTCCTCGACTTGGCACCACCGTGGTGCAGAACGTCTCCCATGACAACAGCCTCGTTCCCTGTCCCAAGGATCGAAAACGCGCAAACCCGGCCGAGCAGGCCGCCTGTGCGGAAGAAGACGTGACCCTCGCCCTTCATGCCATCCAGGAGCAGAAATGATCGCGCTCATCATCTCGGTAGCGTTCGCGGATGCGCCGCAGGATCTGGCCAAGTCCTGCATGGACCGCTACCACAATGCCGCGGCCATCGCGGCGTGCATGGCCGAGCCTCGGTTCCAGGCGCTCGAGGCAGCGCAAGAGGACCTGAGCGATCAACTCGGTCAGATCCAAGAGGGCCAGGTCGAGATTCGCGAGCAGGTCGCGAGCCTCAGCGACTCGGTCGCCAAGCTGACGGCCGATCGTCAAGAACCGACTTCGATCTCTGTGCCTTCTACGGCTCCTGCTCGCACCACCTTTGCGGTGGTCGGCGGCGTGCCCTACCAGAGCGTTCAGCGCCCGAGTCTCGTGTCGATCTACCAGACCCTCACGCAGATCGAGGGCGACACGCTTCACGTGACCGCACTGGGCGATCGAAGCTCCTACGAACGCTGCGGCGGAACCAGCAAGGCTCGGGTGATCGTGATGAACCACGGGATCCCGGTTCCTGTGTGGGCGCCGCCAGGTGCTCCCTCGGGTTTCGTCGAAGTCTACGCGGATCTGGACGGTGACGGTGAACCCGACGCCACGCCCTACAAGGTGCTCGATCCTGCTCGCCAGACTGGTTTCTACACCACCTGGCGAAGCGGCGACGCTCTCACCTTCACCTACCTGCGTGAAAGCGGGAAGGTGATCCAGGTGCCTGGGCTGCCTCTGCAGACCGTCTGGCGCACCCCGCGCCATGGTGACAACGCGCCACTCCACTGCCGCCCTGGCTCTGCCTCCTCTCCCGGCGGCAACCTCTCGGCGAATGCCTACTCGCTCTGGCGAGACTGGCCCGCACGGTAACCCGTGCAACGACCCGCCTGGCTTCTAGCCACGGCGGGTTTTCCTTTGGAAACAAAAAACCGATCGTGTGATCGGCTTTATGATTGACGATTTGTTAACCCGTTGCTGCTGTGGACAGGGCATCGATCACATAGCTGGCAATCGCGTAAGCAGCGATGATGATGACGAGCCCAATGACAGATTGAGAGAGAAGTTTCTTTGCCTTTTTGACCTTCTCATCATCACCAGCCGCTGTGAGGTACAGGAAACCGGCGTAGACAACCAGCACGACAAAGATGATACCCAGAACTGAGAGAAGCACACTGATCAAGTTTCCAATGAGAGCTGGAAGATCATTCGTTGTCGCGTCTGTTCCGATCGCTGTTCCAACGGAAGTAAGCTCATCTGAAGCACTTGAGAGTTGTGCCATGGCAGCGGCAGGGAGCAGAAGAATGGGAAGCACGGAGGCCCAGGCAGCGAATTTTGTCCAAAGGTGTTTCATAGATTAAGGTGGTAGGGATTAGGTTTTAGGTTGTAGAAGCTTCGGTAGTAGCTGTGGAAGCAGTGGAAAGCGCGCTGATCACATAACTTGTAAGTGCATAGGCACCGATGATGATAATGAGACCAATAAGTGCACTCACGATCATCCCCTTGGCTTTTTTGATCTTGTTCTCATCTCCGGCTGCGGTCATGTAGAGCACTCCAGCATAGACCGTGAGAACCAGGAAGAGAATACCCGTGGCCGTGAGCAGAACTTGAATGAGGTTACCGATGAATTCCGTGAGTGAGGCTGTGTCAGAGTAAGAGCCCTCGGCCGCAGAATCGAGGCCTGCTGAAATAGTTGTGGTCGCGCTCTCGGTTGTGTCCTCTTCTGCGAGGGCAAGGCTGAAGCTCGTGAAGAGCATCGAAAGAGCCAGTCCGAAGATGATCGAACGTTTATAGGTCAAAGTCATAGAAGAGGCTCACCCAGGGTCACAACAAAGTGGCGACACTGGGCAGGCCCCCATCCAGAGGATAGGGGACAGGATTTATTCTGAACTTGAGGAAGAAGAAGAGTCGCTTGTGGCAGAAATGATCGAATCGATGACAAAGCTCGCGATGGCGTAAGCTGCGATGACAATCACCAAACCAATGATACCTGAGAAGATCAATTTTTTGGCACCTTTTACTTTTTCATCGTTGCCACCGGCCGTCATCCACTTGAATCCACCAAGCAAGATGATCACCACGGCGATGACTCCCAGAAATCCTAAGGCGATACGAATGATGGACGCAATGGAGTCCACCAAATTTGCGTCACCAAGACCAGCGGAAGCAGCGAATGAATCACCAGTTGATCCGCCAAAGAGTTCATCAGCTGTAAGAGCAGAGTCAGAATCTTGAGCTGCTACAGGATGCACACCCATGAGGGCAATGGCACCAAACGAAAGAGCCAGAACAGCACCGAGGAAATATCCAATGTGCTTTTTTGAAACAAGGTTGTACATAGGCTTCACCTCCTTTAGAGGAAATGCTTAAAAGTTAAAAACTAGGTTGCTATTATTCTAAAGCTTTTTGGGGATTTGAACGAATAAAGATATCCACACAGGAAGGGGGTAGGTTGTAGGGAGTAGGTTTTAGGCAAGGGTTCCGGATTCAAGGGCGGACACAACAGCCGAGACCAACATGTAGGCGCCAACAATGACAGCCAAGCCGATTACAGCCCAAGTCAGTGTCTCTTTCCCTTTTTTTACTTTCTCAGGAGATCCAGCAGAGATCAGCCACTGGAATCCACCCCAGATGAACATGAGAAGCGCAATCGCGCCAGTGATGCCAAGGATGGCTTGGATAAGACGGGCGATAATCACCGTGAGGTCGGTTGTCCCAAGCGGGTTCGTGAGCGCGGCTGCGTGGCTTAGACGAGGGAGTGAAGCCAAGAGTGCACCGAGGGAGATGATGAGAAAACGTTGCATAAAATTACTCTGAGCTTTGTACTCTATTTAGTAGGCAGCATTGTGTACCTGTCCCTCCTGGACAGAGATTGGTTTGGCAGGATCCTGTGTACCAGGTTCCATCCGTACTTTCTGATTGAGACGTTGCGGTGTGATCTTTATCGACACAAGTATAAAAACTTGCGATGCCAGTTGAGGAGCTATATGAGTAACTGTCAGCGTGATTTTGTTCGCATTGACTCAGACAGATTCCCTCCACGCAAGTGCTGTTGAGATCGCAAGCAGCTCCTTCATTTGCGTCGGTCCCTGTGCAGGCGACATAGTCACCACTCACGGAGAAGGTTCCTCCCTGAAGAACGCCTTTTAGTGCGTAGATTCCAAGGTAGCTAAACATCACAATGAGCAGTCCGATTGTGGAGATGCTGAGATATTTTTTTCCTTCTTTGACGCGTTCTGGGTTTCCGGCTGAGGTGAGGAAATACACGCCGCCAATGATGTACATGAGAAGCACAATCCCACCGATGAGACCCACGACATAGTTTCCGGTGTTCACAAACACCAGCATGATGTCATTGAGCGTACAGTCTCCGGTGTTGCCACAGGCCAGTGAAATGCCTTGCATGAACACACCAACTTCGTTCGCTCCACAAGTGCTGCCAGCCGTGCAGATATTTGAGGAGTAGGCAAAGACAGGGAAGGGCATTAAGGCTAGCGTCATTCCAAGCAACGCGAGGAAGCCCATTTTGAAATGACGAGAAAAATTCATCATAGCGTTTGGCTCACTTTGTTCTGAGCTTCTTTGAGAGCTGTTTCTTGTTCGTCGCCAGCAAGAATCGCATCAATGAGATCTAGGAACGCATCTTCAGCGACTTGTGCGTCGCTTCCTTTGTACCACGAATCCGCTGTGAGTGCCTGACCAGCAAACACAGAAAGGACCTCGTCTTCGAGTTGAGTCGAAAGGAGGCCACGCAGAGCCGTGGGTTTGTTCGCGGCTTCTAAGTAGCTGTCGACGTTGTCTTCCTGTGCCGCAAACTGCACAAAGTCCCAGGCCCAATCTCCAGCGTCACTTGATTTGGCCACTGTCTCCACCCAGTAGTTGGCGTAGTTGACGGTTTTCCCTCCGTCAATTTGCGGAATCGGTGCAATGCCAAAATCAAGTTTGCTGTTGGCGGTTTTGATGAAAGCGTTGTGGTAGGAGTAGCCAAAGAAAAAGGCGGAGTTGCCGTTCACAAACGCATCAAACGAATTTGGTTGCTGTGCGTTCCAGGTGTAGACAGCTTTCAGAGGATTGGCGAAGTCTGTGTAAAAACGTACAGCCTCGCCAGCCAAAAATCCCGCGTCTGTTTCATTGGCAAAGGTCGGACGGTCACGCGAGTCGGTCATGGCTGTGCCGTTTTGCATCATGAGCAGGGAGACCAAATCAAACGCGCGTTCAACGTTTTGGGATGTTCCCATGGCCGCACCGGCCTGGAGAATTTGGTCGTTGCTCCCGATTTTGGTAAGCAGCGTCACGTCGTCTTGAAATTCGGTCCAGGTGGAAGGGGGTTCTGCGATTCCAGCGGCGTCCAGCAAATCCTTGTTGTAGTAGAGTGCCAGCGTGTCCATCGAAAGGGGCAAGGCGAATATGCGATCTTCAGATTCAGATTTTGCATTCGCTTTGTAGGACCTTAGGACATCTTGGGCAACCACGTCGACGAAGTCTGCCTTGAGGGTCCTTTCAGACATGGTTGGTTCTTCTTCTATTGTGTAAACGGTTTCTTTTTTGATCGTGCCGCGTGTTTCAGCGTAGGCAATGGAGAGAGATTTTGGCAAGGGTTTGATCAAACTTTCGTATTCGCCAATCCAGGTATTGTGCAGGGAAAAAATATCTGGACCCTTGCCTTCAGCAAATGCGCGAATCAGTTCATCTTCGTATTCATCATAACGAAGCTCTTTGTACGAAAAAGAAATATTTGGGTGGATGGCCTGGTAGGCGCTCATGAGACTTTGAAACGTATCGCTGTCGTCAAACACGCGCCAAATCGTAATCGTGACAGGTTTGCTAGCAAGCGTCTGAGCTGCGCTTGAACCTCCACAGCCACTCAAGATGAGAGCGGGGAGCATGAGCACCATGACGGACCTCCAAAAATTTTTCATACGGTTGCAAGATAGCGTCTGAGCTCTTTTCCTGTTTCTGGGTGCTTGAGCCCAAGTTCAATTTGCGCTTTCAAAAATCCAAATTTATTTCCACAGTTGTACCAGGTGCCTTCAAAGATGCATCCGTAGAGAGCCTTCTTTTGTGCGAGCAAATCTTCGAAGGCGCCGGCGAGGCGAATTTCTCCGTCTGGGCCTGGCTTGGTTTTTGTGAGGAGCGCCATAACCTCTGGTGTGAGAATATATCGGCCGATCACGACCAAGTCTGACGGAGCTTGCGCGAGCGTTGGCTTTTCAACAAACCGACTGATCTCCCAGGTTTTTTTGTCCAAGCGTTTTCCATCAACCACTCCGAAACTCGGTACCATTTTTTTCGGGACTTTGTGCAGAGAGACCACCGGGTCGCCGTATTTTTCATACACGTCCATGAGTTGTCGCAGGGCAGGAATTTTTCCGTCGATGATGTCATCGCCAAAGAGAACAGCAACGGGTTCATGGGCATCGATGAAGGGAAGAGCTGAGAGCACGGCATGACAATCACCCAAAGGTTTGGACTGGCGGACGAAGGCAAACTTCGCGAGCTTGCCCACGGCTTTCACTTGGTCGAGTTCCTTCATTTTTTTCTTTTGCTCCAAGCGATATTCAAGCTCGAAGTTGCGATCAAAGTGATCTTCTATGGCGCGCTTGCCAATGGAGGTCACAAAAATGATTTCTTCGATCCCGCTTGCCACGGCTTCTTCCACAATGTACTGGATGATGGGCTTGTCCACGACCGCGAGCATTTCTTTGGGTTGGGCCTTGGAGGCAGGGAGAAACCGCGTGCCCATGCCGGCCACGGGAATAATCGCTTTTCGAATCTTCATAGGTACCTTCATTCTATTCGATTTGATAGCGATCGGCAATCAACTCGACGGCACGAGAGCAACCTTTTTTGTTTTCTGAACTCCATGCGCGACAGACGGTTGATTTCACTTCAGCTGAATTTCCTGTGTGAAAGACGGCTTGCGTGACCGCTCCCATGAGACATTCAGGCACAAGATTTTCTTCGGCGTTTAGACAGGAAGTCTCCACACGCTCTGGGTTGTCCATGGATCGTTTCATCATTTCACTTCCGGCTCCAGCAATGCAGTGCGCTCTATCCGTATCTGTTGCGCCCGAGCACCAAGCGATCAGTCCTTCAAAGTCGTCTGGATGCTCTTTGAGGTACAACGTTCCTGCATAGGTAAAGCAATCCGTGCGTCCGCTGGTTATTCCTCCACAGAATGTAAGAGCATCAGCAGAAGCCGGGAGATAATACGCACGTGACACATCATCGAGTGTGAAGACTTCCATGAACACGCCGTTCACGCAGGCCTTTTGTTCAAAGGTATTTTTGTGCTCGCCGCACAGAGCAAGAGATGCATCAAGATCCGTTCCTGTGGCGAGCATAAATCCATGGCCTGTGCCGTGATAGCACTCCCAAGCACTGAGCGATGGCTCCGGAAGTCCTACACAAACTTCTTGCATGGAGACCGTGATGTCCTGTGCCTCTTTAAAATACGCTTCGATCACGCCATGGACGAAGCCTGAGTTGCACAGATCATCTTGATAGCTTAGGGCTTCAACAAAACCATACTTGTTGAGCGCGGCTTCGCCTATCTCGTGCAAAATTTCATGACAGTTGTTGAGAGCAAAGCTGTCTGTTTCCATGAGAGCGGCAAGGGTTTGAAGAGCAATAGAAGGATCATCCGATTGAACGAGAGCTGAGAGTTGTTCTTGATACTCGGGAAGCGTGGTAGCTGTGATGGTGATCGCAGGTGTCTGTGTGCAGCCAAGTCCCAAGAGCAGTAACAGACACAGGGCGCTATTCCTTGGAAGCATAGACGGCGATGATCAGCAGAAGAACAAAAAAGATGAGGCCGAACACGAAAAGCCGTGCGCTCATAAAATGAAGAAACTCAAGATGCTCCCGTAGATCAGAATGCTGATCGCGTCTTGGATCACGGTCGCAATGGGACCTGACCCAACGGCCGGGTCTTCGTGAAGATCATTCAAAAATCGTGTGACAAGCAGGGCAATGAGCGGCGCGGTCATAATCACACACACAACGGAGATGCCAACACTCATTGCCAGAAGGTTGTCGTGAAGCCACAGGGTGATGATCGCGAAGGAAGAAGCTCCAAACAACAAACCAAGGATGAGACCCAGGGCGGATTCTTTCAAGAGGTACGCTTTAAATTTTGCGTGGCCTGACTTCAGGTCACGGGCATAGATGGTTTGCGTTTGTGTGCCGATCGCATCGGCGATGTAGACCACAAAGGGAATGAAAAACGCGGTGTGAACATTTGCAGCGATCACCTCTTCAAATCGGGAGGTGAGAAACGAGGTGCCCATGCCAAGCACAAGTCCAAGCAGCAGAGAGGGCATTCTAAGCCGCAGCAAGAGCGATACTGGTTCCTTGTCGTCATCTGCGTAGATGGTTGAATGGTTCATACGGGAACCATTGTAGCGGTTTTTCGCCTTCAGAGGTATTGAGGATTCCAGAGATTGCACTCACGATGGAAACAAGAGGAGTTTTAATCCGATGACGAAAAGCAAGAACGCAACAACCGCACGGAACATGGGTTGTGGAATTTTGTCCACAATTTTTTTTGCGGTTTGCGCGCCGACAAACGAAATGGGAATAAACAGGAAGAGTCCCCACCAGAGCCTGTTTGGGAGAGTCACTCCCTCAGTGAAGTAGGTGATGATACGGGTTGAATCAACGAGAAGTCCAATGGCTCCGGCGGTGGCGAGATACATCGCTTTTGGTAAGTCAAAAATCGTCAGAAATAAACTGCGGATAGCTCCTCCAATACCGAACAATCCAGCAAAAAATCCTGATAAGGCTCCACCAGTTACGGCTGTAAGATCCCCAGCTGGGACTTTCCATTTCGGTTGAAAAACTAAAAAGAGGGCATAGCCTGCAACAAACAGACCAAGCAGGCGCAAAAAAAGTGGTTCGTTCACTCCCAGTGTGAGAGACGCTCCTACATAACTCGTTGCGAGACCAACCAGACCAAAGAGCAAAAGTAAACGGAGGTGGAATCCAGAACGAAAGAGGACGATTTTCCAGATGTCCCCAAACCAGTGAATGATTGCCACTAAAAAAATCGTTTCAATTGGAGGCAAAAACATCACGAGTATCGGAATCATCAGGGTCGAAGTCCCAAAACCCGTAGTTGTTCCAACGGTAGCCGCGATGAAGGTGATGAGTGAGATGAAGAGAACTTCCATAAACCTTGGCGGAGAGGGAGGGATTCGGCCGCGGCTCTCGTCGGCTTCCGCCTCCTCGGCCTGGCCACCGCCTCGCCGCCACGCCTCCCGACACAGTCGGCGTGGCATGGCTCCGGCGTTCGAATCCCTTCTTTCTGTCTGTGACCAATCCATTGAAGCCAAGCAGTTGGCTTCAATGGATTGGCGGAGAGGGAGGGATTCGAACCCTCGAACCCTTGCGGGTTACGCGATTTCGAGTCGCGCGCACTAGACCAACTATGCGACCTCTCCATTGCAGAGAGACTACCGGTCAGCGAAAGATTTTGCAATCTCAATCAGCTCACCTACCGTCACATGATCCCCGTCGCTTGAGAGAGAAATAAGCAGGCCTTCGTTTTCAAAGAGCAGCTGATGCGTGATCTCACATTTGTTTGGGAGGCCATCATTGTAGTCGATGCATCTGGGTGAGTCGTCACGTGTTAGGATCGTTGCAGAGGTTGTTTCGCTGAGCGTGACTTCCTCTCTGGGATACAGAGAAAGCATGGCGAGTTGGTCCTGTAGCGTGCGATTTGGTAGATAATCAACTTCCAGTGTCCGCCAACCATCTTTCACATACACAAGTGAGACCGTGCCGGTTGGAAAGACGTTGTTGATTTCCTTATAGAGTCCAATGACGTAGAGCTCTCCACCAACTGTTTCTGTAGGCGGCGTGATGGCAAGACTCGAGGTGTCGCCGAGTTGGTCCAGGGTTGAGAGCACGACAAGACCAGGAGCCGTGGCGAGGAGCGAACGGGCAGGGGCTATCGTTGTGTCTATTAGTTTCAAGATAACGGTGCTCGCTAAAATCGCAATCACAAGAAACAGGACCCAACGCGTGTGCTCTGTCCGTGGCTCATTCGATTTTTTTCTGCGCAGGAGACGCGTGAGGAGCATAGATGGAGAAAATTTGGATGGCGATCTACCAAAAAACCAGCCGTTGTTGGAGCTGGAATTTGGTGGCTACGGAGTCAGCACTTCTAGGCCAGGAACAGCAAGGAAGTCCTTGTCGTTATATGTGTAGATACCCGTGACACCGTTTGTGAGGGCTGTTATTGCGAGGACGAGATCAAATACTTGTTTACCACTAAAATGAGGAACATCGCGGTACAATTTGGAAACTCGAAAATGAATATCATGCGGTGGATGGATCATTGGGATGGCGTGGCTGATTTTTTCGATTAAGGCGGCTGCTTCGACCGGGGAGCGAGCTGTCCGAACTCGTTTCGTGTTTGTTACGACGGCCATGAATTCGAAAAGAACCATCGGAGCGAGACACGCCTGAACTCGACCAGCCTCAGCGTCTTCCACGAGGCGACGGCACGCGAGATGCTCAGGAGACGCTGCATCAAAGGCTGCTACGAGTACATTCGTGTCAATAATTCCACGTTCAGATGTTGTCCTCATAGATGTCTTCTCGATGGAGCGGATCCAGCACGCCCATGTTCCATGCAGGTGGGAGGGCACTTGTACCAGTGCGTTTTTTTTCAAGGACTGGTTTTTCTACGATCGTTACCTCGAACTCAGATTCAACAAGTTGAACCGGCTCCAAGAATTCAAAGTGTCCATCGGCAAGTTGTCGAGCGCGCACAGTACGACCACGTAGATTTTGTCCATTGGAAAGTGTAGGTTTTGTATTCCACATAGTACATGAAGGTTACCCCAACGTTGTCAGATGCGTCAAAAAAACGAGTTACGTTTTTTCTTCTTCAACTTCAAGATCCCACCAGTCAGGTTGATCCAAATCATAGTAGTCCTTTGCGAAGTCCGTCATGGTGCGTCGTTCACTTTGTTGAGACCGAACCCAGATGTCGTAGGACTGCAAGGCATATTTTTTTGCGTACACGAGCGCATCCTGTCGTTGAATAGAGAATCCGTTTGTGGGTGATGCATCAAGGAATGGCCTGATTTTTTTAAACGCAAAGGCCCATGCATCGCGTTCTGACTGGAGCTTTGCGGCGAGATCGGTTTGGTCAAATGTATTTCGGTTTTCGAATGTCTCCTGTGTGAATTCTTTTGGCATTTCAGATTCGTAGGTGTGCCCAATTTCGTGAAGCAGTGTAAGAAGACCGATAGGTTGGAGTGGATCGCGACGCAAGACGATCATTTTTTCATGGAGATCTGCGTAACTTGTTTCCTCTGTCTCGCTCGGGTCGAAGTAGACATGCCAGCCCTCTGGCACAAAGGCAGAAATACTTAACGTTCCCACATCAGTGCGGTTGATTGTGAGTTCATCGACGCGATAGAGCACGACGTGAGTATCTCGTGTTTTGTCGAGCACAGGATTATCTGGCCGAATCTCTGTGTACTCTAATGTGACCATGAACGGTTCCTTTTTTACTTCGATCTTACTTTCCCCTTCGTATGTAGCTTCTCCAAAAGGAACCTCAAGACGTCTGATGGCATTCGTCACAGATTGTTCATCCATTTCTTGGCTTAGGTGTTTTTCAAGGTACTGGCTCGGTGTTTCAGGTCTCATAGGGAGTTGATCTTTTATTTTTTTCCTTGTCTGAAAAAATAATGGCCAACAAAATCCACGTCAGAATCGCGAGGTCGTTTTTGAAGTACGGGACGTCGACCAGACCGTGGATGGTGATTTCCAGGAGGGCGAATAGGGATGCAAAGGTGGCCAAGGTGGAAGAGGTGGTAGCCGCAGGCTTCAGCCTGCGCCAGAATTCGAGTATGGCTTGGTACGCAAGAAGTATGAATGCAATAACTCCCAGCAGTCCCAATTCTACCCAGATATTCAGGATGATGTTGTGCGGGTACTGAAAGATTTCAATATGGGTGGCTTGGTGATAAGGCTCAAACACGGTTGGATATCCTGAGAGGCCAGCGCCGAAAAGCCAGTGATCTTTCAGCATCTCCACAGTCTCACTCCATTGAGTCAGACGCACTTGGCCTGAATAGTCTTGGAGCGTGAGTTTTTCCATCACGAATCCGCGCCAGGGTGAAAGAGTGATCAAGAGGATCGCGGTAAGCACGGCAAGGAGCGTTTTGTTGCGCGTTTGTTTGTTTGAAAGTCCAGCGATCACGAGTGTCGCAAGCACAGCCACGACTGCGGCCTCAGATTGTGCTAGGACGATGGCAATCGCAGAGAGGAGGATCGTCGTGATCCAGAATTTTTTATCTTGTCTCCACGACAGGGCGCCGATGATAACAATCGGCCCTAAAAATAACCCGAGGGCATTTGGATACTCAAACACACTTGTCACGCGGCCTTCAATATCCCAAGGGATTGGGATGCCCTGACCTGTGAGCCACTGGAGGATGGCGACAAGGGAGAGAAAGAGAGCGGTGATGCCCAGAGCTTTGAAGATACGAGATGCGTCGATGTGTTCAAATCGGATGATGAAGAATAAAAGCATTGGTTCTAGGAAGTAGGCTTTCCAGATTCCCAGTGCAGAGGCGAGATCAGGAGCAATGAAAAGAGAAATAAAGGAGGCAAGCACAAGGAGGAAGATTGGGAGGGCAAGTGAACGGGGAAGAGCAAAAAAAGAAAAGACATGTGGGCGACGTCTTATGCACCATATGGTCACAAACGCGACGAGCAGCATTTCCAGCAGAGTTGTTGGCAGACCGAAAATTTCTGTGCGCAGAAGATAGCTTGGCAGCAGGGTGATCATGAGCAGCAGACCGAGCTGAAGGTCTCGCCAAGCGATCAGAGCAAAAGCTGCGGTAAAGATGAGATAGACGACGAACATACTATCGTGTAGGCAACAGTGATTTGAGCTCAGTGATCGTGACGGCTTTCAGAGCGAGCAGGACAGCACCATAGACGGATGCCCCAACGAGCAGATCGATTACTACATGTGTTTCAGGAATATGTTTGAGCACAAGAAACATCACCGTCCCAGCGATGAGAGATTTTAGCGTGACCGTAAGATGCGGAAGGGATCCTGTGACGCGATAGACAACCAGAAAGGTGATAAGCGCGATACAGGCTTCTGAGAATAGCGTCACAGCAACAGCCCCCCAGATTCCATAGGGAGGAATGAAAAAGAGGTAGCCGATGATCGAGAGGATCGCCACAGACACGTAGCCCCAGGTCATCTGTTTTTGTCGATGGATGGCAACCACCAGATGTCCGTACAAGGCTCCGCCGTAAATGCCAATGAGAGCCAGGATAAGCACAGCAAGCACAGGACCAGCCTGCGCAAAACGGTCTCCCGCGATCAAGACAATCAGTTTGGTCGCAACCAGTTGTGCGCCGATGATAAGTGGGACAATCGCCATCACAAACACGTCAAAGGTTCTGGCCACACGCAAACGAAATTCCTCTTTGCGCCCCGCGCTCCAGGCAGCAACCAGACTTGGAAGGACGAGACCCATGAACATCACGGGGAGAACCGTGAGCACATCGATGATGCGGTAGCTCATCCCGTAGAGTCCAACGTCTGTCTGACTGCGGAAATAGGCAAGAAATAAAATGTCACCTTTTAAGTAGAGTAGGTTAAAGATAATGGACACAGCAATGGGCCAGGAGCGCGAGATGATTTTTTTCCACTCGTTCCACTCAAAGAGCGGCTGTACATGAACAAAGGGATGGGCGAAGCGGACCATCAACATCAGCCAAATAAAGTTGGCGATTACACTGGCGACCATCATGACAGCAACGCTCGGGGAAGTGAGAGCAAACAATCCGACAAAGAGGACGAGCACACCACGGTTCACGAGCTCGGCGATCGCCGCGCGCCACATGCTTTCATGACGTTGGAAGACTCCCACGAGCATGGTGGCACCGCCCATGAGAAAGTAGGCAAACGCTCCAATGAACACAGCTTGTTTGATGGCCGCGGACCAGGGAAAGAACAGCACGGTGAGTGGCGCCAGCGTAAACAGGATGAATCCCGACAACAGACGGAGGCCAAAAAAATTTCCTACGATGCGTGGTTCGTCAGCTCCGGTTTCCGAAATCATCACGATAAGCGTGAGGGTGAGGCCAAAATCCACCACACTTCCAAACATCTGTAAGTAGGTCGTGGACGTGGTGAACTCACCGAAGGCAGAGGTGCCAAGCGCTCGCGTGATGATGGCCACGGAGAGAAGTCCAATCAAGACCGAGAGGATTTTTCCACTCAGTTGGATCGAAAAGTTGCGTGCGAGAGATGTTCCCGTGGTCATAACTGCGTCAAGTGTAGCACAATCGTTTTGACGAGAGGTGAAAAAAATGCTATCCTATGACCGTACCTATGATTCCACGGCTCGCGAAAGATTTTGCTGCATCTGACGTGAGAACCTCGAACATTTCGTTGGTTTTGATTTCACTGTTCTTCATCTTGGGAGGACTTTTTTTGTTACCCAGCCAGGCCGAGGCAGCGGCGAAGAACGGATTTGAAGCCCTGCAAGTGTCTATGCCCAAGTCCGGATTCACCATGGAACCGGGCGAGCAAACCCAAGTCCTCATGACCTTCAAAAACATCGGAACAAAAACATGGACGAATTCTGGCTCCTCCTACGTTTCTATTTACACCTACGATCCAAAATATCGCGTGAGCGATTTTCGCGCCGATGATTGGGTGGATTACACGCAAGCGGCCCTTTTGAAAGAATCGTCTGTGTCTGTTGGAGGTGTTGGGAGTATTTACTTGACGCTCAAGGCACCAAAATCAGAAGGCACCTATGAAGAAACGTTCCAGTTGGCTGCTGAGGATACGGCTTGGATTCCTGGGGGGGAGTTTACGTTGACCATCAAGGTAGAGGATGGTGAGGAGGATGTCGTTGCTCAGCAACAAGATGATCCATCGCTCGCAGACGGACAGGCATCACCTGAATCAAACGGCTTGTCTGCGACTGTCCTTTTGCGTTCAGCAAAATCCGTATCGGCAAAAGCCGGAGCTTCCGTGTCCTATAAAGTCGGGGTGAAAAATACCGGTACAGCGACTTGGCAAAAGCGTGAAATTGTCACGAGCGATTTTGCGATTGCTTCCTCAGATGAGGACGAAACAGCGCACGCCACGTGGGTGTCTTCTACTCAGCTGGTCGTGAATGATTCAGGATCTGTGAAGCCAGGTGGTCTGGATTTTTTCACTTTTACTTTCACCGCTCCTTCAACCAATGGTACGCATACGGTGAGCTACAAGATCGCGGTCGATGATGAAGTCATTCCAGATTTTGAAATCGACATTCCCGTGACCGTGACCGAAGGATCAGACGAGATCAAAGACGAGCCGCTCTCTGTGGATGAGGACGATGTTCAGGCAGACAGAATGATTGACGAGCCCACGATGAGAATCGGCGTGCTGATCGTGGATGAGGAAACAGATTGGCAAGTGGAAGTTTCGTGTGATTCAGATTGGAAGCTTCTGGACTCAGAGGGAGGTTTGCTCGGTCAGATAGATGCGGGGGACATGGTCCGCGCGTTTTACAAAAATCAGCGCTACTATTTCAATCGCGGAAAAGCGATTGAGCAGACTTACAAGTATCTCCGTTTTGTGCCAAACGATGAAGACGCCGTGTGTACGGTTGAAAACTTTGATCGACGAGAAACGCGTGGTGCGGCCTATGCCCTCAACCAGTTTCGCGATGTGCTTGAGCTGCGCTATAACAGCGCCCATGATCGCACCTGGCTCATCAACGAACTTCCGATCGAAGAGTATTTGTATGGACTGGGCGAAACATCCAACGCCAGCCATGAGGAATTTAAAAAGGCGCTCATCACCGTTGCCAGGACGTATGCGTTGTATCACTGGGAGCGTGGAACCAAACATGCGGATGAGTATTTCACCATGAATTCCTACGCCGATGACCAAGTGTACTTCGGGTATGAGTATGAAAAAAATAATCCACTCATCAAACAAGCCGTCGATGACACGCGTGGTGTGACGGTGAATTACGACGGCCGCACCGCGCTCACGCCGTACTTTTCTCGTTCGGATGGGCGTACCAGAAGTTGGAGCGAAGTTTGGGGTGGAGACGTGGCATGGCTCAAAGGGGTTGATGCGCCGTGCGATAAAAAACGTGGATACACGCTGTGGGGCCATGGGGTTGGCATGAGTGCCACAGAGGCTTTGTGCATGGCCAACGAGGGAAGCACATGGGAGGAAATTTTGCCTTACTTTTATACAGGGATTCAACTGAATCAACGATGGGAATAATTCGACCTTTCAGTTTTATCGGACTTCTGATCGCCGTCGTTTTTCCGACGGCGCTTTTGGCTCAGACAGACGCACTCATGAACGTGTACGAACACCGTCCAGATCTCCAAGCCGCGTTTGATCGTAAAACAGGTCTGGCCATACCAGGCACAGCGGCTGGGTTTCTTTTGGACTTGGAAGATTGGGCGGTGCAGTACGGCTGGCAGGAGGATGAGACACTGGCTGCGTATGGACCGGAGCAAGATGATGGCATTCCTGTGCGTGTGGACGCAACAGAAATTGAATCAGAAATTCAAGCACAGTCGTATGTGGTGATGGATCGATCCACAGGAAAAATTCTGACGGTCAAAAATGAGAATCGGGTTTGGCCGATCGCGAGCCTCACGAAATTGGTGACAGCAGATGTGGTCCTCGACGAGGGAGTTTCCATGAGTACGGTCGCGGATATTCAATCACAGGATGATGTCGGTGGAGCAAAGCTTTCGGTGTACGATGGGGATCAGTTTACGATTCAGGATTTGTTCTATGCGGCGCTTGTCGGATCTGCGAATAATGCCGCCAACGCGCTGTCTCGTGCGACCGGTTTATCCAAGAAGGATTTTGTGAGCGAGATGAACATTCGTGCAGCTGCCCTCAACCTCACCCACACACGTTTTGTCGACCCAACCGGGATTGAGCTTGGCAACGTCTCCACCGCACGGGAGATGGCTCGCCTCGCCTCGGACATTCTTGCTCGTCAGGAGGTTGCTCGCTTCACTTCGACGTATATCAAATACATCACGGATATCACTCAAGGCACTACCAAAAAAATGACCACCACGAATTGGATGATTTACAAACCCGAGTATGATGATGTCTATGTGACCGGTGGCAAGACAGGATACCTGATAGAGTCTGGATGGAATTTGGTTGTAGCGTTGCGTCCGGATGGCGCAGACACAGATCGAGAGCTTTTGATTGTCTTATTTGGCGCTGACTCGCGCAGTGACTCTTTTGTGAACGCTGAGCGTCTTGCGGACTGGGCCTGGGAGTCGTACGCCTGGCAGAAGCAAAACTAAATAAGAGGCCCCTGCCTCTTATTTGATCATCGTTTTCATTTTGCCTTTCCCGCCAGCGCCCAGCATGCTGAGTCGTTGTTTATCCTCCTCGACCAAGGCGTTGATCAGCTCCTTTACGTGTTCCGGGTTGTCAATATTTTTGAAATGGAATCGTGCTTTTTCTCCACCGGTTTGAACAAAGACATTGCCGTAGGTAAACAAGGTCTGCCAGATGCCGCGGATTTCAGCTGTGGTGTCTTGGACAGATGCGAGGTCTAATTCTGATGCTGTGCGGTTGAACAGCCCTTGTTGTTCGATGTTGATGATCCGTTCGCTGGTGATGATCCACGTGTCCAGGTAATAATCCGTGAATTCCAGAAAGGCAAAGAGCCAGACAGAGAGAAAATAGATGCTGCCGATGATCACGATGATTGGCCCCAGCACTTCCTGCTCTGTCCACCCCTGCACCGTATCCCAAAAAAACCATCCAAGCAGCAGCGGCACGCTTGTGAGTAGAGTAAAAGCCGTGGCGATTGAGAGAATCGCAAACCAGTGTCGCCTCAGGAATAAGACGACGCGTTCATCAGGTCGTTGATTGGGGAGACGATCAAGGCGCATCATAAGTTTGGAAAAAGATCTTCGTTGTAGTAATCAACCGCGTCGCCGAAGGTGATGGGATGGAGCCAATCATAGTCCATAAGTAGGAAGACGGATCCAGCGACTAAAATAATGGTGCCACCGGTGAAGATGGTTACGATGAGGTAGAGACCAAGGCCGTACACGCCGTAGCGAATGAGGTGATAAATATTGAACAGGGCGTAGAGAACATAAAAAAGCATGTAGGCGGCGAACACAAAAAGAAACACGTAGATGGGAATGCTGAAATTTGGAAGATCGAACATACTGTCCAAATTGTATCACAGATAAAAGGAGCAAGTAGCAAGTATCAAGTAGCAAGTATACTTGCTACTCCTCAAGCTTCAAATGCGTGTAAGCGTGTTCGGTGACCATGCGTCCACGAGGAGTGCGAGTCAAAAATCCAATTTGGATGAGAAAGGGTTCGTGGACGTCTTCAATCGTTTCCATTTCTTCTTGGGTGGCGGCGGCGATGGTGGAAAGACCCACGGGACCACCGTTAAATTTTTCGATGATGGTTTGCAAAATACGTCGGTCGGTTTGGTCGAGTCCCAGATGGTCGACGTGTAGCATCTTCATCGCATCTTCGCAGACTTGAGGCGAGATGCGACCTTGTGCTCGCACATCGGCAAAATCACGTACGCGTCGCAGCAGACGGTTGGCAATGCGGGGCGTGCGGCGAGATCTCCTGGAAAGGAGGTCCATGGCATCCCCATCGAGCTCGACGTTTAAGAGTTTTGCGCTGCGGGAAATGATGCGACTAATATCCGCTTCCTCGTAGAAGTTTAAGTGATGCGTTACGCCAAAACGATCGCGTAGTGGCGAAGACAGAAGCGAGAGTCTTGTTGTCGCGCCGATGATGGTAAAGCGTTCCAGGTTGAGGCGCAGGGTGCGCGCGGTTGGGCCTTTGCCAACAATGATATCGAGTGCGAAGTCTTCCATGGCAGGGTAGAGGACTTCTTCAATCGTTTTGTTCATGCGGTGGATCTCGTCAATGAACAACACATCGCCACGTCCCATGTTGGAGAGAATCGCGGCCAGGTCGCCGACGCGTTCAAGGGCAGGCCCCGACGTGATACGAATCTGGGACCCCATCTCGTTGGCAATGATGTGGGCGAGTGTGGTTTTGCCTAGCCCCGGGTTGCCATAGAGCATGACGTGTTCAGGTGCCTCTCCACGTTTTTTTGCTGCTTCGATAAAAATCGACAAATTTTCTTTGATGTCTTCCTGGCCCACAAAATCCTGCAGGGTCTGGGGCCGCAGTCCAACCTCAAATTCCCGCTCTTCCGTGGGAGCTTGTGTGTTCACGACCGTTTCCGGTATCTCCCTCTCTTCTCGTTCGATCATATCTTGGTAGGCGAGGAGGGAGTCGAACCCTCATGAGGTTGCCCTCTGGGGATTTTAAGTCCCCTGCGTATACCATTCCGCCACTCGCCCATGTGCGGAAGGTTAGCAGAGTTTTTTGTGGGCGTGAAGTTAGAGTCTTGTCTTATTTTCGTTATTCAAGTAGGTTCTCTGTGTCAGAGTGGCCCTGACCATCATGGCAGGAATTCTCCACATGACAGGAGCAAGTCATGGAAGCGTTGATTCGGTTCTACCTCGACATGTCGCCGTTCAGGCTTACCGACGAAGACCGTCGGAGGTTGGAGGAGGGTTTCGACTCCTGGACGGGAAAGAACGACTGGATGAGGAAGAACGCAAAGAGGATCGGTCTGCCTGAGGCCTGCGGCTTCATCTTTTGGGACAAACAGGCTCAAGTGTTCTATGTCCAGGAGGGCAATGGACGGAAGATCGCCTATGATCCAGGTGGGTTCATGCCACCTGACTACCTTCTCGATGTTGGCACGTACCCTGTCAAAGTCGTGTCCGGTGTCGTCTACTTCGAGTCCGTCGCCGGGATCCAGAATGGTGAGTACGAGATACATGTCGAGAACACAGACGAGGTCGTCAAGGCTGTCGTCTCCATCGAGACCCTCAAGGAAGGTGTGGTACGCCACAGGCTCGCGATCGACTTCTGCTCCAGCTTGCGGGTGTTCAGTCACGTGGCCTCCCGCATTCGATCGGGCTCCGAGACTCCCACGATCACCTGGCCATGAGACATCATCCCCGGAACACGTCCGGGGTCTTATTTTTGACGATCGAAAAAACGTTTGGAATTTTTTGCGATCGCAAAAAAAGTTTTTATTTTTTGCGTTCGATCTGGCGTCGCTGTTTTAGTGGCGTTTTTTCGTGTGTTGTGAGTTTTTCTGTTGCGTAGGAAAAGCTGATCGCACTCAGAGCCAGAAGATGTTTCTTGAGGAAGGTGAGCGTCTCTTGTGGCCATAGCTTGTAGGCTTCACGTAGCTGCCAACCCACGGCTTTTTGGACGTAGACGTTTGTGTCCAGGACGAGCGGCTTGATGAGTGAGAAAACGCTCTTCATGGGTGGGGCCTTGCGCCGAGGCGAGGCATAATAGATCGTCGAGACGACTGACGCGCGGCGCTTCCAAGGATTCTTGGAGTGATTCCATGTTTTGAGTGTTGGCAAGACCAACTTTGGATATCGCTCGAAAAAAATCGAATAGAGTTGGCACAGAGCATCCGCATGCTCCCAGTTTTCCACACGGTTGATCCACTGCTTCATTACGCGCCAGTGAGGAGGATCAAGTTCTGTCCGGTGTCGACGATAGTAAAAGAGTGGCAGATACATCACTTCATGGGTCGTTGCTGTGTTCCAGACGTGATCCCAGACGTTCAGGATTTCATTCTGAGGGTTTTTGTAAAAAGAGAAACCGGTCTGCTCTATTTCCTGGATGATTGGCAAACGCAATCCTAAAACGTTCAGCTTCGACGTCTTTTCACGAAACGCTTTGTAGATCGGATCAGGCTCGACTCGACCACGCAAGTGTCGTTCTATTTCTTCAAAGGGACTCTGAGCTTGACGGAGCATGCAATCACGTTAAGATGGGACAACTATGTTATTTGAGACAGCAGAGGAAGCACTCACATGGTACCAGAGTGGTGAGCGGGTGATCACCAAGGCTTTTTTAGATTCGGTGCCGTGGAATGAGGTGAAGCGTCATCCCATTGATGAGAAGTTTTTTCCGGTCCTGTTGTACATGCGCGACATCGAGACGATGACCGAGCGGTATTTTGCCGAGCTCATGAAAAGCGCAACAGGGAAAGATCCGATCATTCGTCAGTTCATGGAGCAGTGGGTGGAAGAAGAGCCCATGCACGGAGCGATCCTCAGTCGGTTTTTAGAAGAGGCTGGTTGTCCGCAGGAAGCAGACTGGAAGAAAAAAGGATTTGATCGTCTTACGGTTTCCTATCGTTTGCGCAGCAAAATCCAAGAATGGATGACGCTCCCATTTGGTAAAAACTTTACGAGCGTGCACATGACCTGGGGAGCGATTCACGAATACTCCACTCTGACAGGCTATCGTCGACTCTGGGAACTCTCAGGTCATCCGGTTCTTGAATATCTTTTGAAAGCCATTGCGCGTGAGGAAGCGAAGCACTCACTGTTTTACTGGAGTGTGGCGCGCATTCATTTGAAGGAGCATCCACTGCGCCAGCAGCTCGCTCGCTATCTTGTTGAAAAATTTTGGAGGCCCGTTGGGGAAGGGGTGAAGACCGAGGCGGAATCGAATGTGGTCATCCGCACTCTGTTCAGTGGAAAAGACGGAGTGGACATGATCAAGACATACGTGAATAATCGTGTGGCGCAACTTCCAGGGTTTGAAAGCTTCACACGTGTGACAGATCGCATTGCAGGTGCCGCCATGTGATTTATTTCTTCCTCAGAGCCGCCAAGAATTGCTTGAGCGGTTTTGTGTTTAAGATATCGGCCTGGGTTGCCCAACCCTTACGGGCTTGAGCCACGCCGTGGTCAAGATGTTCTGCGAAGTGTGAAGGGTTGTGCGCGTCTGAATTGACAACGAGCTTTGTCCCGATGTTGAGACACGCACGGATGTAGTGTTCATGGAGGTCAAGACGTTCTGATCCGTTGATTTCCAGCGCGACGTTGAACTGCTTGGCGGCGCGGATTACGCGATCCATGTCGACTTGGTAGGGTTCACGTCTGCCAACGACTCGGCCGGTGGGATGGAAAAAGATATTCACGAGGGGATGCTTGAGAGCGCGGATAATGCGCTCAGTCATCTCGCGTTTGGGTAGCGTAAAGTGGGAGTGGACGGAGACACAGACCAGATCAAGAGTGCTCAGAGCATCATCATGAAGATCCAATGTTCCATCTCTCAAAATATCACACTCAGTCGATTTCAAAATGCGGAAGCCCCGTTGTCTTTTGTTGAGACGATCGATTTCTTTTCCTTGACGACGTAGGGCTTTTTCATCCAGTCCTCCTGTCATGGCAAGCGCCTTTGTGTGATCAGTGACCCCCATGTAGGAGAGTCCACAGGCTTTGGCCGCACGAGCCATTTCTTCGATAGAAGCAGAACCATCGGTCCAGCTGGTTTGGACTTGGAGATCTCCCTTGAGACTGCCGAAGCGGATGAGTTCAGGGATTTTTTTGCGCTGTGCGAGTTCGATCTCGTCGCGACCTGTGCGCAACTCGGGAGGAATAAACTGGAGTCCGAGCGCTTGATACACGGCTTCCTCTGTACGACATGTGACACGTGTTTGTTTTCTGAACAGACCATGCTCAGAGAGCTTCATTTTTTTCTTGATGGCCAACTCGCGCAAGAGAATGTTGTGTTCACGACTGCCGGTAAAGTGCAGGAGAGCGGTGCCGTAGTGCTCTGGTTCAAGGATCAGCAGATCACCACTCAACCCATTGGAATAGCGCACCGCGATTTTTGTCTCACCGGACTCGAGAACCTCCGTGATTTCAGGGAGAGACGTGAAGGTGCGAATAAGTTTTCTCGGCTGTGTGGTTGTGGCGATAAGATCGATGTCCCCGATGGTTTCTTTGCGACGGCGCAGAGATCCAGCTACATCGAGGTGTGTCACGCCTTCGACTTTTTGCAGACGATGCACGAGACGCTGTGCATAGGGAAGAACATCGTGGATGACACGTCGGCCACCTGCGGTTTTTAAGAAAGCAATCCCGCGCATGATCTTCTGTTCACTTTTGTGTCCGAGGCCAGGGACCTGTTCGATTTTGTGTGTCGCACCAGCGCGTTCCAGATCTCGCACGGTTTTGATGTGGAGTGTTTTGAACAGTTTCATCGCGGTCTTCGGACCGACTTCCTGGATTTGCGAAAGGGCGAGCATGTCAAAGGGAAATTTTTTTTTGAGCTGTTGGTAATAGGCGAGCCTGCCGGTCGTCAAAATCTCCTCGATCTTTTCTGCGATCGATTCACCGACGCCAGGAATGTCATCAATGCATTTTTTTCCACACGCGGCAAAGAGGGCAGAGAGTTCTGTTTCTAACCCCGCGATTCCCTCTGCGGCGATTTCGTAGGCTTGCGGCTTGAACGCCACATCCTGTGCCCGAAGATACAGCGCTATTTCGCGCAGGACATCGACGATCTGTTTGTTGGTTATGGTCTTGCGAGACATGTACGTTTTAGTATAGCAGCCTAAAACAAAACACCCTAGACAGTCTAAGGTGCATTGTGGAGCGGGCAACGGGGTTCGAACCCGCGACCTTCTCCTTGGCAAGGAGACGCTCTACCACTGAGCTATACCCGCAATGAATTTCGAGCATGAGTGTACCAGTAGATGTTTTTCTTTTCAAGCGGTGCTACCATGGAATCATTATTCACTCTCTCTTTTCCTATGTCCATTGAAGTCAACCTGGTTGCCGTGCTTGTGGCGGCCATAGCCAATATGATCATCGGTTCCATCTGGTACGGCCCCTTGTTTGGAAAAAAGTGGATGGCCCTCTCAGGCATGACCAAAGAAAGCATAGAAAAATGCCATCCCAACATGCACGCGATCTATGCCATGGGTTTTGGCGTGTCACTTCTGATGTCCTACGTGCTGGCACATTTTGTCGCGCTCAACGCGGTTACTCTCAGCATGGCATTTGAGGCAGCTTTTTGGACGTGGTTGGGTTTCATTGCAACCGTGAGTTTAAATAGTGTGATTTGGGGAGGACGTTCCAAAAACTTGTGGCTGTTGGACAACGTCTACTATCTTGTGTCCCTTCTAGTGATGGCCGGGATTCTGTTTAGTTGGAAGTAGAACAATAAACACCTCCGAGGAAATGTCGGAGGTGTTTTATTATTAGGCTGGTTGGGCTCTTTCAAGTCGTCTGATTCGCACGTCATGATCCAGGGACTTGTCTTGTAGCTTCCCAACTCGGTGACTGAGAACAGAGATCGATTTAGTGTTTGCGTCGACTTTTTCTCCCAGATCATCGAATCCCATCTTTGTCATAATCGCTAAATCTTCCAAGTCCGTGGCAATGCCGTCCACTTTGTTTTCCACGTTCCCAAGGCGCTTTTCTATTCCGACGAACTGTTGATCCATCTCACCGAACCGCTTCTCCATCCCATCGAACCGTTGATCCATCTCACCGAACCGCTTCTCCATCCCATCGAACCGTTGATCCATCCCATCGAACCGTTGATCGATCCCTTCGAATCGTTTCTCTATCCCAACGAACTGTTGGTCAATCCCTTCGAATCGCTTCTCTAACCCATCAAAGCGTTGGTCCATTTTGTTGGCAAGTTGATTGAGGGTCATTTCTTTTTCCATAGGTTGTTTCGTTTGTGTGATTATACCATGGGAGGAAGAAGCCCGGTTAGGCCTTCAACCGGGCTCTACTCATTAGCCGTTCATACAGGTTGTTCAACAAGACGAGGGGGTTGGGCCTGCCCTTCACGAGCTTTCTTAAAGGCCCATCCGGCGCCGGATTTGCTTCCGACTTTGAATTGTTCTCGGGCGGTTGTGACCACGAAGTCACGGAATGCTCCTGTTTCGACTTCGTCCAGCTCGAACTGTTCTGCGAACATGTTAATTCTGTCCAACAGGGCTTGGAACCAGTTGTTTCTCTGTGGGTCTGACATAGGTGTTTTTGATGAGTTCGATGACATATTCCCCGAGTAAGGTTGAAACGGCTGGGGAGATGCCGTAGGCGTAGGCTTGGCGTTCAATAGAACCTTGAAGTTGCGAGGCACTGATTTTGTACGGGCTCATATTAGGGTGTGCTCAAGGTGAGCTGTCGAATACGACGTTGACGGAAAGCGAGCAACCCCAGCGATGCAGCCGTGACGAGCAAGAGGATCATACCTGTGCGTGCTTGGGCATCTTCAAATAGAGATTTGCCATCCTCATCTGTTGACAGAGCAAGGGTTTCGACGGACTCGTCGATCATGATGTCTTCCTCTGTACGTGGTCGAATACGATGCTCACCGTCGTAGCTGGTAAGGACACCAGTGATGGTGATGTGATCCCCCCGCTCAAAGCGAGCTGCATCAATCTCAGGGTTGCTCTTCAAAGACACAACCAGTTCGGATCCAGAATCTTCGATCAGGAGCTTTCCGCTTTCACGCGATTGCACCAAGCCTTTTGTGGTGATGAGTAACCCCACCTGATCATCGCCTATCTCTGGGATCGAGAGAAGAATCGGTGTGTTCGTCGCGGTTTGTTCTGTGGTGACCACATCCTCTTGCGTGTGTATTTTAATGCGTCGCTCGCCGTGGGACGTGCTCATTTCTCCTATGAGAGAGATCCTCTGCCCGATCACGAGTTCGGGAAAGTCAGCATCGTAGAAGTAGATTTGAATGCCACCGGTTTCGTCCATGACATAGAGCGTCTGGCGAGCAAACACTCCAGGCAGGGCTGTGACGATTCCTTCCACTCGTACACGCTTACCGTCTGACAGGTTTTTTGATTCCTCGATGGTCATGGTTTGCGTTCTTGAGGATGTGGAAGAAGAGGATGCACTTGAGATGGTTCGTGTAGTGCTCACTGCCATTGTGGCAGCGATCGCTTCAGCAACTGAGACAGTTCCTGACCAGGACCATGCATCGTCTTCAAGTGTGTAGGCCGCTCCCTTTGCTGCATTACCATAACTCACGGTGTCCACAACCTCGTTGTTTGGATCACGGAGCTCAAGTGTGTCACCCGTGTTGTTGAGAGTGATGCCAGAATCTATTCGTCCGATTTTCACGTGAGCTCCAGGCTCCACGATTTGTGACTCTGAGCCTGTGTAGCGATCGAGTGTGCTGTCTTCGATGGACCAGCCCAGCAGGTCGATGGATTCTGTTCCCGTGTTGGTGAGCTCGATATATTCTTCCGTTTCATCTGACCCTGTTGTATTGGGATAGAGCGAGGAGAACCCAAGGGTTGTCGGACCTGTGTAGGTCTGTACTTCATTCGCTGCATCTTGGTCAGATGATACCGATGCATCTTTCTCAACCGATTCTTCTTTCGTTTCGGCGGCTTTGATAGCCTCTACGGCTTGTTCCACAAAAATTACGTTCACCGTTCCAGGTGTTGTGGTTTCCGTGAGTACAAACTCATCTGAACTATTTCGTGCGAGTGCCATCCCGTCTTGAGGTGAGGGCAGTGAGCCGCCGTAGCTCACTGAGTCGATGATGAGATGTGTGGCGTCGCGCAGAGTGATCGTGTCACGGTCGTTGTTGAGTTTTCCTTTTGGAGCATCGACGATCGCAAACGATCCCGGGGCAAGAATTAGATTCGAGAGGTCCGTTGTTTTTCCTGCTGCGTCCTCGATGGTCCAGTTGGTGGGTGTGATTGTTTCACCTGAACGGTTCACCAATTCGATCCATTCGGTTTGAGTGTCCAATGGATCCACAACGAACTCGTTGATCAGAATCACCCCGGGTGTGTAGGACACGAGTGGTTCGGTTAACACTGTTTCAATTTTTACTTCCTCTTCCACTTCTTCCACCTCATCCACCTTGTCCACCTCATTCTCCGTTGTTTCCTCGACCACATCTGCTTGAATGGTTTCCTCAATGATTGGATCTTGAGCTAGGACTTCTGGGTCGGATAGGACAGAGGGGGCTGATTGAATTTCATCAACGATGACCTCGACTGTCTCTTCTACGGTTTGTGCAACGGATACTTCTTCCACTGCGATTGGCACGACCACAACGACCACTTCTTCTTGGACCGGTGTTTCTGTCACTTCAGCCTCTGCGACTTCCGCGGTCTCCACGTTCTCAACGATCACAACTTGTTCGACCGGTTCAACAACTCCAGGTGTTCCCAAATCTGTAACACCTTCGAGAAATCCAGATGAACTTGTTGCATCTGTCCAAGCTGTTTTTTCTGATCCAGCCATCAGTCCATCGATTCGGACCATGGATCGGTATCGTCCATCAGCAGACGTTGCAGTAGCGCCAGATCCTCCAGCGAAAGGAGCTCCACTTCCTCCTGCGGTATCGATGGTTGTACCGAGAGCATCAAAGAGAGTAAGTGCGAATCCGTCATTTGGCAGGGACACGGTGGACGTTGTGTAGTTGGGTGCAGAGGCAAGGACCGTGTTTTTGTTTCCATGTTCATAATTGGTGATGAGAAAGGTTGAGTAAGGGGCCATGGAGCTGCTTGTTGGGAGCGTCAGTTTTTTTCCACTGGATCCTGCCCCCGTGATCGTCCATCCTGAGACATCGATTGTTTCAGAAGTAAGATTTGTGAGCTCGATCCATTCGTCAGAACTTGAGATCGACGAACCAGCCCAGGCGATCTCAGAAAAGATCACCGTGGGTGAAGTTGCTCCTGCGCGGATCGGGAGGGCCACGATCGACAGAAGCATGACAACAACAAGCCAGGCTCGATTAAATAGCATCATAGGTCGGTTTAGATTGTTAATGAGCTGTGCACAGAACGCGCGACAAACAAAAACTCCCCAACGCCGCTTACACAAAAAATGGTGAGCGAGCGATTGGGGAGGGATTCACTTGTACCTTCATGACATCATGGATCTGGCAGGCCGTCAAGAGCGTGGGTGTGGATTATTTTTGAATCGACTGGTTTTTCCATGGACGAATCAGAAATTCTTTGAGCACGCCGTTGTCGTATACACATCGATACTCGGCAGGAGGGAGATGACAGAGCATGCGTGGAAGAAAGTAGGGAATATTTTCGGTGACCTCGGTGTTGGTGTGACTCAGGATCCAGGTGATCGGCTTCCACTGGAGTGTCCCTTCATCTGTTTCCTGAGAATTGTTGATGACTGACTCAGGAAACTCGACGACGTATGCGTACATCCCACGGTTTTCGTTGTTTGGATCTCGAGCGCCGGTCCAGCTCACAACACCAGCCAATCGAATCTCGAGTGCATCTTGGATGTCGAGTCCTGTTTCCTCGAATACCTCTCGGTGCAGACTTTCCTCGATGGACTCGTCATCTTTGATTTTTCCGCCAACTCCATTCCAGAGTCCTTGGTTGGGAGGACGATGGCGATGGAGCATCAAAATTTTATCGCCGGCTTTGCAGAAGCAGATGGTGTAGGGGATGTGGGTGACGGGGGAGTACATAGTTATCCCCTTCCTTCCCACTCACGAAAAAATTCTTTCAGATACAGTTCCATAAACTGATGTCGGTTCTGTGCGATCTGTTTGGCCGTGTTGGTGTTCATTCGGTCTTTGAGCAGAAGAAGCTTTTCGTAGAAGTGATTGATCGTCGCGCCATCGTTGCGGAAGTAGTCCTCTTTGTTTTGATGGAGCGTTGGTTCACGCTCTGGATTGTACATCTCGCGATTTTTATTTCCTCCGTAAGCAAATGTTCGAGCGATGCCGATCGCGCCGATCGCATCCAATCGATCTGCATCTTGAACGATTTTTCCCTCGAGCGTTTTCATGGGTGTCGGAACGCCAGCGCCTTTGAATGAGATCGTCGAAATAATTTCACAGACCTGATCGATCACGGTTGAGTCGACTTCGTGCTCCACGAGAATCTCACGAGCGACTCGTGGACCAACCGTATCGTCGCCGTCATGAAATTTCCAGTCAGCCACGTCATGCAAGAGGGCACCAAGTTCGACCACAAAAGAATCTGCGCCTTCTTGTTTACAGAGTTGTTTTGCCATGTTCGACACACGAAATACATGCCACCAGTCATGTGACGAATCGCCAGACATCCGTGCACGAACCGCTTGTGAGACGTGGTCGATGATGCGTTGCTGTTTTTGATCCATAGCGTGGTGCCGGGGAGAGGACTCGAACCTCCATATCTTGCGATACCAGCTCCTAAGGCTGGCGCGTCTACCAGTTTCGCCACCCCGGCATACAGACGAGTTTAGTGTATTTACTTTGCGATGACAACGACAATCTCGACAAGCAAATCATTTTTGGGTACGCTCTCACCATTATGCGCGTCATCCTTGTCCATGGCTTTAATGCCAACCCACAGATGAACTTTCACCCTTGGCTTGCTGGCGCTCTGCGCGACAAGGGATTTGAGGTTGTGGTGCCTGCGCTTCCACTTTCCACAAAAGAAGAATTGAATTTGCCGGTTATCATCGAGGCGATGAAAAGCCAAGTGGGCTTTATCAAGTCCGATGATATTTTGCTTGGCCATTCGCTTGGGGCGTTTATCATCCCTCAGTATCTGGAAGCGGTTGAGATGACCGAGACACCGCGAGCCGTGATTCTCGTGGCAGCCCCTTGGAATGTGTCTCGTCCAGAATTGCAGAGATTGTTTTTGGCAGACCTTGATGCGGAGGTCCTCATGTGGAAGGCGCGCGAGTTTGTGGTCATCCATTCAAAAGACGACGCGCTCGTGCCGTTTGAACATGGCGAGCGTTTGGCCGCACAACTGAAAGCACGCCTCGTTGAAACCAACGGCGACGATCACTACATGGCCGAGCGCTATCCGGTGCTTTTGGAAACCATCGAAGAAATTGCTGGACGTCCATTTGAATTTGCCCCAGGTCAAAGTTTGACCGACGACTATATCGGGATTCAGACGTTAAAGTAGATTTAATTTAGTAGTGATACGTCTTGCCCGCGAGGATCGTTCCGGCGCGGTAGAGTTGTTCGAGTAAAATGACGTACGCCATTTCGTGGGTGAAGGTCATTTGTGACAAAGAGAGCAAATGGTCGGCGTGTTTGAGAACGGCTGGTGAGAATCCGTGTGGACCTGCCACCACAAATGTCACAGCACGTTGTCCGTGATCACTCCATGTGGTGAGAGCCTGAGCAAACGCGATCGAATCCGTCGTCTTTCCTTTTTCGCTTAAGAGAATCTTTAACGAGTCATTACCCCACCATGATTCTGCGCCCGTGAGTTCCTTAACGGTTCTGAGCTGAACTCTGGCATAGGGCGGCAGGCGTTTGTGAAGCTCATGAGCGAGCTCAGCAAGTGGGCCTTTTTTCATCTTGCCTACCTGGACGATATTGATCGTAAACATAGGCTTAAATCCTACCATTTTTATGTCTTTTTATGGCTGTGGAAGAGCCGGGGATAGTTCTCTTGACAGTCTTTCTGGGTTCCTTTAAACTCTTGCCAGTAATTTGAAACACGTTCTTCCTCTTTTGTCCCCTGAACCGAGGCTGAATCCAGAGGGATTGAAGAGAGGGAGAGCTCACGGAGACCACATCTATGACAAACGTAACACAAGTTTCACGATGACAGAGCGATCTTATCGTAAACACTTTGGTTACGGTGAAGACCGCCTGCGCGGTTTTTTGTGTCCTTGGGTTCAGATGACAAAATCTGCACCGAAGAATAGAGCCGTCTCTCATATCGGCCAGACGACCTTTCACAATTGAACAATAGGGTAGAAGAGATACACCATTCTCTAAATCGAATTTAGAAATGGTTGTAGAGCATTAATAAGGGCATACGGTGAATGGCTCGACAGAACGTGCCGATGAAGGACGTAGCAGCCTGCGATAAGCTTCGGGGAGGTGGCAAGCAACCTTTGATCCGAAGATTTCCGAATAGGGAAACCTCATGCGGGGAATGCCGCATGGTCCTGTACTGAATACATAGGTGCAGGAAGGGAACCTGGGGAAGTGAAACATCTCAGTACCCAGAGGAAAAGAAAAAGTATTATTCGTTTCACATTTTTACGCACGAGTTCTCGATGCGTGGAAACGTGCAAGCGAATCCATTTCCTTAGTAGCGGCGAGCGAACAGGAAATAGCCCAAACCTACGATCATGAAGTTACGGTGAGCATCGCGACGCAAGTCAACATGTAAACGGTGGCGAAAGGTGGAAGCCGTTGTGGTTGTAGGGGTTGTAAGGGTTACGGTCGTCTTCTTTCAAAGACGAGTGATGGGACCTGTGTGATGAATAACAAAATCTCTTGGAAAAGAGAACCACAGAAGGTGATAGTCCTGTATGTGAAATTCATTCGCACCATCATAAGTGACATCCTTGAGTACTACGGGACTCGTGAAATCCTGTAGGAACCTGCCGGGACTATCTGGTAAGGCTAAATACATGTTCTGATCGATAGTGAACAAGTACCGTGAGGGAAAGCTGAAAAGCACCCCGAGAGGGGAATGAAATAGTATCTGAAACCGTATGCTTACAAGGAGTCAGAGCCTCGCAAGGGGTGATGGCATTCCTATTGAAGAATGAGCCAACGAGTGTGCTGTGCGTCGCTTGCTTAAGTCCTCCGGGACGAAGGCGTAGTGAAAGCGAGCGTTAACCCGCGTGATCTTTCTCTCTACTCGATTCAATCGCTGCCAAGTTTGGTAAGCGGGGTCGAGTAGAAAGATAGAGTGTGACGCGCACACGACCCGAAACCGGGTGACCTATCCATGCGCAGGGTGAAGCGGGTGTAACAACCCGTGGAGGCCCGAACCCACGACCTGTGCAAAAGTCGGGGATGACGCGTGGATAGCGGAGAAATTCCAATCGAACTCGGTAATAGCTGGTTCTCCCCGAGATAGTTTTTGGACTAGCGTCGGTAAATAACATAATGGGGGTAGAGCACTGAATGGGCTTAGCGGCTTCGGCTAGCGAGCCTAACCAAACTCCGAATACCATTATGTGTTCCCGGCAGTCAGACCATGGGGGCGAAGCTCCATTGGTCGAAAGGGCAACAGCCCAGATCTCAAACTAAGGCCCCTAAATCGTCATTAAGTGTAAAAGGTGGTGAGAAGGCTTATACAACCAGGAGGTTGGCTTAGAAGCAGCCATCCTTTAAAGATAGCGTAACAGCTCACTGGTCAAGCTTTCTTGCGCCGAAAATGTACCGGGGCTAAATGACGTGCCGAAGTTGAGGGTGTCCTTCACGTTAGTGAAGGGCGCGGTAGGGGAGCATTCGTATCAGCACTGAAGCTCGTGGGTGACCACGGGTGGAGCGATGCGAAGAGAGAATGTTGGCATGAGTAGCAAAAAGACGGGTGAGAATCCCGTCCGCCGTAAATCTAAGGTTTCCTGGGCAACGCGAATCGACCCAGGGTTAGTCGGGAGCTAAGGCGAGGCCGAAAGGCGTAGTCGATGCACAGCAGGTTATTATTCCTGCACTCTCTTTCACACTGACGCAGGGACGCGTTCTGAAATTTCCCGCGCTCTATGGCTATAGCGTTGGGTGTTTCTAGGCGCTTGGTAGGGAAGTCCGCCAAGCTGAGTTCAATCTCGAGCACGGAGACAATCGCAAGTTGGTCCAATCGGACTGACAAGGGGAAAGGACAGGGCGCCAAGAAAAGCTGCTAAGATTATGTGAGAGAGACCCGTACCGGAAACCGACACAGGTAGATGGGCACGTGAATGTGCCAAGGCGTACGAGAGAACCATCGTTTAGGAACTAGGCAAAACAGTGGCCGTAACTTCGGGATAAGGCCTGGTTGCATCCGGGAGGATGCGACCCGCAGCGAAAGATCTCAACTGACTGTTTACCAAAAACACAGGTCCCTGCTAAACCGTAAGGTGATGTATAGGGGCTGATGCCTGGCCAGTGTCCGAACGTTAAGGAAGGGGGTCAAGCCCGCAAGGGCGGCAGCCTTCGACTGAAGCGCGGATGAACGCCGGCGATAACTATAATCGTCCTAAGGTGAATAACACTGCCTTAGTGAGGTGAATGTCCTCCTCTTGAACTTCGTTTGCCGCGGAGATGTAGAGAGAAAATTTGGCTATATGCTGGAACACCTGGTCTATGGTATTATTCGGCCATAGTATGGCGATTAATAGACCAGACAATCAGCAGGAAAGACTAGATATCGTTGGGTGGATTGTAGGATTTGTCGACGGAGAGGGTTGCTTCTCAGTCAGCATGATCCGTAATTCAACCACTAGCTTTGGCTGGCAATTGTTCCCAGAGTTTGTCGTAACCCAAGGTGAGAAGAGTCGAGAGGCACTGAAGTTGATCCATGATCACTTTCAGTGTGGATCGATCTATCTTAATCGAAGGTCAGACAATCACCGCGAATCGTTGCTGAGATATTGTGTGAGGTCAACGAGGGATCTTCGTTTGAAGATCATCCCATTCTTCATTCAACATCCATTACGAACAGCAAAACAAGAAGACTTCGAAAAGTTTGTCGCCGTTTTACAGTTAATGGAAAACAGACGACATCAAACAATTGAAGGTCTTCAAGATGCTGCTCGCATTATTCAAAGTATGAACCGAAAGGTTCCATCACGATTTCTAGAATCCTCAGAGACTACACGCCAAACGTCTTAACAGACGATGATATAGTCCGACCTGCATGGTGACATGCAGAAGGTGACAGAAATGATCACCTCCTCCCATGAATGGGAGTGTAACAGACCCGAGCGAAATTCCTTGACGGGTAAGTTCCGTCCTGCACGAATGGCATAACAAGTTGAGAACTCTCTCAACGATGGACTCGGCGAAATTGCAATGTGAGTGAAGATGCTCACTACCCGCGGCTAGACGAAAAGACCCCGTGAAGCTTTACTATAACTTGATCTTGGGTTCATGCATCACATGTTGAGAATAGGTGGGAGCCTTCGGGCACCAGTGAGATACCACCCTTGTGTCGTGTGCATTCTAACCAGACTCCGTGAAACCGGAGTCAGGGACAGGATCTGGTGGGTAGTTTACCTGGGGCGGGTGCCTCCTAAAATGTAACGGAGGCGTTTACAAAGGTTGGCTTGGCGCGGATGGAAATCGCGCTCTAAGGGCAAACCCAGAAGCCAGCTTTACTGCGAGACCGACCAGTCGAGCAGTTGCGAAAGCAGAAGTTAGTGATCCGACCGTACGAAATAGGACGGCGGAAGCTCATCGGATAAAAGCTACTCCGGGGATAACAGGCTAGTCTCCCCCAAGCGTCCACAGCGACGGGGAGGTTCGGCACCTCGATGTCGACTCATCGCATCCTGGAGCTGGAGAAGGTTCCAAGGGTTGGGCTGTTCGCCCATTAAAGCGGTACGTGAGTTGGGTTCAGAACGTCGTGAGACAGTTCGGTCTCCTATCTGCCGTGGGCATCGAAAATTGAGGGAATTCATTCCTAGTACGAGAGGACCGGAATGAACGAACCTCTCGTGTACCGGTTGTCCTGCCAAGGGCAATGCCGGGTAGCTACGTTCGGTACGGATAAGCGCTGAAAGCATCTAAGTGCGAAGCCGTTCCCAAGATTAGTTTTCATTTGAGACCCCTCAGAGACTATGAGGTTGATAGGCTGTACGTGTAAGCGTCGTAAGACGTTCAGCGGAGCAGTACTAATAGGTCGAGCTCTACAACCATTTCTACGTTTGATTCGTCTCAAGCGAGAAATATCTCTTCTACAAAAAAAGAAAGACTCCTTTGTCTTGGTGCCACTTCCTTGAGAGGCCACACCCGTTCCCATCTCGAACACGGCCGTTAAGCTCTCTTGGGCCAATGGTAGTGCGATTGCGCGAGAGTAGGTAGGCGCCAGGACAAAGGAGTCTTTTTGATTTGTTACAATGTCTGGGTATGGATCAAGAAAAACAATCTTGCTACCTCTGTCAGCTGTTTAAAACGGTTTTTATATTTGGGTTTGGTGTGATCGTGGGGCTGATCGGGGGGATTTTGCTGTCGATATTGTAAAAAAATGACCCGCTGTTAGAATACGGACGCTATGACCTTTCGATTCATCATTTTGGCCGCTGGGAAGGGGACACGCATGAAGTCTGAGCTCCCCAAGACGCTCACGCCTATTGGCGGGAAGCCTATTTTGCAGCACCTGTACGAGTCCGTGCAGGCCTCTGGTGTAGACGGCGTTCCCGTGATCGTGGTTGGGCATGAACGCGAACAGCTTTGTTCCCAGTTTGGCGGGGTGTGTGAGTATGTCGTGCAAGAAGAACAGTTGGGAACCGCTCACGCCGTGAAAGTGTGCCGTGATGTCGTGAATGACGCAGACGCCATCATTGTGCTCTATGGCGATCACCCGTTTGTTTCCGCACGAACTCTGCGTGATCTCGCCCTGCTTCATGAACGGGAGAAACGTGTGCTCACCATGATGACGACAACCGTTCCTTCATTTGATGGATGGTACAGTGCCTATCTCCATTGGGGACGTATTTTGCGAGACGTCCATGGTCATATGATTGGTTCTCGTGAGTACAAAGATGCCATGGAATCTGAGCGAGAGATTCGTGAAGTGAACCCGTGTTTTTTCTGTTTTGAGACGAAGTGGCTTTGGGAAAATATCGGGCAAGTGAAAAATTTGAACGCCAAGCGCGAATATTATTTGACCGATCTCATCGAGCTTGCGGTTGCCCAAGGCCATGAAATCGCCAGCATGAGCATTCCGCCTGAGGAGGCCGTGGGTATTAACACGCAAGAGGAACGCGAGATTGCTGAAGCCGTGCTTCTCAAACGTCATGTCAGTTCCTAAGCTCATCATTATTGGCGGTGCGCCAGCCACGGGAAAAAGTGTCCTGGCTGATCGTGTAGTGGAGGCGACGGGATTTCGTCGCGTGTCCAAGGACCTGCTCAAAGAGCATTTGTTTGATGTAATTGAATATCGTGATCGGGAGTGGTCGCGCGAGCTTGGAGCTCTCGCCTTTCCCTTGTTCATGGGAGTGGTTGAGATGTATTTGAAACGCGGGGAGTCTGTGATCGTCGATAACCCATTCATTCACTGGGCAGATCTGGAATGGTTTGAACGGTTTGAGAAAGCGCATGGGGTGCAGTTCATCCAGGTTCACTTAATCGCGGATCAAGATGTCCTACGCGATCGATTTATTGAACGAGCCAACACGCATCGTCATCCAGGTCATAATGACGCCCTTGAGGACGTGCTTCAAGAATTTGAAACTAAGTGGTTCAACAAATCATTTCTTCCCTTGCCGCTCTCAGGCAAAACAAAAATCGTGGACACGACAAATTTTGATGCTGTCGACCACGATGAGATTATGAAGTTTATTTTAGGCAACGATTAGCGGGTGTCGCCGTCTCCACCGAGTGTCCCACGCTCTTTGCGTGAAAGCAGCTTGTCGAGGTTTGCCTGTGCGATATCATCCAGGTCGAGGTTCAGCTCTCGTGCAAGAGCCGCAACATACCATAAGACATCGCCAAGCTCGCTTCTGAGGATCGCGCGGTATTCGTCTGTGACTGTTCCTCCGTGATCCCGCATGACCTTTTTGACCTTATTGAGCACCTCGCCAGTTTCACCCCCGAGGCCTAGAGCGGGGTAGTAGAGATTTTGACCAGCGTTTGGATAAAGGGCTGTGGTTTTTGCGAAGATTTGATAATCCGAAAGATTCATAGGTGAACATCGTATCATACTGTATGAGTGTTGTTGACCATGGCGAGTGAGAGGATTATGATGAGTATGTAACTTTTAACGTAATGACTATGACCGACAAGCTCAACGTTTTGGCTCAAGAAAGCGTCGCCTCCATTCGGGACATCCAAAAAAATCCATCGAGAGCGTTGCGTGGCATTACGCGTGTGGTGCGTGGAAGTAAAACGGTCGGGTTTTTCTTTTCCAACGAAGAGCTCGGAGATCTGCTTGAGGATATCCAAGCGTTTTCCAGCTCTTCATTTAAGACGCGTGTGAAGGAAGCTCGTCGTGAAATGAAAGCAGCAAAGACGGTACCGTTTTCTGTGGTTGCCAAGAGGTATGGCGTACGTATTTGAGTGGAGCTCACACGCGCTGGCAGATCTTGAAGCTCTTGATCGTACGATCGCTCAACGCATCATCAAAAAATTGGGTTGGTTTGCCAATCAACCTGAGGCGCTCATACACGCCGTTCGTCTTCGACCACCTGCGATTGGTGATGCTCGGTTTCGTGTTGGTGATTATCGAGTCGTGGTAGTTGTGGATCAAAAAAATCAAAAAATCGTTATTGCTGCTGTGGGACACAGACGTGAGATTTATCGTTCGTAAGGTATGCGTACCATTGTCGACTGGCATATTCACTCCAAATATTCTCGAGCCTGTTCGAAAGATTTGGTATTGCCCTCGATCGCGAGCTGGTGTGTGCGAAAAGGCATCGATATTGTTGCCACGGGTGATTGGACGCATCCGGAATGGTTCAAACATGTACGAGAGAATCTCATTGAGGAAAGGCAAGGGATTTATCAGCTTAAGACCCCCCTTGATCCCCCCTTGGCAAGGGGGGAGAACACTGAGTTCATGCTCGTGACCGAGGTGAGCCAGATTTACAAAAAAGGTGATAAGACTCGCAGAGTACACAATCTTGTTTTTTCGCCGTCGCTTGAGACGTGTGAGAAGGTGAACAACGAACTCACGAAGCGTGGATTCAATCTGAAGTCTGACGGTCGGCCGATTTTGGGAATTGATTCAGAGGATTTGTACAAGCTTTTAAAAGATATCGACGAGCGGATCATCATGATTCCGGCTCATGCCTGGACGCCGTGGTATGCCATCTTTGGGAGCAAGTCAGGGTTTGATGCGATTCACGAATGCTTTGGTGAGATGAGTTCGTACATCTACGCGATCGAGACAGGACTTTCGTCAGATCCAGCGATGAATTGGCAGCTCTCGCAGCTTGATGCGGTTGTGATGATTTCAAATTCGGATGCGCATTCTCCACGAAAATTAGGCCGTGAGGCAAATGTGTTCGAGTTTGATACGCCGCCGACGTATGACGACTTTATCGATGTCCTCAAAAAACAAGACGCGTCACGTTTCAAATATACGATTGAATTTTTTCCAGAAGAAGGGAAGTATCATTTTGACGGTTGTGCGGCCTGCGCATTTTCATGCGATCCAAAAGAATCAAAACGGTTGGGGGAGCGCTGTCCTTCGTGTAAGCGTTTTCTTACCCTCGGTGTTCATCATCGTGTGGAAGCGTTGGCTGATCGCGATCCGACAACGGTTAGCAGCCGCAAGATTCCGTTCAAGTCGATCGTCCCACTCGCCGAAATTCTTGCTGAGTGCTACGGCGTGAGTTCTGTGGCTTCGAAAAAAGTCGAAGAGGAATATCTGCGTCTCACAGAGGGTTTGGCTAATGAGTTTACCTTGCTTCTTGAAACGCCTCTCACGCAGATCGAATCGTTTTCACATGTACCCATGCTTGCTGAGGCGATCGGTCGCGTCCGGGATGGTCGGTTAATGATCAAGCCTGGATACGATGGAATCTACGGAAAAGTGAGGGTCCTTGATGAAGATGGCTCTATAAAAAATCAAAAGACTTTATTTTAGTGGCTACAAAAGCTTCAGATGCAAGGCGCGGGTGGCCATTCGCCAAAGCTGTAGCAGCGCTACTGCGCGGCGATGGTCGGGACCCGCAACGCAGCAGGTGAAGTTTTTGTAGCCACTAAAAAACACTCTCCGGCGCGTCCTGGAGAGTGTTTCATGTTTGACTACTACGAGCGCTTCTTGGATTTCTTTGCGGCCTTGCGCTTCTTTGGCGCTGCTTTCTTGGCCTTCTTTTTTGCTGCCATAATATTGTTGTTCTGAATCACCTCCATGAATCGACAGAGCGATTCAAGTCAGAACACATTGTTCCTCCGTGAGGTGAACGAGATGTTAATGTGCTCGATCGAGCACTGCACACAAATTAAGAGACGTGCAGTTTGTCGTCGACGCAGGACGCGCTGCTTCGAGCGATAGATGTATTGTAGAGTATATTTTTTTTTGCAACAAGAGGAATGTGGATGTAAAAAAACTTTTCAAAAAAAAATGAGAGTTCACGTGTAGAAAAAAAGGTGAGTTTGAAAACGGTGAATGAGGTGCGTCACATTTTTTTATTTACTCCATGATACTCACGGGTACTCCAACATCCGCCCAATCGTAAATCCACTTCATGTCTTCGAGTGAGACGTTCACGCACCCGTGACTCATTGGGTGACCAAAATTATTGTGCCACGGTGCGTAGTGAATGTAGATGTGCGGATAGAAGCGCAGGTTGTAGGGAACCCAGCCCAAGTCGTAGTTCAGGGGACTGCCGGATCCATAGAACCAGGCGTAGTGCACGAGTGGAAGTTTGGCTAAAATTGAATGATTTCCAAGCGGAGTGGCGTTATTTTTTCCGCTTGAGATAAGAAAACTGTTTTGTAAAACACCTTCTTCCCACGCGTATAAACGTTGTTCAGAAATATCGACAACGATGCTCTGTGGATCTGTTGAAGATGAAAAATAATTTCTCCCTCGGCTGTAGATCATGTGTGTTCCATCGTTTGCAAGGATGAGATTATTCGGTGAGTCATCAAGCGACTGTGAGGTATTCTCTGTGAGGTCGAAGAGGAGACCGTCGTTGGTTGTGGACACAAGCAGATGGTGATTGAAGACGGTCACAGATGAGACGCCGAGTGCTTCAATCGGAAAAAGTTCTTCCTGAATTGTTTCTGGGGAACTGTGGATAACTATTTTTTTGATCGTGGGAGTTTGTGTGTGTTGCTCACTCACAAGAAGTGTTCCGTCATTTACCACTCCTACAAGTCCTGTGCGATCGCTTTCATGAAACGCAAAAAAATTTTGTGTCATCTGCATCCCCTGTGCGCTCCAACTCCACACACGAACATGTGGACCACCACCTGGACCAGGAAGTGTGACAAGCTCAGCCACTCCATTTCCAGTGAGATCACCGCAGGCGAGATTCACTCCCGCTCGGAATGATTCTTCGTAGGCAAAAAATCCTCCCTGGTCGATCGCGTCTCCCATCGCGCTCCAGACACGAATGTGTGGGCCGCCTCCTCGCTGTGGTGATGTGACAATTTCGTTCACACCATCTCCAGTTAGATCACAGGCGATGACGTTGATGCCCACCCCCAAGGTCGATGCATAAGCCAGGAAAGATCCGACCTGTGAACCGTCTTGCCTCAGCACGGTGACACGAGGTTCAGACCCCAGTCCTGCTCCGACAATAATTTCAGAGACACCATCTGTTCCAAGATCTGCAAGCGCCAAACTCACTCCACCTACGTCGTCACTCACAGGAAATGCAAATTCAATCGTTCCGTCAAACGATTTGATGGTGACCGTTTGGGGATGGGAAGCCAAGGCGATCTGGGTTGGAATGAGGACAAACAAGAGAATCAATAAACGCATACGTTACGTATCATAACAAAAAACCACACAGGATGGTGGACCAATGGGGATTCGAACCCCAGACCCCCGCCTTGCAAAGGCGATGCTCTACCAACTGAGCTATTGGCCCATCAGCCTGTGTGACTTTTGGACGGCGGAATCGTATCAATGCTCTGGGCCTGTGTCAATCGGATCGTTTGACAAAACCGCAAGTTTCCTGTATCTTTTTTCAGTTCTGAGGATGTCCCTCACGAACGGGAGGCCCCGTGCTTACCAAGTATCATCCGCTCAAAGCGGTTGCGATGCTGCTTGCCCTCATGTTGTTGCTGCCGCTGCTGCTGCGAGCCTGCAATCCAGCACAGCAGTCTGTCGACGTGATCGACCCTTTCGCGGCGCCGCCCCCTGTGGTCGCGGTGCAGATCGACGGTCACAGAGCGTTCGTCCCTCCAGGGCCTCCGCGTTTGCCGGACGTGCCACAAGATCTTGTGGAGGTGATCCGCTATGGAGTGAAGCTCGTCTCCTCCTCGCATCTCTCGCAAGAGAAGTGTGTGCCCAAAAGCGACTCACAGGAAGGATGGAAGCGCTGTCTGGGAGACTACCTTCTGGCGGCTTCCAATGAACAGGGGAAGATGCAACTCATCGAAGTCTATGGCGGCAAACCGTCGCAGGAAGGCTTCACGGTCAGATGCGAGCGTGACGGCGCCTGCAATGGTGGAGTCAATCCGCCATTCAATGTCTTCTCGCCTCCGGGCTGGACAGTGGTCGCGATTCGAACCGCGGTTTACGACACGAATGGTCCTGACGGAATCAGTCCAGCGGTCTACATTCCCTATTCGACCAGGCTCAACGACCCCGAGCTTCGGACGGCTGGCGTGGAGTATCTACGCGATGCGGTTTTGGCCGCGTTCTACGAGCTGCGCGCAAAGGATGTACGCAGTCAGTTCATCGCCAACCGCTACGTGACCGATTTCGGCACACCCGACCACGTGATCGCGCTCATCTTGACCGAGCAGATGTACTCGGACAAGTGGTTTGTGGAAGGCACGGATGCCGATCGACTCGAAATGCTCGATCGCGCCCTGGTGACTCTGAGCCTCAACCGCTGGCGCAGCTACCAGTACACCAAGTCCTTCGCAGATGCGCGTGGGATCGGTCAGATTGTCGGTGGTCCTTACAAGGCCATTCGTGAGCAGTATCCCCGTGCAGACCTTCCCGAAAATTCCGTGGACGGTCGCACAGATCATCACACCTCGATCAAGGCGATGATCTGTCACGCGGACGCAGAGCTCTGGACCTTCGCTGGCAAAGATGAAGACGCCCATCGGACCTACATCGTAAACAATGTATGGGAACGTCAGCTCGTCCTGGCCGCCGGGTACAACGCGAACGTGGCGACGGTCCACCGTGTGATCCACGAATGCAAAGAGCGTTGGAGGGAGAACGACTGCGCTGCTTCCTGTGCACAGAGGAGCCCGGATCAGGCTTCCACAGGAAAGGCCTGTGTGGAGTTGCCCGAGGAAACGCGGCTGTATCTGCTGAAGTACGAGTGGATCTACAAGGTTCTTTTCGACGAAGCGTTTCGCGCGCAGATCGAGAAGCAGGTCTGGCCAAAGTTGGCAGACGAAGCGCGTGCACGTCAGAGTGAATACGAAAAACGCCACCCACAATAGGCGGCATCTCAGCGATGAACGAAGGTTCGTCGCTTTTAAATTTGATTCGGTGGTCGTTTGCCTCTTACAAACGCCAAGATATTTTCAGCGGCTGTACGACTCATGGCTTGTCGTGTTTCAACCGTGGCCGAGGCCGTGTGTGGGGTGAGAATGACGTTCCAGGCATGCTGAAGAAACGTCGCATCACTTTTTTTGAGAGCAAATGTAGGCTCGCCTTCGAAGACGTCAAGAGCGGCGCCAGCAATTTGTTTTTTCTTCAAGGCATCTACGAGGGCGGCAGAATCAACGATAGGACCACGCGCCGTGTTGATCAAGAAGGCAGACGATTTCATGAGTCCAAACGCGGCATGATTCATCAGGTGTTGCGTTGCGGGAAGTAGCGGGACATGCAGGGACACAAAATCAGATTCGCGCAGGAGCGCTTCCTTGCTTTTAAATTTTGCACCGAATGCTTTTTCAAATGCAGGATTGCGTTTCACGTCCGTGTAGAGAATCTTGATGCCAAATCCTCCTGAGAGTCGGCGCGCAACCATGGTGCCGATATTACCTGTGCCGATGAGGCCGAGTGTTTTGCCCATGAGGTCACCTCCGAGCAGAAGCTCAGGCTCCCAGCCCTTGTACTGACCTGACCGCGTGAAGTGATCTGCTTCTACGATCCTGTGAGCCAAGGCAAACAACAAAGCGATGGTGTGCTCAGCCACAGATTCAGAGACACACGGATGAGCCGCATTGGTGACGGCGATACCTCGTTTTTTTGCTTCGGCAAGATCGATGTTATCAAACCCAACCGCGTAGTTGGCGATCATCTTCAGGGATGGTCCAGCTGCGTCCATGACCGCTGCATCGATTTTTTCGGTGAGGATCGAAAGGATGATGTTCATCCCTTTCACACGACGCAAAAGTTCAGCGCGTGGAATGACTTGGTTTTTTTGATAGACAGAAAGCGCGATGCGCTTATCGGCTTTGAGCATCTTGAGCCCTTCGTCTGGAATTTTCCGCGTCACGAAAACGTGATGTCTCATAAAACCGAAATCTTGATCCGTTGTTTTTTAAGTTGTCCTGGCCAGGATTTCAAAATACCTTTTTTTGCGCCGAATTGTTGAATGACAGACTCGGCGTTCAGTGTGCCCACACGCAGGGCTTCTTTGAGATCTTCCGTTTTGATGAGTCCGGCGACAAATCCAGATCCAAATGCGTCACCAGCTCCGGTGCGAGAAATGCCGTTCACTCCACTGGTTCCCGCATGGGCCATCCAGCCGTCGCGATACACCGTTGATCCGTTGGTACCGTCGGTGACCAGATGCACAGCCCCATCTGTGTGGAGTAATTCAAAGATTTTTGTGAGGTCCTTTCCGGCGGAGCCGGATCCGGCCTTTAGGCCGGATTTTTTTGTGAGAAGCATTGCTTCCTCGCGGTTCATGATCAGAACTGAAATCATCGGAAGCAGTGTTTCGATGCTTGCAAATCCACCTTTGAGTTCAGCTCCACCTGGGTTCCACGCAATTTTTACATTGGCCTTTTGCGCGGCTGTGGCGATCTTTCGTACGAGCGGAAGATTTCCTCCCAGGGAAGTGAGATAGATCCAACGTGTCTGTTCAAAGATCGATACAGGAATATCGGCCTGTGTGAATGAAGAGCTTGTTCCCCGATGCACGAGAGCCGTGCGCTCACCATCTTTCATGGTGAGAAGCGTTGAGTACGCCGTCTCGCCGCCTCTCATCATGCGCACCAAATGTGTGCTGACTCCCTGGGCGGTCAGGTCCTCAACCACGTCTTTGCCAGGGGAGTCATCACCGATGCGACAAATGGTAGCGGTACGAAATCCTAAGTGAGCAAACGTGGCCGCCGCATTGGTTGCGCCGCCACCAGTTGTCAGCACAAGCTCGTCAATGTCAATTTTTGATCCAAGCGCCACGCATTCTCCCGCACCTGTTCCAAACTTGCGTGATTTGAGTGCGATGAATTTGTCAGACACGAGAAAAACGTCTCGTGTGGCCGCGCCGATGGTTATGACGTCGTACATAGATTCAGATGCGTCGATACACCCAATCATGGGTTCCGACGGTCAGGAGAAAGAGGTCTCCGTTATCAAGCACTTGAAAGAGAACACGGTAGTGAATATCTATTCGAAAACTCCACATATTTTTGCTCTTGGGTGCGAGCTTTTCTACGTGGAGCGAAGGATGTCGAATGTCTGTCGTGAGGAGTTCCTTCTGTTTGTCGAGTCGATCTTTGACTGTTTCTGGAAGTTCATTGTATCGACGCCTGAATTCAGATGAGGCAATGAGGGAACGCATAGCCATTAATCCTCGAGCTCTCTGAAAGATTTTATAGTGAGTACACGTCCTTTTTTGAAATCCTCCTCAGCCATCTGGATGCTTGCAAGACATTCGTCAGACAAAAGACCCATGGCGGCAGCAAATTTTTCCCAATATTCTTGACCAAATTGAACAGTGTATGTCTCGTCCTTTTTTGTGACCGTGAATGGGTAATTCATATACGAATACTATATCAACTCTTGACTTTTCCGCCAAACAGGAGTATAGTCTCCAGTCGTTTGCAGAGCCGGAATCCTCCGGTTTTGCACACACACACCGGCACGGCGGAACTGTGCGCATCTGTCCGTCGGCGTACCAAACAGAGGGCTTAGGCTCTTGTGAGGATACCGACTTACGGAGTTTCAAATGAGACTGTTCGATGTTGGCCATGTGGCCAAGCTCCACGAGATCCAGGCTGCGCGACTGAGCGCCGGTCAGGAAGGCATCGGCTCAGAGGTCGAGGAACTTATCCGTCGCCTGGAGATGGGCGGCGTGAACCAGTGGCGCATTCAGGCCAAGCGCCTGTGGGATCGGGGCTTCGGTCGTGACCCGAGTGTCGGCGCCAAGAACTTCAAGGCGTACCTGGCCGGGATCCCCAAGATTCCGGAAGGGTTGGTCGCCGACGACCCAGAGCTACCGCTGCTCTCCCTGTGCGACCCTCGTCCGGGACTTCTGCGCTCCTGCAGGATGCTGGAAATCGAGTACGAGGAGCTGGGCTACGCCGAGGACTCAGCCGAGCCCTTCGACCAGAACTTCCCGCTCCCCACCGAGCCGTTCTGGTTCCGCCACGACGACGGACGCAAGAACCGCAACCGTCGCCCCGACCACTGCCGAGACGAGCTCGTCGGCGACGTCCTGGCCGGTACGGCTCTCGAAGGCGTCTTCGCCTACGCCCTTCACCCAACGATCGTGGTGGAGAACGAGCACTCCATCGACCTCCCCAGGACGGTGCTCCGTGACAGCCGCATGAACTGTGCCTTCCTCGAGGTGTGGAGGGGTCAGGTGAGGCTCGACCTCGACAGGCGCTCTGGCCTCGCCGACCCGGGTTACGGGACCGTGCGTCTTCGCCGGAAGTAGCAACATTCATCCCTCATGGTTCAATCTTCTTTGAGCCTCAACCTTCTTCCTTCACGTCCGGTCTGGGAGACCCGGACGTTTTCATTTACACTCATTTGTGAGAGTAGGGTGATGAACGGCCGATCAAGGTTTGCCGTCCCCGAAATCCTCGAAAGAGCCTTGACCAGAGTTTGATTGGCAACCTCAAGTTGAAAGCTATCCTTTCCCACTACTCCCAAGCATTTTCATTTTTTGTTTTACGACTTTGGTCATCAACTCCTTGGCGGGTTTTAAAATTTCACGTGGGTCGATGACCTCGGGGCGTTCTTTCAGAAATTTGCGGATCCCAGCATCAAACGCCAGACGCAGGTCCGTGTCCACGTTCACTTTGCACACACCCAGCATCACCGCCTTACGCACCGCTGAATCGGAGACGCCTTTGGCGCTTGAAATTTCGCAGCCGTACGTGGTGCAGATTTTTTTGATATTGGCAGGAACGCCTGAGGCACCGTGCAAGACCAAGGGAACAGAAACGCGCTCGGCGATTTCTTTGAGGCGACCGAAGTCGAGTCGTGATTCACCTGTGAACTTGAACGCGCCATGTTTGGTGCCGATGGCGATGGCGAGGGCATCACATCCAGTCTTTTTCACAAATTCGGCTGCCTGCTCGGGATCCGTGAGATGCGCATCGCGATCTTCCACGGACACAAAATCTTCGATGCCGGCGATCGCGCCGAGCTCTGCCTCGACACTGATTTTTTTCTTGTGCGCGAGCTTTACGATCTGCGTTGTTCGCTTGATGTTTTCCGTGAGCGGAAGTGATGAGCCGTCGTACATCACGCTCGTGTACCAGCCTGACGCGATTGCTTCAACAACCAAGTCATAATTTTTTCCATGATCAAGGTGAAACACGACTGGCCGTTTTGTTCTGCGTGCGGCGATATGAGCGAGGCTTGCGAGTTCCTCCATGCCAGCGTAGTCAATGGCCCCTTCAGAGGTTGAGAGAATCACCGGCGCTCTCTCAGCGTCTGCTGCATCCATGATCGCCTGGATGGTTTCAAGATTGTTAACGTTAAAGGCTCCGACGGCATAGTGACCGCGAGAGGCTTTTGTGAGGAGGTCTTTGAGAGAGACGAGCATATTAAACGGTTTTTACTCTGAAGCCAGATTTCTTTTTGAGACGTGTGCGAATTTCCGTGGCGCTGAGCAGTCCCTTGGTCGGCCCTACGTGTCCGACCACGGATGCGGAGTTCACCGAGCCCCAGCGCAGACCTTCAGAGCAGGATTCACCGTGTAGGACGGCGCCCAGGTATCCCGAGGCAAAGGCGTCGCCAGCGCCCGTGGCCTCCACGAGTTTCCCAGGGAAGATCGGACAAAATCTCAACTCATGGCCACCGTATTCATACGACCCGTGTGGGCCATCGGTGATGATCACGTGCTTGGGACCAAATTTGTAGAGGGCGCCTGCGAGTTTGTGAATCTCGAGCGATTTGGAACCAGAAATGATTTGAGCTTCTTCGCGGTTGATAAATAAGACTTCGAGATACTTGAGCAGTTCAAAGAGTGCGGGTTTGTGTTCTTCCACTTGGATCGATCCTGGATTCATCACGATGTGTACACCGTCGTCTTTAGCGTACGCAATGACTTGCTTGTAGATTTTTTCGTATCCTTCACCCATCTCGCCCACGTAGAGCCACTCGGGTTTAGGAAAAGATTTGGGGAGATGGTATTCGTGTTTGATGTGGCCGGTGAGAATCGTTTTTTCGCCGGCGTAGTTCAAGACCACGGAGAACGTACTTTTTTCACCCTTGGCGATTTCAATCAGAGACGTGTCGACCTGTTCTCGTGCAAGCATTTCCATCGCCAGAGGTCGCGTGGTGTCTTCTCCCATCACGGAAAGTACAGCGGTTTTTTTCTTCATGCGGCTGAGACCCACAGCGACGTTTGGGGCAGAACCAGCGATTTGAGAATCTACCACCTGGACATCGATCTTCGCTCCATAATCTAAACACAGTTTTGCCTCAGGCATCTTTAAAGAGCATTGCTGGCCATTGCCATCCAAGACCACAAAGGTGTCCAGTTTGATATCGCCGATGGTAATCAAATCGTACATAGAAGTTGTAGCCGCAGGCTTTAGCCTACGCGTAGGTTTTTGACGGTAGCCGCAGGCTTTAGCCTGCGCCCTAGATTTCGAGTTCATGAAGATTATAGAGTGTCGATCCTTTGTACAGGTAGTCCCTCCAATCTCGCGCAAGACCAGCACGGATGGGGTTATCGAGAATATAGGCCATGTGCTTTGTCACATCCTCCTCCTCTCGAAGGATGTGATCATAAAAATCTTTTTGCCATCGAATTCCATTTCCATTTTTTGAGAGCCAATATCCAGTTTGCTGCTTAAAGTCGACGATCATTTTCCAGAGATCCGCTTCTTCTGATTTTCCTTCTGCTAAAATATGAAGGTGGTCTGGCATGAACAGATAAACATGAGCACCACAATGATTCTTTTCAAGAACGTGTCGCAGCTTTGATTCGAAGATTGAAAAGATCTCCGGTGTGACAAAAAAGTTTTTCCTATTTTCAATGCAACAAGTGAATGTACAACAGAGAAAACCTTCGTAATCGTCACGTTCCAGTCGATGTGGTCGTTCGATTGGAAGCATATCTCAACAGCACCAGCTTAGCAGGGCGCAGGCTGAAGCCTGCGGCTACCCCCAAGATCTTCAAGCCAACTACAGTATAACAAAAAAGAGCCGGGGAGGCTCTTTTTTGTTATTTCCACTTCCTCGGGACTTTTTTGAGCGCCGCGTCCATAACAGCCTTTTGCATTTTGACGAGTTTTTCTTGGGCGGCTAGGACATGAGCGGGAACATCCGGCACACGCTGTCCATGTTTGCGCCGAAGCACACGATCAACGGCAAGAGCGATGAATTCGGCCGTAAGGCCAAGTCCTTCTTGGACTTCGCGCGGTGTACCAGATTCACCAAAACGATCTTGCACACCAATGCGTTCCATGGGCACAGGTGTTGTCAGAGAAATGGTTTCAGCCACAGCGCCAGCAAGTCCACCAGCAGCCTGAGCTTCTTCAACCGTGACAATCGCGCCAGTTTCTTTCGCAGCCTTCACGATCGTCTTTACATCCAAGGGCTTGATCGTATGCATGTTCACAACACGGCATTCGATCCCAAAGTCTTTGGAGAGTCTTTCGGCTGCCAAGAGGGCTTCGTACAAAAGAGGCCCCGCTCCAATGATCGTGACGTCCTGACCGAATCGATATGTTTCCGCACGCCCAATTTTGAATGGCGTCTTTATCGTGGTGAACACCGGCGATTTTTCTCGAGCAAAACGTAAATAGCATGGCCCGACAAGTTTCGCGATCGTCTCTGTTGCTTTTCGTGTTTCGATCGTATCGCATGGGACGACGACGTTCATATTTGGCAGCACTCGCATGATGGCAAGGTCCTCGATCATCTGATGGGTGGCGCCGTCGGGACCGACCGAGACGCCCGCATGCGCGCCGGCAATTTTGACGTTCATGTTGTTGAGTGCGACCGTGGTGCGAATTTGTTCCCAGTTGCGACCTGGAGAAAAGCACGCATAGCTGGCAATGAACGGAATTTTCCCAGCCATGGCCATGCCGGCCGCGATCGAAGGCATGGATTGTTCACTCACCCCGAGTTGAACGAAACGATCTGGATAGGCTTCCTTGAAGGGAAGAACGCGTGTGGATTCGGTGAGGTCTGCACACAGGACAACGATATTTTTGTTGACTCGTCCAGCTTCAACCAAACCCTCGCCAAAGCCGTTGCGGGTGGGAGTCTGCCTAAGCTTTTTTTCATCAAACAGATCGCGGGCAAGCCACGCCTCGCGGTTGATGCCTGATTGGGTTTTCGATCTCATAGTATTTTTTCTTGACTTATATACACAGAGGTTGTATTGTTTCTGTATCACCACGAAGAAGACCCCTGTGCGGTTCCGTCCGCATCGGGGGCTTTTTCTTTTCGGCGCTCTAGAAGTGGACGCATACGGGACTGTCCAAGATAAGTCATGGGAGCATTCGATCGTTTCAATAAAATTGAACACTTTTTTTCTTGTGCTGGAGAGACGATCATTTCCAGTGCATGATGAGCGTGCAGCATTTTTACGAGTCCAGCGTAATCTCCATCGCTCGTGACGATGACTGCTTTTTGGAACGTTTTATGAAAGAAGTCCACAGTGACCTGCAAGACAAGATCCGCATCGCAATTACCCTTAGGCTTACCATCACGGTCAAAGATAACTTCCTTAAAGATCAGGATGAATCCTGCCTCTTGTAATGATTGATACAGGGCATGGTGCTTTGGAATCAACCCAAGAAATAGATAGGCATTTTTTACCCCATGCTTTTCTTTTAACCAGATGCGGAAACGACGATAGTCAAGAATCCAACCTTGGGACTGAACACCATGATGCAGGTTCGCCGCGTCGATGTATGCGTTGTTTTGTTCCTCTTTTTTCACAGGTAGCAGAATCATACCAAATCGCTTGACAAAAACCGAATTTTCCTGTATTGTTTGTTGGTTCCAACCTGGGCGTTCGGCCTGGAATTTGGGGCAAAACGTGCCTCTGCGCTCCGGCGCGACATGGGCACAAGCAAAGGAAAGACCATGGAAGCCATGATTGAGTTGGCGCTCCGGCGCCAGTTTGACGAAGCACAACGCCACGCCCTCGCCGATCCGGCCAAGGCCGCGATTGCTCGTACTGTCCTGCAGGCGATCATCGACGGCACCAGCGAGGCCGAAGTTCGCGCAAAGGCCGGCGAGAAGGACCACAGGCCCAAGGTCGACCTGGCCGAGGAGCGCCGTGTCGCCATCGAGGCGAACTTCCGCGCCCGCGGGTTCACGATCGCGGTGCCCAGGCCCGGCGTCTCCAACACGACCCTCAAGCGCTGGCGCCGCGAAGGTCGCGAGCTGTTCTACCGCCCGTCGACGGTCGAGATGACCTATGAAGGGTGGATGATTGCGCACGGTCAGTCCAATCACTGGACTGTCGCGAACGCCGACGACCGTGCCAAGATCGGCTGGGAGATCGCCCAGGCTGGTTACTGGTTCACTGTGGAGATCGCTCCCAGGTGCCCCCGGATCAATACGAGCTGGAATGACCTCACCGCGGCGGTGAAGCTCCTCTCGCTGGAGGAATACGCGATCGTCTACTGGACGCACCGCGACCTCATCGGCGAGCACATCGACGTCAGCACCTGGTGCTGGCTGCGCACGCGCTTCGGCCGGGGTGCTCTCGACGCCTGCGACCTCGGCGGCGTGGTGAGGGTCTTCAGGTGCGACGCTGCCTCTCTCTCGATCCCGTTCGGCAATGAGGGTGGCCGTGCCGTGGAAGTGGTCAAGAATGCTGCTTGAACCTTGACCCCCTGCCCTGCTCTTGCTACCAAGCGGTAGCGGAGCAGGGCTATTAATTTTGTTTTGGATCTTGTTACAATACTGCTGGTGAAGGTTTGTAGACCAATAAGCGAGAACTTGTTGGTTACCAACATCCTGCTGTTACCCACGAGCATCCGGTTCATGATAATCGGAGAAGTCGGTAACGGTGAGTAAACAGTTGAACCACTTCGTGCCGCTTTTATGGCGGATCGCCAAACAGTCTGTCCGTCCGAATACATTTCCGGATCCCGGAATTCAGGAGGCAACCCATGGGTTCCCTCTGGTGAGTAAGGAAGGAAGCGGCGCAACGCGCTTCGGCCAGGGTGCTCTCAACGCCAACGACAACGACGGCGAGGTGAGGGTCAACAGGAACGACGCTGACAATCTCTCGATCCCGTACGACAATGAAGGTGGCCGTGCCGTGGAAGCCGTTAACTGTTAAGACACGAGACCCAAGCGGCCTCGTGTCTTCTTTCGCCAACTTCCGAGCATGCGACCGATTTCCATGAGTCGGTTTTCCCGATAGATGTAACCATCACGTTTGTAGATTCCTAGATCGTACGTGAGGCGAATGAGGATTTTTATAAGGTCGAGTGATCGTTGTAGTCGGTCGAGTAAGGCAAGGCGTTCTGGGAGTGGTAGGGAGTTCGCCTCCCAGATTCCTTCGATGAGCTGAAGTGTCCGCATCTTCAACACTTCACCAATCGTGTATCGTTCCGTTTTGGGGAACCTAATCACATCGGTGTGCAGGAGCTTGTACCATTCATACAATTTATGAACCAATCCGAATTCTTCACCGGAGAATCCAGTCAACCATCGATCAAACTCCGTCGGGGGGGGGGTGACTCATAGGAACGGATCACTACAAGAAGTTATTTCGTTAGAAAATTTGTTTGATGCCTGGGAAGTATTCAGTTGTGGAAAGATGGCCAAGCAAGATGTGCTTCAATTTTCCATGAGGCTTGAGGATGAATTGTTTGATCTGGTACACGACCTTGAGAATGGATCCTATCTCCACGGTGGGTATGAGCAATTTTATATTCATGATCCGAAACGTCGGTACATCAGCAAAGCAAGCGTTCGTGACAGGGTTGTACATCAGGCGCTTGTGAACGTCTTGGAACCGGCTTTCGAGTCATCCTTCATTTTCGATTCGTTTGCTTCGCGTAAGGGAAAAGGGACGCATGCGGCGATTGACCGACTTGAAGATTTTTTGAGACGAGGATCCTGTAACGACTCGCGTCGCATTTATGCGCTCAAGTGCGACATCTCCAAATTTTTCGATTCGATACAGCACGATGTGCTTATGGGGATGCTTGCACGGCGTGTCACCAATGAACCATTGTTGCGGCTTATAGGCCAAGTCGTAGCAAGCCACTTGTCTGTCAAGGGGGTATCGTGCGGACTCCCACTTGGGAATGTCACCAGCCAACTTTTTGCCAACGTCTACCTCAATGCGTTCGACCATTGGGTGAAGGAACACCTGAGGATACGGTGGTACATTCGGTTTTGTGATGATTTTATTCTCCTTCACGAGAGTCGTCAGTTTTTGGAATCAGCCCTTCTGCAAATTGAATCGTATCTCTCACGACGTCTACTTTTGCGCCTTCATCCGTACAAGGTTTCCATTCGGACATACCAACAAGGTGTCGACTTTCTTGGTTGGGTGTTGAGACCAACGGTACGAACAATGAGGAGAACAACGCGAAAACGACTTTTCGGACGGGTTGAGAATTTAGTAGCGCAATACGAGGATACGGGCATCCTAGAGGAAAATTTCAGTGAGACAATTCAGTCCTGTTTGTCGGCTTTCGACCATGGTCAGGAATTTAGGAATCAGAGGCGACTACTCAATTTGGTAAAACGTATGAAGTTCAAGAACGGTTGATGCCGGTTGCAGATCGTGCTTTGGCCATACTTATTTCCTGAATCGATTGATCAATTTCTTTCCAATTTTTACCACAAGAATCCATCCAAGAATAAGCAGTGGCACACCAATCCCAATGCCGACGATGACGAGCCAGATGATGGCCTCAACGAGCCATTGAGCCAAACGCACGACGGCCTGGGCAGCAAGTTTCACAGTGGTGCCTGGGCGAAACTCTTTTCCGCCCACGGTGATCACCGGTTCCTCATCGAGATTCACTGTGATCGTGGAGAAGTTTGTTTGTGAGTCGAGATATTGAATTTGTCCAGTGAGCGATTCGATGGTGCCGCGGACGTTTGCAAGCGCATTTTCAATCTGCAAAATTTCTTCCACCGTGTTGGCGACGTCCAAGATTTCCACGTAGCGCGTTTCTTGTACTTGAGCATTTTTCAGACGTGCGGCAAGGTCGATGTACTGCTCGGTTACGTCTTGCGTGGAAACAAATTCTTCTTCGACAACGAGCGCCTCAGCTTTCAACGCTTCAACGCTTGTATCAAATTGATCGGCTGGGACACGGATGATCACGTAGCCTGAAAGTGTTCCGTCTTCGTGTTCAGATACGGATGATGACTGAACATAGCCGTTTTTTTCTGACGCAAGAGCCTTCACGACATCGGCACTTTTTTCCACGTCCAGAACAATCAACGACAGGTCGCCTGTCTTGATGATCTTCTGATCGATCTCAGCGGCAAGGGCTGAGTCGTACAAAAGTTCTTCTCCTGGCATGATCGCTTTTTCACCGTAGTCACCTGCAAAAGATGCAGACGACCCGATCATGGTCTGTTCGTAGTAATCTCCAGAAGATGTCGTAAAGACAGGTTGAACGCCGGTGAAATATTGAGCGACCCACCAGATAAGAGCGACGATCCCAACGATGGCAAAGCCGCGTGTGATCCAGGGTAGAGCTTTTTGAATGGTCATAGATTTATTGATGCTCACTTATTATTTTTCCTGAGAGTGTTCTGAGTTGTTCGATGGCCAGGTGGGCCTCTTCTCCAGGGGATGGCGGTTTTCCGTGCCAGAGAAAGTCATGCTCCATGAACTCAACGCCGTAGCCGGGGATCGTGTCTGCGATGATCACGGTGGGTTTTTCACTGACAGAGTGCGCACGCTCAATCGCTGTGACAAAATCTCGAATCGAGTTTCCTGCGCAGTGCTCGACGTTGAGATTGAACGCTTCGAACTTTGCGGCCAAGGGTTCAAGCGGCATGATCTCCTCGGTCGTGCCATCGATTTGGATGTTGTTGCGATCGATCACGAATGTGCAGTTGTAGAGTTTGTTGCGGCTAGCAAACAGCATGGCTTCCCAGGTTTGTCCGGCAGCCAATTCTCCGTCGCTCATCACGCAGTACACTCGCCATGGGGATCGATCCAAGAGAGCGGTGTAGGCAAGTCCTGCGGCTTGTGATGATCCTGAACCAAGTGGACCAGAGGTAGTCTCAACCCCCGGAAGTTTTTCTCGTTCAGGATGTCCTTGCAACGGTGAGCCGAGCTTGCGCAGGGTCATCAACAGTTTTTTTGGGAAGTAGCCAGCATGCGCCATGGTGGCGTAGCGGATGGGACAGATGTGGCCGTTACTCAGGATTAGACGATCGCGGTCTTTCCAGTCAGGGCGTTTGGGGTCATGAACCAGGACGTGAAAATAGAGGGCGGTGAAGATGTCCGCCATCCCAAGAGGTCCAGCCGAGTGTCCAGAACCAGCTTGCACCAGCATGTCGATCACGTCCTCGCGGATCATCTGTGCACGTTCCTCTAGTTGCTTGAGTTTTTTGTCATGCAGATGCAAAGGTTTTCGAACCTTGGGACCCATAGTCAAATTCGGCATAGTGCAATCATTCTAGCAAACATAAAGCCGGAGTACGAACTCCGGCTTTGATAACCATTCGATTTTTCTACAGTTTACTCAACAGTGATCGTTCCCGTCATGCTTGAATGATACTTACAGTGGAAGTCATAGTCGCCTTCCTCGTCAAAGTAACGCGAGAAGTTCTTGCCACTGGCGAGGGTTCCGGTTCCCCAGGAGCCGTCGTCTGCACTTGCCGTGTGGTTGCTGCTTCCTTCATTCACGAAGCGCACGGCGGTTCCCGCTTCGACCGTGAGGTTCTCGTCGCTGTATTCGTTGTCCGTGATGGTGATGGTGACGTAGGGTTGAAGAGCTTTGTCATCGTTGATGGAGTCGGCCTCAGCTTCTTCTGCATCTGGATCAAACTGCGAGGCGAATTCCAGATCCGAGCCCATGGTGTAGTTGCTAAAGAATCCATCTGGGACATCGTCAATTTGTTGGTTCCAGGTAGAACCGTAGAGCGCTTCAGCTACTTCCTCCGATGGAATGCCTTGGATTTCTCCGCCCATGCCTACCACGTAGACGGTTGGGTCAGAGTTGATTTTGATCATTTTTACTCCTGGCTTGTAGGTGACGTTGCCGCCGATTTGGATCGTGGACATGTCCGAGTCAGACAACCAAACCACGTCGTCGAAGTCTTCATACCAAGTGAAGTAGGTTTTGCTGTTGGGGAACACATAGCGGAAACCATCTTCACCGTAATAGTAGACAGCAGAAAATGTTTCTCCACGGATAAGGTCACCTGGCTCCAGATCTTCTGGATCTGTGAGGCTGGTGGCGCCAGCGGTTGGAACGAGCCCGGAGAGAACAACGCTTGAAACCATGGCTATGGCGAGCAGCGAGACTGACAAAAAGGAAAGGCGTTTTGTCATAAGGTTGGGTCAAAAATTAGTGAACGACAGTAGTATAGCACAATGGAAACAGGGCGAGAAATCTTTTTTCCACTTTTATTCCACAATCACAGCACCTTCAAAGATGTTGCGATCGTCGGTTTTTGAATAGTAGTGCCAGGTGCCTTCTTCCCGGAAATAGTGGGTGAAGTGGTGACCGGGCTTCAGCGTTCCAGATCCCCAGACGCTATCCCATTCCGTCACGGTGTGGTTTTCTTCTCCCTCATTCGTCCATCGGACGGCTGTTCCTGAGTCGATAGTCACGGTTGGTTCGCTGTAGCCTTCCTCTGTGACCGTGATCTCCACAAACGGTTTGATGTCGCGATCGTCATCGATGTCTTGAGCGTCTTGCTCTTCAACATCTGGATCGTACTGGGTTGAAAGTTCGATGTCCTCTCCAATTTCATAGTTGCCAAAAAATCCATCAGGGATGTCATCAATATTCTGGTTCCAATCCTCGCCGTAGAGTTCTTGTGCAACGTTTTCAGATGCAATGCCGCGCAAGATACCACCAGCTCCAACCGCATAGACCTGGGGACTGGAGTTGATCTTGACCATCTTGATGCCTGGTTTGTAGGTGACGTTGCCGCCGATTTCTATGGTGGCGAGATCTTCATCGGAAAGCCAGCTCACATCGTCGAAGTCCTCGTACCACGTGAAGTAGACTTTGCTATTTGGGAAAACGTAGCGCAGCCCATCTTCTGCATAGTAGTAGACAGCGGAAAAAGATTCCCCACGGATCAGATCGCCAGGCGTGAGGTCGTCAGCGGAGACGGTGGCGGCGTGAACAGGTAGGGCAAGGATGGCGAGCAGGGTAAAGATTGTGAGGTAGCCGCAGGCTTTAGCCTGCGCTGTTTTGCAAAAGTTCATAAAGGTATTGGTTCATTTCCTTCAGTGTACCAGCTGGGTCAGTTGATTTGAAGATCGCGCCACCAACACACAGACGATTGGCACCAGCTTTTATCAGAGCCGGGATGAGTTCAGCTGTCACGCCTCCGTCTACTTCGATCATGAGATCAGGTCGATGCGCCCGAGCTTGGGCGATTTTTTCCAAGATGAACGGGAGGTTTCCCCCGTGCTCAGGATCGCCAAAGGTTTGACCTTGGCGACCTGGATGCACACTCATGATGGTGAGCGCATCAACTTGGTGGAGCACTTCTTCGATTTCTTTGAGGGGCGACTCAGGACTCAGCGCCACGCCAACTTCGAGTTTGAGTTCGTCTTTGATGAAGCCCGTGACCGCGCCTGTTGGTCGATGCATCTCCGCGGAAACAATGGCGCGTTTGAAGGTTGGCACATATTTTTTCCACGCCTCGATGATGGGAATGGGATTCTCGACCATGAGGTGAAGTTCCATTTCGACGTTGGTCTTGAGGTTGCCGATTCGCTCCGCGTCGAACCAGCAGGTGTTGGGAAACAACGAGCCGTCGAGCACGTCGACCTGGATGAGCTGGCAGTCGTTCTCGACCAGCCGAAGGTTGCGCTCAAACTCACGTTCTGATTCGGCCAAAAAGGCCGGCACGATTTCGATCATAGTTTTTCGAGCTGTTTGAGGAGCGAGCCAGGGTCTGTGTAAGAGTAGATCGGTTTATCGTCGAGCGCCTCTCGCATACGCTGGACGAATATAGGTCTGTAAACTCCTTCAGGATACTCGTTTTTTATTGACATACCACACAAACATACCAATTCCTTGACTTTTCCGCCAAACGGGAGTATAGTCTCCAGTCGTTTGCAGAGCCGAAAACCGTCGGTTTTGCACTCACACCGGCACGGCGGCACCGTGTAGGACAACCGTCCATAGGGAGAACCAAATCGACTGTTTACTCAGTCGAGGAGGAACTGGTACCTGTGGCTGGAGAGACAATGCAATTCAGTATTCCTTCATGGGTCAAGGAGCTCGTCAGTCAGGTCAATCGTACGGGCGGCGAGGGCATGCCCACGATCGTGAAGTACTTCGACCTGTTCAATCACGCCGGAGTGCTGGGAGCACGCGGCGAAGGCTTCCTCCTTGAACTGACGGAGATCGTCGAGCGTGAAGAAGCGGAACTGTCGCGGCGGCAGTCCCATTCCGACCACCTGAAGAGCCTCAAGTACCCCAGCCTCACGGGAAAGGACTGGAAGGCGCAGCTCCACACCTGGATGCAGACGATCTTCGACGCCTTGCACGAGATGGAAGGCAGCCCCAAGACCGAGTTGCCTGAGCCACCGGACTTCAACCGTGCTCAACGTCGGTTGATGGCCAAGTTCAAGCTCGGGCTCTTCTTCGTCCCGGCCTGGAAGGAGAAGGACTATCCCAAGAGCTTCGTGAAGCCTGACTGGAAACGATACCTGTCGGGTGCTGATGTCACGCCTCTTCCGTTGCTGGGAAGGTGGATTGCCTTCGAGGTCATCCAGAAGCCCAACTACCAGGACGGCGTCTACCCCGACGACCGGCTCATGGTGACGATCGGCCTCAAGACCCGCTTCAGCCACCCGCACTCGGAAAAGGGTGAGGGAGACGACCTCGTGGCGGACATCCTCCCCAAGGTCTCAGGGGTCTTCAAGCCCCTGGGTGGCAATTCCCGCATCCAGTCCGTGAAGGCCTTCAACTTCATGGGGAACCTCTTCAACTGGGTGACCCAGCACACCGCCGACTCCTTCCCAGACCTTGGTTCTACCAATGCAGTGGAGTGGTGCGAGAACCGCTGCGGTTCCCAGGGCGCGCTCATCGTGGGCCACACCGGCGACGGTGGGCTCGCGTATGTCAACGACTACTGGAGCGGCAACCGGCTCGTCAACATCGCCTTCCGCTTCCTGGTGCAGTTCTAGATCGAATTTATTTCGACCAACGGCGGTTACCTAAACAGGTGGCCGCTTTTCATTTCCCAAACTCTTGCTTCTCAATCTCCTCCACTTTTTTGAGTCTCCGTAGGTGTCGATCTTCAGAACTAAAGTCCGTTGAGAGCCACGTGTCCACGATGCCCTTGGCTTCTTTGTGTGTGAGGTGTCGTCCTGGAAGACACAGGACGTTTGAGTTGTCATCGGTGCGAGCGCTCTGCGCCACCTCTTTGTTGAACCCGGTTGCCGCGCGTACGCCCTTCACTTTGTTGGCCACGATGCAGATACCCTGCGCATTGCCGCAAATGACAATGCCGTGGGCGTTGCCATCTGTTGCCACACGCTTGGCCACCGCGTAGCCAAAGTCTGGATAATCGTCGTCTCCTACGAGATTTTCGTTTCCCATGTCGGTCACGTTAAATCCTTGTTCTTTGAGATGGTCCTCAAGCGCTTCTTTCAAATCCCAGCCGGCATGGTCCGCGCCGATGTAGATGGTTGGTTTGTGCATAGGTATTTAGCGATAGGCATCCTTGCGGTGGATGACGTTGATAAGTCGGATGGTTGTCTCATTCATAAATTGAAAAATCACCCGTCGTTCACGAGTGACTCTGAAGGAAAATAAACCACTCAGTTCCCCTTTCAGTTTTTTGGTCTGCAAGCTTGCGTCGAAAGGGTTGTGCTGAAACCGTTCAAGGAGAGTGGCAAGTTTTATTTGCTCGACCGTTGAAAGTTTTCTGGAAGAATTTAAAAAATGTTTGTTGAACTCGAGAGAAATCATACCCCTGTATTCAATTGACGCAGAAAGGATTTTGCGTTCTTGAACTGGTAGATGGCAGGCGCTTTCGCTGCCTTGAGTGTCTGTTTGACGAACTCTGGTCTGTATTCACCTTCTGAGTCCACACCCAAAAGACTGATCACGGCTGAGCGCAGGAGGGCCACTTCTTGTTGGAGCCTGGTGAGTGTGACCTCTGCGGTTTTTTTGTCTTTTATTCTCGTCATTGTTTTCATAGAAGGATCTTCAGGACGATCTTACCTTTCTTCATTTGATTTTTCAAGTACTCGTTGCTACGCTCTGTACATTATGAATTTTCCTGAACGCGAACTCGAGGTCCTGAACGGGTGGGAAGCCAACAAGATTTTTCAAAAGACCCTTGCAAAGCCCTCCCCCAAAGGGCCGTTTGTGTTTTATGACGGCCCGCCGTTTGCCACAGGCCTTCCGCATTACGGACACATCGTGGCCAGCGTGATGAAAGATGTGGTACCTCGTTTTTGGACCATGCGTGGGTTTCATGTGGATCGCAAGTGGGGATGGGATTGTCATGGGTTGCCGATTGAAAATATCGTTGAGAAAAAATTTGATCTTGGTTCAAAGAAAGCCATCGAGGAATATGGCGTAGCAAAATTTAATGATGCCTGCCACGCAGAAGTGATGTTGTATGCCACTGAGTGGAAGAAGGTCATTCGGCGACTTGGTAGATGGGTCGACATGGACGACGACTACAAAACCATGGATCTGTCTTTCATGGAGTCGGTCTGGTGGGTGTTTAAGACGTTGTGGGAAAAGGGATTGATCTACCAAGGACACAAGCCGATTCATCTTTGTCCTCGTTGTGAAACGGTTCTTTCGAAATTCGAGGTGAATCAGGGCTATGAAGAAGTCACAGACATGACGGTCGTTGTGGCGTTTCCAATAACCAGTGGGATATTCACAGATGTAAAGATGCTTGCCTGGACGACAACCCCATGGACATTGCCTGGGAACACACTTGTGGCTGTGAATCCAGACATCGTGTACGCCATTGTGAAATCTGAAGGCGAGAACTATCTTGTTGCCAATGAGCTCGCCCAAAAAGTTTTTCAAGGCAAAGAGTACACGATCACTGATTCTCTCAAAGGATCAGATCTTGTTGGGTTGACATACAAACCGTTGTTTCCATTTTTTCAGGATCATCCAAATGCTTTTCGGGTCGTTGAGGGAGATTTTGTCACAATCGATGAGGGAACAGGGTTGGTTCATATTGCTCCTGGGTTTGGATCTGATGACTATGAGGTAGGCAAGAGAGAACAGGTTGAGCCGATTTTTCACGTTCAGATGAATGGGCAGTTTGTGAGTGAGGTCGCAGAACCCCTATCACAAGCTGGCTACACAGTGAAAGATGTCCCAGTCAAAAAGAAAGGCGACACGATGAGTGTGGATATTGAGATTGTCAAGGCTCTGGCGCATAGCGGTCGTTTGTTTTCCAAGGAAAAAATCAAACATAGCTATCCTCTGTGTTGGCGTTGTGACACGCCGCTGCTGAACTATGCGACCTCTTCCTGGTTTGTGGCGGTTGAGTCCGTGGTTGATCGACTACTCACAAAGGCAGAGGAGATTCACTGGGTTCCTGAGCACATCAAAGAAGGTCGGTTTGGAAAAGGACTCGCTGGTTCTCCTGACTGGTCTGTTTCTCGTTCAAGATTTTGGGGAACGCCATTGCCGCTTTGGATCAGTGATGAGGGTGATGTGCACTGTGTGGGATCCGTTTCTGAGTTAGAACAACTTTCAGGAAAAAAAATTCAAAATGTGCACAAGCAGTATGTGGATGCCGTCACCTTTGAAAAAGAAGGAAAGGTGTTTCGACGTATCCCCGAGGTGCTTGATTGTTGGTTTGAATCTGGTTCCATGCCATACGCGCAGCTGCATTATCCTTTTGAAAATAAAGAAGTGTTTGAGCAAGGATTTCCCGCTCAGTTTATTGCCGAGGGAGTTGATCAAACAAGTTTGTGGTTTCATAAACTTCACGTGATCGCCACCATGCTGTTTGATCAACCCGCGTTTAAGAACGTGGTCGTGAATGGCATTGTTTTGGCTGAAGACGGGAAGAAAATGAGTAAACGTCTTCGCAATTATCCCGATCCCATGGAGATGATGGAAAAGTATGGGTCAGATGCGGTTCGCTATTACTTGATGTCGAGTCCTGTTGTGTGTGCAGAAAATCTACGTTTCAGCGAGAAAGAAGTTCAAGAAGTCTCGCGTCAGTTTGTGAACATTTTGATGAACGTGTCTTCCTTCTACAAACTCTATCAAGAACACGATTCGCAAAAAGTCCTGGAGCCAACCCATGTGCTTGATCGCTGGATTCTCACTCGACTCCACGTCACACTCAAGGAAGAAACAGAAGCTCTGGAAGCGTATGAGTTACAGACCGCGGCCAGGTCGCTGCAGGGGTTTGTGACAGACCTTTCGACTTGGTATGTTCGACGTTCTCGAGAGCGGATGAAGCAAGCAGGAGACGATCGTGATGCGGCACTGTTCACGCTGCGCACCACACTGGAGACGTTTGCAAAAATGCTTGCGCCGTTCACACCCTTCTTAGCAGAGATGGTCTTTGAGGATGTGGGACAGACAACCTCTGTGCACTTGGAAGACTGGCCTGTCTTCGATAAGACACGCATCGATGAAAAAGTTTTGGAAGAGATGGATCGGACACGATCGATCGTCTCTCGTGCTCTCACTCGTCGATCAGAAGCAGGAGTGAATGTCCGGCAGGCACTTGGCGGCATGACGATCACGGTTCCTTCAGGTGAAATCGGGGAGGAGTATCAGGATCTGATGAAAGACGAAGTCAACGTCAAATCGATCGAAGTGAAAACAGGCGAAACGGCCGTGGAGCTGGATCTCGTGCTCACTCCGGCGTTGGTGCGTGAAGGCGCTGTGCGTGAAATCATTCGACGCGTAAACGATTTACGAAAAACGACAGGCCTCACAATCGACGATCGCATTGCCCTGTATGTCGCCGGAGACACCGAGATTCACCAAGCCATAGAAGAACATCAAGAGTTGCTGTTGCATGGAACGCTTTCTTCGTCTGTTCGTACAGACGGTTCCGTTCCTGAGATCCACAACCTGTTTCGAGTCAACGAATTCGAGATCACGATCGGATTTGATATACTGAAGTGACTATGCCTGTGGACTTCGCCAAACTCCTGAATGACCTTGGACTCTCACCAACAGAAACGCGGGTCTATCTTGCTTCCATGAAGCTGGGTCCCACATCAGTGCAGGATATTGCCAAGGTGGCAAAGCTGTCTCGCACGGCCACGTACGATGTGATCGCTTCCTTGCAAGAGCGGGGACTCATGTCGACGTTTGAACGTGGAAAGAAAAATTACTTCTCTGCAGAAGATCCTGAACGTGCGGTCGCCTATTTCAAAAATCGTGTCGTGGACTTGGGAGAAAAAATTGAGACGTTTACACGATCACTCAGCGAGATAAAAATGCTCTCCGGTGGAGAGCGTCCAGCCGTTCGGTTTTTTGAGGGAAGGGAAGCCCTCCATGCGCTGTTTGCTGACCTCGTGTCTGTACAACCAAAAGAACTTCTTGAACTTTCGAATATTGACGCAGCGTATTCGGATCTTGATCCAAAAGTCTTGCTTGAGGCGCGCAAAGCCTTAGATGAGACAAGGGTCAAAATTAAAATGCTCCACAAGGGTGAGTTACGCAATCCGCGACCTGGGGCGGAGTATTGCCGTCTGCTTCCAGAGTTTGGAGATTTTAACGGGGAGATTTGGATTTACGAAAATCGTGTGGCGTTCGTCCAATTTACAGGAAAGATGATGGCCGTCATCATCGAGAGTAAGGGGTTTGCCGATATGGCAAGGACGCTCTTCCGCGCCGCGTGGTCGCTTTGCTCTGCACAGCCATTCAGAAAGTAATAGGAGACGAGACCTCTGAAAAAACTCGATGAGATTGCGTTGAACGGGGAAGCCTCCGCCAAAGGCGGATCAGCCTAAGGCCGAAGCCTCCGAGACGTAGTGAAAACTACGTTGAGGTGGTGGCGGGGCCCCGTGAAACGCAAGATCGCGAGTTTTGAAGAGGTCCAATGTGAAAACCGACCTCGCAGGGAAGCGGCTTTCGTAGCCACACCTGGGGTCGGTTTGCGTTTGTGCGGTGAGCGGCGCTCCCCCCGCCCCGACGTTTCAGTCGGGACGGGGATCATCACGCATCGCTTCATCCGCCCATGGGTGCCTCCAAGCTAGATCTAGACGATCCTCACCGCGCCATCGGCGACGGTAACGTCGTCGGTGGAAACATCGGTGTTGTCCGTCTTGAGAGCCGCATGCTTGTTGACGGGGCTCGCTTGGTGACTGTTCAAGATCTACTCCTTCGTGTTTGGCTCAATGCAGAGCCTGTGATCTGTTGTGACCTGGTGAATCGGAACCGTGTCCGATCTTCGTTACTTGGCGGGGTATGGCGATCAACCGTTCATCTCAGTCCACTCCTTGTTCAAAGGGCGGACCACTACTGTGTAGCAGCCCGCGTAAACCGTCAGAACCGCACAATCTATCAGAGATCGGCGATTCTGTCAAGCATTGATGGACGATTTTTTGCAAGCGCCATTTTTTTCTCACAGTTTTTGTAAACTTAGATAAAACAGAATAAATAGCTGTAGTTAGTTAAAAATGAGATTAGAGACCGCATACTCTTGACAGAACATTCATCACATGATAGCCTTGTCGGTTCGTGATGTCAGAGAGCGCGAACACGAAACATCAAACCGATTTCTGGATTGTTCGCAGAAGAGTTCATCTGGCATTCGTGCAGGTTTCCTGCACAAGAGATAGGGGATAAGAACTTCTTTGCGACACTCTGGCGACATGAAAAATGTCGAAATGACGGGAACTTGGTTCCCGTCGGGAGAGAGAACTCAGGGTCAGGAGGACCCAGAGACTTGGTTCTTCTTTGTGAGAAGTCCCCCAGCGACTTACGAAGACAGGGCCAAGTCCTTGGGCGAGAAAAATACGTGCCGGCATGGCTCGTGTTTTTGTTTTAGGATCCTGTACAATGTCGACAGTATGAATCTGAAAAAAACAGTCCTGATTGTTCCACCCAATGATGCCGAGGCTGTGATGATTCAAAGAATTGCACAACAGCTTCAGCTCCCCATGATTGTGTCCAAGCAAAGTCACGGCGCTTCGTTGGATAAAGGTCATGATTACGTGAGTGAAGTAAGGGCCGGTGACTTCACACATGTGGTGGTTGTGGAGATGCCAGGACCCAAGGCAGAGGCGAAGTTGCGCAAGCTTGGAGTCAAGGTGACCCTGATCGATCACCATCACTACACAGGGCTCAGTCGTGCTCATGATGCAAAAGGGAAACTTCTTCCGTCTTCACTGGAGCAATTTTTGAAACTCTTTCGTGTGACGGATGCGCAGATGAAGCGTTGGGGATTTGATCCACGACTGGTGAAAGGGATCGGCATTCAAGATCGTGGCTATGTGTGGTCCTTGCAAGATGAAGGATATTCAAAAGCACAGATCAAACAGGTGATGGATTTTCACGATTCGTTGATTGCGCATCTGCGAAATCCCAAAACCGATGCACGCAAAGATCGTTTGGCACTGGACGCCTGGAAGCGAAAAAAGAAGTGGAGAGAGTTCTGGATTATTTCAACGCGAGCGGATGTGCAACTTCGTCCCAAGCTTTCTAGAATTGTTGTGGAAGAAATTGGTCGGCCGACATCCATGATCATTGTGGAACATGGTCGTGGCCTCATCTACGTTCAGGAGTCTCCGTACGCGCTCCACTTGTTTGAACGGTTTGGTGGATTTACCTTCGGGCTTGATCGCAATTGGGGCTACCGCAATGACTCAGAAAAAAAAGTCACGCTCTCGGATGTGAAACGGGCCATTGATATCGTTCACCGAAAACGAGCGGTATAGTATGCGACCGTTTTTGATTGGACTCTCAGGACTTTCAGGAGCTGGGAAATCAACCCTCGCAGAATATTTGGAGGCGCAAGGTGGCGTTAAGCGTTTTCGGTTTGACGCGTACTATAAGTCGAAGGTTGACTGTCCCAAACTTGATGATGGCCGACCACATTGGGATCTGCCGGAGAGTCTATACTTAGATGAAGTCTATGAAGTGTTGCGTGAACTCAAAGCAGGCAATGATATCTTTCTGCCGATCTACAATCGTCGGTTGTGTGAGCGCACCGGCAAGATGCTGTACAAAATTTCACCGGTGATTTTCGTCGAAGGCCTTCAGCTTTTTTTCGATACGCGCATTCGTGAGTTGTTTGATCTTCGCCTGTGGCTTGAGGTCGACGAGCAAACAGCGCTCGCACGGCGTCTGCTGCGTCAACCGGATTACGACGTGGACTATCACCGCACCGTGGCTCTCCCAGCGCAACGCGAGTTGGTGATGCCGCTGCGTTTGCATGCCCACGGCATTATCGATGGGTCTCAATCCATCAAAACCGTTACCGAGACGGCCGACGAAATGATCCGTCGGTTCCTTGGGGTTTGAGAAAAAATCGCGTACAATGGCACCGTATGTGGCGATTTGAAACAAGACAAAAACAAACAGAATCCGAGTACTTGAACCTGGCGATTGTGCGTCTTGAAGACGACGTGCATCTTCACGGACACGCCTCTGCGATCCTTGATGGTGTTGGAATGCAGGAGCCACTGATCGCGCAAAGTCTTTTGACGCCTCAAGACGTCCGCTATCATGCTGAAGGTCCGGTAATGCGTGATCATCTCTCGCTGATGCTGTGTACGCTCACCGCGCTTTGTGAAGGGAAGATGCATCTGATCGACATCGAAGAATTTCGACGCCTCAAAGGATACGAAGGTGAAATACAAGAGCTAGAGGATTTGCTCAAAGAGCGCGCGGCTTTTTTTGAAGTGTTTGTGCTTGTCCATGATGTGTGCAAGTGGGTGAGCATCAGTTTTTCTTCAAGCAAAGAATCGACAATGTTTTTTGAAACTCCGTCTTTGGAAGAGCGTTTCCTGCAACGAGGGAAGTATCTCGATCTGTACGACGCCTTTGCCAAGTTCCACCCAAGAAAAGCACCTCGCGAGATTCAGGCCGAGTTTTATTTGGTGAACAGAATCGACGTGCACTACCACAATCACGCACGCCACATTCACGCACGTGTTTACCAAGAGTTACTTGAGCGATTGTGTCAGGCTCATAAGTTGTCGGACCGCGATCATGAGATGTTGGATGATCTGGTGAGTCATCACATGGATTTCGGAAGTGACTTTGAGATGGTTCATCCTCAACGGATCGACCGGTATATCCATCTCGCTCAGAAACGTGGATATGAACCCGAGCTTTTTTTGCGTCTGATGCAAGGATGTCTTTTTTTGGACGGTGTGTGTGGTTCCAAACGTCTTTCTGCTCGAGGGTATTGGCATGACGAGAGTCCGCTCGTGCATTGTCTCAAGAGTGAACAGGAGTTTGCTCCAGCGCGGCGTGCTCAAAAAGAACGAGAGCGAGTGGAAGCAGAAGGACGAGAGCGGAATCGGTTGCTCAAAGAGGTTGGATTAGATGGCGTGGCGCTCATGGATGTGTTGAACATGGAACCAGGACGCACGTTTGGTCTTGCCCTGCGACGGATTCAGGCTGGAATTTTAGGCAAGGCAGAGATGCCAAGGTTTGGTGCCGCGATTGATCAAGAGATCGAAAAACGGGTCGAGCAGTTTTATCAGAAGACGTTTAAGAAAGGGGAGTAGTCGCTTCAGATCACAAACACATTTTCCTCTCAGATCTGTCCGACCCCACGTTGACAATGATGTGGGGCTCGCCAGACCGTTCGACGAAAATGTGTTTGTGATCTGAAGCTCTCATAACTATGTTGAGTTTTATTCGAGGAAGCGTGCTGCATCATGGAGTCGGGTATCTTTTGATTGACTGCCACGACATGGGATACAAGATTACTCTTCCAGAATCGGTTGCACATGAGTTTCAAGGCGAAGTCATGCTGTATCTCCATGAGGTGAATCGAGATGACGGGAGGGAGTTGTTTGGTTTTCGATCTGTGCTTGAGCTTGAATTTTTTTGGAAACTCATCAATGTTTCCGGCGTGGGCCCCAAGAGCGCGCAGAAGATTGTTTTCTCCGATGCGGTAGATCGTGTGAAAGCAAAAATTATGGCCGGGGATCTTGCCGCGCTTACGGATGTGCCTGGCATTGGAAAAAAGACCGCGCAAAAAATTATTTTGGAACTGAAGGGCGCCCTCGTCGAAGAGCCTGGCTTCTCAGCGATTGATGACGATGCGATTGAAGGATTGATTGGTTTGGGGTACACACGCCGCGATGCTGAATCAGCGCTCAGCGGTCTTGAAGAGAGAACAACGGACGACCGAATCCGCGCAGCGCTCAAGAGGCTTTCAAGATGATTATGCTCACACAGGATCAGTGGAATGCGTTTGTGCTTCAGCACGGCCCGCGGTCGGGTCGATTTTTGCAATCATGGGAATGGGGAGAATTTCAAGAGTCGGTTGGGGAGACCGTGCGACGAGAGGTTCACGAAGCAGAGGGAGAAGTTGTTGGTGTGGCCCAGTGGATCGATCGGAAGATCTCGCTGTTTGGGGGATACAGCTTTTGTCCAAAAGGCCCTATCGGGAAAGTACCTCTTGTGTCTGATCAATCATTTCTTCGCATCGAACCTGCGACACGCCCTCTTCTTGTCCACGCAAAAAAATCTCTCGACGTAAATCCTGCCCACACACTCATCACCGATCTCACACAGACACAGAATGAGCTCCTTGCTCACATGCATGAGAAGACGCGGTACAATATCCGTGTCGCAGAGCGTCATGGTGTTGAGATAGAGCTCCATCACGGATCCTTCGATGACGTGTGGCCGTTGTTTTCGCAAACCTCACAACGTGGCGCCTTCAGGCTTCACACGAAACAGTATTATCAGACCATGATGCAGGGCTTCGATCAAAATAGCCGTCTCTTATTTTGCGCGATCGCTCAAAAAAAGAGCGTGACACTTGCCGCCACGATCATGATCGACTTTGGTGACACACGAACCTATCTTCACGGCGCTTCTTCAAATGAACATCGAAACTTGATGGCGCCAAGCCTGCTCCACTGGGAGCTCATGAAGGACGCAAAGGCACGCGGCTTACGATTCTACGATTGGTGGGGGGTGGCGCCGCTTGAAAGTCTCCCCCCTTGCCAAGGGGGGATGAAGGGGGGTCGAATTCACCCCTGGTCCGGCATCAGTCGGTTCAAACGCGGGTTCGGTGGTGAGGAAGTCTCCTCGCCTGGAACGTATGATATTGTTTTGCAACCGCTCAACTACAAACTGTATTCGATTAGCCGTTCTCTCGCTCGAATCATTCGCCGCATCTAACCTATGTTTCAAACCATCACTGTCATCGTCGGTCTGATCGTATTTGAGGTCGTCTCATCGATCGATAACGCGATCGTGAACGCGCATGTCCTCAAAACCGTTCCGGAAAAGTATCGGAAGTTTTTTCTGTTTTGGGGATTGCTCCTCGCGGTGTTCGTCATGCGTGGGTTGCTTCCTTTCGTCATTGTGTGGCTGGCAAATGCTGATCTCTCCCTTGCACAGATTCTGGATCTCGTGTTTTCAGATCCAGCTAGAATGGAAATCGCCCTTGAGCACTCCAAACCTCTCTTACTGCTAGGTGGTGGGGTGTATCTCTTCTTTGTCTTTTTAGCTTGGCTGTTTCTTGAAGAAAAGAAGTACGCTTTTTTTGTGGAGCATTTCATTCACAAGCAGAGCGTCTGGTTCTATGCGATTTCTTCTGTGTTCATCACAACCGTGATCTATTTTTCTGTGACGACCAGCCCGATGATGGCCCTTGCAGCGTCGATAGGAGCAACAGCATTTTTCATGACCGATGGCTTTCGGAAAAATGCAGAAGAAAAAGAAAAACAGATCGAGAAAGCTCACATGAGCGCCTGGAGCAAATTGCTCTACTTAGAAGTGCTTGATGCATCTTTTTCGATCGACGGCGTGATTGGCGCGTTTGCCTTTACGATGTCTGTGCCACTTATTTTGATCGGCAACGGCATCGGAGCTTTTGTGGTGCGAGAGTTTACGGTGAAGGGGATGAACGTCATTTCAAAATTTGCGTATCTCAAAAATGGAGCGATGTATTCCATTGGGATGCTTGGGGGACTCATGATGCTTGAAAGTTTTGGTCGTGAATTTCAATTCTGGGTCGCACCGGCCAATACCGTGGCGCTTCTTGTCGTCTTCCTGTATCTTTCGGCGCGTGAGATGAAAATGGCAAAGGCACCCGTAGCTTAGATGGATAAAGCGTTTCCCTCCGAAGGAAGAGATCAGAGGTTCGAATCCTCTCGGGTGCACCAGAGAAAAATAATAGCGACCTCGCGTGGGGTCGCTTTTTCGTTTGCGCTATTCGGTGATGAAGCGCAGGCGGACCGCGTGGTCGGCCCAGAACAGTTCTGCGTCTTGGAACACGTCGTCGGCGATGGTGATCAGATCGATCAGGGGCTTGAGGTGATCAGGATCCTGACCCAGTTGTCTCATCTTTCCGATCTCGGAGGCGAAGCCGTGGCCAGAGAAGTGGATCACTCCTCGTGCCTGGTCGGGATTCGCCGTGAAGTAGTCGCGTACGGCTGCTCTGGCCGTCATCATCGGGAAACCGACGGCTGGATCAGCCCACACTTCGTTCCACAGGTGACCATGGGAGAAGGCGGTTGAGGACAGGGCGAAGATGCCCAACTCCGACAGAACCAGCAGCCTGGGATCTGGAATCGGAGAGCGTCTCCATCCTTGTGGCGCATGGCGATCGATGGATGCGATGAGCTGTGCGGGCGTGTGTCTCACGGAACCTCCAGGGCAGAAGGCTATCAAAAAAGACGGTTCCTGTCAATAGGAACAGCCTCTTTTTTTGCTGTTTTTGTTGAATTTTTAACGCGATCGCTTGACGAAATCATCGTTCTCGTGTATCTTGGTGCTCACGCTGGCAAGTCTATACGACGAGCTGGTGACGAGTGGGTGGCTCTCTCCACCATTGTCCGCAAGTCCGGAGCGCGGCGGCTCTTTCCGTCGCACGACCAAGTCCGGCAAGATGGCCGGCAATCCCCGCGAACCTTGAAAAGGAGGTAGCCAATGAGGGACAAGTTCCCTGTCGGCTTTGTGTAGCACCGCCTTTAGCTTTCGGGAGTCGTACTCGAACTCCCGCACCGTTCCAACCTCAGGTTCAGGATGAGTCCGACTTGCGCCTCAGCAAAACGGCGCTGGTCATGTTCCACCGAGCGATCGGAGCTGCCATCATGCACCATTCCCAGTTTGGCTGACGACTGATCCCCGGTTCCCACAGGTGCCTCGCTACAGCTTGCGAGTCGCCAACGACGCCAAGTAGAACAACCCCTACCCCCGCCCTGCGCAGACTGCCGTTCCACGGAAGTCACCTCCAACGCGCGCCGGCGGGGTATTATTTTTGAATGACTACACCCTCACCTGTTGCAAAATCATCGTCGGGAAGCTCGGTCGTGAGTTCGTTTATGGACTCACTGAGCGATTCACTGGTCGCTGAATCTTTGGCTTCAAAGCTCGTGGTGTTCACCAGTTTTACAAAACGCCCGACATCAGAGCTGTCCGGATTGATGGCCAGATCAAACCAGGCGCCGGCATGCATAACATCCACAGGCATTTTGCTGATCGTCCAAGTCACAAGTCTTGTCGTCGCGTTGTAGCTCACCGTGCCGATATCGGTGTCCGTGTTTTCAAGCCAGGTCACATCTTGAGGAATCGTGGTGGACATTTTTATTCCTGAGAGTGTGTGCAAAGAGTTGCTGATATTCCAGTAGACACGGTAGCTCGTGGTCTCACCAACTTTTGGCGGGAGAGGACCTGATCCAATCGCGGTTCCAGATTCGGAAAAGTAGCGTGCCTGCGCTGAGACTCGGACATCGGAATTCAACGAGATCGTGATTGGTGTGGCTTCCAAGGTGCGGGTACTCACGACTTCACCGACTTTGCCAAGGACAAGCGTCACCGTGATCGTGAAGGCATCGGCGTCTTCATCTGAAAGATCAGACGACACGGGGAGGGATAGGTCGATCACGCTTGAATCACCAGGTTCGAGTTTTTTCAAAGAGGACACAGCATTTTGATCCCACGAGATCGTGTTCCCGCTGCGTGATCCATCTCCCAAGTCTGCCCGACTCCAGTCGATCGGCACAGCGCCATTTTGTCCTGTCAGGTTCATCTCAAAGGAAAGGTCTTCAAATGTTTCTTCGCTGCCATTTTCGTAATCAATCGAAATACGCAGTGAGTCGCCCACTTGCGCGTTTTGATTTTCGTTTGATCCGTTCACGATCACCGAGAAGGCAACTCCACCACCCAGAACATCGGTCACGACTTCCTGTGTGGCTTGGGGGAGCGTGAGTTCATCATCCAGAAATCCTACCGTCACAGATACCTGTTGTTCACCAGAGGCCGTTGCGGTGAATACACCTTTGAAGGTGATGGCTTTCAGCTCTCCTGGGGCAAGTGTGACAAGATTCCAGAACGTCTCGTTTTCTCCCAAGGCTGGTTCTGATTCTGACAGGGAGAAATCTTGCGGCAGTTTTGGTGTGACGCGTAGGTTGTAGACCGGCTCACTTCCTGTGTTCTGGATGTTCACGACGTATTCAGACGTGTCACCAGCAAGAGCTTTTTCAGGACCCGTGAGCGACAGCGCGACCACCGAGTCCGTCACTTCAACTTTGTGCGTGGCGATATCTTGAAAGTCAGAATTGAAATTGGCTGGCTTGTAGGTGAAGAGGGCTTGGAGGCGCTCTGAACTTGGAACCTCAGAGAGGAAGACGCCTTTGACGGTGATTTCTCCGTCTGACCCAGCGCTCACAGATCCGATCGTCCATTCATCTCCTTCACCTGGTTCTGGAGTGCTTGAGAGGATATGAAATGCATCAGGCACGTTGAGTTTCATGCTCAGACTCGCAATGGGAACCGAGCCCGTGTTTTCATATCGAAAAGTGAAGGATTCAGCCTCGCCGGACTTGACCTCGTCCAGTCCCTCCACCGTGACCACCAGGGCTTCCCCGTCGTGGAAAAAACCTTGCGAGAACAGAAAAAAACCGCCCCACGCAAGAGCTGACAACAGTCCAAACACGAGGATCATCTTCACGAGCAGACGCGTGAATCCTGAGCGACCACCTCGATCGAGTTTGGTGAGGTTGGGCATGTGTCCATCTCGCGTGTAGATGGATCGCAACTCCTGTTTGATCTCGCGTGATGAATGTCGTTTGCGGCGTGTCAGCATATGTGGAGTATCGAGTAGCAAGTAGCAGGTAGCAAGTATATAAGAAAGCCAAAGCGAGCATACTTGATACGTGCTACTTGATACATGCTACTTTTATTCAGCTTCAAGGAGCGCGGCGAAGAGTTGATCTGTGTCGTTTGTGATCTGTTCCCCGTCTGTGTTCCACAAGACGTTCACACTCTCAGGGGTTGTCACTCGAACCGTTGTTGTACGGTCCACGACCCCAGATTGTTTCTGGATGGTCAGGGTGTACTCATGGGTTTGAGGGAGGCCGATCAGCGAGGTGAACGCGGCCATGAGTCCTGGATGTTGAGTCAGTTCTTCCAGGGTGAATGGAAGCTGGTAGGTAAACGTCACTGTTGAGGTAGAGCCGGGACTCGTCTGCACCCAGTTTCCAAAAACCGTTTTGCCTTGTTCTTCCATAATGGTAGTGCCTGAATCAGGATCAACACTCTGTGTGAGCACAGAGTACGTCAGGTCATCATCCAGGGTCCAGTCTTCCATTGGTTGGTCAAACAGAGAGCGATCTGGCACGGAGAATCCGTTGGCAGAAAGAAGCGTTGAACCTTTCGGAACGTAGACGCGAAGATAGTCAACATTGTTCACGCCAGTGAAAAGTAATCCTTGAATGCCGAAGTGTGTGCGTGAGATTTGAACCGTGTTCACAATGGAACCGTCCGTTTGAACTTCAACAGCGAGGTCAACATGCTCCTCAATCACCCCGTCGGTTTTTCCTCCGCCTAAGTTGGTATCAACAACCATCAGATAGTCCCCGTCTGTTTGTTTGACTTCGCCGCCCCAACCACGGGCCAGAACGTCACGTTCAAGGTCTTCACTATTCAAATACAACTGGAGATCTTTTTGGGCCAGTCCTGTTTTTAGAAAATCTAACGAGGCGAGAAAGTCTTCAGATGTTTTTTCAATCGAGCGGTCAACGAGTTTTGGCGCGAGATCTCCGATGAAGGCCTTGGGTTTGTTCTCTGAGCGATCGTATTCCATCTCCACAATGCGCTGCGCTTCGAAGATAAAATTTTCTTGCGTGATCGTCCGTTCGTATTCAGGCATCTCGATGGGACCCAACAGCCCGATCAGATCTGCCACGAAGGTTGCGTTTACAGCCAAGACGCCATCAACACTTGGACCACCCGCGTCCTCATAAAACTGGATGAGCTGTCTGGCACTCGTGGGAAAATCGGGAAACCAATTGCCGTCCTGAAATTCCCAGCGAGCGGAGAGGAGTTGAAGTGGTTGAGGGGCAATGAGATCTTCCTGAAGCGTGCCTTGTAAATCATACGAACCGCCACCGGGAACGTTCATGTCCTCAATCACGCCATCATGCACTTTCACATCAGCAAAGCTTCCGATGAAACCGCCCGTGGGACGAATCTCCGTGTTGTTTTGGAACACGATAAGGTAGCGCTTGCTGCCTTCTGCTCCCAGGAGTTGCTGTGCCAGAGTGAAGAAGGATTGAAATTCGTCGATCCCAGAGATGAGTTTGGGAAGGCTTGTGGTGAGTCGTGAGACATCCGATTGATGTTCTTCTGGGATGGCAGAGAGATCGATGTTCTGAAGTGCTTGCTGTGCATTCACAAGATGTGGTGCGGCAGAGCTGACATAGGCCTCCAAGAGGTTCAGTCGTGAGACAGGTGTTGGGTTCAGTTCCTGTTCGATCGCGGTATACCCTTCTGAGAGCCGAGTGCCGGCGATTGCGAGTTCACTTCCAGCTTCGATGAGTGCTTCGCCTGTTTTGTAGCTCGACTGGGTGAGAGGGAGGACGGAAAGCAGAAAGCGGGTCCCAGCGCCAAGTTCATCTAGTGTTGACCGTGCAGAATCAAATCGAGCGCTCGAGAGAGCGAACTGACTCTGCGCTTTCTCACTTTCTGAAGCAAGAGCGGCTTGTGCACCGTCTGACAGAAAAGAAACAGCACTCGTGCCTGTTTGTTCAAGCTCTGTTTTTGTGGCGCGCAGATCTTGCACCACGTTCATCGCATGCAAGGGCAGGACGAAGAGGAACGAGACAGCCACAAATGAAGCGACCGCACGTTGCCAGTGAGGGAGGTTGTAGGTGGTAGGGAGTAGGTTTGAGAGAGCAGAGGGGAAAGTGAATTTCCAGGTCCGTTTTGGAATCACGAGTTCTTGTGCCGTCTGTGTTTGGAGTTCTTCAAGATCAACAAGCTCTGCTTCGGGACAGGATTCTTCTTCTGGGAAATCAAACAGCGCAAAAATATTTTCTGGGACTTGCGCAGGGAGAAAGATGTCGTGGGAGAGGGAAGGGATGTGTGAAGAATGAATGGCCAGAGCGTGCTCCTGGGGTTTGTGGTCACAGATCCATGTAGCGGGAATCTTCGTTGGTTTCATCCTTGTGACTCCCTCCGCGAGTTGATCCATGAGTTCAGCACTTGTGAGCGCGAGATCCTGTGAAAGATCAGGGAGCACGACAGGCGTTGTGAGAAGATTGACGTGGACGCGCTGAGCTGATTCTTCCATTTGCGCTTCTTCATGCGTTGGTTTGAGCGAGAGGATGAATGGAGATGCGGTGTGCGCGTTGCTCTGTTCAATGTGTGGTCGCGCTTCAAGATGATACGGATTGACCACGAGCTGACGTTTGAGCGTTTTTTTGGTACGCGAAACAGGCGTCTTTGTTTTTTTAGAGACGGATGGCTTTCCGGCGGAGCCGGATCCGGCCTTTAGGCCGGATTTTTTGGCTGGGATTTTTTTAAGAGGCTTCTTTTTTGTCACAGGATTCGTAGATTGAGAGGACTTGCTCTGCCATGTTCTTCCAGGAGTAGCGTTTGATGCATTCAAGACCTTTTTTTCTGAGCTCTTCTTGTAATGCTGGATTGTCAAAGACGTGCTCCATAGCCCTGGCGATGTCTTGAGGGTCTTTTGGATTGAAGAAGACAGCAGCATCGCCCAAAATTTCTGGCAGAGAGCTTGTGTTGGATGCGACGACAGGAACGTTGAAGCTCATGGCTTCCAAAGGTGGAAGGCCAAAGCCTTCACATTTGGAAGGGAAGACAAAGAGCGTGGCACTGCGGTAGAGCTTTGCAAGATCTTGATCTGTCGGATTTGGAATGAACTGGATGTGGTCTGTGAGGTTCAGTTGAGCTGCATCTTTTTGGAGACGCTGGTAGAAAACGTCATCGCGTCCAGCAAGGACCAGCTTGGCGTCCGGGTGAGTCTTGAGGAAAAGCGAGAAGGCGCACAGAAGGGCATCGAGGTTTTTGTGTGGATAGGCGTTGCCGATGTACAGGACGGTGTCTACTCCCCTTGGCAAGGGGAGGTCGGGAGGGGTCTTAGGCAGATTCGTTACTCCTTCGTAGATCACGAAAATTTTGCTTTCGGGAATCTCGGGAAAGAATTTGAGGATCGAAGACTTCGTATATTGTGAGACCGCGATGATGGCGCGGGATTTTGAAAGAGCGTTTTTGAGGATGATTTTGTACGCGGCGTACTTGAGGGCATAGACAAGAGGGTGACGAGTCGTGGCGCGGGCTGATCGTGGTTCTTCAAGCAAGATGAGATCATGGATCGTGACGACAAACGGCGTTCTCAAAAAGAGGGGAACGTTCCAGTGCGGGAAGTGGACGAGATCAAGATGCTCTCGATCAATGACTCGTCCCATCACGAGCTGTTCTTTGAGTGTGTACCAGTGGACAGGTACGATTCTCTTTTCCACCTTGTCTCCCTCATCTCCCTTTTCCACCTTGTCTCCCTCATCTCCCTTTTCCACCTGTGTCGCTTCTTTCAGGAACAAAACAAAGCGGTTCTTTTGATTCTGCTGTCCAAGCTCATGCACGAGCTGTTCAACATATCGTCCAAGTCCGCCTCCACCCACTGTTGGACCCAACATTCTGGCATCTATTCCCACTCTCATGCGGCAATTATAGCAAAAAATTCCGAGTTTGATCCCAGGATATGCACAGGGAAGTTGTCCGTTGAAATAGAATGCGTGCGACAGGTCCACCGCTTGACTTTTCCGCCAAACTGGAGTATATTCTCCAGTCGTTTGCACAGCCGGAATCCTCTGGTTTTGCACACACACCGTCACGGCGGCACCGTGCGCATTCGTCCTTTGCAAGTACTTATCAACCCGTTTGTAAGGGGTGGTAAGAAAGTCGCAAGGGAAGGAGAAATCATGACTCTGGAAGCATTGCCCGGCTGGGCCGACGAGATCAACAAGCGGCGTGAGCACCTCACCCCGGACGGCCTGAACGGCCTTTTGGGCGCCCATGCGGTCACCATGCCGCTAGGTGAAGCTCTCGCTCGTCACCTGATCGACCCCACTGAGCTCGACGCCTGGGTGAAGGCCAGGCTCGCACCCAAGGCCGAGTCGGAACAGCCGCCGAACATCGACGCGACCGCGGCGCTCCTGCGTCGGATCGCGAGTGATCCGCAGGCCTTCTGGAGCGAGTTCTACGCGCTGAAGTTCCCCAAGGTCAGTGCCTCACTGCCGCCCTTGAAGAAGCACATGAGTGCCAGGACCCGCGGCTGGATCGACGATGGGAATCTGATTCCGATCTTCCTTCCGACCGCGCTCACTTCTGCGACCCGTCCGGATGGCTGGATCGCTCCCGACTGGGGTCGCCATATCGACGAGAGCCAGATCACGCATCATCCGCTGCCGGGGCGCTGGGTCGTGATCGAGCTCGTTCGCAAGCCCGATTGGAACGATCCGAAGGGCTACGGCGGTGGTAACGACCGGCTCGCTTTCGAGCTCGGCCTCCAGACTCGCTTCAAGATCTCGTGGGATCACCTGCGGGCCACCCTGTGTCCGCAGACGGCCCAGCTCTGGAGTCTCAAGAAGGCGGCCGTGCGCCCCATGACCGCACAGGAGTGGAACTTCTTCGGCAACATCCTGCTCGAGCTCAATCGTCTCCATGGGACGCAGTTCCAGGATCTCGGCGCCACCGCCTCCTGGGAATGGACGGAAAACGCCTACGGTTCTGTCCACCGGGTGTTCGTCGGCAACCGTGGCTACGGTGGGCTCGCGGGTGTGGGCAGGCGCTGGTCGCGCGGTCCCGGCGACGACGTCGGGTTCCGCCTCCTCGGCGTTCTCTAAGACGCTTGGATCCTTGGTTCTTGGAACCTTGGATCCTTTTCTTTTTGCTCACAAAACAAAACAACGGATGTTCAAGAGACTTACTCTCGAGAACATGCCGTCGTACTTAGGACTGTTGGAACACTGTCGAGGTTTCCGGTTACGACAGATGCTTTACTATTGATGAGTATCAATAACTATCCATCACAGGAATGACGGAACACGTCGAGTGTTTCTTGTGCTGCCTTGTGCCAGGTGAACGTTTTGGCGCGATCGAGTCCGCTGGATACGAGTTGTGCCTGCAGAGCAGAGGAACCAAGCAGTCCTTTCAGGGCGTCAGCCATGTCGCGGCTGTTGTAGGGATCGATCGTTATGGCAGCCATGCCCGCGACCTCTGGCATGGAGGACGTGTGGGAGGTGATCACCGGCGTGCCTGAGGCCATGGATTCCAAAATCGGCAAGCCAAAGCCTTCGTAGATAGACGGCCAGACCGTGACAGAAGCTGAACGGTAGAGCGCAGGGAGATCGTGGGGGTTCACATAGCCCATCTGGTGCACCCAGCCCTGCGTATCGCGTTTCCAGAGTCGTCGTCGCAGGTCGTGCGATTTCCAACCCCAACCTCCAGCCAAGACGAGATGGAGATCGTCGCGAGTTCGTTCTCGATAGTCTTTTACGCCTTCCACAAGGGCGATCAGATTTTTTCGTGGTTCAATCGTTCCGACGAACAGCGCAAAATGTTTTGGAAGTTTGAGACGTGAGCGCACGCCGTGATCTTGAGCCTGCATTTTTGGTGTGAACTCTTCTGAGACACCGTGAGGGATCACATGCGTTCGTTCAGAGTCCACGTTGAACAATCTGTTTACGTCCTGCTTTGTGCAAAGAGAGGGTGTGATGATTGCACGGCTTCGTTCAATCAATTCATGAGCTCGAGTCGCCTTGTGCCACGCACGCATTTTCAGCGAATAAAATTCTGGATAGAGTTTCCACGAGAGGTCGTGCACGGTGAGGACTGTGGGAATGTCAGAAGGCAGAGTGGTGATGTTGAGGTTGGGAAGAAAAATGAGATCAATGGGTTCGTGGATATGCCAGTTGATGGTGGGATGGGCAAACAAAAGGGTTCGAAGATTCAAGATTTTGTTTGGGGTGGAGAGGTGAAAGGTTGAAAGATCCGGCTTCACTCTACCGCTTGAAAACAAAACGTATTCATTCTCATGGTCAATGTCAAAAAGCGCACGCAGAAGCTGCACGGTGTACTGTCCTACGCCCGAGAGATGAGGGTTCGCCAAGTGTCTGATGTCGACCAGGATTCTCATACGCGGCGATGAGCCTCCCATTGCGATTCAACAAACGATTTCATCTCGCGTTCAAAACGTTCTTTTGAAAACTGTTCAGCGTGCGCTTTGATGGCCTGAGGATCGTAGCGACGTTCGTCAAAACGCAGCATGAGGTCGGCGACTTCCTCCCAAATTTGTTCTTGAAAAAATTCTCCAGAGAGTCCTTCGACAACGGTTTCGGTCGCACCGCCTTTTTTGTACGCGATGACCGGACGACCGCTGGCCATGGATTCCACAGGTGTAATCCCGAAGTCCTCTTCTTGAGGATGGATAAACGCGAGCGCTCCCTGGTACAGCCGTGCTTGTTCTTCCTGTGAGACACGGCCAAGAAACTCGATGTGAGATCCAGCCATTTTTTTCAGATCATCCTCAATCGGACCTGTGCCGAAAACTTTCAGTGGCAGCTTTGTCCGGTTGGCAGCTTGGATGACCAGGTCGTAGCGTTTGTAGGCAACCAAGCGGCCGCCGGTGAGAAAGTAGGGGGAGGTGGATATGGCAGAGGTTGGGGCAATTTGAAAACGATGTGTATCAACCGGAGGATGAATGACCTGTGCATCACGGCGGTAATATTTTTGAATGCGGCTTTGGACGGTTTTGGAATTCGCCACGAACACATCCACACGATCAGCGGCCGTCTTGTCCCAGAGTCGAAGGCGTGAGAGCACTGGGGGCAACAGCATTTTTACAAATCCCGGAACACGCAGTTCGTCCACGTAGCTGTGCGTGTCGCTCCAAAGATATCGCGTCGGGGTATGACAATAACAAATGTGAAGAGCGTCGTCTCGGGTGATCACCCCTTTGGCAAAGGCACTCGTTGATGAGAGGACAACATCAAAGTCAGAGAGGTCGTAGTGTTCGGTGGCGGTGGGCATGAGAGGCAAGTACCACTGATATTTTTGACGGCCAAAGGGAAGTCGTTCAAGAAACGATGTACGAATATCCCGGCCTTGGAAGGTCGGGAGCCGCTCTGGGTCAAACAGGAGCGTGTAGATGGGGGAGTCCGGCCACAGAGAACCAAAGACTTCCAACACTTTTTCTGCCCCACCGTTTTGGATCAAGTAGTCGTGAACCAGTGCCAGTTTCATAGCCCCGGCATCCTATCAATTCTTGACTTTTCCGCCAAACGGGACGATACTCCACCCCCCGTTCTCGGCACGTGGTGCGAGGCCCCTTGGCCTCATCAAAGTCCGATAGGAGAATGTCATGTCACTGTTTGATGCAGAGCATTTGGTCAAGTTGGCTCGGATTCAGGATGCCCGAAGGCGAGTGAGCCTTTCCGGGATTGGGGAACAAGTAGACGAGTTCATTCGCGGCCTGGAGGCAGATCCCGTGAGCCTGCGGGTGATGCAGGCTCTGTCTCTGTGGACTCTGGGCTTCGGCCGTGATCCAAACGTGCAGTCGAAGAACTTCAGAGCCTACTGGGAAGGTATCCCAGAGGTTCCCGGCTCCCTCGTTGTTGATGACGAGTTGGAGTTCGTCTCCCTTGCCGACCCGCGGCCGGGATTGCTGCGCTCCTGCAAGATGCTTGGCATCCAGTTCGAGGAGCTGGGCTTCAGTGAGGAATCGGCCGAGCCCTTCAACCAGAACTTCCCGCTCCCCGCCGAGCCCTTCTGGTTCCGCCACGACGACGGACGCAAGAACCACAAGCGCCGTCCCGACGACTGCCGGGACGAACTGGTCGGCGACGTCCTGGCCGGTACGGCTCTCGAAGGCGTCTTCGCCTACGCCCTTCACCCAACGATCGTGGTGGAGAACGAGCACTCCATCGACCTCCCCAGGACGGTGCTCCGTGACAGCCGCATGAACTGTGCCTTCCTCGAGGTGTGGAGGGGTCAGGTGAGGATCAGTCTCTACAGGGAATCTGACATCGCCAGCCCGGGTTGCGGGACCCTGCGTCTTCGCCGGAAGTGAAAAAAACGGCGGCCCCAGTAATGGTGGCCGCTTTTCTTTTTCTATGAAGCCCCTCTGCCCAACAGGACCACCAACGGGGTCCTCAATAAGATGTACAAATCAAGCCAAGGACTCCAGTGTTCAATGTAGTACGTGTCCAGTCGCACTTCAGAATCGAAATCCAAATCCGCGCGGCCGGAGATTTGCGCCATGCCCGTAATGCCGGGTTTGACGGTCATGACTTTTCGCTGTTCAGGTTTGTAGCGATCGACTTCTTCAGGAAGATGCGGACGAGGACCGACTAGACTCATGTGACCCGTGAGCACCAAGAAAAATTCTGGGAGCTCATCGATCGAACATGTGCGAATGAAGGATCCGACGCGGGTGATGCGTGGATCATTTTTGATTTTCACAAGTGGAGAACCTTTGCGTGTGTCGTGTGCCGCTAACTCCTCGTAGCGCATTGAGTGTGTGCCAGGTCGCATGGAGCGAAATTTGAGATAGCGAAATGGTCGGCCGCCCTGCCCCATGCGTTCAACTGGTGAGCCGTCATCTAGTTTTGAAAAAAATACAGGTCCGCGTGAGTCGAGTTTGATGGCAATGGCCGTGACAAGCATGATCGGGGAGCTCAAGAGGATCAAAACAGATGCGCCTGCCACATCAAAGAGTCGCTTGTAAATCGCCCCCCAGCCGTCCAGGGGTGTTTTTTGGACTTCTATGATTGGGACACCGGCATACATGTGAATGATCGAGCGTCCCACAGCCGCGGTGAAAAGATCGGCCGAGTAGCGGAAGACCAGATGTTCTTGTTCGGTGAACGCGATGAGCTCAAGGGTTTCACGGCGTGTGGCTTCAGGGTCGGCCAAGATGATTTCATCCAACTGATCGCGGCGCTTCATGTCACGTAGATGGGTGGCGACGTTTTTGTTAAAGGTGTTGAAGTGTCCGACCAGGCGAAATCCCAAACGACGTTTGTGTTTGAATTCTTCCATGAGCGCTCGAGCCACGGTCGTGTCTCCGATCACCACGACACGATGCGTTCCGATCCCAACATGAAGAAGCGATCGTTGGAGCCCGCGAACCGTGAGACGGGTGAGACACACAAACAGTATTGCCAGGATCCAGGCGGCCAGCGCGATGAAACGTGATTCAAACAGGACACGAGAAAAAAAGGAAATGGCAAACACCAAGGCCATGGCTGCCGAGCATGCAAGAGCAATACGTGAGAGTTCCCGGCCCACCGAGGAACGTCTTGTGCTGTACAGACCCGTGATAGCAAAAATGAGGATGAACAGAAGCGTAATGGGTGTGACGACTGTGAAATAGCTGTCGAGGTTCAAATCAAAAATGACCGGACGGATTTGTGTGAAGGCTGGATGATAACGCGCGAAGAACGCTGCCGTGGCAGCAGCCGTCAGCGCGAAGAAATCAAACGGGACAAGCGCCAGTGTAAAAGCAAGTTCGGATCGTTTCATACTTGCTGTAGTCTATCAAAATGGCTTGACATCGACTAGACGTTCTGGTATCTTTTGTGGGTCCAAGGACTGTCGGATGGCTACGTGTTTGAAAGAACATGAGGAAAGTCCGAACACCTGTTGTGCCGCAAGGTATGACAACAAAGAGAGTCGCTAACGGCGACCAGGTATAAGAATTGGGGCTCGCGGAATTGGAGAAATCTGTTCCATGATTCCTGAATCAAAGCCTAGGGAAAGTACCACAGAGACAATACTAGCTCCGACGTCCGTCGGAGTGAAAGGTGAAAAGTGAAGTGGTGTTGAGCAATCAGCTACGCTTCTCGCTCCATGGTGACATGGATTGTGGCAAACCCTCCACGCCCGCCAAAGCCTCTCGCGGCGGCGGGTTCTGGTGAAAGAACAAATTTGGTCGTTCGCTTGAGCCTGGTGGCAACATCAGGCCTAGATAGATTGCCATCTCCTCTGAGCAATCAGGGAAGACAAAATTCGGCTTACAGACAGATCCTTGGACACCACAGACACTCGCCCCGCGCGGGTGTTTTTGGTTGACAGGAATTGAAAAAGCGTGTAGAAGATATGGCCTGGAGCAAGAATGCCAACAGACCAAATCGAAATGCTCTGGGATTGTCCCAGGTGTTCAACCAAGGGAATTGGAGGGCTGAAGGACAACTGTCCTTCCTGCGGCGCAACGCATGACACCACGTCGGCTCCCTGGTACATGCCAGGGGACGTGTCTCACGAAAGGCGGATCACGGATGCTGCTGAGCTTCGCCAGGCGCAAGATGGTCCCAACTGGTCCTGTGAGTACTGCGGCGGAACCCAGCGCAATGCCGATGGCGCTTGCCGCAACTGTGCAGGCGCCAGGAGTGAAGAACAGGCTGAGCGAGTTTCAGGACGAGGGCAGCAAGCAGGCTCAGAATATGATGATCGACCACCGATTTCCCAGTGGGCTCGCTACGGGGATCCTCCCGCGCCCTCTCGTGACAACTTGGTCTACAGGTTCATCGGCTGCGCTCTGGTGGTCGCTGCCCTGTGTGGAGGACTTCTCTGGGCCCTGTTTACCAAGCGGCCGGTTGATGTCACGGTCACGAGTGTTGCTTGGACACAGACCGTCAGCGTCGAGCGTTACAAGCAGGTCGCTGAGGAAGGGTTTGACGAATCGCGTCCGTCGGATGCACAGAACGTCAAAGATCTGGGAAGCCGCGTGCATCACACCGTCAAGGTGTTCGATCACAACGAGGTCGAGCACTACACCGTGCAAGTTGAAGACGGTGAAAACTGCGTGGCCGTTGAGCGGAGTTGTCACACGACCCAGCGGACCTGCACCCCCAACGACAATGGCACGGCGACCTGTACAGGTGGCGATGAGGTGTGCACAGGTGGGGGTGAGAAATGTACGACCAAGTATCGCGATGACCCACGAACCAGGGACGTTCCCGTCTACCGCGATGATCCGCGCTACGAGGACTACTACTCCTGGAGCGTCTGGCGTTGGAAGCCTGAACGCCAGGTTCCTCACCAAGGAACAACCACCGAAACATCCTGGCCCGATAGCGAGGAGCTCTGTCTCAACTGCCGAGTCGGTGCGGGCGAAAAGGAGCGCGAGTCTGGTCGCGCGGCTACCTACAAGGTCGTGTTGGTGGACGAGAAAGGAACCAAGACATTCGACCATGAACCCAAGAGCGAGAGCGAGTTCCACCAGTATCCCGTTGGTTCATCGCACAAGGCGATGTACTCGATTGCCACCGGGCTCGACTTCTCAACAACTGCTCTCTAGACGCCGCCCCTCACTCAAGGGGCGTTTTGATTTGTTGACGATGTTGTCTGCCACCGATATCATCTGAGTGTGATTAAGTAATACTCAACTTTATGCGCCTAACGATTCCTACGACGATTTCTCTTCCTCAAACGTTTGTGAGAAAAATTACCTCACAAGCCAAGCGCGAGTCACTCACTCGATCTGAGCTCCTACGCAAGGCGTTCCAATTTTATTTAACAGAACAACAGTGGCGCGAGCTGTATCAGTTTGGTCAACGACAATCTCAGCGATTGGGATTAAAGAGCCAGGATGTTGAACGTCTTATTGACGAAGTGCGTACATCGTAGGTATGCGAGTTGTCCTGGATACGAATGTGATTATCTCCGCATTGATGTTTGGGGGAACACCACAAAAAGTTTTGGACCTTATTCGTGTGTTTGAACTGGAACTCATTCTTTCACCGTTTATTTTGGAAGAAGTTGACGAGGTACTTAAGAAAAAATTTCAATGGCCTGCATCGCAAAGATACAGAGTTCAGGAATTGCTGCGTCAACAAGCTACCATCGTGACTCCTACAACGATTCCAAAGAAGATTAAAGCGTGTAAGGCTGATAATCAGATCCTGGCTTGTGCTGAGGCGACGGATGCTGATGTTCTTGTGACAGGCGATAAAAAGCATCTGCTTCCACTGAAGAAATGGAAAGGCACTCGGATAACAGATCCATCCGAATTTCTTGAACTCTTAGGCATGTAACCGCCTCACTCAAGGGGCGTTTTGATTTGGCATCGAAACACCAGCCGGTTGGCTGGTTTATGACGAGAGCGTCACGCCGATTTTTTGACGGACGTCGATCATCTTTTTTTCTGCCATGGCTTTGGCACGTGAGGCGCCGTTGTCTAGAATCTTCAGGAGCCCAGAGGGATCTTTGAGCAAGGCGTTGATCTTTGACTGGAGGGGTGTCAGAAACGCGGTAAGCTCGCGTGCAAGGTCCGTTTTGAAATCGCCATAGCCTTTTCCTTCGTAGGCGTTTTCGATTTCTTTGGGCGTTTTTTTTGTGATGAGGGACAGAATGGTGATGAGATTCCCGATCCCTGGTCGGGACGGACTCAGACGGATCGTCCCTTCTGAATCTGTGACCGCTGCTTTGATTTTTTTCAAAACGGTTTTTTCATCGTCCATGAGGGAGAGGTAGTTTTTTTCACTCGTGGCTGACTTTGACATTTTTTTGTGTGGATCATCGAGCGCCATGAGACGTGCGCCTTCTTTGCGGATCTGCGGTTTGGGTACGACAAACGTTTCTCCAAATTTTTTGTTGAAGCGTTCAGCCAGGTCGCGCGCGAGTTCCACATGCTGTTTTTGATCTTCCCCCACAGGCACGATATTCGTGTCATACAGCAAAATGTCCGCGGCCATGAGGACAGGGTAGTCGAATAGCCCGACCGAAACAGATTGACCTTTGCCAAGCGCTTTATCTTTGTATTGGGTCATCCGCTCCAGCTCGCCCATCCGTACCAAGCAATTCAAAATCCAAGCCAGTTCTGTATGTTCAGAAACACGTGACTGTTGAAAGAGGATGGTCTTTTCAGGATCAATGCCAGAGGCGAGATAGGTCGCAGCCGCAAATAAGATGTTTTGTCGAAGCGTGTGTGGATCCTGCTCTACGGTGATCGCATGGTAGTCGACCATGAACAAGAGATTTTGATTTCCTGCAGACTGAAGACTTACCATGGGCTCAATGGCGCCAAAGTAGTTGCCGATGTGGAGGATGCCGGAAGGCTGGAGGGCGGTGAGGATGCGGCTCATACAGGGCGCAGTATATCGAATTCTTGACTTTTCCGCCAAACGGGTGTATATTCTCCAGTCGTTTGCAGAGCCGGAATCCTCCGGTTTTGCACACACACCGGCACGGCGGCACCGTGCATTCTGCCCAGAGTCTAACCGATCGTGCCGCCTTTTGGTGCCACGATGGATGACCTTGGACGGAGGATAGAATGGGACACATCAATACCAAACAGCTCCGGCACTTCTTGGAGCTCGACGAGAATGGACCGGGTCTCCACGACGAGTTCCAGTCCTTCATTCGTCAGATCACCTCCGGCGGAGTCGCCGGCAAGATGACCGACCCGCGTGTGGCCATGGCCAAGCGGTTTTGGGATCGTGGCTTCGGCCGTGATCCGAGGGTCGGCGCCAAGAACTTCAAGGCGTACCTGGCCGGGATCCCCAAGATTCCGGAAGGGTTGGTCGCCGAGGACTCCGAGCTGCCGCTCCTTTCCCTGTGCGACCCGCGACCGGGACTGCTGCGCTCCTGCAAGATGCTGGGCATTCAGTTTCAGGAGTTTGGCTACGCCGAGGACTCAGTCAAGCCCTTCGACTACCGCTTCCCGCTCCCCACCGAGCCGTTCTGGTTCCGCCACGACGACGGACGCAAGAACCGCGGTCGCCGTCCTGACCACTGCCGAGGCGAGCTCGTCGGCGACGTCCTGGCCGGTACGGCCCTCGAAGGCGTCTTCGCCTACGCCCATCACCCAACGATCGTGGTGGAGAACGAGCACGTCATCGATCTCCCCAGGACGGTGAACCGTGCCCGCCGCGTGCGCTGTGCCTACCTCGGGGTGTGGAGGGGTCAGGTGGAGATCCACCTCAGCGGGAGCTCTGACAGCGCCGACCCGGGTTACGGGGCCCTGCGTCTTCGCCGGAAGTAGCGACACTTAGTCCTCATAGTTCAACCTTCGTTGAGCCTCAACCTTCTTCCTTCACGTCCGGTCTGGGAGACCCGGACGTTTTCATTTATCGTTTTAGGAGATCTTTACCTGTTACGACTAACAAAAAACCACTCAAACGCTGAGCGGTTTTTTGTTTGCTTACACTTCCATCACCACCGGTAGAATCATTGGGCGGCGTTCGGTTTTTTTGAAGAGGAATTTTCCGACTTCGTCACGGATGCGCTCGCGCGTGTACTTGGGATCCGCAGAAGATTTTGGATCGTTGTCGATCAGAGCCTTCTTCACTTCTTCGCGTGTGAGGCGAATCAACTCCTGTTGGTCTTTCATGAAGATGAATCCACGACTGACGATATCAGGGTTGCCGATGAGTTTGCCTGTGCGCTTTTCGATCTGCACGATGACGATCACCATACCGTCCTCAGCCAGCACTTGGCGATCACGCAGGACGACTTGTGAAACATCACCCACACCCAAGCCGTCTACGAACACGTAATCGGTCGGGACTTTTTCTTTGCGCAGCACGCCATGGCCTTTTTGAAATTCCATGATCTGTCCGTTGTCCACAATGAACACGTTTTCTTTTTGCCATCCCATGGAATAGGCGACCTTGGCGTTCTCTCGCAGCAAGAAGTGGTTGCCTTCGATGGGCACGTAGTACTTGGGTTTGAACAAAGCCAGCATGAGCTTGATGTCTTCTTTTTTGGCGTGGCCTCCAGCGTGCACGTCCATCATTTTGTAGTTGATGACGTTGGCTCCTTTGCGGTAGAGCGTGTCCATGAGACGTTGCACGGAGTTTTCATTTCCCGGAATGACGGATGAGGAAAAAATGATCGTGTCAGATTCTCGGATTTGCACGCTGCGGTGTTCGTTGTTGGCGATACGATTGAGCGCTGCATTTTTTTCGCCCTGGGCGCCCGTACAGATGAGAACGACTTTGTTGTCATCGTAGGCATCCATCTGTTCGGGTTTAATGAGCGTGGACTGATTGCATTTGATAAATCCCATCACCTTGGCGATCTCCACGTTGGTTTTCATGGAGTAGCCATCGATGGCGACTTTTTTGCCATGACGTTCAGAGGACTCGATCAGTTGTTTGACGCGAGAGAGCAGCGAGGCAAAGGTTCCAACAATGAGACGTCCAGGTGCTTTTTCAATGATCAGATCTAGTTCTTCGCCGATGACTTTTTCAGACACCTGTTGTCCTGGATGGTTGGCGTTGGTGGAATCTCCCATGAGCACCAACACGCCTTCTTTACCAAGGGTGGCAATGTGTTGGAAGTCGGCGTGCGCTGTACCCACAGGATGGAAATCAAATTTCCAATCGCCGGTGTGGCAGACGCGCCCAACCGGAGTGTCAATGACAATGCCAACGGCATCAGGGATCGAGTGGTTGATGTGGAAGAAGGATACGGTCAGCGCTCCCAATCGCAAGACATCACTGGCCTTGGTGATTTTGATGTTGAGTGGTCGCGTGTGGAAGTCTTCTTGGCGACGTTTGATGATGGCCGCTGACATGGGCAGCGCGTAGATCGGAGGGTTCCCGATATGGGGAATGGTGTGGGGAATCGCGCCGATGTGGTCGTAGTGGCCGTGGGTGATGATGAGCCCTCGGACATTTTTTTCTTTGCCCTTCAGATAGCTCATGTTGGGAATGATGTAGTCAATCCCAGGCATGTTTTCTTCAGGGAATTGCAAACCCATGTCGATCAAGATGATGTCGTTTTTGTATTCGATCAGTGTGCAGTTGCGACCGACTTCCTCACAGCCTCCCAGGACCATGATGCGCAGGGTGTCCCCAGTAGGAGATGAGAAGGTTTGGACCTGTGGAGCGTGCGGCGTCTGTTCGGCTGAGTGGTGGGAGCTACTTGCTGGTGTGTTTTGCGTAAGAGAGAACGGAGCATGAGAGGCTGGAGCTGGTCGATGGGAGGCAGCTGGATGATCCGTACGCGGTTTTTGCGATCGGAAAATACGCCCGCGATGTTTGGGCTTACCTCCACGCGGGCCTGGGTGAGGTCGTTGTGGTTGTTGTGGAGAAGGGGACATAAAAAAATAAGGTAGCCCCAGGCTTTAGCCTGGGTTCGTTGAATAAGAGAAGTTCAATTGTGAAAGAACAAAGAGCTCGAGAACGTGATCTTTGTTTTCCTGCCATGAGGTACAGCAGGAGAGAAAAATCGCGTTGGTGCGGACGGAGGGACTCGAACCCTCAAGGATTACTCCATACGCTTCTGAGACGTACGCGTATACCAATTCCGCCACGTCCGCTTATCGCAAGGCCTTCTTCGTTTTGATGTACCAACGGGTCACGTTCGCAAACCGATCCGAAGGACTCACGATGCGTGAGAGAGCCTCAAGATGGATTTTTTCAGCGACCGCGTAGGCAAAACGCGACTGGTATAAAAACACAGCAGGCACGTCTTTGGCAAGGAGCTGTTCAAATTGTTGGTACTTGGTCGCACGGACGCTTTCATCGAGCTCTTTTCGTCCGTCGGTTAAGAGTGTATCCACGTCCGCATTGGCGTAGCCGCTCACGTTGAGTCCACCGCTTTTTGCTTGAGAAGAATGCCAGAGGGGGTAGGGGTCGGCATCACCGTTGAGCAAGATCGTAGAAAGAAGCAACTCAAAATTTCTTGGTTCGATGACTTGCGCGTAGATGACGTCAGAGGGGATGAAGTTCAAGGTGACCGTGATGCCGATCGCACTCAAGTCCTGTTGAATACGATCAGCTACTTCGTGCATCTGTGTTGAGTCAACGGCCGTGAGGGTGAGTTGGAGGTTGCTTGGAGTCGCTTGTGACTCGTCCGATTCCTCGGTTTTTTCCTCCTTAAGACCGCGCAGACCAGAACCCGCATCAAGGTGATACCCGGCTTCCTCCAGCGATTCATTTGCTTGAGTGACATTGTACACGCTCTGCCGGTTTGCGTCATACCCAATCATGCCTTCAAGGATGGGTCCTTCGATGACCTCTGCGTTGGCCTGTCCCAGGGTTTCCACAATCGATTGCTTCTGAATGGCTTGCGCAATGGCCGTTCGTACAACCAAATCCTTCAAGACCGGTTGGACAGACTGGTTCATATAGAGAATCGTCTCTTGTGGAAGTAGAGGTTGCAAGAGTTGGACATTGCTGTTCTCTGCCACCCCCTCAAGTGCATCAGAAGGAATCACCGATGCCCCTTCGACGTTTTTATTTTCAAGAGCTTCCCCAAGGGATGTTGCGTCTGCGTAAAATTTGAACGAGAGCGTTTCAATGAATGCGGGTTCATCGTAGTAGTCCTTGTTTCGGGTCAGGGTGTAACTGCGAATGCTTCCGCGTTGGTCTTTGGCAAATTCCGCAAACTGATACGGACCTGAACCAACCGGTTGAAGATTGAGGGCGGCCAAGGGCGCATTCTGCGGGAGGATTTCTGCCCAGAGGCTGGCAGGAAGAATGCCAACGGTCAGGTATTGTTTGAACAGCGCAAAGGGTTCTTTCAAGACAAATGAAACCGTGTTTTCATCTACTTGAACAACGGTGACGTTATAGAAGTTGTCGATGAGTGGACTGCGATAGGCCGGGTTTTGGATGGCGTCGATTGTGAAAAGCACATCCCGTGCGCGCACATCCTCGCCATTGTGAAATTTCGCTTGGTCTTTGATGTTGAGCGTGTAAGTTAGGCCGTCCTCACTGATGGTGAGAGATTCAGCCAGGTCCGGAACGTAGCCCTGTTCTGGATCGTATTTGAGAAGGCCTGAGTAGATGAGGCTCGTCAGGTCTTGATCCACATCGCTGGCTGAGGCGTACAGGGGATTCACAAATCGTGGTTCGCCAACGAGTCCTTCCGTATAGTCACCACCCACGGCGGGAATTTCAACTCTGTGAGAAAAGACATAGGTCCCAACAAGCGCGACCAGGGCAAACACCATCACCGAGAGGGCACTCATCATCACACGTTTTTCACCCATCGTGAGAACGCGAGGGAGCTGTTTCCATTGCGCCCAACTTGGGAACGCACGGGTTTTGGTAACAGAAAGGACCTGGCGCATGGTCAGGTTCTTTTTTTGGTCGGCTGGATTCTGTGAAGAGCGCTGTGAGAACAATGAACGCATGGAAACTAGATGAGCGCGTTAGCAAGGGCCACGCCGAAAAACAAAATGGACAGGACAATGGTGAGTTGAAATAGTTTTTTCTCTGCGCCGCGCTTGGTGCGGTAGACATTTCCGCCTCCACCAAAGGCAGCGCCTAGTCCCGTGCCACGGGCTTGTAAAAGAATAGCCGCAACGAGCAGGACCGCGAGTACGATTTGAGCGATGTTGAGGATGAGGTCGACATTCATAATGCGATGAGACTATCAAATTCACGAACAAAGGTCAATGGCCAGGCTTTCCTTGTACTCGTTTTGGAGATCCAAAGCGTTTCATGCCACGACCGGACACGCGCATCTTGGGAGTCCGTTTTTTTTCACGTCGAGTCACGCGTGATTCCTCTTGTTGCTGTGTGTGTTCGAGGGTCATACAGGACCAATACTCCCATGATATACTGTTCCTCGTATGGAGGCCACAGAATCAGATGAGCAGGTGAACAGAAAACGCAGTTGGATCGCAACGGTCGCGACGGTGGTTGTCTTAGGGCTCCTGATCGCGTTTGCCTCTCGTGTGTTCTATTACGCCAGCCGAATCAAGAACGGGGAGATTGATCTCTCCACCTACAACTTTGACAGTAGCTTCACCTCTGATCTTGGTCTCTCGAATGTTGTCGTAACCAACGGTGAGTTTGATCTGGTCACCACAGACGATCCCCATCTTGGAAATTCTGACGCGCTGCTGACCATCGTCGAGTTTGCCGATTTTCAATGTCCGTACTCGCAGGAAGCCTCGTTTGTGATGCGTGAGTTAGCAGCGAAGTATCCAAACGAGATTTACTACGTGTATCGAGACCTACCGCTCACCGACATCCACCCGCTTGCCCAGATGGCTGCGCTCTCTGGGGAATGTGCTGCTGAGCAAGACAAATTTTGGGAATACCACGACAAGCTGTATCAAAAACAATCCAGTCTTACGGCAGACTCGTTTGTGACCTTTGCTCGCGAGCTGAACTTGAACGTGGATCAATTTCAGAGTTGCTTGTCCAAAGAGCGATATGTGGATGAAGTGCAGGAAGATTTGGAAGCCGGCGTTGCCGCTGGGGTGCGTGGAACACCCACATTTTTTATCAATGGAAATCTGATCGCTGGATCGATTCCTGCTGAGGTGATGGAAGCGATTGTGAAATCGGTGATCGGCTCTCAATAATATGACGCTGATTCGTTCATGGATTTTGTCTGTGATGTCCCTGGTCGTCTCCATGAGTTTTTTGTTTGCTGTGCCCGTGGCCACGCGAGCCGCAGATCCAACGTGCGATTGTTTTTGTACGAGTACCAACGGCGCAGTCGATCAGCAAACCAAGATGACTTCCGCAACCTGTGCGTCGACCTGCCAGAAAAAAGGCGCTCAGGTGGCAGCGTTTGCGTGTTCAGCAAATCAATATCCTTCCAGAACGCTCAACTGTTTTTCCGCAGAGCAATGTGCGGACGTATCAGGGACGTTTGACGATTTTCAGCCACCTGAATGTTCGAATGGATTTCACTACTGTTATCCCAGTGGAAGCAATGCCACAAAAGCCACTCTCCAAGTTTCGATCGGTTCGCTCACGTCCCCGGTTGATCTGGGTGAGTACGTTGGGGCTGTGTATTCGTGGCTCATTGGAGCCTCAACGCTGATTGCGATCGTTCTCATCATGGTTGGAGGCCTTCAATGGTCTTTTGCAGCTGTAAGCTCTGAGCAAATCGGCAAAGCGAAAAAACGCATGATGAACGGCGTCGCGGGTCTTGTCCTCTTACTTTCCACATATCTGATTCTCGCAACCGTGAACCCAAATCTGGTGAAGCTTCAGGTTCCGCAATTTCCCATGATCAAAACCGTCAGCTTAGTGGATAACGCCTCGTGTGATGAATTGATCACCGAAGGTTACACGGTGGACGATGGTGGAAAAGCACACGAGTGCGGAACGGTCGGGACCGTGCAAAAAGATGAAAATGGTGCAGCGGTCGCCGACGGAACCGTGTGTAATTTTTCCAAGTGTGGGAAGGACACGCAGATGTGTGTTCCTGGTGAAACACCGACTTGTATGGAATGCCAAGAGCTCACTGGTTCCAATAGCGTCCTGATGGTAACTCAGAGCATCTGCTCGGCGTTTAATAGTTTGCCGTCCTACGCAAAGACAACAAAGAATATTTCCTTTAATTATACACTTTCTAATGGTCAAGTTGTTCAGCCACATGTGGAGACAACAGACAAATTTCAGCAATGTTTTTTTACACGTGACCCAGATGCAGGCGGGGAGCCGACAGGACGAGCGGCGTGTGCGCTTGTGACCGTCGATTGTAACAACATCACAAGTTGTGATGCCTATAGTTCTATCCCAGTTCGCACTGGAAGCGGACAGACGACTTTAAGTGAAGTCGATCTTGGGAAGAATTCAGGTTTGATCGGGTCAGACAATGGTGCGGCTCAGGTGCTTATGGATCAGCTCGGTGATCTGACACTCGGTTCATTCTGTGGCTACAGCGCACTTAATGATATCTGTAGTTATAGTCGAACAACAGATAAAGGTCAGGCTTGCGACATCCAGTCGGTCCAGCTTGGTTTAGCGGCAGTAAGTATTTCTACGATTGTTGCAGCCACTTCAGCGGTTACCTATAGCTGCACTTCGTTTGACTCAAATGCTTGGTGGGTTGATCTATTCGATTAGTGATTTCAATACACCACAGGGCTTGTCTCTTGCCCTGTGTTTTTGTTTGTGGTAGCCTTGCCAGCGTGTTTATTTTTTGAATGTGTTCGATTATGGCCGACGTTATTTCCATCCGTGGAGCGCGAGTACACAATTTGAAAAACGTGAACGTGGATATCCCCAAGAACAAGCTTGTGGTCGTGACCGGACTTTCCGGATCAGGAAAATCATCTCTCGCGTTTGACACGATTTACGCAGAAGGGCAGCGTCGCTACATGGAGTCGCTCTCCTCCTATGCTCGCCAATTTTTAGAGCTTCAAGACAAACCAGACGTCGATGAAATCACCGGCCTCTCGCCGACCATTGCCATTGACCAAAAATCTTCGTCGCATAATCCTCGCTCAACCGTGGGAACCGTGACGGAGATTTATGATTTTTTGCGCGTGTTGTTTGCTCGTGCTGGTCGGCCGCATTGTCCCACCTGTGGAAAGCCTGTCGGCGAACAATCCCTCACGGAAATTGTGACACGCGTCACGACCATGATTGGGAAGGAGCGCGTGCTTTTGTTTGCTCCGGTCGTGCATCAGTTGAAAGGCGAACACAAACATGTCCTGCAAGGCGCACTCAACGCCGGATTCACGCAAGTCCGGTTTGATGGGCTCGTGATCGATACCAGCGAAGCGCTTGCCATGCGCAAAGACAAAAAGAAAGATCACGATATCGATGTGCTGGTGTTTGCGTTTGAACCTGGGATGACCTATTCCGCCGAGCAGGTGACCGCTCAGGTGAACAAGGCGCTCGATTATGGCAATGGGTTCATCACCCTTGTAAACGACGACACAGGGGACGAGTTTCCTCTTTCCAAAAGCTACATGTGTCCCCATTGCGGGATCAATCTTCCCAAGCCTGAGCCAAGATTGTTTTCCTTTAACTCTCCCCATGGCGCCTGTGAGGAATGCACAGGACTTGGTGAGAAGTTGGTCTTGGAAGCAGAGCTTGTGATTCCCAACCGTCGGCTGACGTTTGAAGAAGGCGCGGTGCGTCCGTGGACTAAAATCGCAGGGAACCAGACGAGTTACCTGGACTTGCTTCAGATCGTTGGTAAGAAGCACCGCATTCCCATGGACATGCCGGTGGCGAAAATTCCAAAAGCCAAAATGGATCTGGTGTTGAATGGCACAGGGGAGGATACATACGCCTTCAAAGGGGAGACGGTGACGTTTCCAGGTATCCTCATGCAGCTGGAGCAAAAATATCGGGAGACAGATTCTGAGTATGTACGAGCAGAGCTGGAAGGCTACATGCGTCGGATGATTTGTCCGTCCTGTCATGGCGCACGTTTGAATAAGGCGGTGCTTGCCATCACCATCGATGGCAAGTCGATTGCCGACGTGGTGAATTTGCCGGTCGAGGATGTGAAGGCGTTTTTTAAAGAGGTGGTCAAGGTGGACAAGGTGGCCAAGGGGAACCAAGGGCTCACTTCAGACGAACTTCTGGTCACACAGCGCGTGGCAAAAGAAGTGCAGATTCGTTTGAATCAACTCACCCAAGTGGGACTTGGCTATCTCACGCTAGATCGTTCAGCCATGACCCTCTCAGGTGGTGAGTCTCAGCGTGTCCGTTTGGCCACGCAACTTGGCAGCCAACTCTCGGGCGTCATTTATATTTTGGATGAGCCATCGATTGGTTTGCATCCACGAGATAACGACTGTTTGATCGAGACGATTCGACAGTTGAAAGCCTTTGGGAACTCCGTAATCGTGGTCGAGCACGACGAGGCGATGATTCGTGCCGCGGATTATGTGTTTGATGTCGGACCTGGAGCTGGCGAGTATGGTGGACAAATTGTGTCAGAAGGCACAGCGGCACAGATTCAAAAAGACAAAGATTCGCTTACAGGACAATATCTCTCAGGTGCGAAATCCATCCCCACACCAAAAAAATATCGGAAGGGCAGCGGGAAGAAAATAACCGTGGTTGGGGCAACCGCGTTCAACTTGAAAAATGTGGACGTGGAAATTCCGCTTGGTTGTCTTGTCTGTGTGACCGGGGTTTCAGGATCGGGAAAGTCAACGCTTGTCTTGGATATTCTTGGCAAGGCACTCAGCCGAAAATTTTATCGCGCCAAGCTCTACCCAGGGGAGCACAAAGAGATCAAGGGCATTGAGCATATCGATAAGGTTGTGGCAGTGGACCAGTCTCCCATTGGTCGTACTCCACGATCAAACCCGGCGACCTACACCGGCGTGTTCACCGCGATTCGAGATTTGTTTGCTGATCTGCCCGAAGCCAAGATGCGCAAATATGATGCAGGGAAGTTTAGTTTTAATGTGAAGGGTGGTGGACGCTGTGAGGCATGTGGAGGGGACGGCATGCGCCGAATCGAAATGCAGTTTCTGCCTGACGTGTATGTGGAGTGTGCCGAGTGTCGGGGCACGCGCTACAATCATGAGGCGTTGGAAGTGCATTACAAACAAAAAACCATTTCAGACGTGCTCAACATGACAGTCGAGGAAGCACGACGCTTCTTTGCGGATCAAACGAGCATCTTTGATAAGTTGAATGTGCTGCACGAGGTGGGCCTGGGCTACATCCGATTGGGACAGAGCGCGACCACGCTTTCCGGTGGAGAAGCACAGCGCGTCAAATTGTCGACCGAGCTTTCACGTCGCGCCACGGGTCGCACACTCTACATTTTGGATGAGCCGACGACCGGACTGCACTTTGAAGACATCAAACGATTGCTGGGTGTGCTGCATCAGCTCGTGGACAAAGGCAACACGGTTGTCATCATCGAGCACAACTTGGACGTGGTGAAAGGCGCGGACTGGGTCATCGATATGGGACCTGATGGCGGTATCAAAGGCGGGGAAGTCGTCGCGGTTGGAACGCCAAAGGATATCGTGAAGGTAAAGAGAAGCGTGACAGGGCAGTATCTGAAGCCTTTGCTCAAATAAGTATCATTTCGCTTTGTTAAGCTAAAAAAAGCAGCCGTCCCATTGACAAAACGGCTGTTTTTTGCTATATTGCGCCCTTAAACTAACCAAAAAACTATGTTGAAGAAAACACTTATTTTGGCCGTCGCGCTTGCGATTGCCCTCTCTCCATTGCTTCCAACCGTTTTTGCGGATTCTGGATCGTGGAGCACTCCGGTCGCCACCGCGGCCTGGGATTACGATTACTTCCGCGTTGAGCGTTTGAAGCTCGATGCAGACACATCTGGTCCCTACGCGTTTAACGACGCAGTCTTTGTTGTGAAGACGGCTGAGTCTTGCGAGTATCCAGACCTGTGCGAACAAGTTGACCTCACCATCTTCAAAGATGGCGAAGCCCTTGAGGTTGCTTCCGTTGACGACTCTGTGACAGACGCATTTTGGCAGACAGCTCAAGATGGTCGGTTCATTTATATGATCCCGGTCGATTCTGACGAGTCGTGGGGAACGATGTACGAATACGATACCGAGTCTGGAGCGATCGCGACACTTGCTGGTGCTTCACGATCTGACAATGGCGTCGCGTTTATGACGTTTGCGACCGATGGCGACCGCATCTATACATCCACTCTGCAAACCGATGAAGACTCCGGTGATGTGGAATCCACACTCTCGGTGTATGACTACGGTTCTGGTTTTGAGCGTGATGATTTCACCTATACCCTCACAGCCCCTTGGCAAGAGATTGTTGACGTCCAAGACGGACTCGCTCTTGTGAAGTTTCAATTTGAAGGTGGCTTTGAACAGTTGTGGATTGTGGACCAGACCGCGCGCACCATGGAAGCGGTTCCTGATTCTTGGACCGAACCCGGTGCGGACATTGTTGGCGCACATTACCTCTCTGATGGTTCCATCCGCTTCTTCCGCAACTTCCGTTTGTGGAGCTACACCCAAGGTGTTGACGAAACCCCAACAGACGCTGGCGGCGCGTACTTGTCTTGGCTCATTGATGTAGAAGACGCTGTCCAGATTGTGGGCGACCGCATGGCCTACATCGATGACGAAAACGGTTTGTATGTGAGTGACGTCGATGGCGTGCACAAACTCGGTGTTGCTTCGGGCGGCATCTTCAATCTCACCGAGGATTCCATCTACTTCCAAAATCAAGATGGCGACTATGTTGGTTATAACTTTGAAACCCTTGAATGGGACACACGTTCGTTTCATGTGACTGACGCCTTTGACGATATTCTTGTGGGTGTCGATGAGGATGGGAACGTCTGGTATGAGAATACATCCAATGGCCGTCTGTTGAACGTTGGATTCGGCGGTGTGCCGGTTCTCTCAGACCGTGAACATGCCTACTGGCAGGGAGAAGATGGCAACATCTACGAAGCCACGTTCTCACCCTTGCTCGATTTGGTGCGCGATGAAGTCGAGGCGTTTTCCGCCTACGATTCGGAAGGCATTTATCTTGTGAGCGGTGACCAAATGTGGCTCATCCCAAGTGAGGAAGTGTACTTCACCTGGTTTGATTCATGGGACCAAGTGGTCGAAGTGAGCCAGGCCACGATTGATGTGTACCTGGAAACGTCTGACTACGAAGGGGACCTCAAGTTCGCTCCTGGCACACGGGTTAAAACCGTGAGCTCAGAGCGCGTCTACGTGGTCGGATCAGACTATGACTTGCACTGGATCGTCTCTGAAACCGTCGCTGATGAAATCTATGGTTCCGACTGGAACCAAGGTATCATCGAAGTGAACGACACCGCCCTGTGGAAGTACGGCAAAGGTGTGAGCGTCACCTCTGGTGACGATGTGCGAACGATCTAAATTCAAATTCAGCTTCTGGAGTCTGTCGCAAGACGACTCCAGGGATCTGGGTTGGAACATTTCTCACCAAACGGAGGGCACATGCCCGGAGCCTCTTACAGGATGATCGGATACAAGGCCGGACGGCTCGTGAGGTTCGTGCTCATGATCTTGCTTCTGTTCATCAGTGCCGTTGCAACGCTGTTCATGGCCGCCATCTCGCTGGGACTCCTCGTCCTTGGGGCCCGTTGCATCGTCAACGGTGAGTGGCAGATGGCATGGCTCGCGGGCGTCGGAACCTTCGTCTGTGCGGTCGGCTCCTACCTCTACGGCGTGCTGGCTCCCGGAATCTGGAAGGAGCTGAGGCGACCCAACATCGTCCCGACCGTCCCTTTCGCACGAGGCGACTGATCTCGCGGTCCACGACCGCCTCGACCCCCGTCCGTCTCGCTCAACGCTTGAGACGGATGGGGATATTCAATCTTCAACAAGGATCCCCGTCGTTTTGAAACCAAGACGCTAGAGATCTGGGTTGGAAAATTTCTTTCCTCCAGAAAGGAAATTCAGATGTATCTCATTCTCGGCATCGCGCTTGGCGTGTTCGCTGGCGGCTGGTTCCGCAACGGATTTTTTCAAGGTTTCGCCGCAGGGGTGATCACGCTTCTCCTGTGCTTGATCGTTCGTCACTTCGGCTGGGCTTTCCAGTAGAGGCCTAAGAAGACGACACTCGCACCCACCACACTTCCGTTCAGCTAGGAGATCTCATGCTCGGAGCCTGTTGTACTTGTCAGGAGTCGCACAGAGTACGTCCGTCCCACAGCGATTCGGAAGAGGACGATCTCGACCTCGACGAAGGAGAGGCCTTCAACTACGTCATGGCCGCTCACGAACCGTCTTTCGGCGGCGGTCAGTGCGAAGGCACGGGCACCATGCCCCAGGCCGTCTTCCGCGAGTAGGCACTCGCCACGCGACCCCCGTCCGTCTCGCCCAACGCTTGAGACGGACGGGGATATTCAATCTTCAACAAGGATCCCCGTCGTTTTGAAACCAAGACGCTAGAGATCTGGGTTGGAACTTTCCCCCGGAAAGAGGATTCATGCCTTCCATCCGCGAATCTTGGGAACATCGAGAGCGTCTTCTGCAGGAGGCCAACCAGGTTTGGCGCCAGCTTGCCTCAGAGCTGGTCGAGCTCATTCCGTCTTCGATGCAGAAGTACGCCAATGAGATGGGTTGGTACCCAAGCACCATCGGCGATACCGAGTACTGGAAGCTCCCCGAGTTTCTCGAGTACCTCGTCACGAACACCCTCCTGGGCAGCGGCAACAGCGACAAGATCCGAGAGACCGAACTCCACGTGTACGGTTTCACTTCCTTCGACAAGCTCGAGGAGGCGTTGCGCGAGCTCGAGCAGGCTTGGAAGGGTCTTGTTCGTATCGAGATCCGCAAGGATGAAGGATATCGCTGGGAGGTGTACTTCTACGCCGCCGAGATCGTCCCAAAGCCCCCCAAGAGCTGACCATCAACGCGACTCCGCCCTACGGCGAGAAACATCCCCCGGATGACTCGTCGTTCGGCGGGGTGTTTCTTTTAAACCAAAATCCCGACCGTGTGGCCGGGATTTTATTTACTTCACGTACGTCTCTTCGAGCTTTCTCTTGAAACGTGTTTTGAGATTGTTGAGGAAACTCAGACGGGCGCGGCGGACACGAGCGGTTTTGACCAGCTCGATCTTGGCAATGAGTGGCGAGTGCAGGGGATAGATTTTTTCCACGCCGATGCCATCGCTGACTTTGCGGATGGTGAGGGTCTTGGATATCCCCGAGCCCCGTACACCCAGGACAATGCCTTCAAAGACTTGGACGCGCTCGCGTTCTTCGCCCTTGGCCGAGACGTCCTTAATGCGCTCATGGAGTCGCACGGTCTGTCCGGCACGGACTTGATCCAACGCGAGGATGTTTCCAGCTGCGGCAGGCTTTTCAGGTACCTGTGCCTCTGTTGAAACAGGTGTTTGTGTTTGTTCTTCTTCCATAGTGGCCAGACTATAATGAATTCAAAGATTCTCGTCAAGATGATCCATGAGGTTCAGGATGGCGTCCACTGTTTCCGTCAGTTTTCCTTCCTGATTGACGACTCGGTGCTGGCAAGACGCACCGTACACACGTTCGTTTTGAATCGCTTGTAAACGTTCCTCAAGATTGACCGTCTTGCCCTGATCTCTGGCCTCTAACCGTTTCATGAGCGCTTCGTCTGATTCTGCATCAATGAAGATGACGACCGTTTCCGGATGGTCTTGTTGAATCGTTTTGGCACCCTGAACATCGATGACAAATAAAACGTCGTTGCCAGCGTGTAGGAGGGCTTCCACGTCTGATTTTTTGCTTCCGTAGAGCGTGTCGTAGACGCGTGCTGATTCGAAAAGTTCTCCGGCGTTTTGCATGGATGTAAGCGTGGCTTCATCAACAAAGTGATACGAGACGCCGTTTGTCTCTCCAGGTCGAATCGGACGCGTCGTGTACGTCACGAGTTTTTTCAAACGCGGTCGACGTTTGAGAAGCTCTGTGGCAATGGACGTTTTGCCTACACCACTGGGGCCCGTGATGATAAAGATTTTTCCTCTCATAGTTTTTTCAGTGAGCGCAGAAGTCTCTCAAGTTCATTTGGCAGTCCTGTCTCAAACGTTTTTTCGTGTCCATTCATGAGACGCAGGGTGAGTTTTGTTGCATGGAGAAAGAGTCGGTCCAATTCGATGGGACGAAATTTCATGCCTTTCACTTTGTAGAGTTTGTCCCCGACGATCGGGTAACCGATCGCTTGAAAGTGCACGCGAATTTGGTGTGTACGGCCAGTTAAGATTTTCACGCGAACATAGGTTGTCGTATTCAGTCGTTCGAGCACGTCATATTCGGTGTGCGCTTCTTTGCCTTCCTGAGACTCTGGTCGAGCGACCATGCGCCCCTTGGCTTTGGAACGCGTCACGTGAAGGGTAATGACGTCGTGATCTTTTGGAAGCGATCCGTACACCAGGGCGAGATATTCTTTGGTGAGGGTTCGCTCTTGAAATTGGCGTTTGAGATGTTCAAATCCAGCTTGGGTTTTTGCAATGGCCATCACGCCTGAAACGTCTTTGTCCAGCCGATGGACAATGCCTGGACGTTTTGGGTCATCACCAACGTCTGCTACTTCGGGAAAAGATTCTAACAGAGCGTCTACAACCGTGGCTCGCATTTCGTTTTTGAAAGCTTCATGGACCAGCAGACCAGCTGGTTTGTTGATGACCAAGATGTCGTCATCTTGGTAGAGGATTTCTAAAATCGGAGCGACTTCGGTTTTTGCGTGTGTGATCACTTCGGCTTCTGGATAAAAAATAACATCGTCTGTTTCCAGTCGTCGGTTGGATTTTGCCACGTCACCGTTTACACGCACGCTCCCAGCCTCGATGAGCTTTTGAATCTGTGAACGTGTTGATTCCATGTTGGACGTCAAAAAATGATCCAATCGTTTTCCTTCCGCTTCCTGTGTGACGTGAAGTTCAGGCATAGATAGATGGCATAGTAGCAGAGAGAACAAAAAACTCCAGTTGTCTGGAGTTTTTGGTGGGCGGTACTGGACTCGAACCAGTCACCTCTACAATGTCAATGTAGCGCTCTAACCAAGTGAGCTAACCGCCCATATGAAGCGGGGGAATAATAGGAAAAAGTTGTCCGCGCGTCAACTCTTAAAAAAACTTACTCTCAGGAACCTGGGTTTCGACGGACACGGTCTCCTCAGGAAGGATCTCCTCTTGTGGCTCCTCTAGAATAATCCAAGGCTTGGTTTTGCTTTTTGAAATCGACATGATGAGAAATCCGCCCAGGGTGAGTAAAGCCGCGCCGACAAGAAAGACGCCGAAGATACTGGCAAAGCCGCAACCAAATACGGCCATGACTGTCTCGGCTTTTGACTGGGCCTCTTCAAGGCAGGAAAGGACGTCTGTCTGTGATCGCGCAACGCCACCGTAAGCAGCACCGGCTCCGAGGAACAAGGCAAGCAGTGTGAATAAACAACTAAAGCGCACCATGCGGATGCGTCCCAGACGCAGAAGGGCAATCGCGGCAAAAAAGACCCCTCCCAAAACCCAATAGACAAGAAACCAAAAAATAGCCAGCAAAATGATCAGTGAAGTAAGCTGCGGATCCATAACGCCCCAAGTATATCACGATTGACAGGGCCTGATGCTATACTAAAGTGTGAACCGGGGGTGTAGCTCAGTTGGTTAGAGCATCGAGCTTATACCTCGACGGTCGATGGTTCGAGTCCATCCACCCCCACCAAATAAACCTCTATGCCATTTCTCTTTATCGGTGTGAGCCTCCTTATCGTGAGCGTGATTCTTATTCGCAAAGCTGTTCAACGTCAGGACAAAGAAGGGATCATCGGTCTGACCGCCATCATCATGGCCTCAGCGATTTTGATTCTCTTCTACGGATTATTTTATTCACTCACGATTCCATAACCTATGACGACACCCACAAAAATTGCTTTGTCAGCGCTTGGACTTGGAATCGCGTTTGATTATCTCTTTTTTGAGCAGATGCGCTTTGGCCTGAATCTTCCTGTTGCGGAAGTTCTTTTTTTGGCTATGAGTTTTTGGATTTCCCTGTGGACGAAGCATCACTTGTCACGCCGTGCCTGGGTCGCGGCTGGCTTTGCGTTTGCCTACAGCGCGGTGTTTGCGGTCTGGACAGGGAGCTTTGGACTCACGATTGCCTTTTTTGGATTTTTCATTTCCAATTTGCTCTTTATCGTTTTTGCTCTGGGGCATTCTGGACAATGGCGGCATCCATTTGAGATTCTTTCAACCGGGACTCTTGAGTTGGGATGGAAGCTGTTATCGCGCCTGACCATTTTTCGCGAGCTCCGTTCGAAGCGTTTTACTGCGCGTCAAAATGCCATGGTGAAAGGCTTGGTCATCTTGATTCCGATCTTCTTGCTTTTCGTTGCGTTGTTTTCTAGCGCTGACGTGTTGTTTCGTTCTTACACAGGTGATGTTTTTTCTAAACTTAATCTTCTCTTTGAACCTGAACATTGGTTGGGTCATGTCCTATACGTCGGATTTTGGACGGCGTTGTTTTCCACGATTTTTGCCGCCGCGTTTTGGCAACGGTTTACTCACGCAGCATTGGATGAATTGAAACCCCGATTTATTCTTGAAAGTCAGGTGATCGTGGGAGGCATCGCTGTTTTGTTTGCGAGCTTTCTTCTGGTCCAAGGCTATGCGCTGTTCGGCGGCGAGGCGGCCTTTGTCGGCATGGATGTCACGTATGCACAGTATGCTCGTGAAGGTTTTTTTCAACTCGTTGTCGCGGCATTTTTGGTGATCGGCATCATTCTTACGTTGCGTCTTTTGCACGGTGAGCGCACGAGCAAGGTCCTCACAGGACTTCACGGGGCCTTGATCGTGGAAACCCTTCTCGTGCTCTTCTCTGCGTTTACACGGCTGAATCTGTACGTCGATGCGTACGGCTACACACCAGATCGTTTGTTTGGGTATTTTGTGATGGACACCCTTGGCATTCTATTGGTGTTGTTGCTCGTGAATGTTCTGCGTCAAGCCTCTCAAGTAAACCTGATGCACCATGGGCTGATCGTGCTGGCTTGCTCTGGACTTCTTTTTGCCTGGACACCCTCAGATCAACTGACAGCAGCACTGAATATCAAACGACATGAAGCGTGCGAACAAAAATCGACCACAGCTTGCAAGGTCGATGTGTATTCTTTGATGTCTTTGAGTGAAGAAGCCTATCCCACGATCAAGACGTTTTTGGACGGAGCGCAGCAGAGTGATGTCCAAGGCTTTGACCAAACAGCCTGTGATGGGGTGTATGTTCGCGAGAGTTTACAAAATTTTTATCTGAACCAACTTTTTGACTTCAACCAACTGTCACTCGGGTGGGAATGGCAAACATGGAATTGGTCTCGTGCGAGACTTCCAGGTCGCTATCTTGAAGACCCAACGCTACCAGCCTGGCTTGAAATCACTCCCGTGGAAGGTTGTCTTTAAGCCAAATCAGCGCGGCTTCGCGAGTCATGAGTCTGCCATCGAGTTGTAAGTCACGGATGCCGTCGAGCCAGAGACGTACTTTTGGTCCGGCACCAACGCCGGCGGCCAGCACGTCGTTTCCTGAGAGCAGGGGAGCGATCGTTTCATCGTGATCGACCAGCCAACGGTCTTCAATGTGTTTTCGTCGCTGACGTGCTGCGTCCGCGATGTTTTTTTTCTCCAGAAGATCGAGACAGCGAACCAATGCCCCGCCACGACCATTCATGAACCGTCGTTCAAATTCAGATCCAGGCATGCCTTGGATTTCATGGACAGAGATGTTTGTTTGTAGACTTTTTACGAGCCAAAGCACATCACCTGTGTCAATACGGATATCGGAATCTCGTGGAAGGCGATCCAGCCCTGAAAGGTGAATCGCATTGTGTAGCTGTTCTTTGTTCAAACCTCGCATGAGCAGGGAAACAACGACGAGAAGTTCATTGGGATGCGTCTGTTCAAGAGGATCCAGATAGTCCTGCTCTGAAAGAGCGTCTTTGATCCCGAGAAAAATTTCATGGAGAGCTCCGGTCTGTTGCAGTCGTTCAACCGCACGATGAGGATTTCGATTGAGAGCCTTTGCCAATTCTTCCCCGACGATTTCTCTTGGCACCACAAATTCGAGTTTCCCATCTACCTCGCGCATTCGATTGATTTCCGGCAGGAGTATTTTGATGGCGCGGTGCGTGTTCTCTTCGATGTCGAATCCAAGCTCGGCAGAGAAACGAATCGCACGCAGGAGGCGTGTGAGATCTTCGCGAAAGCGTGCTTCTGGATTTCCAACCGCTCGGATGGTTTTGTTTGCGAGATCGGTTTGTCCTTGGAAGGGATCGACCAGGTGCTGCTTTCGGATATCAAAGGCCATGGCGTTCATGGTGAAGTCTCGCCGTGCCAAGTCGTCTTCGATGGGAAGCGATGGATCAGACTGGACATCAAAATCTTTGTAGCCGCCCAGCGATCCTTCTGACACAGCTTCTGTTCTTGGGAGAGCGAGATCGATGAAAGAAATGTGCTCTGGTGAGAATCCTCGCGGCATGAACTTGAACACGCCAAAGTGTTGGCCAACCAGGTTCACTTCGCCTTGCGTGCTAAACCAGGTTTGGATTTCTTCTTGGGACAACCCACGAATGACAAAATCAAAATCTTGCTCAGTCATGGTTCTTCCAAACAGTGCATCACGCACAGCGCCGCCGACAAGAAAGAGTTGGGCGGTAGGATGGTCTGAGAGAAAAGGATCAACAAACGCAAGCACTGGTTGTTGTTTGATGAGTTTCAAAATAGTGTCCTCCTTCTGCATACGTCATCAGTATATCAGATGACACGTTGATAGGCCTCGAGCGTTTTTTCACACATGCGTTCGACGGAAAATTCGTTTTGCGCTTTTTCGCGTGCGCGCACACCCATGTGTTGACGTTCTTCTGGATTTTGAATGAGGCGTGTCAGAGCTTGCATCAGAGACTCAGGATCTGACGGCGAGATGAGCAAGCCAACGTCTGGCGTTATGGCTTCTTTAATACCGCCTACATGAGAAGCGATCACAGGAACGCCGCAGGCCATGGCCTCCAGGATCGAATACGGAAAGCCTTCGAAATGGGAGAGCAGCACGAAGATGTCAGCTTGTGTCTGGAGCCGTTTCAAGATTTCGTCTCGCGCGAGCGTTCCAGAAAGATTCACGTATGGCTCCAGGTGTGTCTCACGGATAAGATGTTGAAGAGCTGTCCTCTGTGGGCCTTCGCCGATGATGGTCACGGTAATTCGGTTTTGGAGATCGTGGGGGAGCGTTGAGACAGCATGGATGAGCATGAACGGATCTTTGGGTGGAGCAAGGCGGCCGACAAAAAAGAGGTGGACCAGGTGGTCGAGACGGCGAAAGTGGTCAAGACGGGGATTTGGAATCTCAATACCGTTGTAGATCTGGACTAATTTTTTTTCAGGAGCAATGCGATGAGCTCGTGCCAGCCTCAGATCATTTTGTGAGACACAAATAATTTTGGAGCAGAATTTCGCCGCGATCCGCTCCAGGATCGGTAAGAAGACCCGTCGTGTACGGGGAGCGCCAGGCAGGAAACCCCAGCCATGAGCTGTGAAGACCGTAGGGATGCGATTTTTGATGGTTAGACGACCCAAGAGGCCGGCCATGGTGCTGTGACAGGCGACGAGATCAGGTTGGAATTCACGGACCGCATCAGTGAGGGCAGAAGCAGCTTTGAGAAGACGCAGAGGGTTGGGAGCATTAGAGAGAAAAGGATTGGGAAAGAAGGGCGCTCCCTGTCGCTGAGTTTCCGTTTCAAGCCAGCCACCAGGAGCGCTCATCACACAGACTTCATCCCCACGAGACAGAAAAAACTTCGTGAGCTGCGCGACATGTGTCTGCGCGCCACCGGTTTCAGATTTGGTGATGAAGAAAAAGATTTTCATGTGAGAAAAATTTTGCTACACAAGTCCTCAGCTCACTATTTTTGTACGAAGGGGTGAGCATAGATTTTTTGTCCAAAGACGTGGGTCCGCAAGAATCGGACCAAGGGAAGCGGGAGGATGGTGGCGAGGAACGGTTTAATCAGATAGATGGCGCACCACCAAGGATACTGACCTCGACGGATGGCGGCTACACGGATGGTCACAGCTGTTTTGATTTGTTCACGTTCAGATGCATACGAGATCATGTCAGTTGTGAAACGTTTTTGCATGAGAATATTCGGGAGGTTGGCGAGTTTCGTCAGAGGCTCCAGTCGCATCCATAAGTCGTAGTCTTGTGCGCGGCGGAAACGTTCGTCATAGCCATGGACTTGGTCAAGGAGTGCTCTTCGGATCAGGACTGAGCTGTGGAGGAATGGATTGTGAATAATGAGTTTACGGCGAATCTGTTCATCGTCTGTCGACGGATGACGCTCACCGATCACGCGATTCTGTGCGTTGATAAATTGATAGGCGGTTCCGACCACGTCAATATCAGGATGGGCATCAAGATAGGCGACTTGTTTTTCAAGCCGCTCAGGGAGAGCGATATCGTCGGCATCCATACGAGCGATGGAGGAGCCTTGAGCTTGGGCAAGGGCGAGGTTGAGTGATTTTGTGAGACCGAGGTTCCTCTCGTTTGTGATGATACGGACTCGAGAATCTTCACGGGAGAGTTGATCCAAAATTTGTGGTGTTTGATCTGTTGATGCGTCATTCACGATCCACAATTCGAAATCTCGGTAGGTCTGTGTCAGAAGACTGTCGACAGCTTGTCGCAGGAAACGTTCGCCGTTGAAGACGGAAAGGAGAATGGAAACAGTCATAGACATCAACTTTTCATTTCTTGTAGCCAGTCCAATTCTGGGAGCGGAATCAGTTTCGCCATCAGGCTCAGTCCCCAGACAAACAGAACCGTCCCATGGATGTCTGGTTCGTTCAGTCCACGGCTTACGTTTGCACCGTAATAGCGATCATTCGCACGATTTTTGTGAAAGGAAAAACCTCCTTCGTTTTGATGATAATAGTCTTGCCATTGCCAGAGGATTTTTTCGCAGAATGTGAATATCTCGTCCCGACGATGACTGTGCTGGCACTGTTCGTCTGCGTAGCGCAATACGAGTACTTGATTTATTTGATCACACGCATCGGATGTCTGTTGCGTGTCAGTGTGCAGACACAGATCAATCAAGCGATCAGGATACGTGAAGGGGACATTGTCGATGAGCAGGCCGGTGATCACTTTCATGGCACCATTCACTTTTTGTCTGGGCGATGGAAGGCCGGTATACCAAGTGCCATCAGAGTTGTGCTGAAGAGAAGAGAGAGAGCTCAGAGTCATTTCGCGAGCATCGTTGTACGTTGTCTCATCTAGCCGTTTTGCCTTTCTCAAGAGGGACAAAAAAAACAAGAGGTGACTTACGTGGCTTCCAGCTCCCCATGGTCGCTTCCAGTCGAGCGTGTCAATGTATTTTTTGACTGCATCAGGTTGTGTTGGGATGTTGGCGTATAGATGATCAGGGATGATGTCATACAGAAGAAGGGCAGAGTAGGCCTGTCGTGTTTCCGCTCGAATGTATTCATCGTTATTAAGGTTGTGTGTCTTGGCTTTTGAAAGATTTGAAAGAAGATTTCTTATAAAACTTTTTCGATAGATAAACGGATCGTAGATCGTTCCATCTGACTTTTGGAAGCTCAGAATGCGTTCAATGGCCGAATGCGTGGGTGCCGCTTGGTGCATGTTGAGCATGTGGTACAGCTTGAGCGCAAAGATACTTCCGGCGAGGTTTGATCGATTTTTATTTTGAAAGACATCACCAGAGAACGCATAACGAAAATATCCAGGGATGGTTTCATCTCTTTGTTGTTCAAGAAAGAGCAAGAGGTGTGTGCGAAGATTGTTCAACCACTCGGAGGGCATGGAAATGATTTAGATGATTTTATTGACACGGACCCGTTCTGTACATCGGGAGAGCGCAGAGCTGATAATCGGAAGGCGGAGTTTGATGAGGATACGCGCAGGAAGGCTCTGGGCGATGTATCGATAGAGAAACGCGTGGCGGTCATGAATCTTTTTATACTGTGTGATCTGAAAGATGATGTTCGTGGAATCGTCTGTGAGGGGAAGGTCGCGCGGTTCCGCTTTCTTTGCAAGCACGCAGATTCCACGAGGAACGGCACCACGGGCGATGGTCTGAAAACCGTGTTGGGCGAGAAGTCGCTCTAGAGAATGAGGGGAAAAAACGTAGAGGTGCGGTGCGGCAAAGTAGGATGTATAGAAGCAACTTTTTGGTTGGTAGATATCCGGCACCTCGATGTACACCGTGCCATCGGGATTCAAGACCTGCGCTATTTCCTTGAGCATGATCGCTGGGTTTTCAAGGTGTTCAAGCGTGTGGAGAAGGGAGACAAAGGAGAACGAGGCTGGAGCGAACAGTCCTTCTTTAAAAAGGTGAGTTGAGACCTGTGTCAGGCCGTAGCGTTCTTTCGCTATGGTCGACATGTTTTGTGAAGGTTCAACCCCATAACATTGCCAACCTTGCTGTTTGAACAGGGATAAGAGGGCGCCTGTATTGCATCCGATATCGAGAATTTTAGATTCGTTCGTCTGTGTTGAAACCTGTCTGTGTTTGGCGATCCAGTCAAAGCTCTGTTTTGCGTATTCTTCTTTTTTCTGTTGATAGGCTTCCGTGATACGTGTGTCTTTTTTATCGTAGGTCTCTTTTGTGTACAGGTTTTCAATTTCCTGTTCATCTAGTTTTGGATTCTGATACACAAAACCACACAGGTTGCAGACCACATAGCGTGTTTCCCGTCCGTTGATGCTTGTCCGGAAAGGATCCCCTTTATTGATGAGCAGTACCGATGCGTTGTCTTGGTTGCACAGAAGACAAAGAGCTTCCTTCATAGGATGGATTTTTTTCGAGCAATGACATGGAGATTGTCTCCCACGCCAAACCAATCAATAAGGCGAACGAATGGTACTAAACAGCGGTTGAACCATTTATTTTTTCTCACAGATCCTTCGGGGAGTGGAAGGTGAAATACATCACGGAGCAGGTACTCTATGGAGCCCGTGAACCCCTTTGTACTTGAGGACGTGTAGAGCATGAGCACTTCAAAGTTCTCTTGTACGAGTAGGCGTCTGATGACCGAAGGGGAGAAGAGGAGATTATGTCGGGGTGCATCTAGATTAAACCAAAAGCCACGAAAGAGCCATGCGGGAAGACTGCGTGCGTTTGGCATGTTCATGTAAAGGATTCCGTTTTCTCTGAGAGCATCGTGTCCTTCTTTTAACATGACCTGTGGGTCTGTGAGATGTTCAAACACTTGATTGAGGACAATGAAATGAAAGGTTGGTGTAGGAAAATACGGTGCGATGGAAAATCCCTGGCGAACATCCAGTCCGCGCGCCCTGCTCTCCTCAACCATTCTTGGTGCAGGTTCCAAGCCATGGACGTTCCAGCCTCGTTGTGACTGCGCCGTCAAGAACTGTCCGGCTCCGCTTCCGACATCTAACAGCTTCTTTCCGTTCCCATCGCATTTGAGTGGTGTAGAGCGAAAGAAAACAGATCTTCGTATAAGCAGGAGCATCCATCGAGTGAATAGGCCCGAGGATACCAGACCCATGGGTACCTGAAAGAGCTCTTGCCAGATCTGCCCTCGGAGTTGGAGGAGCTTCTGAGAAGCATACGATTCACGAGGGGGTTTTGAAGGCACGTGCTTGTGAGAAATATACCCTTCACCGTAGTGTTCCTCGTAGTCTGTGGTCGACGTCTGTGGTGATAGGTAGACCAAGTCGCAGGAAAGACAACGATAAAACGTTCGACCCGGAAGAGGTTTTTTCATCAAGTGATCATGGCAAGAACACCATCGTCGTGCGGTTGGACTGTGGCAGACAGGACAGGTCATACGGTTAACGGATGGTCAAAAGTTTTTCGGTGACTCGTGTGACAGCATTATCAGGGTAGGAGATATAGGACTCAAGAAAGCGAGGCACATGCGTCTGGAGAGATTCCCGGACGATTGGATTTTGAAGCGATCGTAGAGCATCTGTGAGTTCTTCTTCCGTATGGGCAGCTCGTGCGGCTTTGTCCGTAACCATATCCATGTCGGGAACTCCATCGATATTGAGGAGGATCACAGGGATTCCTTTGATCGCCGCTTCCACATGGAGGGTCGAGGAAGAGGTGATCAGAAGATCCGCCATTTCAAGCAGTTCACCAATTTGGTTTTTTGCAGATCTCACAAAGACGTTCCCTTCCAGATTGAGGTCATGTTTTTCCACGAGGTTCGTGTAAAAAGAGACCGTGGAGTAAGGACTTTTTGCTGGGTGTGGAGTGATAAGCAGTGCGGGCGGTTCTTGTGTCATTGAGGAGAAGCGTTTGTACGCCTCGAGCATCAATGTGCACAGAGCCGTATTTTTTTCACGATCGAAATGTTGTCCGGAAAAGAGAATGAATGCACGATTCGGGAGAGCAAATGGTGTGAGTATTGTTTCGCGAGAAGGTCGTTTGAGAGAGTGAAATAGGGAGGTGAGTGCTGGCGAACCTGTGACAGTCACACGTTGTTCTGGCACGCCATGTTTGAGAAAATAGCGTTTTGCATGTTCCCCCCAAACGAACACGTGTGATGCGATCGAGGGAGTGTTCACTACCTGATTTTTTATTGTCTGGTCCGTAACGCCATGTTGAATGAGGATGGTAGAAATGGTTCGTGTCTTGGCACGCGTAAATACGAGTCGTTCATGGGGATGCATCTCGGTCGCTGAAACGATGATTGTGTCTTTGTGCAGCTCTGTTTCCAGGGACTGATCTATCTGCAGAAATCTTGGAGCATGATAGTACCATTGGCCAAGGGCATCGAATAGATTCGCGCGTTTGGCTGAGAAGAGAAGGATACAGGTGGTTCGCACAAGCATCCTGAAAAGCGACCAGACATGACTGAAGGAAACGGATCCTTCCGATAGATTCACGCAAGGCAGCGTGGGGTACTGGGTTTGTAGAGCATCGCGCTGCTTCTCGTCAAAGGTAAATAGACGGACGGATTCGCCACGCGTATTGAGTGCTTGGATGATGGGATCGAGCGTTTTTGCGATAGCTCCTGTAGGCGCGTGCTTGGCATAGAGGAAGGCATATTCACGACCAGAATGTTGGTTTTGGGGATTTTTTTTTGGGGGGCGCACAAGAAGAGAGGCAAACATCCAGAGCATTGCAACAATCGTTTTTACGAGTTTCCATATCGAGTCCAGGCGCGTCTTTTTTTGAAATGTTTCAGTCATCAACAAAAAAACAGGCAAACGAAGAAGGCCGCCATAAGAAATTCCATCTTGGATCGTGAGATCTTTTTCTTGATGGAGGTACCAGTGGTCAGCGAACTCCCGTTGCTGAGAGTCGTTTATGTGTCGAGCTTGGGCGTTAAATGAAGTAGGCCATGAGGTCATACATCTACGGTATCACATAGCGGTCACGCCACTCGTTGAGAATCAGCTCGGCTAAACGCAGGTCGTCCTTGGTGTGAACGTCGACGGTCATGTTGTGGTCATCGAATTCCCAGATAAGAACAGTGGGACCCAGACGTTCTCCCTTTGCCATGAACGAGGCTTTCGTGCATGTGATTAGGCCGCTATAGCACACGTAGATCTGGTCAGGCTTGAGTTGCCGAACAGTAAATCCACTATCCAGCCGTTCAAGCCGAGCATCTGTTTTTTTCCAGACCGACTTATGTTCGTGTACTCCGCTGATGACGGAATCCTGGCCACTCTCAAGAAGAGCTCCCAGGGCATCATTCAAGAAATGAGGTGGTCGAACAGGTCGCGTGGGATCAACAAAGCAGATGTACTCAATCGTAGGATCTTGTTTGAGCAGCCACTGCGTGACATAGGCAAACGTGTCTTCCAAACGTGTATGGTCTTGGACGAGATCCTGTGGCAACAAGAAGGGAACCTCTGCTCCAGAGCGTACGGCAACATCAGCAATTGTTTGATCGTCTGTTGCGACGATTACGCGCGCGATTCGTTCACAGCGTTTTGCCGCAGCAATCGCATAGGTGATCAACGGATGTCCATTGAGAAGTTGCAGATTTTTTTTTGGAAGCCCTTTTGATCCACCTCTGGCAGGGACAATGGCGACAATGTTTGGCGGGTTCATAGATGCATGTCGTGGCGTTTTACGAACAGATGTTTTGCCATTTCCCGCTCTGTAGCATTCTGGATGTCCAGGAGCATCAAGGCGTTATTCATGGGGACAACGGCTACCGATTCTCCTAATCGATTTCCAGCTTGGATGAACGCTGTTTTGGTGATGCATCCTAGACCCATGTATCCCATCCAGAGTGGCTCTTTTTGTTCGTGTTTGATAAAGCCACTGTCCTTGCGCACGAACGTCCCTTGCTCTAAAGCCCACACGGCGCGGTATTCTTTTCTTGCCACAAAGACAGAGTCTTCCTTTTCGATGAACGCTTTTTTGATAAGCGCATTCATGAGTTCCGCGCTGCGAAAGACGTGGGTTCCTTTCAAAAAAAGGACATGCGAAGGGGTGAACCCAGATGTTTCTTTAACAAACGTGAGTGTGGCTTGAAGGACCTCTTCTAAAGAGGCTTCTGGACCATTGAACATGGGTGTCAGATAAAAAAACGTTTCAAATCCAAACGTCTTCGCCAGTTCAAGGGCGATTGGATGTGCGGTTGCCACAACGACCCGGTGGATCAGTGAGGATCGCGCGATTTCCCTCAGGACATGGTTAAGAAATGGTTGATCAGATCCATAGGGGATTTCCAACAGCCGTTCCGTGTCCTCATGGCTCATAGGCAAGATGGTGAGCATCTGTTGTGCGCCCTCGTATGCAAGTTGATGATCCATCTCCTGTGCCGAGACACCAACCGTTTCTAACTGTTCTAAAATAGTCACGGTGGTTTCACAACGGCTGACGTTTCCGTATTGATGGATGCCATGATGGTGATAGACGCGTGCTTCGGGTTCGTAGGTTACAGAAAATCCATGTTCTTGAACCGCCTTGGTCCAGAGACGGTCTTCAATATTGGTTGCCGTCTCGTCAAACGGTATGCGTTCCCACAGGTCGCGACGAATAATCGCATTTGCGTTATGGAAAAAGTTGTCTTTTCGCTGAACCCTTTTTTCTGGTCCAAAGGTGATCAACAGATCACGCTTATCAAACGGAGAGGATTCGGGAAGCGGGAGTTGACGCCCATAGACCCCAGCGGTTTGTTCGTCTTCCAAAATGGTGGAGACCAGTTGTGCAAGCCATGTCTCATCCACTGGGACGGCATGAGCAGATAAGAGAACCAACAACGAACCGTTCGATGCGTGGATGCCTCTGTTGAGCACACGACCCGGACGATAGGGAACTGTTTCGTCGCACACAATCTGGCAGGGAAATTTTTTTGCGATTTCAAGCGTGCGATCTGTAGATCCTGTGTCCACAATAATGACTTCGTAATTTCGGTATGTTTGAGTTTCAACAGCACGAAGGGTGCGGCCGATCCATGCCTCCTCGTTTTTTGTGCGTATGATGATGGAGACGAGCGGTTGGGTCATAGAGTTCTGCCGACCGTGAGAGCGATGGATCGTACATCCTTCATGAGTTCGCCAAACTGATCAAAATTGAGCGCTTGGAGCGGATCGACCCAAGCGTGTTCTGGATCAGGATGGACATCGATCAGAAGACCGTCGGCTCCAGCGGCTATCGCCGCGCGGCTCATCGCTTGAACGTACGACCGTTTAAACGTGGAGTGGCTTGGATCAGCGATCACCGGAATGGTAGGGGCGTATTCATTCAGAGCGACAATCGCTTGGATATCCAGGATGGCGCGAGAAGCACTATTGTGCGTGTGTGGGACAGCAACGCCACGCTCACAGACCACGAGGTTTGTTTTTCCACGTGCATAGAAATGTTCGACCACTCCCAAAAGGCTTCGGATCGATTCTCCCGCATGACGTTTCAAGAGCACGGGCTTTTCGGTTTTGCATAAGCGATAGAGCAAGTCCATGTTGAACATGGATCGATAGCCGACTTGGAACATGTCCACATATGGCTCCATCATCTCAATCGCATCCGCCACAATTGCTTCTGAAACAATTGGGAGTCCAACGGATTTTCCTGCCTCAGCAAAATACCTGAATCGGCGCTCTGCCCGTTCAAGGGTTTCTTGTTTGGAAAGAATGTGTGTGCGAGGAAGGTTTTCTCCGTCTGTCCCAGCGTCGGCGAGTAAGAGTGGGTCTCCGTAAGGGAAGGTGAGAGGTTTGAAGACGCCCCCACGAAGAATCGTCGCTCCGGCATTTTTCACAGCCTTCGCGATTGAGAAAACTTGTTCACGACTCTCCACCGTGCACGGTCCTGCCATGATCGTGAGTCCCTCGCCACCCACCTGGGTGTTGCCTACGTGCACAGGAATCTTCATTCCAGGTTTGCAGGAGAGTGGAAGGTTATTTTTGAGATCGGTTTCACTAATGTCTTTCATAGAAAAATGTTAAACGGATTGCATGAGAGGCTTTACCGAACCTTCGGGAACTTGTTGCCCCACTCCACGAGCAGCTTTTTCAAAGGCAATGATGGCTTGCTCGAGGTTCATCTCTTTGCCGTTGATTGTTTGTGCCCCTCGCGTCCGCGCAAGCCGCAGCAAAGGACTCTCCAAGGGTTGATAGATGAGGTCAAAGACGAATGAGGTTGGCCTAAGCGACAGCATCAGAGTGGCATCAATGGGAGAGAAATCCTCTTGCCCCGATCCTGCAAAGCCAATGGTTGTGGCGTTTATGAGGATATCAGATTGTGAGAGGGTTATCGCATCCACAGGCCAAGGAATCACCGTTGTGGGACAAAATGATGCTGTTTTTTCTTGGACGTTTTGGGCGACGTCGATCGTTCGGTTGCTGAGCAGCAGCTTGCCTTCTTTGCCGATCGCTCGGGCAAGATAGATCCCAACGGCTCGTCCGGCTCCTCCCAGACCCAGGAGAAGAACGGTCTTTCCATGGATGGAACCCGCGTGTGCTTCTAAACTTTTCAGGGCTGCTGCACCATCAGTATTTGCTCCCACGAGTTTTCCATCCTTGCGATAGAGAGCATTTACTGCGCCGATGAGTTCGGCCTCTTCCTCGAGTGCGTCCAACAGTGAACTGATGGTTTGTTTGTGGGGGGTGGTGACGGCGCCTCCGATGAATCGAGGGTCTTTTTTCAGTTCGTCTATAACGAACGGAAGGTTTTCAGCCGTGACATCCATGGGATGCATCTGCGCGTCGATTCCAAGGTTTTTGAAAGCCGCATTCCATAAAACCGGGGAGCGAGCTCCTTTGGAAGGGTGTGTTCCGAGGATGGCGGCGTAATACAGGGAATCACCCAGATTCAAAGCGGCGCCATTGTCGACAGCGTTGAGCAGAGGACTGGTCATACAGTTGCTCGCGTGGATGGATTTCCCAAACGCGCAGAACGGACCTGTTCATCCACCGTTACCCAGCGATGTTCCTCGGCGCTTTTGTACAGGGCGTGAACGATCCGTACGCTCGATAGCGCATCCAATGCCGTAATGGGGGGGATGATGTTTCCCCGGTTGAGACGGTCGAAGATTTCCTGGAGGAGGGGTCCGTGTGAAAGACCATATCCATTTGGAACTTCTTGTGAGTAGTGCTTCTGTGTGTTTTGATCCTCTGGGTGTGGTTCTGTAAATTCCCATTGGGTGATGTTGTTTAGTGCCACGCCACCAATCTGTGCCATGCCTTTTTCTCCAACGATCGTGATCGATGCTTCTTTATCCGTCGGCCGTGCGGCGGTTGTTGCCTCAATCGTTCCAAGCCCTCCGTTTTGGAATCGAACAAGAGCCACGGTTGTGTCCTCAGCTTCCAGGCGGTTCAACGCATTTGTTTGTGCGCTCACAACCTCGGTGATTGGACCACAGATCCATTGGAGAGCATCGATATGATGGATGGCTTGTTGGCTGATAACCCCTCCGTCCATGGCCCAGGTGCCGTGCCAGCCATCCTCGTAGTAGGCTTGCGGTCTGCACCAGATCAGTCGAATACTTCCAAGGACCAGTTTTCCAAAGCGTCCTGCGTCAGATGTTTTTTTTAATTGCTCGATCGCGGGATTAAATCTGTTTTGTTTGATGGCGGCATACAGGAGGTTTTTCTCTCTCGCGATGCGTTCGTTTTCGATGACCTCATCAGGAATTAATCCGATCGGCTTTTCAACGATCACATGTTTGCCAGCAAGCAAGGCTTCACGTGCGTGGGTTCCATGATTTCCTGATTCAGTGAGAATCAAAACCGTCGTCACGTCGGGGTTTTGTAACACCTCACTCATGTCATAGACGGCGTGAGTCCCAAGCCGCAAGGCCATGGCATCTGCTCGTTCGGTGACGATGTCACAAACGTGTATGACCTGAACGCCGCGCATTCCCTGTTCCAAAAATTGTGCGATATGTGAGGCGACTCTTCCGCAGCCAATAAGAGCGATGTGTTGCATAGAGAAATACCAACGTGTCTGCATGTTTTCACAGACGTGTGGAGAGGTCAATGAGGAGACGTTTGATGCCCTGTAATGATCGAATACATCTGATGTGAATACCTCTGCCAGTTCAGATGTCGCGCAACGGTTTCTCTGGCAGCTGCCCCCAGTGCCATTCTCAATGCTGGGTCCGTTGAGAGGCGTGTAAAGGCAACATCTAAAGCCTCGATATCTTCTGGTGGCACGAAAAGAACATTCTGTTCGTGTGCAAGATGATAGCCATCTGCGATGGCACCCGTCTTGGTCACAATGACGGCTTTTCCTAATGCCATCGCTTGCAAGAGGGTTGTGGTTGCTCCGGAATACGAATTTTCAAACACCGGGAGTACAACAAATTTGGATTGGGATACTGCCTCCATCGTTTCAACAAAGGGAAGATCGTACTGGAGCGTGACGTTGGTTGGAATCGATACCTTGAGTCTCTTCCATTTCCGTTGATGTGCACGTGAGGTGATGACCAAGAAAGGGGTCATCGGATGCCGCTCAGCCAGGATGAAGAGTGAATGGAAGTCCCTATGAGGATCAGCGCCAACACAGACAATCGTCTGTCCTGTGGAGGGGTCCTGTGGTATGAGGGTGTTCGTGTCCACGCCAAAGGGCACAAACCAAACCCTGGGTTTTTGTAGGCCAAGATCGTGTTGAAGTAACAGATGTTCTTTGTGGCCGTAGCAGATGACCTCATCGGTCACATGGTGGAATGCGTTGAGATACAGACGCCGAAAAAAAGGTTTAAGGGTTTGCAGTCTTTCTGGTAATCCAATACTCACATACACTATTCGACGTTTGGGGATGAGATGAAAATAGGAAAGCAGAACAAGAGGTATTCCCACCCGATCTGCGGTAGCAACAACCGTATCAGACTGGCTCATAGCCTTACGCATGCGCCAGAGCTTGTACCAAGATCCACCTGATCCACCCACGTAATGCAGGATCCCATTGCAGAGGGCGTCGATGATTTTTCCACGTCTGTGTGTTTCCAAGGCAGCTTCGTCGTTGAGTGTGTCTAAGACCGTATGTTCGCTAGACAGTGAAAACGCGTCCAGCCCGTAGAAGGAAAATCGTTGTGAAGAAGGAGTCTTGCCACTGGTTGGTTGTTGTCTGGCTTTTGCGTTTGCGAATAAATAGAGCAAGACCATAGGGGAGTTCACGATGCCCGTTGAGGATGGTGCATCTGAGAAAAATAGGAGGACGGGTTATTGAGCAGATCCGTTGGAGTACCACATTCAGTCGTCACGCCATGAGCGATGGTCACAAGGCGGTCGACATCCAGCAGGGTTGATGGTCGATGAGCAATGAGAATGATCGTCATGTGTCCCTTGAGTTTTTTCAGGGTGCGTTGTACGGCTTCTTCGGACGCGTGATCAAGAGCACTGGTGGCTTCATCAAGGATGAGAATTTCTGGTTTTCTCACAAGGGCTCTTGCAAGAACGATGCGTTGTCGCTGTCCTACCGATAGGTGGATGCCACGTTCACCTACCTGTGTCTCAAGTCCATTGGGCTCGTTCTTAAGAAACTCGTCAAGATGGGAAGCAGTCGCGGCATTTTGTATGTCCTGATCCGTGATCCTTTCATCAAAAAAACGAATGTTTTCCTTAATGGACTCGTTTAACAAAAAAAGATCTTGAGGGACGTACCCGATGTTTTTTCTCCAGGCGTCTAACGCCATCGTTTTGAGAGGTTTGTCATCCATCAGAATTGAACCAGTCGTGGGTTCGAGGAGACGCAACAGCAGATCAATAATCGTTGTTTTCCCTGAACCTGAAGGTCCAATGAGGCCAATCATTTCTCCCTTGTGTATTCTGAATTGAATGTTCGTTAGGACGTCCTGATGATCCTGGTATTTGAATCCAACACCTTGAAATTCAAGGGTGTGCTGAAATGTAAAGGGTTGGGTTCCCTCCTTCTGTTCTTGATGTTGCTGTGCATCGGCAAGATGTTGAATGCTACTTTCCAGATGTGGAAGGTATTCGCTGATGGTTTGGAATTTTCCTTGGGCACTTTGTACGTAGTTGAACATTTTATGCATCAGATAGAGCGTGACGGTGAAAACACCAAAGTTGAAGTTCGGTAAGGAGTAAGAGACAGCAAACATGAGTAGCAGAAAGATCATGATCATGGGTTCACCGATAATGCCGCCAAGTCCCGAGTACAGGTAGAGGTTCACACGGGATTTTTTCAGAAGACTGAATAGCTGTTCGCCCTGACTGACAACCAAAGACAGCGTGGCTTGGGTTTTGATGGATTTAAATCCAAGGAGAATTTGATTGATAAAATGCGAGACACGTTTGCTGTCGTTGGTAAACGCTCGTGCTGTGTTGGATGTTTTTTTAAACAAGGGTTTAAAGCCGAAAAAGAACAGGGTTCCAGTTACGAGGGTCATCAGGGTGATCGTTGGTGAAATCGTGAGGGCAACGATTGTATAGATGAGAAGGTTGGTGAGGATGAGGATAAGTCGACCTACATCTCTGAGTACGTAGGTGGCGCAGGTAATATCCTGTGTGATGACCTGGTCTAGGTATCCCATTTTTCGCGTGGAGAGAAAGGACCACTCAGCCGTGAGCATTTTTTTTAGCAACCTGCTTCGCTCTTGGCTTTCATAATCCGTAATGACGTGAATGTGCACGTATTGAAAGAAAAGGAGGACAGCCGCTTTAGAAATGAAGAGCAGGGAAATAAAAATGAGAAGCGCTTGGATGCCAAAACTGACGTGGAAGAATGAAAAGACCCGCTGGGTCGTCTCCGTAATGAGATTCATCTCATTCGATGTTTCTTTGAGGACAAAGCTCAGGAGAGGAATGAGAGCATTGATACCGATAATTTCGAACAGACTTCCGAGGAAGCCCAGAAGCGTGAGAATGATGAGCGCCTTTCGATAGTCGCGGAAACCCGTAGAGATCACCCGAATGAGATGTGGAAGACGTTGCTGGGGCATAGGCGAGAAGCGAAGAAAAGAATGCGTTTTTTTTCGAATCGCTCCAAGGTTCTTTTTTATGGTCCACGTAAGGATTTGCCCTTTGAGTTTGATCAAGCCGACAGGACGAGTCTGTTTAGGGGTGTATCGCTTTTTTTGTGTTTCCAGCCAGAGATTTTCGCAGAAGTCGAAGTAGCGGTGTGCCACTGTGGAAATATCAAACACGGGAAGTTGTGCTCGGTAGGAAGCATAGGCATTGGCAACGCGATCAATTTTTTCCAGGACGTCTTGAGTATCCTTGAAAAGTTCTCCGCCATGTCGGATCAGTTCTGGGTGTCCACCATCATTGATGGCTACGGCTGGGAGTCCGCAGGAAAGAGCTTCAATAAGAGAGTTCGAGCAAGGATCAGATTTTGATGCGGTGATGAAGAGATCCTGTGTTCTTAAAAGAGAGGCCAGATCCTGTGAGCAAAGGGGTTCGATCATTTTGATGTGAGTAAATTTGACCGGGGAATTACCAACGAACGTCATTTCATACCGAGAGAAGTCGAGGTTCTGGTCGAGATAGGTATAGAGATCAAATCCCTTGCGCAGGTTGGCGGACCAGCTTGTCGCGATCAGTTTGATGCGTTGGCTGGGTAGATGGTTCTTTTGACTTGGATAGAAGATCGTTGGATCCGGAGCATTGTGGATGACGGACTGATAGGCAGAGGAAATTTGAAACGTCTCTCTATTTTTTTCTTCACACCAAGAGGACTGAAAAATGATTCCATCAGCAATGAGATGATTCCACGTACGGATGATGCGATCAACCTCTGTATCATTTTGTCGAATAAAAGAAATGGGGCCGTCCAATCGGTAGACCACGATTTTTTCTGGGTGCATTTTTTTGATCCGCCACAAGGTATCAAAGAGGTGTTCCTCACCAAACGGATAACTGTTGATGAGAATCACATCTGCCTCCTCAGCCGTGAGGCTCAAAACACCTTGCCGTGTCCACTCGGCTTTAAGCGCCTTAAGGAATTGGTTTCCACCACCCCAAGGTTCATCGCGAAGAGGATGAAGGATGTGAATTTTCATAGCAGGGGACGGTAGAGCTCATCAACATACCGGCGAGCGATCTTGTCCCAGGAATGGTCCTGTACGACGATGAGGGCCTGACGGGCGAGACGATCAGAGAGAGTCTGATCGGTCATGAGTCTGTGTGACAGCTGTGCCAGACCGTCAACATCTTCGGCGTCAGTGAAGAGCACTGTTTGTTCATGAATCGCGATGTCTGGAACCATCCCCACACGTGTTGATACGACTGGCACACCGCTTGCCCATGCTTCTAAGAGGGATTTCGGTCCTCCTTCCAATCGTGAAGTGATGAGATAGAGGTCGAGTGCATGGTACATGGCTGGCAGGTTTTTTGTATCTTGAAGGTAGGTATGGATGTAGTCAATTCTGTGTTTGGTCAGTTCGCGTTTGACGTATCCCCGAGCCGGGCCCGTCAGAAGAACAAGTGGATTGTTCGCCTTGAGGCGGACGAGAGTTTCTACAAGGCTGTCAGGTCCCTTGATCAGTTTTGGTTCCACTCCTTCGCCCCATCCGATACCGTCTTTTTGAAACGATCCGATCACAAGCCGATCAGCAGCTATTCCTAATCGTTCACGTGCGTTTCGTTTTTGCTCGGGTGTCCCGGGAGTGAAAAGAGAAACGTCGACCCCCAGGGGAATGACGATGATTTTGTTTTCGTCAATTCCGGCATCTGTGAGTGTTCGTTTGGTTTGTTCGCATGACGTATGGATGGCGTGGAGCTGGTGTTGAATGGGAACGAGAAGGTTGATGCGCGGGTCGCCGTCTATCACGTGAAACCATGTAAGGATGACACGATTTGATGCGTGAGGTTCATGCCAGCCTTTTTTTGTAAAAAAGGTATTGACCGAACCGAAATGCACCATTTGGTTACGTAAGCCAACAGAGGTGAATGTTGTACGGGCGTGTAACAGCTGTTGTTGGTTGAGAGCTTTGGTGATCGATTGACCATCATGCTTGATCGACCAGTCGTGACCTTCAACAACGTATGCCAAATCGAACCCGCGTATCGAGGCGGTGAGGTTGCCGATGGTGCTTTTGATTTGGGAGAGGATTCGGTTGATCATCATGAGGGTGAGTCGACGACAGCCCAGATTTCGCCGAACTGAATGGACCACGATTGTAACACGAGTCCAGCGTCCTCAAGTTCCTGGAGAAACCCTTCTAACGTGTATTCGACAACGTGTGTCTGATCGAGTCTGTACTCGATCCCCAGTTCTTTTTTGTACAGCGTGATCCAATCACGGTCAATCATCGGGACACGAAGAAGAAAAAGAGGAGCAAGATGCCTGATGCGTTTCAAAAAGTCGACGCGGTGTTCTATGTGCTCAAGGACATTTGAAAGAATGACGACGTCGAAGGTTTCCGTTGTACTAAGTGTTGTCGCATCGCCGACGCGACAGGTGAGATTTGGAGCAGCAAACCTTCCATGCCAGGCAGACTCATGCTTTGGATTGAGATCCACTCCCACGACAGACTCCGCTTTTTTTGCCAGATCATACGCTAGAGCTCCGTTGCCACAGCCAATATCCAAGACGCGATCAGTTGATGCAATGTGGTCCAGAAAAAACTGATGGTAGTTCATCAGCCGGTGTTTGGGATGCAAACCACCTTCTGCCTTGATTGCAAGTTTACTTGCAAGTTTGTAACTCCCGTTATGGAGGACGAGTGCAGCTCGAACAAAAATGGGGAACATAGTTAGGTTTTTTTAAGCACAAGTAACGTCATATGTCCTGTGAGCCGACCCAAAAGCAGGGTGCAGGCAAGTCGAATTCCTCGGGCAACCACGTGTTTACTCGCGTAGAGTTTTTTCGTCAGAGGTTGGAACAGAGTGATTTCGTCTTTGATGCCCTTGAGGGCATCGTACGAGTAGGAATGAACGAGAGAGAATCCTTGATCAGACAGATCTTTGATGACCCTATTGGGATCGAGCATGAATTCGTAAAAATCGTTGCTTTCTATTTTTCTCGGCAGCGGTTGGTACCATGAGAGGCGTGCTTTTAACTTTCGCAGTGGTGACATGGCGGGAAACGAAAGAAAAAAAATGCCGTTGTGTTTTAACACCCGATGGGCTTCGTGGGTGATCTCATGATAGCCGTTCCAAAAATGTTCGATGACCCCAAGTGACCAATAGGCGTCGAAATGATCATTCGGAAAGTTCGTCTTTCTTACGTCTTGAACAGAGAGGTTCAGATGTGGGAACAGATCACGCACAGCTTGGATGGTCCTGTCTGCGTAATCGATGCCATAGGCTTCGTATCCCCATCTCTGTAAGCAGTTCACCACTTGTCCCGTACCACAGCCTCCTTCAAGAATGCGACCTCCAGGGGGAGTGTACCGTTTCGTGAACGCTTCGATGAAGTGATAGGTTTTTCCAGAGCTTACCTGTTTTTTAAGGTCTTCTTTTTTCCAGAGGGTATTCCAAAATTCAGGTGTGGCTTGTTTTTCAAACACGGCGAGACGTCGATGTGTTGTATCGTAAAACTTCATACCTGAGTGGAGTCCAGAAGTGTCCCTTCTAACTGCACTGTGTTGAGTAAGGACGCGTGCGCGAGAATAGTCTTGCGCGCTGCAGATCCAAGACGCTGATGAGACGCCCGATCGTTCAACAAGGTTTGGAGAGCTTGGTGAATTGATTCTTGGTGAGGTTCGCACAGAATTCCGTTTTCATTGTCATGGATCACTTCTCGAATTCCTGCAACGTTTGTTCCAATGACTGGAAGTCCGCAGGCCATGGCTTCCAGGAGGACTTTCGGATTTCCTTCGTATAGCGACGGAAGGACGAAGATCTCGCAGGCATTGAGCGCGGCAGGAAGTTCCTCATTGGCGATGGGACCACGGAATTGCGCATTGACGTGGAGCGCGGGAGCTAGTTCTTCGAGTTTACGTTTGAGCGAACCATCGCCGTAGAGAATCAGCGTTCCCTCAGTATCTTTCATAGCGGCGATCAAAACCTGAACGTTTTTTTGTTCCTCGAATCTCCCAACGAAGCAGACGGACCTCGGCTGTTTTTCAATGTTCAGTGGTTTGAATAGGTCTGTGTCGACCCAGTTGGGAATCACGTGCAGCTTGTTCACGTCAATTTGGTAGCGCTTCACGACGAAGTCCGCGTCTTGTTGTGTGGTATGGATGATAAACTGCGCGGATCGATAGGTGAGTTGCTCAATAAGCGAGATCAGCCAGAGCTTTGCGTGTGATGCGTGTTGTCCAGAGGCAAAGAGGTACCATTGGAATCCCGCACGGACGATCAATGGCTTGTTCCAGACCCAATGTGCGATGAGTGCCGGAATCGCCCCAGCTCCTTGGTGGATACGAATGAGATGGACTCGGGAAAGTTCTCGCCAGTGTAAAAAGGGCAACAGGATTCCGTAGAGGAGATTGGGGACAGGAAGACGTTTGGGAAAAATTCGGATGTGAGGATCGAGTTGTGAGGAGTAGCGATCATCGTGACGGCCGTAGGTAAAGAACGAGATTTCACCGACCTCATGAGCGAGCGCTTCGTAAAATTTTATCTCGCGCGAAAACATTCCACGTTTTTCCCAGAGTTCGAGAGAGACCCCGTGGGTGAAGAAGACCGCGATTTTTTTTTGAGCTTTATGCTCCATAGTACTTTTTGTACCACGCAACGAACGCGGCGACTCCCTCATCCAGGCGTGTGTGAGGCTCCCAGGAGAGGCGTTCTTTCGCAAGGCTCGCATCCGCAAACGTTTGTTTCACGTCTCCTGGTTGCATATCGAGGAATCGTTTTTCAAGATGTTCGCCCGTCGCTTGTTCCACAAGTTGAATCATGTGCATGAGTGGTTCTGCGTTTCCACGACCGAGGTTTAACACAGCCCATGGAAGATTCACTTGAAGAGCCTTGATGACACCATCCACGATATCATCGATGTAGGTGAAGTCCCGAGCCATTTCGCCTTGACCGTAGACATTGATCGGTTTTCCTTCGATGGCCGCTTTCGTAAAAGAGAAGATCGCCATATCTGGACGTCCCCAAGGACCATACACAGTGAAATAGCGTAGACAAGTGATAGGAAGGTTGTAGAGGTGATGATAGGAGTAGGCGATGAGCTCGCAGGATCGCTTCGTAGCCGCGTAGAGAGAGATTGGCTGGTCGGTCACGTCCGTTTCTTTGACTGGATAGTGTGCGGCGTCGCCATAGACTGACGAGCTTGAAGCCATCACAATGCCTTGTACCTGAAACTCTCGAGCCAGTTCCAAGAGAGTGAGCGTGCCCATCAGATTTGACTGTCCGTAGGCAAAAGGATCTTGAGTGGCATAGCGCACACCAGCTTGGGCTGCTTGGTGACAGAGGAGATTGGGTTTGTGCCTGTCAAAAATTTTCCGCATCGCGTGCTCGTCCTGAATGTCATTTCTGTACAGAGTGAAAGGCAGGTCTTTGAGCAGTGTGGCGATCCTTGCCTCTTTCAAGGATGGATCGTAGTAAGGATTGAAGTTGTCGACAATGACAACGTCGTGTCCTAGCTCGATAAGTCGTTTGGCGACATGGCAACCAATAAATCCAGCTCCGCCGGTGACGAGAATGACGTTCTTTTGCATAGCGGCCGTATTTTACATGTTTTCAAAAAAGGCACACAATTTGCAAATACATCCTATGAAAGAAGAGCCTGTTTCACTTCGTCTCGTTCGTTTAGGGATTTATGCCCTTGCGTTTACACCGCTCTTTTTTTGGACTCCGTTGCAGTATTATTTTGAGTCAACGAAGACATTTTTCATCATGGGAGTGAGCGAATGTATTTTCGTTTTTTTTGTGTGGTCTCTTTTTTTGCATCCTCCCATCGGGTATCGAGCGAACCGTGTAGGGAAAGCCCTCGTTGTATTCCTCCTCGTCCTTTCTCTCTCTGCATTTTTTGGCAGTGATCCGGTCCTGAGTTTTTGGGGGAGTCTTGATCGCATGGCTGGCGTGTTGCTTTGGATCCATCTTGTTCTGATTTTTTTTGTCGTCTCCTCCGTTTTTCGCACCGCACAAGATTGGAAACCATTCTTTCTTCTTTCAACGATCGTTGGGGTTCTTGTTTCTACTGTGCATCTGTTTTCTTTCGCAGGTATTGATCTCCTCTCATCCACTCACTCAGGTTCAACGATTGGAAACTCAACGTTTTTTGGTGCCTATCTGCTGTTTCAAATTTGTTTTAGTCTCGTGTTGGCTACTCAATCCGTTGGCCGATTGCGGGTGATGAGCGCCATCGCTACGGCTGTCCTCATCCTCGCTCTTTTCCTTTCAACGGCACAGGCCTCCATTGGTGCGTTTTTGGGGAGTCTCGTGTTGTTCCTCTCCTTGTTTTTGATCGTCAAGGGAAAGACCAGAGGGATACAACAGATCGGTTGGTGTATGCTGGGCATTCTTGGATTGAGTTTTCTTGTTGCTCTGCTGTCTCTTGCTGACCCTACGAGTTGGATTCGTGAAACGTTTGTTTCCAGGTCAAACGGTGGGCGATTTGTTGTGTGGAATATTGCGTGGCAAGCATTGCAAGAACACCCCTGGTTGGGATGGGGACTCGAGAATTTTCAGACAGCGTTTTTTCAGCATTATGATTCCTGTCTTGGGTCACTTCCTTGCGGGATTGAGGTTTGGTATGACCGTGCTCATAACATCATTCTTGACGTGCTTGTTGCATCAGGATTGATGGGACTTTTTTCTTATCTCAGTATTTTCGCCCTCACGTTGTGGACCTTGTGGCGTAGTCGTTTCTCAGGCGTGATTCCTCTGATCGTGATTTGTGCCTTGGCCGGCTCTCTTGTTCAGAATCTTACCGGCTTTGATGATGGCGTGACACTTCTTTTCTGGATCCTCTTGCTTTCATATGCTGGGTTAGGGGAGTCGGCTCACTCACCAATCAAGCCTGTCCCTGTTTGGTTTCCAATGGTCGCGACGGTCGTCCTTCCTTTCGGGCTATTTTTTTCCGTGATTCAACCTGTGCTTGGGAACCTTGCGGTTGATCAGGTTCTCTTGGCTCAAACCTCCCAGGAACGATTGAGTTTGTATGAGCGAGCTGTGAACGGGTCTCTACTTGGCATCGATATGCGTCGGTGGTACTTGGCTCGTCAAACAGCGGGAAAGGTCTGGAAAGACATGCTCTCGGATCCTTCCCAGGATAATACGGAGTTCCTCGCAGAGCTCAGTCTCTCAGAAACCGCCCTCGTTGATACGACCTCCAGAGCACCCAATGATCTTATTGCGTTGTTGCATTTAGGCCTGCTCTATCACACAGAGGCGAGATTTTTCAATTCGGCAAAATTTCAGGATGCAGAAACAGTGCTGAAAAAAGCGATTGACCTGAATCCACGCAATCCTCACCCCCTCTGGGCGCTCGCCGCTGTGTTTCTTGATCAAAGTCGAATTGAAGAGGCGGTAGCTCTTACACAGGCCGCTGTTGATCTCGATCCCTCAGTTCTTGAATCACAGATTCAACGTTTGATCGCTGTAAAGTTTTTGGGTGATCAGGAGTTGTTTTTGCGCTATGCCAATGAAGCCTATGCGCTTTCCTCAAGCTTGGAAGATCAAATACGTCTCATCTCTAACGCGGACGTGAACCAGAAGCGAGCCCAGCTTATTTTTGAACTCTACTAACGGTGGAATGAGGTCAGAACTTCTTGGGAGCGTGTTTGCAGGTCGACCGCGGTGAGTTGGTCGATGTCTGATTGAAGATTAGGGATGAGCTGAAGTGCCTGAGCGGCAAGTTTTTCAAAGGCATCAGTATCGTCCATCCATTTAAGGACAATGAGTTGATAGTTGTAAGCCTGGGGTGAAAGAGGTGAAGCATCTAAGACAGACTGAGTCATGGCAAGCGCTTCATCCAATTTTCCTTCGTCTAGGTACACACCCGCCAAGGTCCATTTAGGTTGAGGGATCAGCGGATAGAGTTCAATCGCTTTGAGTAAAATTTCTTCGGCTTTCTCAAAGGCCGCAGGATCAAAAAAGTGTCCCTCAGTTTGATACATGATTCCCAGAGCGATGTGGGCTCGCAATTCTTGATTCTTGTGACCGAGACTGTCCATGAGACCAGCTTGAGCGAGTCCGAGCTCTAGGCGGGCTTGAGGCTCGATGCTCCTCAATGTCTCGACCGGGATTTTCCAGTAGGTGCTGGACGTTTGGTCGCCGAGAAAAATCCGACGCATGTCAATGCCAAGAGGGGAGAGGGTGGTGGCGCGTTCGTAGGCTTCAAGCCGAGTGTCTAGATCTGTGGCGTTCAGCACATGTTCAAATCCCAGGTTGCCGCGCAGGGGCTGTATCACGAAAAAAAAGAAGGCGAAGGGAAGGAACATCGTTGCGATCGTCGGGATGGCCAGGGGCAAGGGTCGTGATTTTTTTACGGCTGGCTCTTCTTGAGAATTTGAAAATGCGAGAACCATGATCCACAACAAGAGACTCGTGATCGTATCCAAGACGGTCAGGTTTTGGACAAAGTAGGCGGCGAGCAAAGCGCTGAAAATGGCGAATGTGGTTCCTGTGATGTTCTTTTTTTGTCGCGCCAGCCACAGCTCGCGAATGCTGGATATCCAAATTCCAAGATAGAGCAGGAGTCCCAGAATGCCGGACTCAATCCAAACGTCCAGAAGTTTATTGTGTGCATGGTCAAACCACATTTCAAACCCACACGCCTGAGATCCAAAGCAGGGGTTGTAGTGCGTCAGGGCTACGACGCCGAAGTTTTCCAAGCCCCAGCCAAACAAGGGTTTTTCTTTGATGCCCTGCCAAGCACTATCCCAAAGGGCAAATCGCGACCCAGAGGAAAGGTCGATAAATTTTTGATGCACAGAGCTCTCAGGCAAGAAGGCCAGAATCGTTGTGGTCAGAAAGACGATCGACAAGAGGACGAGCAGAACGATCCCAAGCTGTTTTTTTGTTTTGGAGCGTCCATGGACGATAAGCAGGAGAATGGAAAGCAGGACCATTCCACCGATCAAACTGAAATGAACGGCCACGGCGCTTACGCTGGAAAGAGTCAGAGCAAAGAAGGCACAGACGCTCAGCCAGGTGTAGAGCCGTTCTTTCTTTTTTTGTTGTGAGGCGAGAAAGAGCGAAAAAAAGGTGTGGAAGAGCAAGTACACAGCCAAGAAAGAAGAGTTGCCCAGGGTCGCTCCGCCTCGGGCTTCAGGTATGAGCGCCGTTCCACCCAAGGAGAAGAGATGGATAAAAGCGATCATGACGGCAACCGCAGTCGAGAAGGAAAAAAATTTTACCCAATCTTCTTGTGTGCGCATCAAGCTTGTGAGAACCACAAACACAGCAGTGAGATGCAGCCATGTCAGGATTCCTCCCATCCGATCCAAACTCCCCCAGAAAGAATAAGATGGATCAACGCCCAGCAAGGATGCAAGGACAAGGATCAGGATGTAGAGAAAGAAAAGTTTCGTGGTCAGCGTGATACGCGGCCGCCACTCTGGCGCTCTTGCGATGAGCCAGAGAAAGAGCACAAGCGTAATTTCACTCATGATGTAGATGAAGTATGTTTTGGTTGAGTTTTGAAGGAACATGAGCTTGCTCCAGTACAGCAGGGGAGTGAGCAAGGTGGAGAACATTCCGACTCTTGTTGCTGTCAGGAGGAATCGGTTCAGAGAGGATTCTGTTTGTATAGCCATAGTGTATGATAACGGCATTGTAGTATGGGCTTCATTTTTCGGAAAATGGCTCTCCTAACAGGAGACGTAGCATTACTCTACGGGACATTGTGGTTGGCTCTTTTTATTGGGTTCTGGGGGCAGGTTGATACAGAGCGTTTTTTGGCTCACGCCGTCCCGTTCTCTTTTCTGTATCTGGTTTGGCTCGCGGTTTTTTATGTGATGGATCTCTACGACCTCTCTCTGCCGCCGACCTCAACGTCGTTTATGGCGCGTTTTGGCGTTGCAGTGGTGATGCTGTTTGGGACAGGGGTTTTGTTTTTCTATGCAACGACACTCACAGATTTGAGTCCTAAGACGAACCTCCTTATCCACGTCCTGCTGTTTGGCTTGTTCGCGTACCTGTGGCGCTTGGTATTCTCGCTGAAGATCTCCTCTCTTGTTCCTTGGCGGATTGGTCTGTTGGATCTCCAAGATCAAGAGGGGGAGTTAGCAGAAATTATCCAGTCATTGAAGCATCATGGATATGAGTCTGTGTCTCTCACATCATCAGGAGAGGATCTTGTGAGTCAGATCCAACGACATCATCTCGATGTGGTTATTGTTCCTAACGCATTTTTGTCTCAAGGTGACCACCTTCAATCACTCTATGCGTGTCTTGGAACGGGTGTGACCTTCTTGGATCTCGCCCAAGCCTATGAATTATTCGCACGGAGAATTCCACTCTCCACGATCGATCACGCGTGGTTCATTCGTCATGTTCAGGAGCGCAATCAAGGTCTCTCGCATCGTTTGAAGCGTGTCTTTGATGTGTCGGTCGCGGCGTGTCTGTTGCTTCTTACCTTGCCGCTGTGGATGTTCATCGCCCTTTTGATCAAGATGGAAGGCGGAGCTATTTTTTACACACAGGAACGTGTTGGGAAAAATCGTCAGCCGTTTTTGATTAAAAAGTTTCGTACCATGAGAGCAGATGCGGAAGCGAGTGGAGCGCAGTGGGCGACAAAGAACGATGATCGTGTGACACGGGTGGGCAACCTGTTGCGTAAGAGTCACTTGGATGAGCTGCCGCAGATGTTGAATGTGTTGAAAGGGGAGTTGAGTTTGGTCGGACCAAGACCAGAGCGACCGATGTTTGTGGAAACGCTTGAGCGAGAGATTCCCCATTATCGTGTTCGTCATTTTGTAAAACCAGGATTCACCGGTTGGGCGCAAATTAAATTTCGCTATGCTCGTTCTGTCACGGACTCTCAAAAAAAATTCGAATACGATTTGTACTATATAAAAAACCGATCGTTGGTTCTTGATTTCCTGATTCTTCTCAAAACCGTTCAGCTTTTGTTCAGAGGAGAAAAGTAAAAATCGGCTGTGGAAAACCTTTTTTGTCTATACTGGCGTGGACTTTTTAGGTCATTACCAGCAGCAGCGCAATAGAGAAATCCCATTTTGCCGTTGAATGCTTCCTTGTCGAGAAGTTTGTTGTTGGGATGAAAGTGACCGATAACGGTTGTGCTCTCCGGAATTATTTCTTGATGAACTTCGCAGGTTATACACAGATTTTCTTTGTCGGTCTTGCGCGTTGCATGTATAATTTTGATGAACTTTTTTTGATGTCACTTGCGCCATCAAAATCCTTTTACATTTAACCGCCCTAAAAAATTTTCTTATGAAGAAGATTGCCGTCCTCTTCCTCGGACTCGCGATGGGAATCGCGAACGTTGGCATTCCAGCGGCGCATGCCGGTACCACGGCCACGTTGTCGTTGTCTCCTACCAACACGTCCGTTGAGACAGGGGACTCTTTTAGTTTAAGCGTACTCGTGGACGCCAACGACGAGTCGCTCGACACGGTTCGTGTCGATCTTTCCTTCGATCCAGATATGGTCGAGGTGCTGTCGTTTGATCTTGGAAGCTTGTTTCCAAATCTTTCACCTTCCAATGACATCGACAACGATGCAGGCACACTCAGCTACGGCGCGTACAAGTTCGGCACTCCGGTGACGAGCTCTGGCACCCTTGCGACCGTGACCTTTCATGCGCTGTCCTCCGGAACAGCAACGATCGCGGTTGAGGATTCATCACGTTTGATTTCCGATGGTGAAGAAACCATCGATACAGGTGAACTTGGATCGTCCAGGATCACGATCACGGGCGCTGATGTTGAATCAGAAGCTCCAGCAACAACTGACGAAGAAGATACAAGTAGCTCAAACAGCAACGGTGCAAGTGAGAGTGATCAAGCAGCTGCCCTGGTTTACTTCGGCGCCTTGTTTGGACGCCTTCCATCCAGTGATGACGATTGGGAAACCAATAACTGTATTGCTGATGACGGTTGCTATGACTCGGACAATCGCAATCTCACGTACGAAGTTGCCGCGCTTGCCAAGTTCAATAGCAAGTACGGTGCCAACCCATCTTCTTCTATGGACTGGCAGGCGGTTCACGCACTGGCTTACACAACGGCTGGACAGGAATTGCTAGGCCTTGAACCTCTTGAAGAGGGAGAAACCACAACAGAAGAGGAGACGACCGAAGAAGAAACAACCACCGAATCTTCCGCCTCTCTTGAAGCACAGGCCCTCGTCTACTTCGGAGCGTTCTATGCTCGCATGCCTTCCTCAGAAGACGACTGGGCAGCTCTGCATTGCATTGCCTACGGCGGCTGTGAAGAAGAAGAACAAGATCTGGCGGCCGAGCAAGCAGCACTCGTAACCTTCGGCGCGAAGTACGGCAAGATGCCATCCACAGACATGGAATGGAATGTCATCCACACGCTTGCCTACACGGACTTCCTTGACTCAGGAGAGGAGGAAGAGGTGGCCGAGGTGGACGAGGTAGAAGAGGTAGTCGAGGAAGAAACATCTGCAAGTCTTGAGCAGCAAGCGCTCGTCTACTTCGGAGCGTTCTATGCTCGCATGCCTTCCTCAGAAGACGACTGGGCAGCTCTGCATTGCATTGCCTACGGCGGCTGTGAAGAAGAAGAACAAGATCTGGCGGCCGAGCAAGCAGCACTCGTCATCTTCGGTGCCAAGTACGCCAAGATGCCATCGACGGACATGGAATGGAATGTCGTACACACGCTTGCCTACACAGACTTCCTAGAGTCAGGAGATGAGGAAGAGGTGGATGAGGTGGCAGAGGTAGAAGAGGTGGTCGCAGAAGAAGAAACAGCGCTGACACTTGAACAGCAAGCCATTGGTTGGTTTGGAACCATCACCGGTCGTCTTCCATCTGAGGATGCTGATTGGGTCGCCATCGATTACATGGTGAACGGCTACACCCCAAGTGATGATGAGCGCGACTTGGAGGCCGAGTCCGCCGCGATCACCACGTATGTTTCCGCGTTCGGCGCCCTTCCAAGTTCAGATCAAGATTGGAATATCGTTGCAGCGATTGCTTACTCAGGAGCGTTTTAATGGCGAGCGACTCCGCATATGACATATAAAAAATTACCTGTACTGCTGGTGGCGCTCAGTCTGGTCGCATTCCCTCTGAGTGCGGGAGCGACGGTTTCCTCAACGACCTACCAGATCAATCCAGAGGAAGGCTACCTGTCTCCCTCGGCCAACGCTGGAGCCAATGCCTCCGGGATGCTTACCTCCTCAAGTTATCGAGCGCAGGGAGCTATTGAGCCGTACACAGGAAGCGTCTCAAGCACAACCTATCAAGAGCAGGGCGGAGGCGCGTTCCAGTTCTACTGTGGTGATGGTTTCCGCGATTCCTCTGAAACATGTGATGGCGCAGACTTGAACAGCGCCACCTGTGCCAGCCAAGGGTTTGATGCCGGAACGCTTTCCTGTAGCTCAGCCTGTGCCTATGTCACGTCAAGCTGTTCAACAGCCTCTGGTGGAGGCGGCGGTGGTGGAGGCGGTGGCGGTGGTGGAGGCGGATCCGCGCCAGATGAACCAGAAGTTTCCGACGAGATTGCCTCACTTGAATACAGCTACAAAACATCCTTCCTTTTGTACGGAACCATGGATACAGACACTGACGAGATCACGATTAACGATTCCTCAGAGGATGTAGAACTGGTCGACGATGATTCTTGGTCCTCGATGGTATCGCTTTCATACGGACTCAATAGCTTCTCGATTGTCGCCAGTAATGGTTCTAAGGACTCAGACGAAACCGTCTACGAACTCTATCGAAGACTGATCGGCGACGTCACAGGAAACGACACAGTCAACGATTACGATTTGAGCAAGCTGGTGAAAATCTGGGGCGATAACAATCGTGCCGGGGACTTCAATGAAGATGAAATCGTGGACGACTATGACTTCTCGATGATGGTCGCACGATGGGGAACAAGTGTTTAACAGTACGTTGGCTCTGGTGAGGGACATGCCGCCTCAAAACACGTTTTTGATCCGACATGTCCCTCACCAAGCCAACATTCACAGGAGGACAAGAAGTACGTATGAAACAATTCCTTTCGGTTGTCGTAGTCGGGATGATGCTTCTCTTGCCTGGGATTTCTCAGGCACAAGGAGCCGCATCGATGAGTCTGGATCAGAGCGAATACTCCGTGGAACGCGGCGAACAATTCGATGTGATCGTGAGCGTGAATCCAGGCGGGGCATTGCTCGATACAGCTCGTGCCGTGGTCACGTTTGATCCAACGCTTCTGCAAGTTCGAAATGTCTCTCTTGTGGGAGCCTTCGATCGTGTGGCGCCAGGCAATGAGTACAACAACGAAACCGGAAAAATTTCATGGGGAGCCTTTACGCTGGAAGGTCCAGTGACCGCACAAGGACCATTTGCGACCATCACCTTTCTTGCGCTGCAAGAGGGAAGTGGTGACGTAGAAATCTCTGCGGACTCTCGAGCGATCGAGGACGGAGAGGAGAAAATAGACACGGGGAATTTGGGGAGCTCGCAAGTAACGGTAGGAGCCTCCAGCACAGCAGAAGCTGGAACAGCGCTGCTTGTTGTGGAGAGCGAGAGTCATCCAAACGAAGTCGACTGGTTCACTGTGAGTGATGTCGCTTTCACCTGGACGGCGCTGCAAGGAGACAGTCCCATCACAGCCTATTACTACACGTTTGATGAGAACTCAGATACGGAACCAAGCACATACGTGGACGGGTCCACATCTCAGCTTTCATTTACCGGTGTGGCAGACGGGGTCCACTACCTCCACTTGAAGGGCGTTCAAGCAAACGGAAAGCAGACAGCTGTCGCCCATCGTCGAGTCAACATCGACACCACGGCGCCACATGCGATCGAACTTGTCGCCCAAACAAACAAGATTTTAGAAGGCGAATCTGCCTGGTTTACCTTTGCGACCATTGATGAGACCTCAGGCGTACTTCAGTACCAAGTGGCCATCAACGATAGTGAGTATCAGGTGCAAGAGAGTCCGCTGGAAATCTCAGACTTGGCTGTTGGGACCTACTTTTTCCGAGTCGCAGCGCTTGATCGAGCAGGGAACGCTTCTTATGGAAGCACGTCAATCCGTGTGTACCCAGAAGGAACCGATCTGAGTCGTCCTGATGGATTTGAGGAGAATCAGGAGCTCACAGCCATCGCACGCGCTGGCGCAGCCGTGAACAGTTTGTCGACACCAAAGAAGCTGTTGATAACTCTGATCTTGGGAGCAATCGTCATTGTTGGTATAATTTCCGCAAGGAAAAAGAAAAAACTTAATTAATCTCTCATGGATCGAGGCATGAGCTAAGTGATTTGGTAAAGGAATGAACAAGGCATGCGCCTTGGGTTTCATCGTTTCTTTACCAGAATCACTGAGCCGTCCAATCCTTTTAAATAATTTCAAGTCTCCTAAGAGACTACGCATCACAATCGTATGCGAACCGCCAAACTCATTCTGCACACGTTTGTGGCAGTGGCCATGGTGTTCTACACACTGGCTTTTGCCCTTCTTGCAGTCCCGTCCGCTGCCCAAGCGCAGGTGCCGACATCGATCGGCTACAACGGACGCCTTTTTAACTCATCCGGTACGGCCCTCACAGGAACGTACTATTTCTGGTTTGACTTGGAGAGCGCACTCACAGGTGGTACAACTGCCTCAAGCAATATCCAAGGTACAAACTTCTTGGCCACACCAACATCGGCCATTACAGTCACCAACGGCTTCTTCTCCTTGCAGATCCCGCTTGGAGCAAGCCTCTCTGATTTTTCAGACAATCTTTTTCTTGAATTAAAGGTGAACTCTTCTGATGCGGTTGGTTCAGCTGAAACCCTTTCCCCTCGCGTGGAGGTAACCAAGACGCCTTACTCTATCTTCACTCAAGCCATTGAGGCTGTCTCAAGCGCCCCAACAGACGATACGTTTGATGGTCGTTTGTTCTACGACACCACGAACGACAAGATTCGCTTCTACGATGGCGATTCCTGGAACTTCGTTGAAGGTATCACCGACACAGCCACTCTGACACTTGACAACTCGGCTGCCACAGCCATCAACATTGGTGCTGGCGCGGTTGCAAAGACCGTCACGGTCGGTAACTCAACCGGTGCCACATCGGTCGTATTGAACGCTGGAACTGGCGCCTTGAACATTGGTACCAACGCGATTGCCCACACGGTTACGGTTGGTAACACCACAGGAGCAACAGCGGTTCAAATAAACACCGGTACCGGTGGATTTGGCGTTGATGGTCCAGAGTTTGATATCACACCAGGCACTGGTGCCATCACGATTGACGACGGTGGGAATGCTGGTGCAATCCTCGTCGAGGGCACAAACTTAGATATTAACGATTTGACCTTTGTTGGAGCTGGAACGGTTGCCTCCGCAGCTGCTTCTGCTTTGAACATTACCTCTGGAACAACCGGCGCGGTCACAGTGGATTCTGGTTCAACCGGCGCGGTCAACTTGGGAACAGGTGCAGCAGCCAAGACCATCACCATGGGTAATGCTGCTTCCACAGAATCTGAAATCAATGCGCTTCTCGTCGACATCAACGGTGGTACTGGCGGTGTCACCATCGACGGCGGAGCTGCTTCAAACTTTTCAACATCCGTAGGCGGACTCACCCTTTCGACGAGTGCTGGCGGCACTTCGTCCACGGTGGTTTTGCGCTCCCTGGACACGACAACTCTTGCCTCAGATCCAACAGGCGTCGCTATTTATCTTGATGCAGATGGCGCTGCTGGCTCAGGTATTGAGCTTGATGCCTACGATGCAACCAACAATACAACCGGTGCCATTGGTTTGGATGCCGCGTATGTTCAGATCAACACCAACAACTCGGCTGGTCCTGGATCGGCTGGACTTGATGTAAACGTGGCCGGCGCCGGAACCATTGCCATGGACACAACGGACGGAGCTATCTCCGTTACCGCTGGTGGTTCAGGTGGATCAGTTGCGGTTACTAGTGCCCAAAATGATGTTTCACTCGACACACAAACAGCCAGTCGTACGATCACGATCGGAAGCACTTCTGTGGCTCGAACCATCAACATGGGAACAGGCACAGGCGCTGATGTGATGAACTTCGGCACCCAGTCTGCCGGATCGCTCGACATGTTCAACTTCTTCTCGTCAGAGACCACCAACGATACGATGGATATCTTCTTTGATTCCGTGACCACAGCCAACGGCATCGACTACACGGTTGATGGTCTGACTTCAGGAAATGGTTTTTATCTCACACACACCGGAACCATGAGCGGAGCCCTGTGGCGCACAGAAACAACCGGCGCCTGGACTGGAACGATTTATGATTTTGATGACACGGGCAATGCCGCATGGACAGGTAACATTTACGACATTGACACAGGAACAGGAAACGCATCTGGAAACGTCTACGATTTGAACATCGAAGACTCGACCAATGATGACGTGCAAGCCTTTGTGATCGCTAACGCCTCACAGAGCGACCAAGCCGGCTGGCTCATGGATGTAGACACGTCCGCCGCATGGACATCGAACGCCATTGATTTTACAACCGGCGCTCAGGCCTGGACGGGGAACGTCATGGACTTCAACTTTGGTAACGCTGCTGCAACAGGGGACGTCATCAACATCAACAACCCTGCTCTTGCGGTTGCCACACAATCGTTAGTGATCGATAACGCTGCCGCTTCGACGGTAGATGGATGGATCGCTGAGATCAATGCAACGGGTGCCTTCACAGGAACAGGCATTGACGTTGATACCACCGCTGCCTTCACAGGCAACGTGATTGACGTGACCACCGCTACGGCTGCTTCTTCTGGAAACCTGATTGATCTCAACTTCGGCAACATTGCTGACACAGGTGATGCGGTGAACGTCTCTATGGGTGCTGCAGCCGTTGGCGCTCAGGCCTTCGTGACCACCACCTCAGCTGGTGTACGCACGGCCGCTGCTATCCAGATCACGGAGAACAACACCACAGGTACTGTCCCATCTATTCAGTGGGATTCCGCTGAGACTCGTGGTGGACTTCTTGATGCGAACATCACAGGCGCTCTTGGAACAGAGAACTTGATTGACCTCACCGTCTCTGCCGCCTTCTCAAGCAACCTTCTTGATCTCAACAACACCTCAACCGGTGCTGGAAACATCATTGACGTAAACGTCACAGGTGCCTCATCTGGTGAAGCCTTCACCTTTGACTCCACCAATGACTCTGCCTACACAGGCAACATCATCGACGTTGATACAGGAACGGGGAACTCTACCTCAAACCTCATCGACCTCAACATCGAGGATTCCGCTAACGATGACGTTCAAGCGATTGTGATAAACGCTGCTGGAGCTCTGGACGCTGGTCTCTCAGCTGCTGACGCTGCCAACACGGGTTGGCTCCTGGCTGCCACAGGTACCGGTGCCTTCACAACCAACATGCTTGATCTGAACACAAGTGGTGCTGCCACTGGGGACGTCATCAACATTGCCTTGGGTGCAACCTCTGTTGGGACACAGGCCTTCGTGACCACCACCTCAGCTGGTGTACGCACGGCCGCTGCTATCCAGATCACGGAGAACAACACCACAGGTACTGTCCCATCTATTCAGTGGGATTCCGCTGAGACTCGTGGTGGACTTCTTGATGCGAACATCACAGGCGCTCTTGGAACAGAGAACTTGATTGACCTCACCGTCTCTGCCGCCTTCTCAAGCAACCTTCTTGATCTCAACAACACCTCAACCGGTGCTGGAAACATCATTGACGTAAACGTCACAGGTGCCTCATCTGGTGAAGCCTTCACCTTTGACTCCACCAATGACTCTGCCTACACAGGCAACATCATCGACGTTGATACAGGAACGGGGAACTCTACCTCAAACCTCATCGACCTCAACATCGAGGATTCCGCTAACGATGACGTTCAAGCGATTGTGATAAACGCTGCTGGAGCTCTGGACGCTGGTCTCTCAGCTGCTGACGCTGCCAACACGGGTTGGCTCCTGGCTGCAACTGGTACTGGTGTCTTCACCGCCAACATGATTGACTTGAACTCTTCTAGCACAGGTTCTGGAAACATTATCGATGTCGACTTCTCTGGTGCTTCCACTGGTGAGGCCTTCTCTGTGAAGTCATCCAACAACTCTGCCTTCACAGGTAACCTCTTCGATGTCGATACAGGAACAGGTAACTCCACCACCAACATCATCGACCTCAACATCGGTGACTCTGGTAACGATGACGTCCAAGCCATTGTCGTGAATGCTGCTGGAGCTCTGGACGCTGCGGCTCCTGCAAGTGGAACCGGTTGGCTCATTGCTGCTACAGGTTCTGGTGCCTTTACTGCTGACATGATTGATCTCAATTCTTCTTCGACTTCTTCTGGAAACATCATCGACATTGCCCTTACAGGTACTTCTACCGGTCATGGGATCTTCATTGATAACGATGCTCAGGCTGCTACCGGCCATCTCTTCTACATCGATTCTGATGCTGACCGTTCTTCCACGTCCCTGTTCCGATTGGATGACCAGGCTGACGCGACGGCTTCTGCTCCAATGATGGATATCAACGTTCAAAACATCACCGATGAAAACGTCTTTGATATCGATCTTGCTGCTGCAGTCGTTGGTAACGCCATCAAGGTTGACTCCACGCTAGACTCTGCCTACACAGGCAACATCATCGACGTTGATACAGGAACGGGGAACTCTACCTCAAACCTCATCGACCTCAACATCGAGGATTCCGCTAACGATGACGTTCAAGCGATTGTGATAAACGCTGCTGGAGCTCTGGACGCTGGTCTCTCAGCTGCTGACGCTGCCAACACGGGTTGGCTCCTGGCTGCAACTGGTACTGGTGTCTTCACCGCCAACATGATTGACTTGAACTCTTCTAGCACAGGTTCTGGAAACATTATCGATGTCGACTTCTCTGGTGCTTCCACTGGTGAGGCCTTCTCTGTGAAGTCTTCCAACAACTCTGCCTTCACAGGTAACCTCTTCGATGTCGATACAGGAACAGGAAACTCCACCACCAACATCATCGATCTGAACATCGGTGACTCTGCCAACGATGACGTCCAAGCCATTGTCGTGAATGCTGCTGGAGCTCTGGACGCTGGTCTCTCTGCTGCAAACGCTGCTAACACTGGTTGGCTCATTGCTGCCACAGGTACTGGTTCCTTCACGGCAAACATGATTGACTTGAATGTCAATAGCGCTGCCTCGGGTGACGTCATTGATATCGACTTCACTGCAAGCGTAACTGGTAAGGGCTTCAGCTTTGACTCCTCTACCAACAATGCCTACACAGGCAATATCATTGACATGGATACTGGTACAGGAAATGCCACAGCAAACCTCGTGGACCTGTTCATTGAAGATTCCGCCAACGATGATGTTCAAGCGATTGTGATTAACGCGGATGGTGCTCTGGACGCTGGTCTCTCAGCCGCTGACGCTGCCAACACTGGTTGGCTTCTGGCTGCAACTGGTACTGGTGTCTTCACCGCCAACATGATTGACTTGAACTCTTCTAGCACAGGTTCTGGAAACATTATCGATGTCGACTTCTCTGGTGCTTCCACTGGTGAGGCCTTCTCTGTGAAGTCTTCCAACAACTCTGCCTTCACAGGTAACCTCTTCGATGTCGATACAGGAACAGGTAACTCCACCACCAACATCATCGACCTCAACATCGGTGACTCTGCCAACGATGACGTCCAAGCCATTGTCGTGAATGCTGCTGGAGCTCTTGATGCTGGTCTCTCAGCCGCTGACGCTCCCAACACAGGTTGGCTCCTGGCTGCAACTGGTACTGGTGTCTTCACAGCCAACATGATTGACTTGAACGTAAGCAATGCAAATTCTACTGGTGACATCTTCGACATCAAGACGAACGCCACTGGATCGAAGGTCCTCGATGTTAGCTCAACAGGTACCATCACCACAGACGCCATAAACTTAAGTGTCACAGGAAGCTCGATCACGCGTGGAGTAGATGCTCTGAACCTGTCCTACACGATTGGAGACGGTGCAAACGTGACGAACTCTGGAATCTCTATAAGCTTAGCCACAAATGGAACGGGCTCAGGAGACGTCGCCACAGGGCTTTACCTGACTCTTACTGGAACAGATGACACTGACACCACAAAGGCCATCAAGATTGACAATGGAGACGTTTGGGACGAGGACATTGAGTTCCAAAACGCTGAATACATCTCAAATTCTATCAACGCAGAGCTTTCATTCCAGGGTACTGGCGGAACAACAACGGATGTACGCTTTGACCTAGACGGTGCTGCTGGACCTGTCATTGACTCGGTTACACACGCAACAGTGCAAATTAATGATTTTCTCATCATTGACGCACCAGCGAACACAAGTACGCAGCGTCTGTGTGCAAATACAGGTGGTGGAGATGGAATTGCTCTGAATAACTCCACCGTTGTGGACTGTTCTAACGCCGGTCAAGCTGACTTTGCTGAAATGTACCCGGTTGCCGAAGGGGTCACGTATGGAGACATCGTGGTTCCTGGATCGCAATCGGTTACCACAAAACAAGGAGACTCGATCGTACAGCTCGTTAAGTCATCTGAGACCTATCAGGGTCCGGTATCCGGTATCGTGTCTGATAACTATGAAGACGGAACATCCGCTGGGTACAACATCGCTGACAGTGACAATCCAATGCCAATTGCCCTTGTGGGACGTGTCCCAGTGAACGTGACAGACGAAAACGGATCGATTGCTGTAGGCGACTTCATCACGACATCATCGACTGCAGGAAAAGGTATGAAGGCCACGGAGGCTGGACGCGTGATCGGTATGGCCCTCTCAAGCTTTAGTGGCAGTGAAGGTCAAGTTATGGTCCAGGTCGTGAATACTTGGTACCAACCAGACTCTGGTGTCAGCATCTCTGACTCTTCTTCCGACAGCTCGAGCGTCTCAGTGTCTGATGGCAACTTCTCCGGTTCTGTCACCATCGCCGAGCATCTCTATGGATCTCAGGATATGGCCGGACGCGTGAGACTCGCCTCTGGAAAGAGCTCGGTGCGTGTGACGTTTGAAACCGAATACGACTTCTTGCCAATTGTGACCTTCTCCTCACGCTCCAACTCAGATTCTGCTGACGGCGCGTGGATCTCAGACGAGGACACAACAGGCTTCACCATCAACCGACCAAATTCAGAGGCTCAAGTCGAGTTCAACTGGATTGCGATCGGTGTGGAAGATGCGCAAGTGACCGTTTCGGACGACAACTCAGAAGGCACAGCCGTATCAGTGACGGACGTGAACGGGGTGTCGGCTCCAGCTCCTGAGGCAACCGAGGAAGAGGCAACCTCTTCTGAGGAAGCTCCTGCTGAGGAGCCAGCCGCTGAGGCCGCTCTGTAAAGCAAGCAAAAAAAGACGGGATTCAAAGGAGTCCCGTCTTTTGATTGGGACTGTTCCCAAATGAGATGAGATTGGCTTGAACGGGGAAGCGAGCCGCCGAGATGTAGGTAAATCCTACATTGAGGTGGTCGCGGGGCCCCGTGAAAGCCAAGATCGCTCATTTGGGAACAGTCCCGATTAGCCCCATGTTACCCACAACCTAAGCCTTGTTGCTTTTTCTTACTTTCAGGTAAGATGAGCAGCGTATTTAGCTATTTTCACTATGGCGATTGAATCGAAAATGACTCGTGGTCCGATTGGTGCCAGACCGCCTTCTTCCACAGAAGGGAAGAAGAGCAGTGGCTGGGTGTGGGTAATCGTCCTTGTCCTGTTGGCCATCGGTTTTGGTGCGTGGTATTTTTGGGGCAAAGGAGAGGGAGAAACAAGCACGCCGATCACCTCAGGTGAGTACCAGGCCGTTTTTTTGGACAACGGTCAGGTCTACTTCGGCAAGCTCGATGAGTCAGACGATGACTTCTTCACACTCACCGATGTGTTCTATCTTCAAACAGGGGTCTCTGTTACGGAAAATGCGAACTTGGCACTCACAAAACTTGGTGCTGAAGCGCATGGCCCAGAGGACCGGATGGAGATCAATGTTGAGCACGTCTTATTTGTCGAAGACATGAAGAGTGATTCCAAAGTCGTTCAAGCCATCCAAGCTTACAAATCAAAGTAATTTACCCTAACCGTGTCATTGCTATGCCAAGTCGAGTTGAGGAGGCCAACAAACTGTTCGTCATGGTGACTCATTGGGCCACCTATTTACTCTTTTTTCTCGTTCCCATCTTCTTTCTTCCATGGACGACCAGCGTCCTTGAAGACAACAAGCAAATCTTGTTGGTCGTATTGACGGTGGTGGGCCTCTTGGCATGGCTCGGCCAGATGGTCATGAGCAAACAGCTTTCCTTCAAAGCTGGGTGGTTGAATCTCGTGCCTGGATTGTTTTTTGTCGTGCTGTTGATCTCGTCACTTACATCGATCGCTGGCTATCAGACCTGGGTCGGACAGGCCTCACAGGAATATGCGAGTTTCCTTTCCACCACGATGTTTCTCGTGATTTTTTACCTGCTCATGAACGGCGCAAGTGATACAGCGGTTCAGCGCAATGTTTTGTTTGCGCTGTTGCTTTCCTCAACGCTTGCTGGACTCTTGGGTTTGCTTGGCATGTTTAATCTTTTTCACTTGCCGTTTGTCTTTTCGCAGTCCAATGGATTCAATACGGTCGGCACCATGAATGGTTTGGCCTCGTTGCTGACGCTCATGATGTTTGTGGGACTGGCTCTTTGGTTGGTTTCCCAAAGTGGACGAGATCGCATTATCCCGTTGGGGGGCATTGGGATGTTTACGCGAGCGCTGATTGTAATCGTAACCGTAATCAATCTCATCACCTTGATCGCGATTGATTTTTCCGTGTTCTGGATCATCAACATCATCGGTGTGCTGCTCTTGGGCGGATTTGTCTTCATCCAATCGCAAGAATTTCCAAATCCTCGTCGCTTTGCTCTGCCTTTGGTAGTTCTCTTTGTTAGCATTTTACTTCTCTTCCTTCCTACGCCGCTCAAACTGTCTCTGCCGCTCACCGTTTCTCCAAGCTATGGAACCAGTTGGCAGATTGCCAAAACGACTCTGGGGGTGAGCACCAAGCAGTTGCTCGTTGGATCAGGTCCTGGAACGTTTCTGTATGATTTTCTGGCGTACAAGCCTGTAACAATCAATGCGTCCCAGTTTTGGTCCATCCATTTTGACCGAGCCAAGAGTGATTTCGTCACCACGCTTACGCATCTTGGGGTATTGGGAGGTTTGCTCTGGCTTGTGCTTATGATCTGGGTGGCAGCCAAGGCGGTTCAACGTCTGGTATTTGAGCGCGATCATGAAGAATGGAAAATGACCTACGTCTTGTTCGTCGGATGGGCCGTGCTCTTCCTCTCACATCTTTTCTACTCCTCCAACATGACCATGGAGTTTCTGCTCTGGGGCTTCACAGGTCTTCTTGCGTCTCAAGTGGTCTTGAAGGTGTGGAGTACAGACTTTTCACGATCGCCTAAGCTCGGTCTGGCAACCTCGTTTGCCTTTGTGGTTGTAGCGGTTGGTGTGATTGCTTCGTTGTTCGTGACCGGTTCTCGCTACGCCGCAGAAGTCGCCTTTGCCAAGGCCGTCGCGATTGATCAATCCGAAGACGGAACCCTCGCCGAGGTGATTGATCAGCTCAACCGCGCTGTTCGTTTCAACGGCCTGAGCGATCAATACTATCGCAATTTGAGTTCAGCCTATCTCGTTGAGGCCCGTGACAAAATTGTCGCCGCCTCCGCCGGAGGTCAGGAACTCACCGGTGAGCAGACGCAGGATATTGCCAACTCTGTGACCCTCGCGATCAATGCGGCCACTCGTGCCACAGAAATTGAGCCGAACTCTGTTTCCAACTGGGTCGTTCGCGGTTCGGTGTATCGAGATGTGATGAGTTTTGCTCAAGGCGCAGAAGACCTTGCTGCAACCATGTTCTTGAATACCATTCAGCTTGAGCCAACCAACCCGGTGCACTACACAAACCTCGGTCGTGTGTACTTGGTCGTGGCTGAACGTGCTCGTGCTCTAAAAACATCCAAAGATCCTGAAGCCGCAAAGCAGGCTGCTGATCAAGAAGTCAGTTTACTTTCAACGGCCGAGCAGGCCTTCCTGAAGGCGATCGAACAGAAGCGTGATTATTTACCAGCGCATTACTACTTGGCCGCTGTGTATGAACGACAAGGAAAGTTAGATCAAGCCGCAGCCAGATTGCTCGCGCTTCGAAATAATAATCTTGCCGACGTCGGAATCGCGTTCCAGCTTTCGCAGCTCCTCATTCGTTTGGAACAATACGATACAGCCACTCAGGAACTTGAACGCATCCTTGAGTTGAATCCGGACTACTCTAATGCTTTGTGGTACTTGGCTTCCATGTATGAAATTTCCGATCGACAGGGAGAGGCGATTGATTTGATTGAACGCGTAGTTCAGATTAATCCAGAGAATGAACTGGCAAAAAATCGTCTTGCGCGCATGCGTGCAGGGGAGATCACCACGGTGTTGCCAGAGCCTATTCAGCCAGGGCAAGAGGGCGTGACCGAAGTGGATGAAGGCGAAGTCGTGGAAGAAGAAGCAACCACAGATGAAGGAGAAGCTTCAGAAGAGTAAATCAAAAAATAGCTCCGACGTCACGTCGGAGCTATTTTTTGATCTGTGCTTTGATCGATCCGATCAGTTCTTTCTCAACCTGGATGATCGTCTTGTTTAAGAGGCAGAGTCGGATCTCTTCGCGGGTTCCAGCGGCATTGTAACCTTGGCACAGAGCGATGGCATCCAGCGGGCGTTCCGCTCGGACGATGGCACAGATGTTTCGGTCCCGCATCTCATACAACAGCACAACGACTTTGGCTTGTGGAGAGGACGCGATCAGCTCGTCGATCACATCCGGGAGATCGTGTTCTTCACTTCCCGCATGCATGAAATCTTGCTGGCTGAGCATGGTCCAGACCATTTTCGCCTCCTCGTCCGCCTTCAGGCGAGCTAGGGCGCGACCCCAGAGTCTGAGCGTTTCTACGCTTCTGGTTCGATAGAGCCGCTGCACGATCTCGTCCCGTTTGGCACCTTTGGCAATCAGCTTGCTCGCTGTCTGTAGTGTTTTGGGCGTCACTGCTTTTGATCTGAAACTTTTTGTCTTGGCGATCATGCCGGTCAAAAACGCGGTCGCAACTTCTTCATCGATGAGTCCAGGTTCGATCGCGTCGATGAGATCATGACAGACTTCGCCGCACGCAGAGGCCGTCATGTCCACGATGTTCATTTGGCCGTAGTGTTCGTTTTCAGGCGTGTGGTCGATGTTGATAACTGGCGTGCGGAAAAAGAAATCAGGATTTTCAGAGTAGAGATGCGCACAAGATTCAAAGTCCGGGGAGCCGATACAGATGATGAGATCAAACTTGTAGCCACTGGAACTTGTCCGTACGTCCTTCTGGTCCCAGAAGCCTTTTTTGGGAGAGAGATAAACGAACAGTTTATCGTTTTTCATTTCGTAACTGAGCTCATCTACTTTTGTTTTACTCGCGTCCAACTCGATGACGAATTGCCGCATATTTTCCAGTCGCGGCTGGATCTGTTCATGACCTTTGAGAAACTCGACATTTTTTGGCGCTTTGCCATCAGCCGCAACGATGAGCGGCTTTTTGTCGAGTTTAGTTAAGACCCTTGAGAGTCCCAGGGCTGTGGCATAGGCATCAGCTCCACCACCTGAGGGAACACAAAGAAGTGGGCGCGAAGAGCGCTTAATGGCTTCAAGGACTTGTTGTGATTCTTTGAGGGCCATGTGTTAGGTATCTTCAACAAGCAGGGGATAGGGCAGTTTACAAGGGGTTTGATTGAAGGTCAAGACACGTCGGTCGCGACCGACGTGTCAAGGAACCGTAGGAAAATGAAAAGCCTCCTGAAAAGGAGGCGCGTTTCTAGTAGCCCAGGCCGAAGATGAGGTAAGCCTCGCTCTTTGTAGGAGCGCCTACGGCCAAATCGTCGACGTTGTCGTTGTTGAGATCCGTAGGACAGCTCAGGGCAGAGCCGGCCTGTGATCCACCACTCGTTCCGGTCCAGGAGGCTTCCGCGCTCGAGAGGTTTGAGGTTCCAGAGTGCACGCCACCCGACACCATGTAGACGATGCCCAGGTTGCTAGATCCTCCGTCGTAGTTGATCGATGAAACGAAGATGTCGTCCATGCCGTTGTCATCGATGTCGCACATCGCAGCGGCATTCCCAACTTGATCGTCGCTGGTCTCTCCGATCCACTTGGCGTCAGCGCTTGTGAGACTCATTTCTCCTGCGAAGGTGTCAGCACCGTAGATGAGATATACAGCTCCTGCGTTGTCCGCTGCCTCATCCTGATACGGAGCGCTCACGAGGATGTCATTCACCCCATCGTCGTCAACGTCGCCATTGCAAGCGATCGAAGATCCTGAGAGGTCACCTGCTGACTCTCCCGTCCATAGGGCATCGCTCTCTGAGAAACTCATGATCCCAGCGTACGCGTCACCCCAGATGAGGTACATCCCTCCAGCGTCACTGCCTCCATCATCAAGGCCGTAGGACCCAGTGAGGATGTCCTGTGCGCCGTCGCTGTTGAGATCGCACAGCCCAATGCTCAGGCCAGCTCGGTCTCCCGTGGCTTCTCCCAGCCACTGAGCATCCGCATCATCGATGCGAACAGTTTCTTCCGGAATCGCGTCACCAGAGATGAAGTACAGGGCTCCGGCATTGCTGTCATAGTCGGAGTTGTTTGACCAACCAACGACCAAGTCTCCGGATCCATTTCCGTCCACGTCTCCAATAGCGAGAGCTCGTTCTCCAAGAGAGGTTGCCCCCTCGGTTCCCACCCAGGAGCTGGAGGCGTCTGAGGCGCTCAGCGAGCCTGAAAGGGTTGTGCCAGGAAAGAAGGCCACAGCTCCGACATCAGAGCCTCCCTCGTCGTCTCCGAATGCGCCAAAGAGTAAGTCGTCGACTCCATCTCGATCCACATCACCACACGCGACCGCTGAACCAGCGTAGTCATACTCTTCGTCTCCCACAATCACCACATCTGCCGCGCTGGTCGTGAGCGAGGAGGTCGTGAGGGACCCATTGAAGAAGATGAAGATTGAGCCGGTGTTTTGTGCGTTCTGGTCACCATCAGGAGCCGAGGCAACGAGATCGAGTTCACCAGAGCCGTCTAGGTCGCAGGGACCGACAATGGCCCAGCCCGTGGAGTCGCTGTCACCAGTCAAAGTGACATCGACGCTTGCGAGGGTCGAAGCCCCTGCATGCACACACGCACCCGGTGAGTCGTCACAGTTGTCGTCGATGCCGTTGTTGCAGACCTCGTCGACACCAGGATTCACTTCGTTTGATGCATCGTCACAGTCTTCACTGTTTCCGACGTACCCTTCTGGCGGGGCGCAGTCGGTGGTGGTGACGTTCACGTCGCCGTAGCCGTCCTCATCCACATCTGCGTACCAGGCAACATCCACGGCGTCCGTGTCTATCTCGCCATCACAGTCATTGTCGACGTGATCGAGGCAGGCCTCGTTGGCGCTCGGGTTCACGTCCAGGTTGGCATCGTCGCAGTCGGTCGCATCCAGCACATAGCCTTCAACAGACTCGTTGCACGAATACAAAGCCGTCTGTGGGTCGCCGTAGCTGTCCTGATCCGCATCTGCGTACCAAGCTTGCGAGCCCTCTGCATCGTCGATGAGGCCGTTGCAATCCTGATCGATGTCATCGTCGCACAGTTCCGTGCCATCAGGACTCACCGTGGAGACAAGGTCATCACAGTCATCGGCGTTGTCGACGTAGCCCATAGGCTCGTCACACTGGACGAGATAGATATCCACGTTGCCGTAGGTATCCTCATCTGCGTCCAGGTACCAAGTCGTGATGTTTTCCTCGTCGATGTCTCCGTCGCAGTCGTCATCGATTTCGTTGCAGGTTTCGATGCCGCCAGGGGACACGAGTTCATCTGTATCATCGCAGTCACCGGTGACGATCACGAATCCTTCGGGTTGCGAGCAAGAAAATTCTTCCTCACCCGCGCCGTAGGTGTCGAGGTCCACATCGCGGTACCAACCCGTGGGCGATCCCACTTCCTGGTCCCCATCGTCGCAGTCCTCGCCACCGCAGAACTCGCTTGAGCGAGAAAGACCATCGTGATCTCGATCGCAGACAGAGGCCTTGAGCTCCTCCCCAACGAACGGGGAGATCGTGTCGCAGCCAGAGAGCATCAGCAGTACCGCAGTCGCGGTCAGGAGCTGACTCATAGATTCCTCCGGTCGTTGTAATGAACGACACCCCATCCTCATCAAAAATGGGCTTTTTGTCAACTCTGTCGGTTGCCAACTTGGGGATATTTCCCTAAACTGTTGAACATTATGGGCAAACCAGAAATGCCGAAGGCGTACGAAGCCAAACTCTACGAAGACGCTATTTACGAGGCTTGGGAAAAGAGCGGATTTTTTAATCCAGACAAGCTGAAAGGCGAACCGTTCACGATCATGATGCCACCACCAAACGTGACCGGTATTTTGCACTTGGGACATGCTCTGGAAAATACCCTCATGGACAGCATGATCCGCTACCAGCGAATGCGTGGACGAAAGGCTCTGTTGGTTCCAGGCACAGATCATGCCGCGGTGCCGACACAGGCTCGTGTGGAAAAAATGCTCATGGAAGAAGGAATGCGGTTCCCGCGTCAGGAACTTGGTCGGGAGAAACTCGTTGAACGTATTCGGGCATTTGCTGATGCATCACGCGAAACGATTTTGAGTCAGATTAAAAAAATGGGAACGAGCTGCGATTGGTCACGTCTTGCGTACACGTTTGATGAGGCCCGGAACAAGGCCGTGAACGAGTTGTTCACACGGATGTATCACGATGGTCTTATTTATCGTGGATACCGCGTGGTGAATTGGTCGGTGAAGGGGCAGTGCACGTGTAGCGATGATGAATTGGAGTACGTTGACCGAAAGGCCAAGCTCTACACATTCAAGTATTCTGCAGACGTTCCATTTACGATTGCTTCGACTCGTCCTGAAACCAAGTTGGGAGATACCGCTGTTGCCGTTCATCCCACGGATGAACGTTACAAAGATTTTGTCGGGAAAACATTCGAGGTAAATTTTTGCGGGGTACCACTGCGGTTACACGTGATTGCCGACGAGCATGTTGATCCCGCCTTTGGGACAGGCGCCTTGGGTGTGACGCCGGCTCACTCTGCGGTTGATTTTGCCATGTATGAAAAACAGAAAGCCATGGGGAACGACATCGGAATCATTCCCGTCATTGGGGCGGATGGAAAAATGACCGCTCAAGCTGGAAAAGATTTTGCAGGACTGACAAGCGAAGAAGCACGAGAGAACGTTGTTGCACAGTTGCGTGCAGCCGGGTTGCTGGTGCAAGAGGAAGAGATCGAACAAAACGTCGGGACCTCTGATCGGTTTGGTGATGTGGTGGAAGCGATCCCCATGACCCAATGGTGGCTCGATGTGCAAAAACCCATTCCTGGTCGTGGCAAAAGCTTGCGTGACTTGATGCGCGATGCGCTGACCACTGGACTCTCCGGCGACGAGAAGCAAAGGGTCACCATCAACCCAGAACGTTTTGTGAAACTCTATCTCGATCGCGTTGAGCATCTTCGTGATTGGTGCCTGTCTCGTCAGATTTGGTGGGGGCATCGTGTTCCGGTTTGGTACAAAGGTGAGGAGATGGTTGTGGGACAGATCCCAGAAGGCGATGGTTGGGTTCAGGATGAAGATACGCTTGATACCTGGTTTAGCTCTGGTTCTTGGACGTTTTCGACTCTTGGCTGGCCCGAGCAAACCGATGACCTGCAGACGTTTCATCCCACAAGTTGGATGCAAATGGGCTATGAGATTTTGTATTTGTGGCTCATGCGGATGGTGCTCATGAGTGCCTATGCCCTTGACGAGATTCCCTTTCATGAGGTGTACATCCATGGCATGGTGCAAGATAAGAACGGACGGAAGTTTTCCAAATCGCTCAACAATGGGATCGATCCGATCGACATCATTGAAAAATATAGTGCTGATGCCTTACGGTTCAGTGTCGTGACGGGCGTGTCTCCTGGAAATGATTCGCGTTTCTATGAAGAGAAAGTCGAAGCCGCACAGCGGCTCGTGAATAAACTTTGGAATATCTCACGCTTCATTTTAACGAGCGTTGAAACCGTGAGTCATGGGCGTGCGTTCAAAGAATTGAAGCCGTCCACACTTGCCGATCGGTGGATATTGTCACGGCTCACGCGACTTGAAGAAGACGTTGCCGCACACATGGGGGCTGCTGAGTTTTCCCAAGCCAGTGAGAAATTGCGGGAGTTTACATGGAATGATTTTGCCGATTGGTATTTGGAGATTTCCAAAGCTCAGCGCGTGGACCCAAAGATCAAAGCATCGACCGATGCCATTCTCGTGTATGTCCTTGAGCATCTGCTCACCTACTGGCATCCCATTATGCCATTTGTGACTGAGCAAATTTGGAAGTATCTGGACGATCAAGAATTGTTGATCGCTCATGCCTGGCCTGTCATGCGTCTGATCGACCTTGATCTGGATGCAGAAGCCGAAATGGCGCGATTGCAAGAAGTGATTGGGGCAATGCGCAACATTCGATCACAGTATTCTGTGGCACCAAAACAAAAGATTTCTGTGGTCTTGGTTGGTGGAAACGAAGTGGAGTCTCATCGTGCCGTGATTGAGTCGCTCGCAGGTGTGGAGTCGCTCACATTTGAAACACAATCTCCAAAAGATGAGAATGCTTCTGTCGTTGTTGGTCAGACACAGATTTTTGTCTCTCTGGGAGGTTTGGTCGATCACGAAAAAGAATTAGCAAAGTCGAAGGCCCAAGCAAAGGAGTTGGAGAAATACATCCGGAGTCTCACAAGCAAACTAGAAAACGAAGAGTTTACTTCGAAGGCTCCAGAGCAAGTCGTCGCAACCATGGAGCACAACCTTGCAGAGGCCAAAGGGAAATTAGAAAAACTATGTACGTAATCCAACAAGCCAAGCAAGATATTCTTCAGGCGATCAAGAAGGCTGTGGGTCACGGTTTTGTTCCAGTGATTGAAGAACTTCAATCGCCTCCAGACCCCGCGATGGGAGACGTGGCGTTTCCGTGTTTTGAATTAGGGAAAAAGCTTAAACGCAACCCAGCAGAAATCGCCACAGAAATCGCTGTAAAGATTGGTCCCAAAGGGCATATTGCCAGCGCGAAAGCTCATGGGCCGTATGTGAATTTTGTGTTGGCCGATGCTGAATTTGGCAAGGCGATTCTTGAGGAAGTTTCAGAGATGAGAGACACCTTTGGGACATCGGATGTGGGAAAAGAGAAACGGGTGATGGTTGAGTTCGCCAACCTCAACTCTCATAAAGATGTCCATGTTGGTCACTTGCGGAATTTGTTTGTCGGACAGGCGGCCGTGAATCTGCTCAAAGCCTGTGGGTACGACGTCATTCCTGTGGCCTACATCAACGACTTGGGACTGCATGTCGCACAGTCGGTTTGGGCGATCGCGGCGAAGGAAGATTGGGACAAAACACCCAAAGACAAGCGCATCGATTTTTTGCGCGAGGTGTATGTGGAAGCGAACCAGGCGCTCGAAGTAAATCCTTCGTTGAAAGAACAGGTCACGGAAGTCTTCAAGCATTTGGAAAATCAAAAAGGAAGTGAAGTCGCGGTGTGGAAAGTCACACGCAAGTGGTCACTCGACTATTTGAAACAGGTGTACGATGAACTCGGGCTCACGCTTGATCATTGGTACTTTGAAAGCCAGCTCATCAAGAAAACCAAAAAAATTATTGATGGGCTTATTAAGGACGGTGTGGTGGTGCAGTCGCAAGGTGCATGGATTGTAGATTTAGAAAATGAGAAACTGGGCGTGAACCTGCTCATCAAAAGCGATGGGACCTTGTTGTACAACGCCAAAGATCTCGCCCTTGCTCTTGAAAAAGAAAAAGATTATCACTCAGCTCGATCGATTTACGTGGTTGATGCCCGTCAAAGTCACGCACTTCAACAATTGTTTGCGACGCTCAAACGGATGAAATTTGAGCGTGAGCTGACCCATCTTTCCTACGAATTTGTCACGCTTTCAGACGGAGCGATGGCCGCCCGAAAGGGGAACGTGGTGCGCTACGAAACACTGCGAGACGAGATGATCGAGAAAGCGCGTCAAGAAACTCAGAGCCGCCATACGGATTGGACCAAGGAACACACCAAAGAGGTCGTTCGTGCGATTGCGTTTGCTGGCATGCGTTTTTCCATGTTGAAACAAGACGTTGGGAAAAAAATTGTATTTGATCTAGACGAGTCGTTGTCGTTTGATGGGTGTACCGGTCCGTATCTTCTCTACACCGTTGCTCGCATCCAAAGTATTCTGAAGAAAGCCCCCAAGATGAAAGGGAAGCCGAGTGCCAAAACCCTTGACGATCGTCACAGTCACGCGCTTGTGTTTGCGATCGCACAATTTCCTGAAGTCCTTTTCCGATCGTCACAGGAACTCCAGCCAGCCATTTTGGCTCAGTACCTCTTTAACCTTGCCAAGTCGTTCTCACATTTTTACGAACACGTTCCCGTGCTTCAAGCACGTGAGGATCAAATACAGGAAAGGGTGGCGTTGCTCAGAGCCGTGTCCCAGGTGCTCAGAAATGGCTTAGCACTGCTTGGGATTGAGACCGTGGAAGAGATGTAGACAGACGGAAGCTCAGACTGTTAAGATCCGGAGGACTAAGAATCACTCTATGTTTAGGGATAAAAAACACAGCGCTATGCCAAGCACGAATACGCAGGAGACGATTATTGCACAGGGGGTCAAGGTGGAGGGAGATTTCCGTTCAGATGGCGATGTGGTGATCGATGGGGAGGTTTCCGGCACAGTGGAGACGGAAAAGTTTTTACGCATCGGAGAAACCGCACGTATCAAGGCAGACGTGAAAGCGAAGAGCGCGGTGATTGCCGGGGAGGTACAGGGGAATGTCACGGTTCACGAGATGCTCGAGCTCTTGGCTACCTCTCGGGTGAAGGGGGATGTGGCCACAGCGCGTATTTCGGTCGCCGCTGGAGCTCAAGTTAATGGGCGACTGAGCATGGATGGATCTGCCAACAGTGAAGAAGAATAACAACGAACGAAAGGACAAGCCTTGTCCAAAAACACGGGGTCGCCCACCCTGAGTGATACCCGACGGTCGTCTCGGCGCCCCTCGTCACTCAGGCCGCAAGTGATTATGCTCTGAGCCTGTCGGAGGGAGAGTCCGGCCTTCCGTGACGGTTTTTGTCCAAAGCATGTCCTTTCGTTCGTCATCAAGCACATGTACTGTTATTTATACGATGAATACATTCAGCAAAATAAGCGCTATGAGCGCGAGCTTTTGAAAATTGAAAATCGGTTGACCGACTTGGGGATCGCCGGGAAAATTTCTCGTCTTGCCCTGTTCCGTAATGCCGAGGAAATGATCCGCGATGAAATTCAGCGTGGCGTGCAGACGGTCGTGGTGCTCGGGAACGATGAGACCGTACGCAAGGTGATCGATGTCGTGGCAGATTGCGAAGTCGTTCTTGGAATCATCCCCATTGGACCAGGGAACGAGTTGGCACGCATGATGGGCATTCCTGAGGGAGTGGCCGCCTGCGATATTCTCTCCGCTCGGCGGATTGAAACGATTGATGTGGGAACCGTGAACGGTCGTCGGTTTGTGACAGGGCTCTCGGTTCCAGATTTTCATGCAGAGCTGACCTGCGAAGACCAGTTTCGAATTACCTCTACCTCTCGTCGTGCTGCCCTTGAGATTCGGAACCTCGCGGATGTGGCGGATCCCTGCGACGGAAAATTTGAAGCCGTGATTCGAGCCGCGGTCAAAACAGGTTGGGGAATTTTTGGCAGGAAGGTTTTTAAAGAGTCTGTGTTTCCCATGAAGTCGCTCGCGATTCGCAGCGACGATCCTATTTCCTTATTTGTGGACGGTGAGGAAATGACCTCCACCCGTTTTGACATCGGTATCGAGCCGATGTTTCTCAGAGTGATTACGGGGAAAGCACGCGTCTTCTAGGGTTGCTCTTTTTTTTTGAGTCAGGTAAGATCGGCGCGGAATTTGCGCGGGTGGCGAAATGGTAGACGCACTACCTTGAGGTGGTAGCGCTCGCAAGGGCGTGGAGGTTCGAGTCCTCTCCCGCGCACCACAAAAAATGTTCTCTCATGAGAGCGTTTTTTGTTTGGTTCTTGACGTGCAAGGTTATTCAATCTATGTTGTCAGCGCTCAGAGAGGTCTTCCATGGATATTGATCCTGCCCTTTCCCCTGGATCTGTGAGAGGGATCGATCACGTCACGTTTGGGTATCCACGTCAGCGGGAACCCAAGTCGGTCATCGCCTTCTTCACATCGCTGGGAGTCGGCGTTGCTCGTCGTGATGAACCCCGTCGTATCGACGATTTCCTTCCTGGGATCCGCTACGATTTCCGTGTTGGGGAAACCACGATCACCTTCGCCCCTGGAAAACGTCGCTCTCTGTGGCCGGCCATGGTGTGCAGGCATCTGTACCGGTACCGCTCCCACGTGGCCTTTCTGGTCGCCCCTCGGGATTTCGATGACCTGCTCGATCATCCGCGAGTCGATCGATCGCTTGGTGACGACGGTCGTGTCCGTTGGGGAACCGGGGACTGGAGTGCCTTCATGGATGGCCCATACGGATTGCGTTTCGAGTTCCGCTGTCCCAACGCCCATCATCTCGACACGTAACGCAAGCGCCAACGACTGGCGCTTTTAAATTTTGATTTGAAGACGCAAATCCTGTAAGCTCCAATGGTCGTAGTAGGAGACTGTTGCAAAACTCGATGAGATTGCGTTGAACGGGGAAGCCAGCCGCCGAGGCGTAGCGAAAGCTACGATGAGGTGGTGGCGGGGCCCCGTGAAACGCAAGATCGCGAGTTTTGCAACAGTCTCAAGAGGGCGCTTAGCTCAGCTGGTTAGAGCGTCTCGTTTACACCGAGAAGGTCGGGGGTTCGATCCCCTCAGCGCCCACCATGTATGTCCCCACTCTTTCGCATTCCCCTTGGCCTCCTCATCATGCTCATTGGCTTTTTGATCGTCAAAAAAACAGAGGTTTTTTTTAGTTGGTTTGGGGAGATTCCATTTGCCGAGAAGACGTTTGGTTCTGGCGGCTCGAGATTCTTCTACAAGTTGATCGGGATCCTCACAACCTTCATCGGCATCTTTGTTGCCACAAATGTGATATCTGATATCCTAGGGTCGCTTGCCTGCACCCTCACTCACTGCAAATAACCTATGTCTGAATTTTTACAGCCCACCTACTGGCTCACCATGAATCCACCCGAGGTTGGAGGACTTCTTGGCACGATTACCTTCGTCATTTTTGTCGTCGTTTTTGTACTGGGTATTGTTGGTCATCTCGTCGCTGACAGACGCGGCTCAGATCGATTCATGCGTGAAGTGGGCCACAACATTTCTACCTTGCTCGTGGTGATGGGAATTTTGGGCGTGCTCCTGTTCTTTTTCAGCTTTGAAGAGATTCGACTGTTTGGCGCGCGCTTCTGGTACTTGGTGTGGATTGCTGGATTTCTTTTTTGGAGCTTTCTGATTTTTCGTTATGTGAAATGGACCGTGCCAGGAATGCGTGAGCGTGAAGCGCAGCGTCATGCCAATCAAAAATACCTCCCAGGTCGCAGAAAAAAATAGTATGGATGCTCGGAGGATATTTGGGAATCAGGGAGAGGAAGCTGCTGCGAAGTTTTTGGTAGACAAAGGGTACAAAGTGAGTCAGCGGCAGTACAAAAATTCCTACGGAGAAATCGATCTCATTTGTGCGGATGGCGAAGAGATCGTTTTTGTTGAGGTGAAAAGTCGACACAGTGATTTAGCCGATCCGGAAGATTCCGTGACCGTCACCAAGATCGGGCACTTGGTGAGAACGGCACAGGAATACCTTGATCAATCAAAAGCAGGTGAGGTGCCTTGGCGCATTGATGTGGTTGCCATTGAGTATGATCAAGGAGAGCCTCAGTTTACTCACATCGAAGACATTGACATCCCTGAGCGGTTTTGGTAGATTATGGACATCCTGAAACCTGTCGCTAGACGGGTTTCTTTATTGAAAGGATTTAAAACGCGATCTGCTCGGGCTTCGGTTCACAACAGCCTCACCGTACGTTTCAGTACGCCTCGGCTGTTGCTTCCTCCAGCCCTTCGCATCTCATCGTTTTAAATCCTTTCCTAAGAATATTTTATGGCTTCAGCGATCGAACAAGCGATTAGACAAATCTGTGAGGAAAAAGGACTGGCGTACGAGTCTGTGATTGACGCGATTCAATCCGCCCTGGCGGCAGCGTATCGAAAAGATTTTGGTGACAAAAATCAAAATATTGAAGTGGAGTTTGATCCCGCCACGGCTGAGTCACATGTGTATGACGTGAAGACGGTTGTCGAAGATGTCGATCTTCTCGAACTTGAACGTCTTGAAACAGAACGCAAAGCCAAAGCCGAAGCGCTTGCCCTTCAGGTGGAAGAGGCGCGCAGAAAAGGCGAGGAGGTTCCAGCTATTTCCTTTGAAGAAGAGTTGGGTCCACGGTTCAATCCAAAAACAGATCTCATGTTTTCTGATGCACGGGTTTTGAAACATGATGCAGAAATTGGGGAGGTCTTGCGTACAGAACTTCCTCAGGCGGGAGAATTTGGTCGCATGGCAGCCATGACGGCCAAGCAAGTCATCACGCAAAAATTGCGCGAGGCTGAACGTGAAGTGATTTTTAGTGAGTTCAAGGAACACGAAGGCACCATCATGAACGGCACGGTCCAACGTCGTGAAGGTCGCATTGTGCTCGTGGATCTTGGCCGCACGACTGGTGTGATGCGTCCTGAAGATCAAATTTCAACGGAGCGCTACAACACGGGCGACCGGATTAAAGTCTTTGTCCGCCAAGTTGGACTCACAACCAAGGGTCCAGAAATTTTGGTATCCCGCACGTCTGAGGAAATGGTGCGCAAGCTGTTTGAGTTTGAAGTGCCAGAGGTCGGCGAGGGGCTGGTGGAAATCAAAGGCATTGCCAGAGAAGCCGGATCCAGATCAAAAGTCGCGGTCACAACCAGCGAGAACACGATCGATCCAATCGGGGCGTGCATTGGTCAGCGCGGGTCGCGTATTCAGACCATTATTGCTGAGCTGGGTGGTGAGAAGATTGATATTGTCGAGTGGAGTGAATCCCCAGAGACGTTTATCACCAACGCACTTTCCCCAGCCAAGGTCACGAGTCTTGAGCTTAAAAAAGAAGACATGAGCGCGTTTGCAAAAGTCAAAGACGATCAGCTGTCTCTGGCGATTGGCAAAGGTGGCCAAAACGTTCGCCTTGCCGCGCGGCTCACAGGATGGAAAATTAATATATCAGGTGAAGAGAAGGTGGAACAGGTGGCAGAGGTGGAGAAGGTAGACGAGGTGAAAGAGGTGGCACCGGATACTACCGAACAAGCCTAAGTATGGGAAATCTTTTTCACACGGTTCTTTACCTGCCGATTTTCAACCTCTTGGTGTTTCTCTATGACATCTTGCCAGGAGCTGATGTTGGATTTGCGATCATCGCGCTTACGGTTCTTATAAAAATGATGTTGTGGCCCTTCATGTCATCTTCGTTGCGTTCACAGAAAGCGCTTCAGGAATTGCAACCCAAAATTGATGCCCTGAAGGAGAAGCATGCCGATAACAAAGAAGCGCTCGCCAAGGCCATGATGGAGTTGTATCAGACCGAAAAGGTCAATCCTCTTGCCTCGTGTTTGCCGATCATCATTCAGCTCCCCATTCTGATCGCGCTGTATCGCGTGCTCCTTGGCGGTTTTGGAACCGAAACGCTCAACCAGCTCTATCCGTTTATTCACAACCCCGAGATGATCAACACGGTTTTTTTGCATACGATCGATTTGTCACACAAGAGTACGTACTTGGCTATCCTCGCTGGATATTTCCAGTTCATGCAGACACGGATGTTGATCTCCCGCCGTCCTCCGAAGCAAGTGGCTGGCAAAAAAGGGGCGCTCGATGAAACCATGCTGGCCTCCATGAACAAGTCCATGCTCATGTTCATGCCTGTCATGACGGTCGTCATTGGAACCAATCTCCCTGGAGGGTTGACCCTCTACTGGGTGACGGTGAACATCGTTTCCATTCTCCAGCAACAGTTCGTCTTTTCAAAGATTCGGAATCCGAAGTAAGATGCCCTCATATGGGCAGTCAAACCACAGACCTTGAACGATCTATCCTGAAGACGGTTCTGTGGTTTTCTCTTTTCTCTCATCCTTTGACTGTTTTTGAGATCTGGAAATGGCTCATGCAACCAGCGCGTCCGCATGATCTGTGTGAGGTTCAGTCGATTCTTGAGCGGAGCGCCTGGCTCAAGGAGAAACTTCAATCGTTTGATGGATTTTGGAGCGTGAAAAGGGAAGCCTCTATTTCATCGCTTGTTCAAACCAGACAAGAGCGATTCTTGGACGCCGAGCGTAAGTTCAAACGCCTTCGTCGCGCGGCGCGATATTTTCAACTGTTGCCTGGCGTGCGGGCCGTGGCTGCGGTGAATAGCCTGGCATGGTGGGGGACGACCGAAAACAGCGATATTGATCTGTATGTGGTCACCAAACCTGGGTTGATTTGGTCATCGCGATTTTGGCTCGTTCTTCCGTTTGCGCTCTTCAAAGCTCGGCCAGGACAAGAACAAACAGGGCGCGATCCATTTTGTTTCAGTTTTTTTTCTACGCAAGCATCGTTGCAACTGGAGGAGCTTTGTTTTCCGCGAGATTATTACTTGGCGTTTTGGGTGAAGTCGTTAGTCCCTCTGTTGGATCGCGATAGCAGTTTTTCCGAGTTTCATCGTGTGAATCGTTGGGCATCTCAGCTCCTGCCAAATGCCAGGGGACGCATACCGGATCACCGACACATTCCACGCTTCTGTCCACGTGTTCCTGTTCAGTCACGGCTCGTGGAATCGGTGTTTCGATCATTCCAGCGACGTCGGCTGCCTGTGCATCTCCGCGATCTTGCCAATCAAGATTCCCGTGTTGTGGTGAATGACGAGATGCTCAAGTTTCACGACCAAGATCGACGGGTCGAGTTTCGCGATCGGTTTGAGGCGCTCACGGCACAACACCTATGCTAGAAAAATTTTCCAACAGACTTTTTTTCCTTGCCGTGTTTCTCTTGCCTTGGCAGACGGAAGTCCTGCTGAGTCAGGGGATGGTTTCAGGTGAGCCATCGCCCTATGCGGTGCTTGGGATCTATGTGGTGGAGGTGATGCTTCTGTTTGTCTTTCTGCTTCGCATGCACAGACCAAACGACAGAGATGTGCGTCAGATGGACAAAGCCCTGTATCTTTTTTTAGCGAGCGCCTTCTTCTCTCTTTCCCTCAGTGCGTTCAGTTCCGTTGGCTGGTTTCACCTCATTCATGTTGTCTCAGCTGCCATGCTTTTTTTTCTGCTTACAGATGAACGAACGAAACTCAAACCTGTTCTCATTGCATTTTTATTCGGACTGCTCGTCCCTGTGACCGTCGGTTGGTTTCAAACGCTCACAGGAGCCACACCTGATTCAACACTGCTTGGGATGAGTGCGAAAGACGCACAGACGTTAGGCACAGCCGTGGTCGAGACAGTCAGCGGAAGAACCCTGCGAGCCTATGGAACATTTCCACACCCAAATGTTTTCGGGGGGTATCTGGCGATCGGGGTGGTGATTCTCGGTTGGCTTGCCAAAAGCATGAAAAGCCAACGCGATGTGGTGGTTCTGTCAATGCTTGCTGCCGTGCTTGGATCAGCACTCGTCATCACCTTCTCACGATCAGCGTGGCTGGGGCTCTTGATCGGAGTTGTGGTGTCGATGGCGCTCATGCTCAAACAAAAAAAGAACCTTGCACATCATCTGATTACGGTTCTCAGTGTTGGGATCGTGTCTGTGCTGCTGACAATCTTTGTTTTTCGTCAGGAAGTCTTTTCGCGTTTCAACCCCACCCTCCGTCTAGAAGCGATATCGATTGAAGAACGTGCGTCGCAGTATCAGATGTTTGATGAGGTGTTTTTTTCTTCGCCGATTTTTGGCGTCGGCCCAAATGCCTACACATTCACGCTTGCCGATCAGGATCCTGGACAACCGGTTTGGGTCTATCAGCCGATTCATAATGTCTTCTTGCTCATCTTGGCAGAGCTTGGTGTGGTTGGGTTTGTGCTGTTTGTTTTCTGGATAGGTCGCATTGGTCGAAGTCTCATGGCCATCAAAAATCCAAATGGGTTGTTTGCTGTGGCGCTTGGGGTGAGCCTGACTACGATCGCTCTTTTCGATCACTATCTTTGGTCCCTGTGGCCTGGTTTGGCTTTAAGTGCCTTTGTACTGGGGATCCTGGTTCGTTTTTCCAAAACCCCTTGACAGGCTTGGTCGTCTGAGCAAAAATGCCACCGTTAGCACTCTTTGATGAAGACTGCTAGCGTAATTTTTTTGCCCTTCCTCTACTACCTAATACCTACCCCCTAATCCCTTTTTCTATGAAGCTCACACCCGTTGGCGATCACATCATTGTGAAAGCCGCCCCAAAGGAGGAAACATCAAAAGCCGGAATCATCATCCCTGACACGGCTCAAAAAGAACGCGCGGAGCGAGGCGAGGTGATCGCGGTTGGCCCAGGACGCGAACTGGATGGAGGGAAGCGCGTCAACATGGAAGTCGCGGTTGGCCAAGTTGTCCTGTTTAAAAAATATGCGCCAGATGAGGTGAAGATCGATGGCGTTGAATATCTTGTCATCCGCATCGAGGACGTGATGGCTATTGTTGAGTAGACGTTAATACCTAAAACCTACCACCTACACCCTTTCTTTATGGCAAAGCAAATCTCATTTAACGAGGAGGCACGAGGATCGCTCAAGCGCGGCGTGGATATTTTGGCGAACGCCGTCAAGGTGACGCTTGGTCCCAAGGGTCGCAACGTGGTGCTGGACCGCGGCTTTGGCGCGCCGACCATCACCAAGGACGGCGTGACGGTTGCAAAAGAAATCGAGCTTGAGAACAAGTTTGAAAATCTTGGTGCGGAGTTGGTGAAAGAAGTCGCGAGCAAAACCAATGACGTGGCCGGTGACGGAACCACCACTGCGACCGTGCTGGCCCAAGCCATGATTGCTGAGGGCTTGCGCAATGTGACGGCTGGAACCAATCCACAGTCCTTGCGACGCGGCATCGAAAAAGCGGTCGAGGCCGTGGTTGGTGAAATTAAAAAGATCGCGACGCCCATTAAAGGCGGTGAGATCGAGAAGGTCGCGAGCATTTCAGCGAACGACTCGGAGATTGGAACAAAGATCGCCCAGGCCATGGAGAAGGTCGGCGAGAATGGAGTGATCACGGTTGAGGAATCGCAGTCGTTTGGGATCGATGTGGAGTTTGTGGAAGGCATGCAGTTTGATAAAGGCTATGTCTCGCCCTACATGATTACAAGTCCCGAGCGCATGGAAGCTGAATATCGCGACGCCTACATTTTGATCACAGACAAAAAGATCAGTTCTGTGCAGGACATCCTGCCTGTGCTTGAAAAGGTTGCGACTACGGGCAAGAAAGAACTCGTGATTATTGCCGAAGATATCGACGGGGAAGCGCTCACAACACTGGTTGTCAACAAACTTCGTGGCGTGTTTCATACGCTGGCCATCAAAGCACCAGGATTTGGTGATCGCCGCAAGGCCATGTTGCAGGATATTGCGGTCTTGACCGGTGGAAAAGTTGTGTCAGAGGAAGTTGGGTTGAAACTGGATGTGGTTGAGTTGGGCGATCTTGGTCGAGCTCGCAAAGTGGTCGCTGACAAAGATGAAACAACGATCGTCGAAGGTCATGGGGATAAAGCGGTTATTGAAGATCGCGTGAAGTCGCTGCGTGTGCAGTTGGAGACAATGACGTCGGATTTTGAAAAAGAGAAGATGCAGGAGCGTATTGCCAAGCTCGGCGGCGGCGTGGCCGTCATCAAAGTTGGTGCAGCCACAGAAACCGAGATGAAAGAAAAAAAGCATCGCATCGAAGATGCAGTTGCGGCGACCAAGGCGGCCGTGGAAGAGGGGATTGTCCCAGGAGGCGGCGTGGCACTTATTCGTGCGCTTTCTTCTCTTGATCAGATTTCTTGTTCTGGAGATGAACGAGTTGGTGTAGACATTTTGCGCCGAGCGCTTGAAGAGCCGCTGCGCATTATTGCGAGCAACGCAGGAAAAGACGGTTCCGTTGTCGCTGAAAAGGTCAAGAATGCAACAGGCGCGTTTGGCTACAATGCCGCAACCGATGTGTATGAAGACATGGTTCTCGCTGGCGTGATCGATCCAGCAAAGGTCACACGTTCAGCCCTTCAGAATGCCGCATCGATCGCGATCATGATCATCACCACAGAGGCGGCGATTACAGATATTCCGAAGAAAGAAGAGCCAGCCGCAGGTGGTGGTATGCCAGGCGGCGGTATGGGAATGTACTAGTTCACAAACCTTGAGCCTCGTCACGGCGCAGACCTTGCCGGTGCTCGCTTACGCTGCGCTGCCGATCAAGGTCAGACGCCGTGCCACTCAAGGTTTGTTACAGAAAGACGAGGGTCTGCCCTCGTCTTTCATTTTCTGTTATCATCATGTGAGTATGACTCAACGAGATCACGTTCCTCCACAGGTCCATCTCCCAGACGATCGTTTCCTTGCCGCGATCGGGTACCTGGGAATCCTGTGTTTGGTTCCATTGCTTCTAAAAAAAGACTCTGCGTTTGCCCAGCATCATGGCAAGCAAGGACTCGTGCTGCTCGTTGCCTGGATCATCCTGTGGGTGGGCAATGTCATTCCCGTGCTCGGACAGATTGTCTGGATGCTTGGTTCTATTGTGCTCATCATCCTCATGATCTTGGGGATGATCAACGCCCTGCAAGGGCGTCTGTGGAACATGCCGGTGCTGGGAGTGTTTGCTAAACAGATAAAATTGTAACGGGACCTCTGCAAAACTCGCGATCTTGCGACTTGCGGGGCCCCGCCACCTCCTCAACGTAGTTTTCACTACGTCTCGGAGGCTGGCTTCCCCGCGCATCGCAATCTCATCGAGTTTTGCAGAGGCCTCTAACGTATTTAGTGACAACGTGTTGCTTCTCGACACGTTGTCACTGAACGCTCGTGTATGAAAGACCTCCTCAAAAAAATTCAAATCCTCCAGGAGAGACTGCAGAGCACCTGGAGGTTACTTTGACTTGGATGCCGTTGCCGCGCAGATCAAACGTCTAGAGACAGAAATGTCTGGAGCCGATTTTTGGCAGGATGCGCAGAAAGCCAGGCGTGTAAGTCAAGAAGCATCTGATTTGCGAGAAGAGCTTTCAACCTGGGAGAGTTTGCGATCAAATGTGACTGAGCTCAAAGATCTTGTGGAGCTTTCGGGTGATGATCAAAGTTTGCAAGATGACATCACAAACAAACTTGCCGATCTTGAAGGGCAATTCACCAAGCTCGAGTTTGCCACGTTGTTTTCTGGAGACTATGACAAGGATCCAGCCATTGTCGCGATTCATGCAGGTTCCGGTGGCACGGAAGCTCAAGACTGGACCGCGATGCTTACGCGAATGTACATGCGATTTGCTGAGGCGAGAAAATGGGAAGTGACCGTGCTGTCTGAGTCTCGAGGTGAGGATGTGGGACTCAAAAGCATCACCCTGCGAGTCAACGGACGATGGGCGTATGGGTATTTGAAAAGCGAGGCAGGCGTGCATCGGCTGGTGCGCATTTCACCCTTTGATGCGGAGAAGATGCGACATACAACGTTTGCACTCGTCGAAGTGATCCCAGAGCTTGATGAGGTCGTGGAAATGGAAATCGATCCAAAGGATTTGCGCATTGATACGTTCATGAGCGGCGGCAAGGGTGGGCAAAGTGTGAACACGACGTACTCGGCTGTGCGCATCGTTCATATTCCAACCAATACCGTCGTGTCCTGCCAGAATGAACGCTCTCAGGTACAGAACAAAGAAACAGCCATGAAGATTTTGAAGTCCAAGTTGCATCAGTTGAATTTGAAAGCGCAAGAAAAGAAAAAAGGGGAGTTGCGAGGCGATTATCAATCGGCTGAATGGGGAAACCAGATTCGTTCCTATGTGCTGCATCCGTATAAAATGGTAAAAGATCATCGAACAGAGCAGGAGACCTCAGACGCTGAGGCTGTGCTCGATGGGGATCTTGAGCCATTTATGGAAGCGTATTTGCGGAATTTACTCAGTAGCAAGTAGCATGTAGCAAGTAAATTCGTGGATCCCATACTTGCTTCTTGCTACTAGATACTTGCTACTTCATTCTATGCCTAAATATAAAACAGCCTTGGTCACAGGAGGCGCGGGATTCATCGGCTCGCATATCGTCGATGCGCTTGTTCGTCGTCATATTAAAGTGCACGTCATTGACGATCTCTCCACTGGCTCGCGCAAAAATTTGAACCCAAACGTGGCCTTTCACAAATTGTCCGTGGTGGATCCGGCGGCGGCACAACTTGTGGCAAAGCTCAAACCAGACGTGGTGTTTCATCTGGCAGCGCAAATTGATGTGCGCTGTTCTGTAGAAGATCCACCAAGCGATGCGCGCGTCAACATCATGGGAACACTGAATATCGCCCATGCTTCTGCGAAGGCCGGAGTCAAGAAGTTTATTTTTACATCCAGTGGTGGCGCCATGTATCCCGACACGCTGCGACCTCCGTATTCAGAGAAAACACTCGATGATCCACTGTCGCCCTACGCGATCGCCAAACGTTCTGCTGAGATGTACTTAAGTTTTGAGCATCGCATTCATGGAATGAAGACGGTGGTGCTGCGTCTGGCCAACGCCTATGGTCCACGCCAAGCGCTGCGAGGAGGCTATGCAGGAGTGATTTCTGTGTTTGCGCGCCAGCTGATCAAGAAAGAAAAAGCCGTGATCAATGGAAACGGAAAGCAGACGCGAGATTACGTCTACGTTTCCGACATTGTTCAGGCACATATGCTGGCCATGGAAAAGCCAGTCACAGGGACGTTTAATATTGGGTCTGGCATTCAGACCGACGTAAACACCCTCTTTCGTGCCATCAACAAGCTCACAGGTTCAAAGCAAAAAGAGGTCCATGGCCCAGCTTGCAAAGGGGAGGTGATGCGCTCCGCGCTCGATGCCAGAAAAGCCCGACGTGAACTTGGATGGATGCCGAAGGTAAAACTCGATGAGGGTCTCAAAAAAACAGTCACATGGTTTTCAAAGCTCTAACAGAAGAACAGATACAGGAGGCCGTCGCGGTTCTGAAACGCGGCGGCGTTGTTGTGTTCCCAACCGAGACAGCCTATGGACTTGCGGCAGACGCGAGAAACACAGAAGCCGTCGAGCGTGTGTTTCAGATCAAGGGTCGCCAGGGAGACAAATCATTGCCGCTCATTGCGGCAGATCGTGGCATGATTGAGAGAGTCGCGGGGATTCCCAGCGGGCTTGTCCGTTTTGCAGATGAGCATTGGCCAGGCCCCTTGACCCTTGTTCTTCCTGTTGTTGGGGATGCCCTAGCTCCTGGAGTCATGAAACATGGCGAGATTGCCATTCGTGTTTCGTCTCATCCGGTTGCGACCGCTCTTTCACATGGACTCGGTGCGCCCATTGTGTCCACCTCTGCGAATCGAAGTGGCGAGAAGCCATGCTATTCCCTGAAGGAGGTTCAGGATCAGTTTCAGCATCAGGACGTACGCCCTGATGTCTATCTCGATGGGGGAGAGCTCACGCCTGGTCTTCCATCAACGATCGTGAGTGTGGACGATTATGGGTATCCAGAAATTTTGAGACAAGGGGTGATCGAACTATGAGATTGCCGCGTGCGAAAAAATCTTTTGGGCAAAATTGGCTGGTGGATGAGACAGTCGTTGCCAAAATAATCGTGGCCGCTGAGATTCACCCTGGCGAGCACGTGCTTGAGATTGGTCCAGGAACGGGGGTTCTGACTCAAGCACTGGTCGATGCAGGTGCCAGAGTGACGGCGATCGAGGCTGATCAAGATCTCGTTGATGCTTTACACGACCGTTTTGGCACCAAGATTACTCTGATCCACGGTGATGCTTTGTCTTTTTCACTTCACGGAACACAGGCTGAAGCCTGCGGCTACAAACTCATTGCAAATATTCCCTACAACATCACTTCTGATCTCTTGAAAAAATTCCTGACAACCGATCCAAAACCATCCCGCATGGTTCTGATGGTTCAGAAAGAAGTAGCCGACAGAATCACGGCACTGCCACCACACATGAGTCTGCTCTCCGTTGTCTGCCAGCTCTACGCTCACTGTGAAAAAATCGCGAATGTTCCTGCTGGCGCGTTTCGGCCTATTCCAAAGATTGATTCCGCAATTGTTCGTCTCGACCTTTCATGTTCTACCTCATCCACCTCATCTACCTTTTCCACCTCACCACCTCTTGAATCAATCATCTCCATCGCCAAAGCCGGCTTTTCCTCACGCCGCAAGCAGCTCCATCATAATCTCTCAGCGCATCTGCATTTGTCATCGCTACAGGTCAAAGTCGCGCTTGAGTCACTGAAATTAGATCCCAAAATTCGCGCCGAATCCCTCACGGTAGAAAACTGGAGGACACTTACCCACATCTTGGCTCCTGTGGAAGATAAAACGCCTAGGTAAACCCTGGGTGTTTTGTTATAATCTCTCTACTAGAGACCTCTGAAAAAGTCGATGAGATTGCAACGCACGGGGAAGCCAGCCGCCGAGACGTAGGTAAATCCTACGTTGAGGTGGTGGCGGGGCCCCGTAAGTTGCAAGATCGCGACTTTTGCTGAGGTCTCGATTATGGCCACACGACGATTAGGAACAAGGCCACCTCGAGCCTTGAGCGCGGAGCAGAAATTCGCGTTCGTGCTTTTAATGTTTTTAGGTTTTGGCGGTTTCTTTTTTGGGTTTAAATCTTTTGGCGCCAATCTTGCTCGTCCGATCCAAGAACAGATCGCGGCATTGGCAACAGGCCAACCCTATCTCACCTCAGAACAGCGCGAGGCACAGGCTCTGGAAGAATCCAAAACAAAAGATACGGACAGCGACGGCTTGGTCGATTACGACGAGTTGTATGTGTACAAGACCTCACCCTACGTAAGCGACTCAGATTCAGACGGCTATGACGACAAGCAAGAAGTTTTTTCAGGAAACAATCCAAATTGTCCAGAGGGAAAAGACTGCGGCTCTTTTGTGACAGGGTCTGAGGAAGTGGGAGAAAACGGCGCCTCTGTGGAAGGTCTCATCCAAGGACTTGGCGAAGATCAATTGCTTCAAGCCGGTTCTGTACAGTTTGATTCTCCTGAAGATGTCGAAGCCTTTTTTAAGTCCGCAACGGTCGAACAAATTCGTGCCGCGCTTTTGGAAGCTGGCATGAGCCAGGAAGAACTCGATTCGATCGACGACCAGACCCTTCAAGATTATTTGAACGGCGCGCTTGAAGAGGCTGCTGCCTTAGGCGAGCTCGATGCGCTTGTACAAACTCCTTCGGAATAGTTGCGTATGACCAACGCATCCCATCACACAAAACGATTGATCACAGCAGGATTCTTAATGGTGTTTGTGTTTAGTTTTGTGAGTTTGGGCATTTTTGTGGCTCGCGGAGTGCAAGCCCAAGACAACCCTGCCCAAACAACTGCCGAGGTTGTGGTGAAGGGTTCACGAGCCGTCTGTTTAAAAACAGCTGCTGTTCCCAGTACCTGTCCTCCGGATGCGATCGGCGAGGTGTTGGATACCATCGGAAAAAAAATTGCCTCGCCGGCTTTTCGTGTGGCGCTTGTCCAATCGCTCATGAATCTTTCTCGTTTTGTCCTTGATCGTCTCGCTTATGAAGCGGCCGTGGCCGTTGCCTCAGGAGGTCCTGGCGAGGGTTCGCTTTTTTACAACAAGACCCCGGCAGAAGCCTTTGGTCAATTGGGACTTGAGGCCGCGGGCGAGGCTGTGGCAACGATGTCGGATCTTACAGGAGACCTTGGATACAAATTCAATCTCTGTTCCCCAGACGGGATTCTTCAGCTTGCTCTGGCGATTGGGATCAAACAAAAATATCAACCTTCAGCGCCTCGATGTGATATTTTGGAAGTCGGAAAAGCCTGGGGGTCATTTTTTACGAACATCTATCAAACCGTGACCGATCCAGAGGCTATTCAAGAAGCTGTGTTGAGCAAATTCGCCGAGTCCTTGAAACCAGGTCAAAACGAAATCAGTGCAGCACTTCGAACCAACATTGCCATTGATGGAAAGGTGCGGGAAGCCAAATTGCTTGAGCTCATGGGCATCACCAAGGATGAATATAAGCCGGTGACAGATTTTATTACGGGGGATGTAAAAACACCTTCTGCGACGGTGACTGAAGATTTTCACAAAAAATTATCGGCTTCTGATCAAGAGAAAGTAAAGGTTGGAGACCTGGTTGGTGCGGGCGATCTTATCGGAGGCTTAGCGCTGACAACAGCCTCGACGTTTACCAACACGCTGCTCTCAACTTTGTTTTCCCGAATTTATACTGGATTATTTGATGTTTCTTTGGACATCGATCCATTTGATGTTGAAGCTACCGCTGAGGGAAGTAAAGAAACCGCTCAAGCGCGGTTTGCGAGTATTTTTTCGTCCTCCCCGATTGCCACCACACAATACAATGCATTAGGAGAATTTGTCGTCTGTGTGTCAGGGAATGTGAGTAACCGAGGTCTCAATAATTGTGTCATGGACACCAATTTTATGGCAGCCGTCAGTCGTGGGTCCAGTGGCGCTGTTGCCGCACTGACTGTGCAGGAGGCGATTGATGAGGGGTTATTGAACGGCGACTGGCCGCTCATTTCTCCTGAAGACACCTCAGCCAACCAAGATCCTTACTGCTATACGTATGGGTATTGCTATGGAAACTTGGTGAAGCTCAGGAAAGCTCGTGTGATTCCTGTTGGGTGGGAGCTGGCCGCACTTCGCAATGACAGTGGATCTCCAGCGACCTTGCAAGATATTGTCGATGGATTTGATGATTGTACGGAAGACGGGACAATCGGTCCGGCCAATTCAAGCTCTGGTGCGGATGAGTGGTGCCATCTGATCGATCCAAACTGGGTTTTGAAATATCCTGAGACTCAATGTCGTGCGATTGCCAACGGAGAAATTCGCATCGGGGCTCAGACGCCAGGCCGTGCCAGTTCATGCGTTGATGCACCAAGCTGTATCGGGGAGGACAACGACGGCAATTGTTCCGACGGTTACGGGTATTGCGTGAGGGAAAAAAATACTTGGCGCTTTCGCGGGGATGAATGTCCTGAGGAATATTCAACATGTCTTTCGTTTGAAAATACGTTTACCGGAGACAAGGCAGCTTATCGCGTAAGCAGTGTGGATTATTCAGTATGCGATTCCAACAATGCCGGTTGCCGGTGGTATGCCACGCAGAAGCATTATGAAGATGCAGGCACCGCTGATGACGACAGTGACGATACCTATGAGTTTCTTCCTGACGGGGAAACGTACACCACAGCCACTCACGATTCAGCTTGGAAGTATCAACTGAGCACAGGAGATTCTGAGGAGCCTGTGAGCTACAGCTATACGTCTGACTCAGGAGAGATTTATTCAAACACGTCCTACGCCTACAACGATCGGATCTATTTCACTAACGAAGCAGAGGAATGTTCCGAGGATGATATAGGCTGTACACGGTTGAATGAATTTAACGATGATTTGGTGTTTAACCAAATCCAGAACCCGAGTTTTGAATCTGACGAAGACGAGGACGATGTTCCAGACAACTGGACCAACGGATCCGCAGCAACGTCTGCTCAGACGATGCAGGAAGATGATGGTCCTGTATCTGGAAGTTTCAGTTTCAGCACAGACGCGAGCATTCTTGAGCAATACGTTTCGCTCTCACCGAACAACTTTTACACATTGAGTTTTTCCGCTCGTGCGGACAACACTGCGGCGGCTGAAACGTATGCCTACTTGTATTTGTACGATGAATTTGGTGAAGCCGTCTCCGTCGCAGGAACTTCGTATGGAGGTGACTGTGTGCAAGGAACCTCATCGTATGTCATCACAGCTGATCCAACTGATAGTTCACAATTTACTTCTGGAGAGTGGACGCAGTTTGATTGTACATTTACGACGCCAGAAGACGTAGCGCAAGGACTGTTGAAATTTGACTCAGATGAAATTTTGCTTGATGCCGTGCAACTGGAGCTTGGAGAAGACGTGAGCAACTTTACTGAGGATTACAACACCAGCGCTACCGAAGTCTATTATCAAGTCGCGCCAGATTACCTTGGATGCACAGGAGATGCTGATACGGATCCTTCTGAGTGTGATGATTACGCTCAGGTCTGCAGCGCCCAAGAAGTTGGGTGCAATCTCTACACACCTGAAGATGGAGATCCAGATGTCCCAGCGATTATCTCGGAACTGGACGAGTGTCCTGAGGAATGTGTGGGCTACACCACGTACAAACAGGAAGCCACGGATTATGACTCGGAGGAATTTCCGCTCTACTTTATTGCTGATCGCGCCACGTCGTGTTCATCGCAATACATTGGGTGCGATTCCTACACCAACCTTGATGCCGTGGATGCAGGTGGAGAAGGGACTGAGAATTATTCTTCACTGCGATTTTGTTTGAGTGAGGATATTGCAGATAGCAGTGACAAATTTACCACGCCAGCGACGTTTTTCACCTGGGAAGGTTCTGACAACGAAGGCTATCAGTTGCAGACGTGGTATTTGCTTGAATCAAATGTCGTGACCAGCTCCGGAACATTCTCGGGCTCTGGCTATGTGGAAGACTCGCCAGACTTGGCGCCTTGTACGCATGTCACCATGACATCAGAAAACGACGTCTCCTGTAACGATTCGTTTGCAGGGAATATGTCAGCGGACGTCTGGGACAACGCAGACTGTGACGAGCACGATGACATCTTTGATAATCCCGACTGCCGAGAGTTTTTCGATACCGAAGGCAACATTCATTACCGGGAATATCCAGACACGATTTCGATTTCCAACGACTGCGCGCCGTATCGCAAAGACGAGTCAACAGAAACCGACTGTGAAGACTCGGGTGGCTATTGGACGGACCAAGGCTTCTGCCGCTACTACGTGTTGGCCGATGAAAGCACCGAGTGTCCGGCTGAACAAAGCGGGTGTCGAGAATATACCGGCGGCACAGGACGAAATGCTACGACCATTTTGGACGAGACGTTTGAAGATGGAACGTACGATGATTTTGTGATTTCAGAAACAAGCAGCTCGACTTCAAGTTTGTCTGTGAGTAATGAATCCATCGCGACGGACGGTCATTCACTCTATGTTTCTGCAACCGGTGGCTTGGCTGGGTTTGAGACGATCCAGATTTATTTGGACAGTGCAACTACAACAGAAACGTATGATGAGGCAGGAGATGCAGCAGGAACATCAACAACCTGTACAGGAAATGGAGGAACGATAGGCGACTCTGGCTGTGACGTTGAAAATGATGTAGATGCCGATGGTTCAGCCGATGAAGACTGTACGATTGAGGATAGTGAGGAAAGTTGTGGAGCGCTCACGTCTGATCTTGTGGGTGGCAAAACGTTTGTCGTGGACTTCTGGGCGAAGGGATCCGGGAACATGTATGTCACGTTTGAGGAGGAGGGCGGATCGGGCGACACGCATGATCTGTCAAACCCAAGTGCGACCATTTCTTCTGCCTCAGATTTAACACCTGTGGAACTCACGGGCTCCTGGCAGCTATTCAGCCTGGGTCCACTGGACACAAGTGATTACGCAGATTTTGACGAGAACGCGGTCCTGCGATTTAGAGTGGCCTCAGCTGCGGAAGCCTACGTGGACAACATCTCGCTCAAACAGGTCGAAGAAGACATCACGCTCATCAAAGACTCGTGGGTGGTGCCATCAACCTGTGATGCGACGGCTGACGGAGTAGAGTCTGATCAGTATTATCTTGGCTGTGAAGCGTACACGGATCAGAACGGCGTGGACGCGGATCTGTATCAGTTCTCAGATTTGTGTTCCGAGGATGTCGTTGGATGTGAAGGATTCTTTGATACAGGGAATTCTGATTCGAGTTACCAGCAGGTCTACAACGCCAGGTGCATGTATTCCTCTGACACGGACTTTTCTGATGAGCCAGAAACCGTCGGCGCGAACACGACCTGCGAGATCGACGGAGTTGAGTACTGCACGATTACTTCGGGTTCTTCGTACTGTACATTTGATGCGGATACGGTTTTGGAGGAACCATTGCCCTCTGAAGCTGTGAGCTCAACAGTTCACTACGCGGTTGTCTTTGGGCCCGAAACAGTGATTGTTCCCACGGATGCTCCTGTGTATCTCGTTGCCGACGACACCTATGAATGTGATGAGGAAGCCATGGGTTGTGAGGAGCTCGGTTTGCCAACGTTCAATCAAGATCAGTCAGAGGTCGATAGTTTTGAGTCCGTGTATTACCTGAATCTGCCTGAAGATTACGACACGCTGCTGTGCAGTGACGAAGAATTATTCTGTGAAGAATGGGATTCCACCCAAGACGGGAATTTCTATTTTAAGGATCCACTGGACAAGACCTGTGAGTATCAAGACTCGGTTACGATCGGCAATCAGGAGTACTCAGGCTGGTTTAGATCTGGCACAACGGAGCCGTGCGATTGGACTGACAGTGATGCAAGCGGCGACTTTGATCCAGACGAGGATGATTCCTACCTCATCAATGGCAATGAATTTGGTGTGTGGGCCAATGGTGACGATGACTATGACGGTTGGGTGGCGGCCTGTGAAGACGCGTATGATCTGTGTACCGAGTTTGTGGATGTGGTGGACACGGCTGGCGGCGGGGGTGAGGACGGAGAGTCGTACTACTTCACCAATGATGATTTGCTCAGCGAAGACACGCTTACCGATACCCAGCGCTGTGATGGTCAAGTGAGCCAGAAGTTTGGCTGCGCCGTATTCAATAACACAACCGACTCGGAGTTGAGCTATAACGCCGGGGCCTCGTATGTGGTGTCCATGCATGCGGATGTCTTCTTTGGCGAAGAGCAAAATTCCCTTCAGGATCCGATCGACTGTGAGTTGGACGAGGGTGGTGAGTTTACGGTTTCCTCCTCAGATGCAGATGCGCTGGGACTCACAAGCGAGACCGTAGATTTGTGCGCACGACGCTGTTCGTATGAAGTCGAAGATGGAGATTCGATTGACACGCCTTCTGCCACAGAAGTTTCTTCCACACAAGTTTATGAACGTTCTTGTTTGGTGGATGACGACTGCCCTGTGCTTACAACCAATTTGGGAGAAGACGTGACCGCAACCTGTGAGGACGTGTCCGCGACATATGCTCTTGATGACGATGCGAACGAAGTCATCAAAGTGAATCGTGATCGCTCGTGTTCAGCGTGGCTGGCATGTGAATCATCCAAGACCAGTTGGAACACAACGTCTTCAACCTACGACACCATTTGTGATTCCATCAATCTGTGCGTGGAGGGAACCAACCAGGGTGATACCTCAACATGTACACAGTGGGATTCGAGCGATCCAGAAATTTTGGGTGCCTATCAGTATTCAGCACGTGACGTGAATTGGTTTGGCGAGGAGTGGTCAGGCGGCACCATCCCCAATCAGCTCCCGACGGATTTGTATACGCAGTTTAATTTGGAGCCAACGACGGTGTGCATGGAAACGACGTCGACCGAACTTACCAACGATGCTGGACTTCCTACGTACTGTAATACGTACGAAGATTGCGGAGTTAGCACGACAGCGTGTACGACGAATGCTGACTGTGCCTCGTACTCTGGTATCTGTTCCGATTCTGGATATTGCTACTACTCTTGCGCAAATAATTCCGACACGGACTATCGTCTCGTCTATAACGCCGGACCATGTGATGCGACAGAGTCTGGTGATGGCAATGGAGGATCGTGTTCTATTGGAATGTGCGAGGACTCTGGCAGCGCGTGTGCATCCGATGATGACTGTTCAGGTTCTGAGGCCTGCGTGGTGGGATATTGTCAGGCGAGTGGAACAACGAATTGTGTTAATTCCGACTGTTCGTGTAATCCCGATAATGATAATTCCAGTGATGGTACCAATTCCGATTGCACAACAAACACGACCGACATTGGGCTTCATACGTATTTCTGCGATCCTGTGCAGTTTGTCTGTGTAGATAAGTTCACGTCTGAAAATGATTTTGTTGCCACTGAAGCTTGCGATGCAGATACAAGTTGTAGCGCGTATGCGTATGGTGCCACCTGTGTTCCAGCTTCCACCTCAACCACCGGTGAGTGCTTCAACAACCGATGTCTGTCCGACATCAAGGACGACAACGGCGATGGGTATGCCGATACTTTGGCGATTTCTGGCGGCGAAGTGACCTCTGGCCGTGAGATGGGCTGCCGAGGGTATCCAGAGATCGATTCGCCGTATCCAACGTCGGTCGTTGATGACTGGAAGACCTTCAGATACAGCACGGCTGATGGCACGTCTCCAACGGATGCGACGTTTAGCGCTTCCGGATCAGGAGGTCTGCCAGCTTCTTGGTACTCTCTGCCCTATGCCTATGTGGGAGGGTTCCAAGATTCTGCGGTGTGTGGATTAGATTTATACGGCGAGCCAGTGGACTGTGATTGTAGCTACGATAAAGTGGAATACGGAGAAGGTTCCGGATACCGTTACTATGAGGCAGGCACAGGGGCAGATACGTTCAGCCAGAGTGGCGAGGTTCCAGATGGCATTTGTACAGGTGGACCTGTTCCAGGACTTCCGTGTCTTGATGACGATGATTGTTCCATTGGTACTACGCAAGTGGGCACCTGCTCGGCGTTGAGCGGTGTTTCCACGATGTACGGCTGGGAAGGCTACTGCATTGAAAAAGATACCTCGATCCAGACGCTCGGTTCTTCTGACACAGAAGACCAAGCCTGTCTCAGCTGGCTCCCGGTGGACCAACTCGCCGGCTCGACCGATTTGTACGGCAAATACACCTCCGCCGGCTACACGCCACAGGAGACGTATTACTGTGCGGATATTGAGGCGGCGTATAGTGTTTGGACATCGAACATTTTATGTGCAGAGGAAGTCGATGACTATTGTGATGGTGGATTGTATTACGATCACGAAGGAACAGAAGCTGAGCAAGATGATGCAGAGACGACATGGGATGTTTGGTTGGCAACGGCGAATGATCCATCCTCAAATTCTACAAACGATGACTGTATTTCCTCTGTGTTTTGTCCAGAAGGTTATTTTGCCGTGATGACAGGGTGTGGAGGTCAAGATAACTCCACGTATCATGATCTAAATGGTGGAGCAAGCGGTCAGTATTGTGGAGCGTCTATTACGACTGATGATTGTCCCTATTTCTGTGTACCGAAATTTTCTTACAAGACAGCAACTGACGCAGAGGGTGATGATGGAGATCGCTGCTTGTCTCCTGGGAATTATTACACGGTAGATTATTCGGTTAACACAAGTGATGTAGGTGACCACTGGTACCCTGGTCTCAATGTAGAAGTATATGTGTTGGCGCCATGGAGATTTGATAATGCATTTGAATTGTATGACGATTGTGCAGCACGAGGTGTCTTAGGTGATAGTCTTGACGAGTTTACGTCACCTTATGATTTGTTGGAGGACGGTATTCCAACCACAGAAGATCCAACGACCTGTTATGGAAATAATTTGGTGAGCTGTGGATATTACTATTCTTATGCTGATGGAATTACTGGAGTCGACTCTCTGGCAGCATGGGTGTTTACCCGATATCCAGCTTGTTCGACCCTTGTTCAAGTTTCTGCCACAGAACCAAATGAAGATGACTACCCGTTCGATTCCTACAATGCGGCTTGGACCGATCGACTGTGGGAGAGTTCTTCAGCAGCGTTTTCTATTGCTGATCCAGGTGGAGATGATGCCCACTTTGGGTATACCTATGACACGCTTCTTTCTCCATATGGTGTGGCGACTGATCCTGAAGAATTGGCAGTGGAATTTACAACTGATGACAATCCTGACCCTTGGGCTCACACTCCTGTGATGTGTTCAGAAGGAAACGACGACTACCAGATTCCACCTGTTGAAACAACAACGGCCTGCGATGCCTCTGCTAGCAGTTTTACCAGTACGGCTGGTGAGGACGCTCGCAGTTTCCGTGATTTTTCGATGACGTTTGATTCCGTTGTTCCAACGAGTGGATACACGACTTTTACAGAGAACGACACAATTGATGATGCGATTAGCCGACTATCACAATTGTTTGGTCGCATCTATGGCATGATTCAATTTGAAGACGGGTATGAAGGTGTGGCAGCTCAAGAAGTTCCTGATGGCGCGTTGACAACTGGATTTAATACAGGAGAGCAATTTGGGAGTTGGACCCCTGTTGCATATGAAGATCTAGCGGCAGACGAACCTTGGCTCTGGGACACGCGTTCCGTGGGCGACGATGATAATGAACCTGAGCCGCCGACGGTGGTGTCGGTGGGAGATTGTGTGGGTACTGAATGTATCGAGGACACGGAAGGGAAGTTCAATATCGGAGAGGTCGACGGGGGAGATTTGGAAGGAGAGGGGACGTATCATGCCAACGTGAGCTTCTTTACCTACGCGAATTCTAACCAGATGCCGATTCGTCGGATTGTGATCGACTGGGGAGATGATTTTGGTGGGGTCCAACCTACGGGTCTTGGCGCGCACTGGCCGACGGGTTCTCAAAGTGGCTCCACAGCAGAAGACAACTTCTATCAAAACCATCGCGGGTTGAATGCGACGTCAGAGCAAGAAATTTGTGGTAGCGATCCAGTTGAATTTGGAACATCGAGCACAGCCTGCTCCACGTCCTACATCAACTTCGCTCACGACTACATTTGCACAGACGGCGATACGGCGCTGCTCACCTCTCGAACCTGTGAGTATGACGATACAGACACAACCCGTTTACTCAACTCGCCGTGCTTGGATTCAAGCGGTGCCTGTGTCTTCCAGCCTCGCGTGAGTGTGACTGACAACTGGGGCTGGTGCACTGGGTTTTGTGACGCGGGTGCGGATGGTACGGATAATTGTTTTTCAGGGGAGACGGAGGATGGGACGAGTGTTAGAGAGTGTAATATTGAGAGCTGTCCCTCTGAAGGAGATTCAAGTTCGTGTGTGGACTATGGCGGAGCAGGAACAGCGAATCCTTGGATCAACTTTGACGGCACGATTGCTGTTACGCCGGATTGACGCTCTGCGTCATCCCTCACTTGGTTCGGGATAATATAGACAATACAGACCTTTGCAAAAGTCGATGAGATTTGCTTGAACGGGCTGGCAGCCTCCGAAACGTAGTGAAAACTACGTTGAGGAGGTGCCTGGGTGCCCGTGAAAGCAAAGATCGCGGCTTTTGCAGAGGTCTCAATAATAAAACCCGACTGTCGTAGTCGGGGATATGCAGCGACCGGTGTCTACTGCAGCGTGATGGTCGCGGTCTCTTCGTTCGATCCAGCTGCCAGGTGGTAGGTGATCGAGGAGAGGTCGCTGGCGATCGTACCTTCGAGCAGGTAGTCGGAGTCTTCCCAGGAGAAGGCGTCCTTCGTGACCGGAGCTCCCCAGGAGTCGATCTGGATCCGCACTTGGTCGTAACCGATCCAGTCGTGCGTATCGGTCTTGACGTCGAACTGGCTGTACTGACCATCCGGCGCGAGACCACACTGGCCTTCGCCTTCCCAGGTGAGATCCGTGGTCGCGGCAGCGTCGGCTTCGGTGAGCGGCGTCTCCTGGCTCACGCACAGGAAGAGATCTCCCTGGAGCTCGAGCTCGTAGGTGTCCGGGTCGTCGGGCTCGAACAGGCATTCGGCCGCGTTCTCGCACACCGTGTCGTTGTCGGCGCTGAAGTCGCCCATCCATCCGTACGGCGCCACCATGTGGGCCGCGGTGACGTAGGTCTCGGGGTCGTTGCCGTCCCCGGAGTCCTGCGTGCAGGCCGAACCTTCGCAGTCCTGGCCATCCGTTCCCGGAAGGCCATTGCATCCCAGCCCGAGGGCCAGGGGAAGAAGCGCAAAGCGCAGGGAACTGGTCATGATGCACTCCGTGGCCTTTCGGCCGGAAAAGAGCTAGTCTCTACTTCCATTTAGCGCCTTTTTGGTGATTTTGTCAACCCCGCCAGCACCAAGTTGGGAGCCAGGCTCCCAACTCAGGCCGTAAAATCAGCTTTTTCTAACAAAAAGTGGGTAAGGTGTGAATAAATTCTCTATGCGATCATCAATGCTTTTACTCGGCCTTGTTCTTCTCGGTGCTGGATGTGCGCAATCTTCCGTCAACCAGGAATTTTTCGCGGAGGATTCAAATGCACAAGAGCGGGTGCAGATCGTTGAGGAGGAAATCGACATGACCACGTATGTCATGTCCAGCAAGGTTTCTGTGCTTTTTGAAGCACCAACGGGTTGGTTTGTGCGTCAGGCTGATGCAGGATCCGTCAGCATTGTGACCATCCGCGAGACCAAATCAAGTGAGTTTCAAATGACCATCAAGGTTGATCTCGCGGGCGAAGTCACGACCGCGTCTGATCTGAACTCAGACCTCACCACTTCCATTTCTGACTCCATTGTTGTTTCACCAACGACAGAACAGATCGAAGCTGCAACTCGCGTTTCTGAATGGACTGTTGAGGACACTAGGTAGCTTTTAAACCATGGAGACCTCTGCAAAACTCGCGATCTTGCGTTTCACGGGCACCCGTCGACCCCACTCTACGTAGATAACCTACGTCTCGTGGGGCTCGACAGCCCGTTCAACGCAATCTCATCGAGTTTTGCAGAGGTCTCCATGCTATATTGACGTTGAGGGCGATTTATGATAAAAAATCGCCTCGTTCTTTGAGGTCAAAGGACGATGAAATCTATCGGAGGGAAGATGTCCAAGATTCTGTTGAGTGCCATGTTGGCGCTGTCGATTGTGATGCCGCGTTCGGCCCTGGCTGGGTGCGAAGTGCCCACGGTGCTCGCCGATTTGACGCGATCGGAAGTCGTCGCTGAGGAGGCGTTCGCGCAGATGAATGCCGAAGGGCTTCTCACTGCCTCGACGCTCGCGCGGACCAGGATCCTCCCGTGCCTTGCACAGCCACTGTCCGTGAACGCCGCAGCCGGTTTTCATCGACTGATGGCCATGGAGGCGTTCATCAACAACGATGAACCCAGGGCGATCGCGGAGTTCCATGCCGCGCGCAAGCTCGAGCCAGGCTACGCGTTTTCAACCGAGGTCGTGGATGCGGATCACCCGTTGCGTGCTCTGTACGAGACAGCAGCCTCTGTTGCAGACGGCGAAGCCGAGCCGGTCTATCCGCCCATCGGTGGCTACATCATGGTCTCGGGAGTCCGCAATGCCGCGCGCTACAAGGCAACGCCGGTGGTGATCCAAGTGTTTGGACCTGGCGACGTGCTCATGGAGACGCGCTACATCCAACCAGGTGAGGCGATCCCCAAGTGGAGCGACAATCCTTTGGGGCTGACGGCCGCGGACTTGGGAATCAAGCGCTCGCCGCTCAAGGACCCGCGTCCGTGGTACATCGCGGCTGGGGTTTCGGCCCTGACTGGCGGTGTCCTCTACGCGGTTGCCATGAACGAGCGATCACTGTTTGAGGATCCAGGAACCCCAGATGGGGAACTGCTCGGCCATCAGAGCAGCGCCAACACCCTTGGCGCGGCCTCGATCGTCGCAGCTGGTACCACGCTCGTGTTCACAGGATTGGGCGTTGGGTTCCAAGTGCATTTCGGTGCCAAGCAGCCACCCACTCTTTCCACGGAGGCATACCATGCCCCCTGATCCACACGCAGCAGTTCTTGCGGAAGTGCGGGGGCTCCTTACTCCGCTCAAGCGTTACACGGTCGAGAGGGTTTTGGGAAGTGGGGCCATGGGCTCGGTCGTCTTGGTGCGCCATGACGTGCTGGGACGGCGAGCCTTGAAGCTCATCAACCCAACCTATCTCAGGTCTGAGACATTGCGTCGTCGCTTCTTCAACGAAGCACGCGTGATGGCAAGGCTTCGGGGTCCACATCTCGTCGAAGTGTACGAAGTGGATGATGTGAATGGGTATCCCTTCATCATCATGGAATACCTGGAAGGTGGAACGCTCTTCGACCATCTGGTCGAGTTCGGGTGCATGCCGCCTCGTCAGGCTACCCAAGTCGCGATCGCGATTCTCACCGCGCTTTCGTCCGCGCACACGCACACTGACGAAGAAGGAAAGCCTTCGCCGATCATCCACCGGGATGTAAAGGCCGAGAATCTGCTCCTTACCAAAGGCGGCACGCCAAAGCTTGGCGACTTCGGGATCGCCCACATCGAAAGTGGAACCAGGCAGCTCACGGCTGATGTGACCACGCTTGGCACGCTTGCCTACATGGCGCCTGAACAGCGGGATGCCCGAAACGTGGATGGTCGAGCAGACCTCTACGCCGTGGCTGTGACGCTCTACATCATGCTCATGAATCCTGAGCGAATGTGGAATGATGCCTTTCACGTCACCCTTGCTCGCAATCCAGACATGATGGATGGGGTTCCTCCCGTGCTTGCTGAGGTGATCCGCAAGGCCACATCAGAACAACGAGATGATCGCTATTCTACGGCCGAGGTGATGGCGCAGGTTCTGAGGGATGCGCTCGAGGCGCTTCCCGAGGGAGAAATCACCCATGCACTGGGAACAGCTCCTGAGGTCGAGCGTGCCCGCCGTGAGGCACAGCGTGTTCGACTGGAATCCCCGAAGCCTGGCGATCCGCATGTGACGATTTTGCCGCCCAGGGGAGGAGTTCATGCCTCCTCGGGAGGACTGGCCAGTGTCGAAGAAGAAGGACGAGTTGTCTCCGCTCCAAAGGTGGCGACGTCCTCGCAAGCGGAGGTTGCCAATCCATGGGGAGGGCGCGCTGAGCCAGCAGGAGGAACGCTCCATGGAGCAGGGACCCAGAGCGGAACGCAGTTTGAGCGCGAGCTTGATTCAACCCGCAGAGCGGCCAAGCGGAAGTTCTTCCTGAGTCTGGGTGTCATTGCAGCGGTTCTCGTGATCGCTGTGATGTCCGTCTGGTATCTCACGAACAGCAGCACGCCGGTTGCGATTGTTGCTCCGACCGTGCAGGAGGAGCCGGTGTCTGTGCCCTCTGTGACTCCCAAGGTCGAGACGGTTGTGCCCGTGTCTGCTCCAGTCCAAGTCGCGCCTCCCGCGCCCACCAAGATCGAAAAGAAGACGCAAAAAACAGCTGCGGTCGTGAAGGCTCCTGCTGAAGTCGCGCTGCAGACGGAGCCGGCCATGGTGCGGCTCATCTTGAAGGAAGACACGGTCGCAACGATCAAGCTGGTTGGTGCAGGTGGCACATTCAGTGTCTCGCCTGCCGATACCACAGTGAAGCTGCCAGAGGGGACCTACCAGGTCACGGTCCAAATGGACGGCCGCAACGGAGCGCCCCAAACCGGGACGCTCAACGTGACTCCCGGGATCACGACGATCACCTGCACGGCACGCTTCCAAAAGTGCACGGGGATCAAGTAACGCAGACGAGAGCCCGCCTCTCGTCTTTTCATTTATTCCAAGTTCGTGCATCATAGTGGTCGTATGATCGACATCAAACAGCTCATGGAGGAGCCTGAGCGTATTGCCAAAAACAATGTAAATCGTGGGAAAGACATTGATGTGTCTGTTGCCCAAGCTTTGCAACAAAAGCGTCTTACCACGTTGGAGGAAATTCAGGTTGTGCGTACCCGTGCCAACGAGGTGGCTGAACTCATTCCCAAAGCTGAGAACCGTGAGGCACTTGTACAGGAAGGCAAGGCGCTCAAGGATCAAGTCAAACATCTTGAAGCCACACTCGTGCAAACAGAAGGGGATCTTGAATGCGAGTTGCGTCGATATCCAAATCTCTTGCGCGACGACGTGCCGATTGGTCGTGATGAAACAGCCAATCAGGTGATGCGTACCTTCGGCGAACCCACAGCCTTTTCGTTTGAGCCAAAAGACCATCTTGATCTTGGTGTGGATTTGGGAATCATCGACATGGATCGTGCGGCCAAGGTTTCTGGTGCGCGCTTTGCTTATTTGAAAGGCGATGGAGTGCTTCTTGAGATGGCTCTGCTTCAGTATGCCCTGCAAGAAACCATGAAGGCGGGGTTCATCCCTGTCCTTCCTCCGCATCTCATCTCGACCAAGGCCATGAGCGCCATGGGATATCTCGAGCACGGCGGCGAGGAGGAAATCTACCACTTGAAGCATGACGAAATGGTGCTCATCGGCACCTCAGAGCAATCCATCGGGCCCATGCACATGGATGAAATTTTAGATGCAGATCATCTGCCGCTGCGGTATGTTGGTTTTTCTCCGTGCTATCGCCGTGAAGCAGGGTCGTATGGGAAAGATACACGCGGCATTTTGCGTGTTCACCAATTTGATAAAGTCGAGATGTTTTCCTTCACGACTCCTGAGGGATCAGACGAGGAGCACGAACTCCTTCTGTCGATCCAAGAGCGGCTCATGCAAGGATTGAATCTTCCACATCGCGTGATGAAGCTCTGCTCAGGCGACACCGGCGCTCCTTCTGCTCGTACCTATGACATCGAAACCTGGATCCCCAGTCAGAAAACCTATCGGGAAACATCTTCCACTTCCAACACCACAGACTTTCAGACACGTCGTTTGAACACGCGGGTGAAGGTGGGAAATAAAAACGTGCTTTCCCACGCGCTCAATGGAACAGCCTTTTCTATGTGTCGTCCGATCATTGCCATTTTGGAAAATTATCAGCAGCAAGATGGATCTGTTGTGGTTCCTGAAGTGCTGCGTCCATGGATGGGCAAAGAAGTTATTCACAAAGAGGTTGCAAAGAAAAAGTGAACAAAAAAGAAAAGCAATGTTTGATATTTTGTTGAAAGGCATCGACACGTGTAAAAAGAGCATTAACAAAAAATATCTAAATTTAGCGAAAAACTGCTTGACCCATGAGCGGTTTTTTGATTTGATGATTGTAGATCGCACACACATCTGCATCACTTGCATGCAACGGAACAAGAACGGTTGCGTTCAGGGAATCGAAGGTTCCCTCAATGATTCCAAGCGGCGGTGCTGCGGTGCCAGAGAACAGGTCCAAGCTTAACGGAAGTCTGTTGGTGGGGAGGACAAGAGACTTCTGGACCCGTGACTTTGGAGAGTGTGGTCGACGTCCATGGGTCGGTGCAAGAGGCTTATTGCGCCGCCCGGGGAAGTTGATCCATTCCGGTTCATCTTGACCCAGTTACGTACGTTCAAAAGACCGTGTGATGCCATGTTTTTCCATCGTTTGCCAAGCTACCTGTTTGTGAGCACGCTCATTGTGAGCGCTTTGACGATCATCGTCATGTCGGGCTGCGAGCCCTTCGATGTGTCCCGTGAGACGAATGGTTCCTCCGATCAAGGGGGAGGTGAGGGAGCGCTCCAGCTTCCTCTGGAATCTGGTCACGAGACCATGTGTACGCAGGGAGCCCACGGCTCTCACAGCCACTCGAAGACGTCCACCGAGTACGACATCGATCTGGATACGAACAACTACGCAGACGAGGAAGTCTACGCGCCCATCTCGGGCACGGCCTACGTGCATCTCGATGCCACCTCTGGCTTCGGCTACCACGTCAACATCGATCTGGGTGATGGCACCTACATCGTGCTGGGCCACTTCTCCGACATCTTTGTCGGCGATGGGGACGAGGTCGGACAGGGAGAGCTGATCGGGTACGAGGGAAACACGGGCGCCTCAAGCGGCGACCACATCCACATCGGGCTTCATGAAGGTGATGCCAGCGAGGATGCCGGAAACGGCGTGTCGATTCCCACGCTGTACTGGGCAGCCAATGCGAGCGATCGCGGGGAGGCCCAGATGATCGACTCGGAGGACTTCGTCTGCGGGATCGCCAGTGAAGGTGATCCGCATGACGGGGACTTCTACGAGAGCCAGCTTTCGGTACCGCTCTGGCATCCGGATGGGACGCTCGTGAAGACCGGTGACAATGCCCGCGTCTACGTCCTGGAAGATGGTGCGGCCAGGTGGATCGAGAACGAGGACGTCTTCTGGGGTCACAACTGGGACTTTGAGGAAGTCGTCATCATCTCCGACGAGGAACTCGACTGCCTGGGCGAGGGCGACGACATCACGCAGACTGGCTGGGTGCAGGCCGCGTTTGATACCGAAGAGCAGCTCTGGCTGTTCGTGGGAACCAGCACGGACCCCAATCGCTATCGCGCCCGCGTGCGCGAGATCGGCTGGGAGGCGGTGATGGAGTCCTGGGGACTCGATTACGGGACGGACAACTATCCGGATACGTACTCGGATTCCAGCGACTACATGGAAACCTGGCCGCCGAGCAGTTCCTACGTTGGGCTGCGCGACGGGACGCTCGTCAAAGAAGAGGATGCCTCGGACGTGTGGGAAGTTTCCGGCGGAGTCGCACTGCCCATCGTGAGTTGGGACATGTACCTCATGATGGGGTATCTGAGTCGCAACATCATCACGGTGGCAGACGGCACCGTGGGCGAACTCGATACGGTCGGGAGTTGCGCGGCAGATCAGTGGTGCTTGGACGAGGATGCAGTCGCGACCTGTGGCGGCGGACTGGATCTGGTCAGTGGCGGCAGCACCGGCGGTTCATCGGACGGCGAGGACGAGGAGATCTCGACGTCGGATGAAGACGAGGATGAAGATGGTGATGACGCGGACGCATCCAACGAGGATACGGACGCATCCGACCCATCTGACGCATCTGACCAAGAAGAAGCTGATGAGGAAGACACCGATGAGGAAGAGGAAGTCGAAGATCCTGAAACCAACACGGACTGCGATGGGGAAGACGCCTGCATCGTGGACAGCGATGGAGACGGACTCTACGAAACCTTGCTCATGGCCGACGACCTCTGGCTCACTTCCGCGATCGACGGTGAAGACGCCTACGTCTACGGCAATGGCGGATGCTACAACGGCACGCTCTCAAGCGGTGACCTTGTCTACGCAAACAGTGGTGGCTACTACGAGATCGACTTCTCGGAGTTTGCCTACGACTGTGAAGTGCAGATGAGTCTCATCAACGCTGAAGGCACGGACGGTGACGATCCGGATTCGAGCATGGGCAACTGGTACTGGTGGCAGAACGATGGGTTCTGTTCCGGTGGGAGTGACCTGTGCGAGCTCATGGACAACGACACCAGCTGGGAGGAGTGGCTCATCTACGTGTCCTGGGATCCCAGTGATGGACTTCAGGGCATCGGCAACGGTTACACGGACAATTCTCAATTGTGATCCATAACCAGGAGGACCACATGGGAGGCTAACCCCTCGCTACCGGACGGTACGACCCGTCCGGTTTTATATTTAAGGTGGCCGAGGTGGATGAGGGAGATGAGGTTTTAGAATGACTTTCCAATCCACCTTATCCACCTCGTCTACCTCTTCCACCTCCTCTTCCATGCTATAATTCCCCCAGATTATGCTGAAGCTTTTTCTGCGTCTGCATGCGCTCAAAGACTGGCTCAGCGATCGTGCGAAGCGGAAGACTCCGCATCGTTTTGGTCGTGTGGGAGGTGTTTTTGTTTCGTCTCTTTTTGCTTTTTTGATTCCGGTGATGACTCGGGCCGCAGCTCCCGGCGCCTCTGCGGCTGCTCTCGGTGGACTGAGCGTCTTGGATACTATTGCAGGTACGCTCGCCAATATTGCCTATTCTATTGCAGGCATTTTGACCCAAGGTATTGTACTCATGATTGACCTCATGGTTCCCATCATGACGTATAACAGTTTTGTGACCAACAAAGTGGTGAGTGCTGGTTGGGCCATCATGCGCGACACAGTCAACATGTTTTTTGTGATCGTGCTCATCATCATAGCGTTTGGAACCATCTTCGGTCACTCCAAGTTTCAATGGTCACAGCAGGTGCCAAAACTTCTCACCTTTGCGATCGTGATCAACTTTTCAAAAACCCTCTGTGGCATCATGATCGATTTTGGTCAGGTGATCATGCTCACCTTTGCCAATGCCCTGCGTGAGATTGCGGCCGGAAACTTTATTCAACTTTTAGGACTGAATCAATTGTATCAGGTGAGCACAAACATTCAGGCGCTCAACGACGTTGGGACGGCTGCAGGAAAAACTATTGATAATTTTGACTACTTAGGTGGTGGCATCATGTCTGTCTTGCTCACCCTGTGGGTCTTAGGAACGCTCATCATGTTGGTAGTGATTTTGATCTATCGTATTATTGGTCTGTGGATTTTGGTGGTGATTTCTCCGCTCGCCTGGTTTGTTGGTGGAGCAGGCGGTTCAAGCGGCATCATTCAATCAGACGCGTATGCAAAATGGTGGGATCGTTTTAAGTGTTTGGTTGGTGTAGGCCCTGTTCTTACTTTTTTCTTATGGCTGACTCTTGCCGTAGCTGGAGCAGGAAATATAGCGGCCGAGACTGGTTTTAATGTAAGTTCAGCGAACTCTGCTGACCTTGCTTCTAAGTTACTCGAACCTCAACATTTCATGAGCTTTCTCATCGGCATGGCTATGTTGTTTGCCGGGTTTGATGCCGCTCAACAATTGTGTTCGTCTTTGTCCGGCGGCGTGCTTGGGAAATCTCTACAAAAAGCCAGGGGTGGTGTGCTTGCAAAAGGGGCGGCTGCATTGGGTCTCGGAGCCGGTGGCCTTGGTCTTAAAGCTGGTGGCGCAGGATTGCGATTGGGAGCCAAGGGTGCCTATCGCGCTCCTTCTGCCGCTGTGACAGTCGCGAGCTACTTACCAGGCTCATCGGCTGTTGCTCGAGGGTATGCTTCTGCTCGTGAATCTGTGAAGACAGGTGCAGGCAGCATCGTACAAAAGACGGGAAAGGTGACAGGACTCAGAACGCTCGAACGCCTTGGTGTTGGGGTTCAAGCTCGTTCCAAAGCGCAGGCTGGGCTTGCGCGTACTGAGGACATGAAGCTTGCTAAGGAAGGCATGAAGAACAAGGGTCGCGACGAAAAGTTGAACCTCATGCGAACCTACGCCAATCAAGTTGCACGTGGCGGATCGCTTTCTGCAAAAGAAGACGCGCAGTACAAGGCGCTTTTGGATGAAACCATGGGTGACAAGCGCATGCAAAAAGAAGCGCGAGCTGATGGAACATTGCAAAAAGCTTGGGCGCAGAAAGGCAACGAGTTCACAAACGATAACAAACACGATGCGGCCAAGTTGGATCAGATTAACGACTTCAAAAAATCCAATGCCGATATTACGAAATCTGCAGGGCTTATCAGCACTTGGGATGATGTCAAAGGCCTGAATGATGATGCCCTGAAAGATAAAGCCATTCAGGAACGGTTGAGGAATGTGAAGTCGGATGTGCGTGGAGCCGATGGGGAGTATCTTTCTGCTTATGATGCTGTGTCAAAGGGTCTGGGCGGAGCGGGCGACGCAAAGAAGAATGCGCTTACCAGCGGTGAAGGAGAAAAATATGAGCGCATGAATGATGCAGAGTTGGCTCGTGTGAATGTGACGACCCTTGGTGAGAAAGGAACCGCTGATGGAATCAGAAAAGCCATAGAGGCGGCGATGCGAGCCGGCGACGAAAATCGTGCCAGGACGCTCATGAGCAATCTTGGAGCCAAGTTTCATGGAGCTACGGATCCCAGTGAGCGGATGAAAATTGTGACGGTCATGCGTGAAACCGCTCAGAACGTTGGTGCCATGAAACCAGGTTCAAGTTCAGCACAACACATGAATCGTGTTACTCGCGGTGTGGATGAGGCCGTTCAGCGAGATGTCGGCAGGGTTGAAACAGAACAGAAATCAAGATTGGAACCAGCCCGTGAAAAGGTCACGCAGGAGTTGGATCAGCTTGCTCGTGATCTTGCAGCGGCAAGGTCACAGGTGGCCGCACAATTACAAGCGACCGCAGATCGAGCTGAACAAACAGCACAGCGCGCTGCGGCTGATCCCATGAATCGCCCTCAAGATAAAGCTGCGGCCAGAGCAGAGGCTGATGCAGCCAAGGAAGCGGCTAAACCCGAGAATGTCGACAAGGCTTCCACGGTCGTGAACATTTTGAATAGAATCACGAAGAAGGAAGCAGAAAAAGTAAATCCTGTGGTTGATCCAGCCACCGATGAAGGCAAGGAGTTTGCAAAAGTAGAAGCGCAGTTGAACGCGATGCGGGCGTACTTGAAAAAAAGAGAAGAGGAGAAGAAGGCTAGAACTACGTGAACTTCATGACAAGCACTACGACCGTACAAAAAAAAGAATTGTCTCAAGAAGCTCGCGCGTATTTGTGGAGCCCGGAGGTTTTTGATGGACTCGAGCGGTTGGTGACAGAAGCCGGCGGGGGAGAGGATGAAGTATCCAAACTCCACTCCGATGTGATCGAATTGTGTGAAGGGTCCAGGACAGAAGAAGAACTGATCGAGACCATCAAGAAGCTTTTGGGACTCGAGCGGATGAAGGCCATGACCTTGTTGGATGAAATCGTTTCGATTTTGCTTGCTGGAAAGATTGGAAAACCGGCCGCCTCATCCGTCCCATTAATCCCATCCGACTCAGGGACCAAACCCTTGGGCGCGGTTGTACAACAAGACGATCACGCTCAAGATGAACAAGATCTTGCAGCGATCAAAGAAAAACACGCTGCTGTTCTCACCTCTGCCGCGCCTGTTGATGTTGAGAGCATTGTGAAAACGATTTGCGAAAACCCCGCGTTTCAATTTTCAGATGTTCTTTTGAAAGACAGATGTGGCAAGCTCGTCGAGTCTCGCGTGCGCGAGGTCAGAACCGCCGAACAGACACGTTCACAGCTCGAGCGATCCGTGGATGCCGGAGGACTGGGGGTCACAGGACGACGGCTTGCTGACATGCTCTCGATGATCGAGGGGGAAGTGACACGCTATCAGGAAGCCTCCATGGTCAAACAGGAACAAGAAAAGGGCGCAGCAAAAGAGGCTCGACAAAAAAAGGTCATTGAAAAACAAGACGTGGCAAAACAAGAAGAAGCTCAACTCGCCAAGCGCTATGAGCAGCTCACAGGTCAGGTTCGCAACGCCATTGAGCAGAGCAAGGTTCCCGCTGTTCCCAAACGTCCTCGCGTACAGGCCCAGGCATCCATGCAAGAGATTGCCTTTGAAAAACGGCTGACCGGGCCGGTGGAAGAATTGCGGATGTTGAGTCTTCTAGATTTCCGTCGGCTTTCATCTGATCCAAAGCAGGCGGCCACAAAAGTAAAAGACAAAGTCGGCTTGTTGGAAGAACAGGGGTATGACAAAAAAATTGAAGGCATCAAAGCCTGGCGGGAGTCGCCCCTTAACAAACTTTACATGGGAGTCACGCGAGATGCGGTTTTGAAGGGCATGCCGGTGGTGCAGCTGCTTTCCGAACGTCGTGCAGCAAAAGAAGAGACACTGACGGACGAAGAGCTCAAGATGATGATGGAATTGAATGCAGAACTCAGGTTTTAACTCAGGTTCTGGTAGAATAGGGTATGCCCGAACAATTCGTGGTGCCACAATTTATCGATGCAGAGGACAAAATTTTCGGGCCTGTCACGGCTCGGCAATTTATCATCCTCATGGTTGCAGGTCTTACAAATTTTGCACTGTTCAAACTCCTCAGTTTTGTTCAGTTTCTGATCTTCGGCATTCCGCTTATCTGTCTGGCTGGGATTGTGGCGTTTGTGAGAATCAATGGCCAGGCCTTTCATTATTTTTTTCTCAACCTGTTGCAAACACTGAAAAAACCAAAGCTGCGGGTGTGGCAGAAGGTCTATCAAGATTCAGAACTCAAAGAATTGATCTCGCAGAAAACCCCTCCGCCTCCCGTGCACTTTGTGCGCAAAGAATTTACCGCTACTTCACGATTGCAAGAATTAACCTTAGTGGTGAATACGGGGGGAGTGTATAAGCCTGAAGAATAATGTATCGCCGTGAACGGGTCCTGTCACGGTGCAGACCCTGTCGGTGCTCGGCCTGTGGCCTGCGCTAGCCGGCCAGGGTCAGACACCGTGCCACCCGTTCACACTCGTATGGCAACAAAACTCGCCAAATCAAAACCAGGTCCGGCAACCGAGAAGTATCTCGATATTGCTGAGATTCGAGATGACTTGGTGTTGCTCAAAGATGGGACGGTTCGTGCCGTGTTGTTGGTGTCGAGCATTAACTTTGCGCTCAAGTCTGGGGAAGAGCAGGAGGCGATCATTCAGGCCTACATGACGTTTTTGAATTCACTCGAGTATCCAGTTCAGATCGTGATTCAGTCGCGTCGCATGAACATTGATGCGTACATGGCCAGGCTCCGTGAGCAGGAACGCAAGATTGAGAACGATCTGTTGCGTGCCCAGATTGCAGATTACCGCGCTTTTGTCACTGAACTGGTTGAGCTGGGTCAAATCATGCAAAAACTGTTCTACGTCGTGTTGCCCTACGATCCTCTCACGAACAAAAAGAAAAATTTTTGGACACGACTGTCCGAGTCGCTCTCACCAGCCGCGGCTGCCAAATTGAGCAAGAAACAACTGACGGAGAGAGTGGAACAGCTCGGGAGACGCGTGGAAATTCTTCAAGGACAGTTGAATAGCATGGGGCTTTCTTCCGCACGGTTGGATACCCAGAGTCTCATTGAGCTCTACTACAATGTCTACAATCCCGATTTGCAGGAAACAGAAAAGTTGAATGACATCACCCAAGTTCAATCAGAAGATATGACGCACGTGGACGATGTAAAAATGTAAGGTAGAAAGGTAGACAAGGGAGACTAGGTGGTTCCGGATTCCGACCACTTGTTCCACCTTGTCTCCCTGATCCACCTATTCTATGCCCATTGATATTGGAAAAATTAAAGCCGCGATGCCAGCGCCACCGCCTGAAAAGGTGAAGGAGGTGAAGGCGGAGGTGAAACGCGTCACAGAGGAAAAGATCGTTCTGGAAGAAGAGCGGGTGTATCGGCGTGGTGTGGTCACGGTGAGGCAGATCATCGCGCCGGCATCATTTGAAGTGAAGCCAACGTACTTGATGCTCTCTGGGGTCTACGCCAGAACATTGTTTATCATCACCTACCCGCGCCACATCGGTTTGGGATGGTCTTCGCCACTCATCAATCTCAACAAAACGTTTGACGTGGCCATGTTCTTTTATCCGCTCAAGGCGAACATTATTTTGAAGCAGTTGCAAAAAAAGGTAGGAGTATTTGAAGCCAAAATTTTGGGTGATGCGGAAAAAGGCGCGCCACGTGATCCGATTGCCGAAACCGCTCTGCGCGATATTGAATCTCTGCGTGACGCCCTCACCCAAGGCATTGAACATTTCTTTCAGTTTTCGTTCTACGTGACGATTTACGCCAAGTCTCCAGAAGAGCTGGAAAAATTTACCGGGGAGGTGGAATCCTTGTTTGGAAGCAAACTCATTTATACAAAGTCTGGTTTTTATCAGGCAGAACAAGGGTTCAATTCAACAGTTCCTCTTGGCAACGACGAGCTGGTCATCAGCTACAACATGAACACCAGTCCTATCGCCGCGTCTTTCCCGTTCATTTCCTCTGATCTCACCAGCGATAACGGCATCCTCTACGGCATCAACCGCCACAACAACTCGCTTATTTTGTTCGATCGTTTTAGTTTGCAAAATGCCAATGCGGTCGTGTTTGCCACCTCAGGTGCAGGAAAGTCCTACACCGTGAAGCTTGAGATTATTCGCTCCCTCATGATGGGCGTGGATGTGATTGTGATAGATCCGGAATACGAATATAAAGATTTGTCTGACGCGGTGGGCGGCACGTTTATCAATGTGTCTCTGGCCTCCGAGGCTCGCGTGAATCCCTTTGACCTGCCTCGCGCGATCGGTGAGGGAACAAAAGTCGAAGATATTATTCGCTCAGCCGTGATCACACTCAAAGGTCTGTTGCGTATCATGATTGGTCAGCCCATTGGAGAGGGCGGCAAACTTGGGTTTACCCCGGAGGAAGACTCTCTGCTTGATCGAGCCCTCATTGAAACCTACGCGAAAAAAGACATCACGCCTGATCTCACCGATCTCTCCGCGGTCGAACCGCCTACGCTCACAGATTTTGAAGACGTGCTTGACGGCATGGAAGGCTCGTCCAATCTCATGGCGCGTTTGCAGAAATATACGGAAGGCACCTTTGCGGGACTGCTCAATTCCACCACCAACGTGGAGATGAAAAATCAATTAGTCGTTTTTTCCGTCAGAGACCTCGAGGACGAACTGCGACCTGTGGCCATTTACAACATCGTCAATTACATCTGGAACGTGGTGCGCTCAGTGCGCCGCAAGCGTATTTTGGTGGTGGATGAAGCGTGGTGGCTCATGCAAAATGAGGACTCGGCGAAGTTTATTTTCGCCTTGGTGAAGCGTGCGAGAAAATATTTCCTTGGCGTCACCACCATCACCCAGGACGTGAACGACTTTTTGCGCTCGGCCTATGGCCAGGCGATTGTGACCAACTCTGCCATGCAAGTTCTTCTCAAACAAGCAGCCTCAGCCGTGGACAACATTCAAAAAACGTTTCACCTCACCGATGGAGAAAAATATCTGTTGCTTGAGTCTGGAGTGGGAGAGGGGATTTTCTTTGCAGGAAATAAGCATGCGGCCATCAAAGTGGTTGCCTCCTATGTTGAGGACCAGATTGTGACAACCAACCCGCAGCAATTGCTCAAACAAGAAAAGGCAAAGCAAGACATCGCTGATGAACAGAAAAAAGTTCAGGAAGTACAGCAGAAAGAATCCCAAGCTGCACAGGCCGCACAAGCAAAAGAAGACGTCATGGATTTGGATGAAGATGCCAAGGAGGCTCAGGAGATTGCTGAGCAGGAGAAGGCTGCACAGGATGCCGCTGCCGCCTTGCTGTCCACGGAGAACGCGGGAAAAGAACAAGCCGATAAAATCCGTGACTCTCTCAAAGTATGATGACTCGACGCAAACGTATTTCAATTGTTGTCTTAATTCTGCTTATTTTACTGCTGCTGCTTGGCTGGCTTTTGTATGTCTTGTTTTCTGGGAAGGTGGACGAGGTGAAACAGGGTGAAGAGGTGGCAGAGGTCACACAAGAAGAACAAGTGGTGCCAGATCGGCCGACCGTGTCAGAGCTTGAACTAGAACAAGAACGCGAAGTACGGACACAAACGTCTGACGTCACGTCTCTTTCAAAAACATTTGTCACCCGCTACGGGAGTTATTCCAATGAAGCAGATTTTGGCAACCTGGTGGATGTCTTACCCCTCATGAGTGAGGCGTTTGCGGCCAAAACACAAAAGATGATTGACGAAGGTGAAATGCCAGAAGGCTACTATGGCGTTTCCACATCGATCGTGACCGTGACCGTGGATGAGAAAGATGAAACAGCCGGAACGGCGCAGGTGACCGTGACCACGCAACGGGAAGAAGCCATTGACTCACCGCAAAACACAACCGTGAAGTATCAAGACATCATTTTAAGTTATGTGACGGAGGACGGCGTATGGAAAGTCGACTCGGCCGTCTGGCAATAGAAACGTTGTTTCCTCGATTTTGTGTTTCCTGTAAGCGCGAGGGTTCACTATTATGCGAGGTGTGTGAACAGGAGTGGACGCCAGTCTCAGCACTGGCGTCTTGTGCGTTTTGCGGGGAACTGGGAAGTGATCGGACCTGTACGTCCTGTTGTGAGGACGTCTACTTGGATGGACTCACGGCCTTTGCCCCGTATGGAAATACGGTTGTGCGCGAGCTGCTTGGACATTGGAAGTACCACGGGGACAGGAGCGTTGAGAGAATCCTGGAAGGCTGTTTGAAGAAAGCCTCTCTGCGACTCTCCCCACCGGTTTTGCCTTTTTATGCAACGAGTGTTCCTTTGCATGAGAAGCGTCGACGAGAACGAGGATTTGACCAAGCAGATCTGGTGGCTCAGTGGGCAGGGGAGTTATTTGGGATTCCTCACGAGACGTTTGTCAGGCGTGTGCGTTCAACCAATCCTCAAGCTCGCACGAGTCATGAGCTGCGGCGTGTCGGCGAGATGGACGATGCGTTCAAGATGATGGACGGCATCCAGATTCCAGATCATCTCTTGCTCTGTGATGACGTGTTTACCAGCGGCACGACCATGGACGCTGCGGCTCGAGTTTTGAAAGAAGCCGGCGCCAAAACCGTGTGGGGATTCGTGATTGCCAAAGGATGATGAATACGATACTCTAACGTCCGTTACGGAGAGGTACCCAAGAGGCTGAAGGGGACGGTTTGCTAAACCGTTAGGCCGGTTTTATACCCGGCGCGAGGGTTCGAATCCCTCTCTCTCCGCCATTCGACTCTTTTGGAGGGGTCGGATAGTGGTTTATTCCATCGCACTTGAAATGCGACGTTCCGCAAGGAACCGTGGGTTCGAATCCCACCCCCTCCGCCAAAAAGGATCGGAATTCGTTTCCGGTTTTTTTGTTCCGTGCTAAAATAAACCGGTATGGAAGAACAAGAACTGCCAATTGAAATCGGTGCGCCACAACTGCAGTGGGAGGTCGATGAGTACCCCACACATGAACGCTCACAGCGATGGTATCTGGTCGCTGCGGTGCTGGGCGTGGCGCTCATCATCTACGCCGTGGCAACAGCCAACTTTTTGTTTGCCGTGATTGTGCTTATGATCGGGGTCATCATGCTGCTTTCTACGTTTGTGTCACCCGAACGGGTCCCGGTGGTCATCACCAACACAGGGGTGGTTGTGGCTGATATGTACTACGACTTTGAGGCGATCAAAGATTTCGCTCTTGCATACGATCCACCAGAGGTGAAGATTTTGTATCTTGATTTCCAGTCCCCATGGCAGCCATTGCTTTCCATTCCTTTGGAGGACGTGGACCCCAATCAGGTTCGTGAATGCTTGCTCCCGTACTGCAAAGAGAATATCCACCAGAGCGAAGAGCGTTTGACAGATATGGTTCGTAGACTGTATAAACTCTGACGTTAGGCGGTCGTAGCTCAGCTGGATAGAGCATCAGCTTGCGGAGCTGAGGGTCGAGGGTTCGAGTCCCCCCGACCGCACCACAAAAATCGTTCTCTTTGCGAGAGCGGTTTTTGTTTGTGTTAAGATTCCATTGATATGGCCATTCACTTGAACTCATCTGTTTCTGAACTTCCTGGAATTGGCGGGAAGGCGGTTCAAGATCTGAAGAACCTGGGCGTTTCTTCGGTGAAAGATCTCTTGTGGTACCTGCCGTTTCGCTATGATGACTTTTCCAAAGTCACAGGAGCTGGGAAGGTTCGGTCGGGTGAGATGGTCACGGTTATTGGGACGATTCAGTCTCTGGCCAGCCGCCCTTCAAAAAACCGTAAGGTGAAGTTAGTTGAAGGAGTGATAGCGGATGCGACAGGGGAGTTGAAAGTCGTGTGGTTCAACCAAGAATATCTTGAGCGTACGCTCCCTGTGGGGAGCACGGTTTCTCTCGCTGGCCGAGTGGATGGACGATTCGGTTTGAGTCTCGTAAACCCAATCATCGAAAAATCAGGTGCCCAGGTTCACACCGGTCGGATCGTTCCGATCTACGGACTGACAGGATCACTCACCATGCGTCGACTGCGTGAGGCAATCAACGTGGCACTCTGTTGTGCCGATGAAATGGCTGAGTGGTTACCAGAAGAGGTGATTGAACACGAATCGTATCCATCGCTCTGTGATGCCTTGCGTGGAGTGCACTTTCCTGTTTCACAACAAGTGCTTCAAGCCAGCGTCGCGCGTCTCAAGTTTGATGAGCTTTTTTTGCATCAACTCCTGTTTGCTCACGTGAGGAGTGAGCGAGCAAAGCGGCCTGTACATTCGATTCCCATCAACGAAGAATTCCTGCGTGTCTTCGTAAGTGCATTGCCGTTTCAACTCACCAACGCACAGCGAAAAGCCATCTGGGAAATCGTTCAGGATATGGCAGGGACTTCGTCCATGAATCGATTACTGGAAGGAGACGTGGGTTCTGGAAAGACGGTTGTGGCTGCAGCGGCATGTGCATCGGTTCTGGACGCTGGTCACACGGTCGTGTACTTGGCACCAACCGAAATACTGGCTTCTCAGCAGCACGAAGCGTTTTGTCGACTATTGAAAAAGCCGGTTGGACTTCTTACACGAACGCAGCAGAGGATTGGATCAGAGACCGTGACAAAAGACGAACTCCTAAATGCGATCCGTCTTGGTAGAATCCGCTGTGTGATTGGAACCCATGCCATTTTGGAAGATTACGTTGAACTCCAGCCAGCGCTCGTGATCGTTGATGAACAGCATCGATTTGGTGTGGAACAACGACATGCCCTGTTGCAGCGAGAAGGTGCCGTGGCGCCTCACTTGCTGTCGATGACCGCACGCCGATTCCACGTTCTCTTGCGCTCACGATCTACGGTGATCTCGAGCTTTCGATTCTAAACGAGATGCCGCACGGTCGAAAACCCGTGGCAACCGCGCTTGTTCCTGAGAGTCATCAAAAGGGCATGTGGCGTCATGTGCGTGAACAAATTCAGGAAGGTCGCCAAGTGTTTGTCGTGTGTCCGCTCATCGACCCATCTGACAAGATGGGGGCGAAGTCTGTGACAGATGTTGCTCGGGATCTCAAAAAGGGTCCTTTGTCCGATACACGGATTGGCATTCTGCACGGTCGTTTAGCGTCTCATGAAAAAGAAGACGCCATCCAAAAATTTCGTGATGGCAAGATCGACGTGCTTGTCGCGACGACGGTAGTGGAGGTGGGAGTTGATATTCCAAATGCAAGCGTAATGGTGATTATGGGAGCAGAGCGATTTGGGTTGGCGCAGTTGCATCAGTTGCGTGGTCGCGTGGGGCGTTCAGACATCCAGTCGTATTGTTATCTTCTCCCTGAACAACTTTCTGATTCAAGTGAGGCGCGACTGCGTGCTGTTGAAACGATCCATCACGGATTTCTGCTCGCGGAAAAAGATCTCGAGCTGCGTGGTCCAGGCAATGTGTTTGGCAATGCCCAGTCTGGCTTTCCAGATTTTCAGCTTGCCACAGCTGCTGACACACAGATTATGAAAAAAGCCCGCGACTATGCGAGCGGCCTTTTGGTACAGGATCCGGGTTTTCAGAGTCATCCTCGGATTCAGAGTCGTATTCAAGCATCGTTTGAAAAAGTCCATCTGGAATGATCAGAGGTCTTTTACGTTTTCTATTTTTCGAATCTCAACGGAATTCATTTTTATTTTACTCTTGGACGGCACTGCCGCGGCCGTGATGCCAAGGCGTGCGGCTTCCTGGAGACGCTTGTCCACAAGACCCACAGAGCGCACTTCACCACCCAAGCCGACTTCTCCCAGGTAGACCGTTGAGGACGCGTCCGTGACATTTTTAAACGCGCTGACGATCGCCGCACAAACCGCCAAGTCAGCTGCCGGCTCTCGCAGGTCCATTCCACCGATCACATTCACATACACGTCTTTCTCGCCGAGTTTGAGGCCCGCACGTTTTGACAGGATTGCCACGAGCATCTGTAAACGGTTGGGATCAAAGCCTGAGGCGCGGCGCACAGGCGTGCCGTAGAAACTTTGTTCGACCAGGGCCTGGACTTCCACGAGAAACACCCGTGAACCTTCGACCGTGGCGGCGATGACAGATCCTGGTGTTCTTGACCGCTCAGCTAAGAATCTTTCAGAAGGATTCGTCACAGCCTTGAGTCCTTGCTCAGTCATTTCAAACACGCCGATTTCGTCTGTTGCGCCGAATCGATTTTTGGCCGCGCGCAGCATCCTATAGCTATGCACAGGATCGCCTTCCAAATTCACGACCACATCCACCAAGTGTTCCAGGGTCTTGGGCCCTGCGATCGATCCATCTTTGGTGACCTGTCCCACCAGCAGAATTGACACGTTGGTGCGCTTGGCAAGATCAAGCAGCAGGGAAGTGGCGTAGCGCACCAAGGTCGGTGAGCCAGCCGTGCTGTCGATGAGAGATGAGGTGAGAGTCTGTACCGAGTCAATCACAGCAAGGGAAGGCTTCTCCTTTTCGATGGTCGCGACCAGTGTCTCCACAGGAAAAGGTTCGAGCACGCGGACTCTGTCGGCTGTGAGAGATAATCTTTTAAATCTTGAAGCAAGTTGCATTGCAGATTCTTCGCCAGAAATATAGAGGACAGAGGAGGGAGATGAGGTGGATAAGGTGGAAGAGGTGGAAAGGACACTACCGGCAATTTGTGCCACGAGTGTTGATTTGCCGATTCCTGGTTCACCCGAAAGCAAGACAACCGATCCCGCGACAATTCCTCCACCCAAGACACGATCCACTTCAGGATCCTGTGTACTCAAGCGATCATGTTCGTTTTGCTTCGCCACATCAGAAAGAGCCTGACTCTTTGCAGGCTTTGCTTTTGCGGCCGAACCCTGGCTAAAGCCTGGGGCTACCTCGGCCTTCTCCTCAACAAGCGTGCCCCACTTTTCGCAGGTCACGCATTTTCCAGACCACTTCAGGGATTGGGAGTCGCAATGGGAACAGATGAACATAGGTTATTCACAGCCTGTATGTGCGTCAAAATGCATGTAGTCCTGGAATTTTCCCTCCGCACGATCTCCAAGCCAGTCAAACCCATTACTGATAAAAATATCGATGACTTCTTTTTTGGGTAGGTCGTATTTTCCAGCTGGGCAGTCTGTCTGACAATTTGCACCAACGCAGAAACATTTCGTGCTAGCGTCACTATCGAAACATTCTGCTGAACAATAGGGATTTGTATCAGGGTTAATGTCGATTCCCGTTGCCCATGAGTGGTTGCTTAAGTATTTCGGCTTAGCTGTTACGGCGCGCCAATTAAAGATTCCTATACTTTTTGTAATATCATAGGTCGTCCCTGAAGCAGCAATAGCATCGAACACCGCTTGAAATTTCGCCTGTACTTTTTGATGGACGTAGTAGGTTCCGGTGTGCCCGGCGTAGTCAACGGTAACTGGCACGAGTTGCGCCCGGACAGCACCTGGACTTCCACCGTATTGTTCGATCATACAGTCTTGATAGTGAGAGACCCCTACGCAGTCACTTCCTGTACAGGTGCTCGTCGTCGTGTCGCTACTGAATTCTACTTCAAGGTTTTCCAAGGGGACCTCAGGAATGTTTTGGATACTGAGTGGTTTAAAAATAACAAGTTGTGGATTGATCGTGGCAAGAATCAAGTACGTGGAAAGCAGAAGCACGAGTCCCGTAACGGCATTTTTGATCCGGGTCTTTGCCTTGTCTTCTTGAAAGATGGTGTACTGCAGCCCGCCGATCATGAGCATGACGATCGCGATCAAGGTCGCAGAGCCTAGCAGCCACTTGTACACACCGGCAATGTAGTCGCCCAGGTAATTGATTTTGATCGTATCGCCGTCGATCTCCCCATCACTAAACGTCACCGTCGGGATATCGATCGCGAGGGTGGGTTTGATGAGGGAAGAAGACGAAGTGCTCGCTGCATGCACTGGATGCCCAAAAAGTCCGATGAATAGCATCATCGGTATGAGAGCCAGAAAGATGACAGTGTTACGTCTCATAGTTAGAAGTCTTCCAAACAAGCGAGCAGGTCTCCACCGCGGTGCCATTGCATGTGCAGGTGAGCTTTTTTTGAAAGCCCTGCTTGGAGAACGGTTTGGCAATTGCAGTTTTCTGCGGTCGTCGGATCTGTGCAAGCCGTCCCGTCAACATAGGTTGCACTTCCATCCGGATCCCAGTCCGTGGGAGGCGTTTCTCCCTTGCACCAGACACCCCCTGTATGACCAATGGTATCACCTTGGGAGACAGCGGTATTATCGTGGTATTCTCCGGCGTCGTCCACAAAGTCTGCGACATGACAGAAGCTGATTTGTGCGCCAGCGGCATCGCCTGAACCTGTGAGGGTAATCCAGTTTCCACATTTCGTGTCCTGCCCCACAATGTAGGAAACCGTTCCATCCATCGGTGCCATGATGGCCACGCCGAATCCTGCAGCAAAATCGAGTTCCGTGATTTCTGAGTAGTCTTTGAAGGTGCCTGTTTCATCTGTCCAATGACTGTTGCTGTCACAAACGGGCGCTTCCCCAATGGGAGAAATAACCTCTTGAGTTATTTCACAGGTTCCTTCTGCTTTTGCTGTTTCGCTTATTGTTTCACACGTGCTCTTTGCCGCGCTGGAAGAAGAAGATGAAGATCCCCCACTTGAGGAGGAGCTGCTTAATCCCTCGTTGCTGTTTATTCCTTTTTCCAGTTCCAGACCTTCGACATTCAACACACGCAGAGGTTTGAAGATCACCAGCTGAGGATTGATAGACGCCAAAATCAGATAGACGCATAACAGAAGCGTGAGACCGGTGACCGCGTTGCGAATTCTCTCCTGTGCCTTTTTCACGTCTCCTGTTCCTGCCGCCAGGGTGTATTGCAGCCCGCCGATCATGATCATGACAATCGTAATGAGTGTGCCGATGCCAAGCAGAAATTTGTAGACGCCAGCGATGTAGTCTTGCAGAAAGTTGATTTGCAGCACCCCGCCTTCTGAGAGGATACTGGAAAACGACACGCCAGGAATGTCGATGCTCAGATTAGGAACAAGATCGTTTGTTGAGGTCGAATCCTGTGCCAAGGCAGGACTCGTCAAACAAAAAAAGCCGAGCCAGAGCAGAGTCAACAGCAGGATGGGAAGTCGACGCGTCATAGCTACGGTGCGCTCAGCTGCTCTTCAACAACCGAGAGGAGTTCCTGGACATCCAGAGCACCGATCAGGAGCTGATTCCCAATGTAGAGGGAAGGAGTGGAGGTAAGACCCAGCGCTAAGCCTTCTTCATAGTCTTTTGTGACGATCGGAAGCGTGTCACGCTGGTCATAACACGACTGAAAGCTCTCGACATCCAGTCCTATCGAGCTGGCGATTTGGGTGAAGATGGATTCTGAGAGGTAGGCCTGTTTCTGAAAAAGTTCATCGTGATATTCCCAAAATTTCCCTTGCTCTGCGGCGCAGTGTGCCGCAATGGCAGCAGGGGTGGCCAGGGGATGGAGAGATTCATTGGGGAGGTTTTTCCAAACGAGTCGTACGTCATCGGGATAGGTTTTTAGGATGACGTCTAGTGAGTCAGCGAGTGAGGCGCACGCATCGCACTGAAAGTCAGAAAAGACCACCAGGGTCACGGCTGCGTCTTTGGCTCCCTTGGAGGGATTCACAAAGGTGACGGTCGGTTCGGTTTGGGAACCAACCACAGCCGTTGTTTCGATTCTTGGGATTTCAATCGGTCGAAGGCGAAGTCCAAAAAAAATAAAGACAATGATTCCTAGAACCGTGATCGATAAAAATGTAAGCCAGCGATGGGACATACGATGGGTTCTTCTTCAAAAGTTATTTTTTCGTCTCAGGTCTGTCCGACCCCACACAAACATTCTGTGGGGCTCGCCAGCCCTTTCGACAAAAAAATAACTTTTGAAGAAGAACCTATTTTAATTTGAGAAGTTCCAACTGTCCGCTTGTGTTGGTGAAATACAGCATCGATTCATCATCAGACACCCAAAGGTCGCTCATGGATGTCTCCTCCTCAGGAATGGCAATGAGTCGAGCCGAGTTGCTGGTGAGGTCAAGTTTGTACAACGCGTCGGGGAGATCCTGATACAAGGAACGCTGCAGACCAGCGTTTGCTGGCAGGTCAATGGGCACAGCACAGTAGACCGTCGAGGCAGAAGACCAGGAGCATTTATCCACCCAGGTATTGAGTCCAAGACTCGATCGGTTGTCTCCCATCGTGGAAGCGGTGGCATCGACGATCCATAGGAGTGGCTTGTTGTCGCTATAGTCGCCCGCCACTGAGTAGAGGAGTTGTTTCCCGTTGGGGGACCAGAGGGAATCAAAGTTGAGACCTTCGACAACTAAGCCTTTGTAGTTTTCTTGGTTTTTGCCAACAGGATAGATGACGTGGCGATCCACTCCGCTGGAGCTTGAGCTAGCCGTGTTGGCAAAGGCAACCACTTGGTCGTTTGGCGACCAGTTGATGTCGACCTTATCTTCATTTTCTCCAAGCTCGGCAATCGCCTGGACTTGGGAACCGTCGTCGCTGGCAATCACCAAGAAGCGATTGCTTTCATCCAGAGCCACGCTTTTGCCAATGATTTCGTCCGACGTCGGGGAGAAATCAAAGTCCTCCCAGTGATTGGGAAGGGTGACTTGTTTTTCCGCACTGAAGTCATAGATGATGTTGCTTCCGTCTGGAAATTCGATTAAGGCCTTTTCAGAATCCTTGTTCCATTCGACGTTTTCGGCTTCGGGAAATTGTTTGTCAGAAAGTGCGACGACTTCGCCATCGGCGTTGATGGTATAAAAACGTCCGTCGCTGGCATTGTAGTAGTTGATGCTTGATCCATCACCACTCAACACCGCGTTGTAGACAGCGCCGGTCGTGAGTTCCACGGTCTGGGTCAGTCCGCCATGGGCGACCTCGTCGGCTTCTTGGAGTCCTGTTGTTCCGGTTGGTTCTTCTGTGGTCACACCCGGAGCGCCTTCGCCTGAGGTCGGAAGTTCACCAGGAGCTTCTACGGTCGGTTCAACGCTTGCTTCAGGCACGATTCCTTTGAAAAAAAGTTTATAGAGAACGAAGGCAATGAGAAAAACGGACAGAATAAATCCTCCAACCAGCAGAAGTTTTTTTGTGCGCTCACTCATATGCCATTGATGACTAGTGACATTATACCACCCAAGCACATATCTCCGACGTTGCCAGACGCCAAGGCTGTCCCTACGGCTACCGGATCTGAGACAAGCGTCACGTAATCATGCAAGATGCACATGCCACCAGCTCCCATGACGACCACAGCGACTCCTAAAGCAATATCCATGCTTATGATGAAACTTTGTAGAATAATCGCCTCTGGATCAACGACCATGGGAATCGGAAACCAGGAAGTCGGAGAGATAATTTTACTTTTGCCTTTCGCGATCCATCTTCCATAGATCATTTCTAGGTTCAAGTAACCGAGCGTGAAGGCGTAGATGAAGATGTCGATGACAAACGATATGCCCGCACTCGAGAGGTCGCACGCTGCAGCGATAAAGTCAAGCAGAAAAATAAATCCGCGTCGCATCGCCTGTTTAAAGACATACCGCACGGCAGCACGTTTGCCTTTTTGTGCGAGCGTTTTTTTCTCTTCTTCATCATCTTCTGTCTCTTTGCTGCGTTTAGATTGGATCAGGTGGCTCAGAAGTGCCTGCTCGTAGAGCACTGCCTGTTCCTGTTCTTGCGCTTCTTGTTCCTCTTCCTCTTCGTCACGTGCACGTGGAGTTGGTGGAATGCGAAGTTGCTGATGGGCGGGCATCTGTAAAGGTTTGGATCCTCTTGCGGCACTGAGTGCGGCCTTGCGAGCGGAATCAGAGATAGAAGGAATGGGAGCCCCTCTCATTTTTGCTTCACCTGCTTGAACGATGATTTCGGCAACGGCCGGAGGCATGAACTTGGAAGCTTCCTCTTTGAGGGTCTTACGCGCATCACTTTTGGAAGCAGTACGAACATACTTGATTCCATCGTCTAGGTGTTTTTCAGCAACGTTTTCGGCCGCTTTGACTAACTCTGGATTGCGTGCCATGAAAGCTGCAGATTTTTCTGCTAATGCCGCAGACTTCGTTGCGCCGCGTGCACTGAGTACCCCAGCTGAACGCGTCATGAATCCCGTTGATTTTCCGGCGATGCGAGCTCCTTTTACCACCTCGGCCACCTCTCCAACACCCGTGAAATCCAATCCGAAACTCACGACGCCCACAAGACCATGAATGATCCTTTTTTTTCCGACGAGTTTTTCACCTGTGGTTGTCTTTCCATCGACGGCTTCGCTTAGTTGTTTGATTCCTCCCAAAAATGGCACGAGATCCATGACGGCAGAGGCAACCTTATTTTGACCTACTCTTTTTACAATGAACCACGTTCCACCAGACACGACTGACATGACTGTGCCTTTTGCTCTGGCAGCCAGAAATGTTTTGACACGCCCGCTCTGCGCTTTTTCCATGATCTCCTGTTTTGTCACACTCTCCGTCGTCTGCGTTTGATCGCTCGGTGCCTCTTGTTTTTGTGCGCTCACGCTTATCTGATTTTGAGAGGATTCTGAAAAGAGTGTCTGTGCGGATACAGCAGGCGCCTGCTGTGCAAAGCTTTGCACACGTCTCGCTGTCAATGCCGCTTTGCGCGCGGATTCCAAATTCAGTGGACTGCTTGTGGGCGATGTTTGGCCACCAGAAGGGAAGACAGATCCTCTGAGTTTGGCTTCCCCTGCATCAATCAGAGCACCAGCTATTTCTGGTGGTAGGTGTTTAGAAGCTTCCTCTTTGAGTGTTTTGCGCGCATCGCTTTTGGAAGCTTTGCTGGTATACCGGATGGCGTCATCGATGTGATTCTGTGCGGCTTTTTCTCCTGCCGCGACGAGCTCAGGGTTTTTCACCATGAAGGCGGCTGATTTTTCAAAAAGCGCAGCAGACTTGGTTGCACCTCGACCCGCGAGTTTAGAAGCAACGCCTTTCACAAGCCCGACAGATTTTCCACCAACTTTCAGCAGTTCTACCCCTTCTCCTATTCCTGTGAAATCCAATACCAGGCTTCCTGCGCCTACCAGACCATGAATGATCCGTTTTTTTCCACTGAGTTTTTCTCCAGTGGTTCGTTCGCCGTCAATGCTTTCGTTGATTTGTTTGATGCCTCCCAAAAACGGAGTGAGGTCGATGATCGCAGAACCAATGCCTGTTCGACCCAGTGCCATGAGAGCACCTCTGGAGCTTGGGTCTTTTTTCATGCCTGCAATAAGCCCCGCCATGAATGTTTCCTGGCGTCTTGCTTGAGCCTGATCCATGACCTGTTGCTGTGCCTCCTTTCCCATAGCTATGCCGCGGCGAGCAGATCTTTGATTTCTTGTTTAAGATTGTCGAGGATATCCTTTTGTGCGGGTTCCTCAAGATCGTCAAAAATGTCTCGATAAAAATTGAGTTCTTCTTTGTCCTCACCAAGTTGTATGAGCTGATCGATGAGCTGGTCGACTTCACGTGTTGGCATAGTTTTTTGTGACGACGATGTTTTTGTTTTTGAGTTTAATGTTAAACGCTCGAGGTCGATGTTTCTGGCTCAATTGTTCCGCAATTTTGTGTTCAATGTCTTTTTGGATGAGGGATCTCAACTGGCGGGCGCCGGATTTTGCATCGGCCTGTTTGGCGAGGTGGGCGGCGACGCTCTCGTGGATGGTGAGTGTGAGGCCTTGTTCTTTGAGGCGGCTCACGAGTTCCTCAAGTTGTTTGTTGGCAATGGCTGTGAGTGTCTCTGGTGTGAGAAGTTTGAACACGCAAGTGTGGTCCAGACGATTTAAGAGTTCCGGGCGAAAGCGCTCAGCGAGTTCTTTTTGGAGATCAGCGTTGAGGGTGATGGTGCGATCGCCATCGCTTCCCATGAATCCCATCTCGCCTTGTTCAAAGCGCTCAAGTCCGACATTGCTGGTTAAGATAATTACCGTATTTTTGAAATTGACCGTGCGACCCGTGGCGTCGGCGAGTTCACCTTCCTCGAGGATTTGCAAAAGCAGGTTCTGCACATCGCGATGGGCTTTTTCGATTTCATCAAAAAGCACAACGGAGTAGGGTCGTTGCTTCACACGATCGGTGAGGTTTGATGTTTCTTTGTATCCGATGTATCCAGCCGGGGCGCCGATGAGTTTGGACATCGTGAAGGCTTCTGAGTACTCGGACATGTCCAGTCTGATGAAATTATTTTTGGAGTGGAACAACAGGTCGGCAACGGTTTTGGCCAGTTCTGTTTTTCCGACACCGGAAGGTCCCAAGAACAAAAACGATGCGAGCGGGCGTTTGGGATGAGCCATGCCAGCTTTGGCTCGTCGCAGGGCTCCAGCAACGATGCTCAGCGCTTCGTCTTGGCCAAGCACGGAAGCACGCATCTTATCTTCAAGGCGCATGAGCTCGCTCAAGTCCTGTTCCAAGATTCCATCCAGTGGAATACCCGTGGCACGTGAAACAACGCGAGCAATGTCCTGCTCGGTGATCACAGGGATGGGAGACGTATCCTCTTCAATGCGCAACGAGGCCAAATGGGCTTGGGTGCGGTCCTCCTGGGCTTTGAGTTCCATGGCCTCGAAGAATCGTTCTTCCACGACCGCCTGGCGTTTGAGTTCTTTGACCTGGTCGAGGGCATCAAAGAGGGCGCGTTCTTTTTGTAACGGAGCGGGATGGGTATCGCGGACACGCGTGGCAGCAGCGGCTTCGTCGATCAGATCAATCGCCTTGTCTGGGAGCTGGCGATCTTGGATGTAGCGTTCGGAGAGATTCACTGCCTCGCGAATGGCTTCGTGAGAAATTCGTACACGATGAAACTGTTCAAAGTGGGGAGCCACGCCTTCGAGGATCTCAATGGTTTTTTCACGGCTGGGTTCTTCGACATAGACCGATTGGAATCGTCTCTCCAGAGCACTGTCGCTTTCGATGTATTTTTTGAACTCTCCAGGCGTGGTGGCACCGATGCAACGAATTTCGCCGCGCGCAAGGGCCGGCTTCAAAATATTCGCCGCGTCCAGAGAGCCTGAGGCAGAACCCGCACCGACGATGGAGTGAATTTCGTCGATAAATAAAATCATCTCAGGGTCTTGTTTAACTTCATCAACGATTTGGCGGAGTCGTCCTTCGAATTCGCCTCGGTACATGGTGCCAGCGACCACGAGCGCCATGTCGAGAGCAAAAATGCGTTTGTGAGCCAGGACGGGCGGGACATCCCCTTGCGTGATTTTTTTGGCAAGACCCTCGACGATCGCTGTTTTGCCAACGCCTGGTTCACCTTGCAGGAGAGGATTGTTTTTTGTGCGACGGCACAAAATTTCCATGAGTCGTTCTATCTCCCTGTCGCGACCAATCACCGGATCGATCCGTTTCTGAGCTTCCTTTGTGGTGAGTTCCACACTAAAATATTCCACCGCGGAAATTTTTTTCTCTTGTGGTTGTCCTGTCTCTTTTGTCTGGGCGCCAGGTTGTGCCACAACTGCTTGTCCGCCTTTGGGAGCTTCGGTGAGATCTGGAAATCGGGAGGTGCTTTTGAGAACGATCGCGAGTTGTGAACGCAGCTCTTTCATGTCCGTGTTCTGCTCATGGAAAAATTGTTGTGTGGTCGGGCTTTCAATTTGAAGGATGCCCGAGAGCAAATGTTCCGTTCCTACATAGCGGTGGCCATACATGTTGGCCGTGAGTACCGCTTTTTCCACCATGCGTTTGGCGTCTTGTGAAAGATGGAGGGAGAGATCACTGCCAGCTGTCAGTGGATGAACGACCTGTCTCACACCGGCCAATTTTTTCAGCTCCACGAGCTTCACTCCAGATTTTTTTAGAATCTCTGCGCCGATACAGCCTTTTTGTGTTCCCATAGCCCACAAGAGATGTTCTGGGTGGATGGCTTTCTGATCTGTTTCCACAACCAAACACAGCGCTCGAGTGAGGACGTTTTTCAAGTGGGAAGAAAATTTGTCGACGATGTCCTGAGGCATAAGGAAGGTGGAAGAGGTGGGAAGGTGGATGTGGTGGAAAAGGTGCTCGGAGTTCGGAGTCGGGGATCACCTTGTCTACCTTGTCCACCTATTCCACCTTTATATCATCGTTCTCAACTTCGCAATCCTCTCCTCGATCGGTGGATGTGTGGAAAACAGCTGTTCAAACTTTTTTGTGACATGAGGATCGAAGGGATTGGCGAGGAACAGATGGGCCGTGGCGTGGTTGGCGCGTTTAAGAGGACGATCATGAAGGGCAATTTTTTCAAGCGCCTTTGCCAAGCCTTCCGGATAGCGCGTGAGCATGGCGCCAGAGGCATCGGCCAAGTATTCACGAGAGCGTGAGACAGCGAGTTTGATGAGCTCGGCAAAAAACGGAGACAGGATCGCCAGCACGAGCCCAATGATCAAGAGGATGCCGCCTCCACGATTGTCGCGATCGCGACCACCCCAGAACATGGTGCGCATCAGAATATCCGAGAGGAGCAGCACGATACCCACGAGCACGATGACGATGGTCATCACGCGGATGTCGTAGTTTTTAACATGTGACAGTTCGTGGGCAAGGACGCCTTCCAATTCATTGTCGTCCATGATGTCCAAAAGCCCTGTGGTCACCGAGACAGAAGCGTGTTCCGGATCCCGTCCTGTGGCAAAGGCGTTGGCAGAGGGATCGTTCATCACATAGACTTTTGGCATGGCCATGCCCGAGGTGATGGCGAGGTTTTCCACCATGCGGTAGAGACGTGGGTTGTCCGTTTTTTGAATTTCTTTTGAGCCTGAGGACGCGAGCGCCACCTTGTCGCCCCAGAAGTATCCCGTCAGGTTCATGAACGTTGCCAGAAGCACAGCCACGATAATGCCGACGTTGCCAGCGCCTGTGTATTCACCAAAGAACCAACCCAATCCCACGATCACAATTGTAAAGAGTGAAATGAGCAGCCAGGTCTTGCGTTTGTTGGCGTCGATTTGGGAGTACATATCAGGAGTTTCCGTTCAAGCATGAGCCTCGTCACGGTGCAGACCCTGCCGGTGCTCGCTGGCGCTGCGCTGCCGATCAGGGGCAGACACCGTGCCACTCATGCTTGATTCGTAAACTCAGAATTTTACGACAGGAGTCTCAAGCGCCACGTCTGGTGCGTCGAAGAATTCGCGTTTGGTAAATCCAAATGTGGGAGCGATCAGGTTGGTTGGGAACACTTGGAGCTTGGTGTTGTAGTCGCGGACATTGGTGTTGTAGAAACGGCGAGAGGCTTGGATTTTGTCTTCCGCGTCCGTGAGTTCGTGTTGGAGTTGCAAAAAGTTTTGTGAGGCTTGCAGAGCAGGATAACTTTCCGAGACAGCAAAAAGAGATTTCAACGTGTCGGTGAGCATGTTCTCAGCGGCAGCATGTTCTTTCATGGTTCTGGCTCCCATGGCAGCGGCTCGAGCCTCGGTGACCTTTGTGAAAACACTATCTTCGTGACCGGCGTAGCCCTTCACCGTATTTACCAGGTTGGGGATAAGGTCATAGCGACGCTTCATCTGCACTTCGATATCACTCCAGGCTTCTTCCACCCGATTTCGGAAGGTGACCAGCCCGTTGTATGTTAGAATGAGCCACACAGCGAGCAGGACGACAACAATGACAAGAGCCCAAAGGAGTTCCATAGAAATTGATGTTTAATTCTCTTAAATCGTACGTGATTCAGCCACAATCGTCAATTATGACTCGTGATATTCGTCAAAAGGAATTGTTCGTGTTTGACTTCGATGGAACATTAAACAGAAGCAAGACTCCAATGGATGCAGAAATGGCTGGTCTCTTCTCAGAGTTGCTAAAAAAACGGAAAGTCGCGGTCATTGGGGGTGGATGGTTTCCCGTGACGGAAGAGCAACTATTGAAGAGTCTTCAGGGGCATGAGAATCTTTTTGGCAATTTGTTTTTGTTTCCGACCTCCGGTGCTCATTTTTTGCGGTATGAAAATGGAGAATGGAAAACAGTCTATTCTCATCAGCTTTCGATCGAGCAACGGACCAAAATTAAAAATGCATTCGAAATGGCGTTCAAGGATATTCACTATAAGCATCCAGAAAAAACATATGGTCAGGTCATCGAGGATCGTGGAACGCAAGTGACGTTTTCGGCGCTCGGTCAACAAGCCCCAGTTGAGTTGAAGGAGGCGTATAAAGGTTCTCCCCAGGATCGAAGATGGGAAATCGTAGCGAGACTCAAGGAGTACCTACCAGAATTTGAAGTGAAAGTGCCTGGGAAGTCTTCCATTGATGTCACGATGAAAGGCATTGACAAAGGCTATGGCATTGGTCAGATGGTCGATCACCTTGGCGTGGATGTTCAAAAAATGATTTTTACGGGCGACGCTCTGTATGAAGGCGGTAACGATGAACCGGTGAAGCGCACAGGGATCGACACCATTGCCGTGGAAGGACCAGAGGACACGAAGAAATTGATTCGTGAATGGCTTGCGCTCCTCTAAAGTAGTATGGATTCAACGAACATCCAAAAAATTGCCCTGTTTAAGGGAAAGAAAATTCGAAGGACGCTCCATCAGGGGGAGTGGTGGTTTTCGGTTGTGGATGTTATTGAAGCACTGACAGACAGTTCTCAACCCAGTAAGTACTGGACGGCGATGAAAGCTAGGGTTCATGATGAAAGCCAGTTTCAGTTGTCTACAATTTGTAGACAACTGAAACTGGAAGCATCAGACGGCAAAAAGTACGAAACCGACTGTGCTGACACAGAAGGTATTTTTCGTCTCATTCAGTCGATTCCATCCCCCAAAGCCGAACCTTTTAAGCGTTGGTTGGCAAAGGTTGGATATGAACGAGTGCAGGAAATTGAAAATCCAGAGCTGGCCACAAAAAGGACGAGGATGCTCTACAAACTTAAGGGCTACAATGAAGACTGGATAGAAAAAAGAATGCGTGGCATTGTTATTCGTGAGGAGCTTACGGAAGAATGGAAAAATCGAGGGGCGAAAGATCGACAAGATTATGAAATTTTGACTGCGGAAATTTCCAAAGCCACGTTTGGCGTTACGCCAAGTGAGTATAAAAAACTCAAAGGTCTCAAGCGGGAAAACCTACGTGATCACATGGATGACTTTGAACTTATTTTCAACATGCTTGGTGAGCGAGCGACAACGGAAATTCACCGTACAGAAGATTCAAAAGGGGTAAAGAAATTGCGTGCGGACGCTAAGGCTGGTGGAGATATCGCTGGAGGGGCAAGAAAGAATCTGGAGAAACGCCTTGGTCGTTCTGTCGTCTCAAAGAAGAATTATCTACAAAAATCTGAAGATAAAAAACGATTGGGGAAGTAATCTATGGCCGTCTCAACTGATCCACAAAAAATCGAAGAGCTGCTCACGCGGGGAGTGGAACATGTCTATCCGTCGCCCGAGTTTTTGGAGTCGCGTCTCAAAGAAGGCAAACCGCTTTCACTCTATCTTGGCATTGATCCAACAGGACCAGATCTCCACATCGGCCACTCGATTCAACTGCGCAAGCTTCGACAGTTTCAAGATCTAGGCCACAAGGTGATTCTGCTCATCGGCGATTTTACCGGCATGATCGGTGACCCAACAGACAAATCAGCGGCGCGCAAACGTCTGACACGAGAGGAGGTACTCAAAAATGCAGAGCACTACAAACAGCAAGCAAGTAAAATTTTAGACTTCGGTGGAAAGAACCCGGTAGAGCTCAAGTACAACTCTGAGTGGCTCAGCAAGCTCAACTTTAACGAAGTAATCGAAGTCGCTGCGCATTTTACCGTTCAACAAATGCTTGAACGCGATATGTTTGAAAATCGGATGAAGGAAGGCAAGCCGATTCATCTGCACGAATTTCTGTATCCACTCATGCAGGGCTACGATTGTGTTGCGATGGACGTAGACGGAGAAGTCGGTGGAAATGATCAGACATTTAACATGCTTGCCGGCCGCGATCTGATGAAAGCCATGCGTGGTAAGGAAAAGTTCGTCATCACCGATAAGCTCCTCGCGGATCCCACAGGAAAAAAGATGGGTAAGAGCGAAGGCAACATGATCACACTCGCCGATTCCAGCGACGAGATGTTTGGCAAAGTGATGAGCTGGACCGATGGGATGATCGTCGGCGGGTTTGAATTACTCACGGATGTGCCTATGGACGAAGTCGTGGCGATTTCCAAATCCCTCATTCGTGAAGAAGTGAATCCGCGAGATCTGAAAGCACGCTTGGCTCGTAAGATCGTTGGGTTTTATCATGGAGACAAAGAGGCACAAGCCGCGTCCGATCGTTTCGATCAGCTGTTTCAAAAAAAAGAAACACCTGAGGAAATTCAGGAGGTTCGCGTAAAAGGCTCGATGAAGATTTTAGATCTCCTTGTCGAAGTCAGTTTTGCTTCCTCAAAGACCGACGCGCGGCGTCTCATCGATGGAGGGGGAGTGAAAGTAAACGATGTCGTGGTTGAGGATCAGGAGCGTGTGGTAGATTCTGGCGCCCTCATTCAAAAAGGAAAAAGATATTTTGTGCGAGTGACAAAGTAACTATGGGCACACTCTTGCTATTCATTCTTGTTCTCTCGCTTCTCGTCTTCGTACACGAGTTTGGGCATTTTATTGTGGCCAAACGGATGGGCATGAAGGTGGAAGAATTTGGGTTTGGATTTCCGCCAAGGTTGTGGGGAGTGCAGCGTGGGGAGACGATGTATTCGATCAACTGGATTCCGCTGGGAGGTTTCGTGAAGATCAAAGGCGAGTCTGGAGAGCATGCAGGAGATCACGACAGCTTTGCCTCAAAAAAAGCCTGGCAGCGATTTCTCGTCCTGGTGGCAGGTGTGGCCATGAATCTTTTGCTCGCGATGGTGCTGTTTTCGATCGGGTACATGAGTGGTCTCCCAAGCGTGGTTGATGAGACACTGCCAAACAGTGCTCGGGTTTCTGAGGAAGCAATCACGGTCATGCAAGTCGTCGATGGTTCACCGGCTGCGGTCGCTGGGATCGTCGCGGGTGACGAGATTGTTTCCGTGGACGGCCAGGTCTTTGTTTCTGATGCACAGGCGCGTGAATACATGGCGCAGCATTCAAGTGAAGGTATCCAACTTGTGGTGCAGAAGTCCGATGGGACGTATTCGACCTCTGCTCTGACGAGTGAGTATCTCGAAAGCGTTGACACCACGGGCGTTGGTCTGGCATTCGTGACAACGGGTTTGGTTTCGTATCCGTTTTTTCAGGCGATCGGTCAGGGTGTGTGGACGACGATTCAACTTACCGGCGAAGTTGTCGCCGCCTTTTATGGTTTGATTCGTGATCTCATTATCACACAGCACGTTGGTGTTGATCTTTCCGGTCCGGTTGGCATTGCGGTGATGACCGGACAGGTCGCGGCCATGGGCTTCGTGTATCTGCTCCAGTTCACCGCGATCCTGTCGATTAACCTGGCGATCATCAACATCTTTCCTTTCCCAGCGCTTGATGGTGGACGGGTGTTGTTCCTCTTTCTCGAGAAACTTCGTGGTCGTCCTGTGAACCAACGTGTTGAGATCGCCGCACACAATCTCGGGTTCATGCTCCTGATGGTCTTGGTCGTGCTGGTGACCTATAAAGACCTGGTGACGTTTAGTGACGAGATCTTGGGAGCGATAAAAAATCTCATTTCGATATGAAGGAGCAGCTTCAACACGTCAAAAAAGATTTTTTGCATCTTGTGGCGAAGGTGACAGATCGCGATGCACTTGAACAACTCAAGACAGAATTTTTGGGTCGCCGTGGAAAGCTGAATGCGGCCATGAAAGACATGGCGAGTTTGGCACAGGAGGAGCGCAAGCTGGTGGGGGCGATGGTGAACGAAGTCAAGGAGGCGATCGAAACGGCGTACGCGGAGGCAATCGAAATGGCATCGAAGGCTTCCTTGGCATCGAAGGCTTCAGGGGAGTGGATCGATGTCACACAGCCAGAGATGACGTCACATCCAAAAGGACATCTGCATCCGATTACGCAGGTGCGGGAGGACCTTGAGGATTTGTTTACGTCGATGGGGTTTATTGTGGCTGACGGCCCGCAAATGGAAAGTGATTTTTTTAACTTTACGGCGCTCAACATCCCTCCAACCCATCCAGCTCGCGATATGCAGGATACGTTTTATGTGAAAGGTCATGAGGGAGTAGTGATGCGAACGCATACCTCGCCGGTGCAAATCCGCGGCATGCGAGAGTATGGCGTGCCACTTCGGATGATTGTTCCTGGACGTTGCTTTCGAAACGAAGCGACCGATGTCCGCCACGAACATACCTTGCATCAGATTGAAGGTGTGGTCGTTGACCGCGGCATTTCGTTTGCGCATTTGAAGGGGGTGCTGGAGGCCGTGGGGAAACATCTCTATGGGCAAGAGACGAAGATCCGTCTACGTCCCAAATTTTATCCATTCGTTGAGCCAGGTGTGAATGGCGAAGTCACGTGTTATCTTTGCAAGGGCGATGGGTGTCGATTGTGTAAGAAATCCGGTTGGCTCGAAGTGTTTGGAGCTGGCATGATCCATCCAAACGTGTTGCGCGAGGGGGGAGTAGATCCTCAGACGCATTCCGGATTTGCGTTTGGGTTTGGACTCATGCGCTTGGTGATGCTCAAGTATGGCATTGACGATATTCGACTTTTTGAAAGTGGCGACCTGCGTTTCTTGAATCAATTTTGATCTGTGCAAAACGATGAATGTTCGACGAACGGCCTGGCGAGCCCCACAGAATGTTTGTGTGGGGTCGGACAGGTCCTGAGGAGAACAGGCATCGTTTTGCACAGATCAAACATCTCACTATGTTGATTTCAAAAAAATGGCTGTCAGAGTTTGTGAAGCTCCCCAAAGGGGTCTCAGATTTTGATTTGGCCAAGAGGATTACGCTTTCTACGGTGGAAGTCGAGAAGGTGATCGATCAAGCACAGGCCATGGATAAGATGGTCGTGGGAGTTGTGAAGGCCGTCTTGCTCCACCCAAACGCTGATCGACTGAAGTTATGTCGCGTGGATGTTGGTTCACGAGAAACGCAGATTGTTTGCGGAGGCACGAATGTGGCAGAAGGCATGAAGGTCGCGGTGGCGTTGCCGGGCGCTCGAGTGAAATGGCATGGGGAAGGTGAGTTGGTAGAGCTAGCACCTACGAAGATTCGTGGGGAAAAAAGTGAGGGCATGATTTGTGCTGGGATCGAAATCGGGATTGAAAAGAGCAGCGAAGGCGAACACGAGATCATGGATCTCAGTGCAATTTCGGACAAGGCAGGAACACCACTCTCAAAAGCACTTGGTCGGGATGATGTTGTGTTTGATATCGAGCATAAGTCTCTTACCAACCGTCCTGATCTGATGGGACACTATGGCATGGCACGCGAAGTGGCCGCGTTGTATCGCATTCCTCTTGTATCCTCTCGTCTACAACGATTGAAGCCAGGTAAAGGGATCAATCTCTCTGTTGTGATCGATGAGCCAGGACTCTGCCCGCGTTATATGGCTCTTGCGATGGACGGGATCACGGTCGCTCCATCACCTGAGTGGTTGCGAGTACGATTGTCGTCTTGCGGTGTGCGATCGATCAACAATGTCGTGGACGTGACCAATGCGGTGATGCTCGAACTCGGTCAGCCCATGCACGCGTTTGATGCGGATGTGTTGGGTGAGAGCATTGTTGTCCGCTCAGCCAAACCAAAAGAAAAGATTACGGCGCTAGATGAGAAAACCTATCAGCTGAGCACGGAGATGCTTCTGATCGCCAACCGTGAAAAGCCCATGGCGATTGCAGGAGTGATGGGAGGTGAGGGCAGTGGCGTGAGCGAGAAGACGACTCGCATCGTGTTTGAATCGGCAAATTTTTCGCCGGTGAGTGTGCGCAAGACTTCCATGAAGTTAGGACTGCGTTCTGAGTCCTCAGCGCGTTTTGAGAAGTCCTTGGATCCTGAGCTGTGTGCCTTGGCGCTTTCTCGCGCGGTTGAGCTCATGTCAAAACTCTGTCCTGGTGCTCGAGTCGCATCCAAGATCGTTGACGTGTTTCCTCGAAAGCCAAAGCCGGTGATTCTTTCGCTTTCAGTATCAGACGTGAGTGGATTTCTTGGCGTGGAGATTTCTACAAAAGAGATAACCGATATCCTGTCTAGGCTTGGATTCACTGTGAAAACAAAAGCAAAACACCTGAGCGTCACCATTCCATCTTGGCGTGCCACAAAAGACGTTTCGATCAAAGAAGACTTGATCGAAGAAGTGGCGCGTATTTGGGGATACGATCGCATCGTCTCCTCGCTGCCATCCTTTTCGATCGCACCGCCTGTCCAAGATCCAGTGCGTTTACTCTCCCGTCGACTGCGGCATACGCTTGCCTCAGAGCTCGCCTCAACAGAAGTCTATCGGTACGCGTTCGTGTCTCCCCAGACGCTCGCTGCGCTTGGTTTCGATCCAAAAGAGCATTTGAAACTCGCGAATCCTCTTGCCTCTGATCGTCCGTATCTAGTCCGTTCGCTGCTGCCAAATCTTTTGGAAGCCGTGGCCATGAATCAGCATTCGTTTCCAAACGTATCCTTGTTTGAAATCGATCGCGTATTTTTTGGGGAAAGGAAAGGTGACGAAGACGGGCAAAAAGGTCGTTTGCCTTTGCAGCCGTATCACTTAGCGGTGGCGTATTCGGCTCATGGGGATGAGTCCCCGTTTGTGCATGTTCGAACGATGATGCATGATCTTCTCTCGCAAGAGGGATGTGCCGTTGAGTTTACTCCAACGCCTCCTGCATCTTGGATGCACCCGGCCAGATGCGCGGATATCCTTGTGAGCGGAAAAAAGATTGGCGTTGTCGCTGAGGTGGATGCCCCTGCAGCAAAGAGTTTGGGAATGGATCGTGTGGCCGTCTGTGAGTTGAATGTCACAGAACTCACACAGCGAGCTCGCGCAGGACAGACTTTTACACCCATCCCACTATTTCCTGATGCCAAGCGTGATGTGGCATTTGTCGTAGAGGCACGGACAGCCTACGGGGCTCTGGAGGCAGCGGTGCGTGCGGCATCGTCACTCCTTGTTCATGTCGAGCTCTTTGATGTCTTCCAGGGAAAAGGGATTGAAGAAGGCAAAAAATCCGTGGCGATTCATCTCTCGTTCCGCTCGGCAGAGCGAACGCTCACTTCACAAGAAGTAGATCGTGAGATTGAAAAGATCCGCCACGTGCTCACAAAAGAGTTTGGTGCTACAATGAGATCATAAGTTTCAATCAAGGAGGTTATGTTCACACCTTTAGAGATTCTCTACATCGTTCTAGCGTTCTGTGTGCTGTGGATTTCAGCCGTGGTCTTTTGGTTGCTGTGGCAAGTTGCCAGCATCATGAAACGTGCAAACGATACCATCAGCTTGGTGCAAGAAACGCTCTCAAAAATGGAAAAAGCGATCGATGGCATTCGCAGCAAGTTCGATCACACCTCAACCGCGCTGGGAGCCATCATGCACACCGGCACAAAAGCGGTGGAATACTTGATCGAAAAGAAGATGCAAAAGGAATCAAAAAAAACAAAGAAAAAAGAATGACCAAAACAGCTCCGACGTTGCGTCGGAGCTGTTTTTGAATTTCGTCTCTTGGAATGCTAAGCTCATCTGGCTATGTCCCGCTTCGTCCATCTCCATACGCATTCTCACTACTCCCTGCTTGAGGCTCTTCCAAAGGTGAAGGATCTTTTGAAGCGTGTGAAAGAAGCCGGCCAAAAGGCTGTGGCGCTCACAGACAACGGGGCGTTGTATGGGACGATTGAGTTTTATCAAAAGGCGCAGGATGCAGGGATCAAGCCTATCATCGGCGTGGACTTTTATGTGGCACAGGAGAGTCGTCAGTTGAAACGCGCCCACATCGATGTCAAACCCCATCGTCTTGTGTGTTTGGCAGAGAACAACGAGGGCTACTTGAATCTGCTCAAGCTTTCCTCCTTGGGATTTCTCGAAGGATTTTATTACAAGCCCAGAATCGATAAAGAACTTCTTTCGGCTCACGCCTCCGGACTCATCGCGCTCTCAGGTGGACATCTGGGAGAGATCGACGAGCTTCTGCGTGCGGGGAAAGTGACAGAGGCAGAACAAGCCGTGCGTTGGTATGAACAGACGTTTGGTCAGGGAAATTTTTTTCTTGAGCTCGTTGATCGTCCTGAGATCGCTGAGCAAGAGGCCATGAACACGCAACTCATCGCGTTGGGAAAGCGGATGCAGGTGCCTCTTGTGGCGACCAAGAATACGTTTTATGTGAAGCCACAGGATGTCGAAGCCTGGAAAATTTTGAATTGCATCAAGGGCGGCAAGACGCTTGAGCACTTTGAGCGCATCAATCAGTTTGATTACGATGCGTCCATGGTGAGCGGGGAATATATGGAAGAGCGTTTCGCTGATGTCCCGGAAGCGATCGAGAATACCGCGCTCATCGCAGAGCGTTGCCAGGTGACCCTGGAACTTGGGAAGTGGAATTTTCCGCACTTCGTCATTCCAGAGGGTACGACCTTTCGTTCGGTTCTTACCGACCGCGCCTTTGCCAACCTGAAAGAGAAGCGGGGTCGAGAACTCACGAAGGAAGAAATCTGGCGTCTTGAATACGAACTCGAAATTATCGACTCCAAAGGATTTTGTCCCTACTTTTTGATTGTGTCAGATTTTTTGACGTGGAGTAGTGAGCACGGCATCGTTACGACCACACGAGGAAGCGCGGCTGGCTCGCTCGTGGGATTTTCCATTGGGATCTCGAGCATTGATCCGTTGCTCTACCAGCTTCCGTTTGAACGATTCCTCAATCCTCAGCGTCCTTCCGCCCCGGATATCGACGCGGATTTTGCTGATAACCGACGCGACGAAGTGCTCGACTACGTGCGAGAAAAATACGGCCATGACAAGGTGGCACAAATTTGTACGTTTGGAACGATGATGGCACGGGGTTCTGTGCGGGATGTGGGCCGAGCGCTTGGGTTTGTGTACGGCATGGTGGATGCGGTCGCCAAGCTCGTTCCCATGGGAGCACAGGGATTTCCCATGACGCTTGAACGAGCCCTGAACGAGTCGCCTGATCTGAAAAAGAAATACGATACAGATTCTCAGGTCCGACGCATGATCGATTTGGCGCGGCGTATTGAAGGCTGTGCACGCCATGTCTCCATCCATGCGGCTGGTGTGGTTATCTCTCCGCAAACCCTCACCGCGTTTACGCCGCTGCAGATCGATACGCGTGAAGGAAAAGTCATCACGCAATACGAAATGAAATCGGTCGAAGCCGCAGGACTGATCAAGATGGATTTTTTGGGGATCCGCAACCTGTCGATTTTGGGGGATGCCGTCGAACTCGTCCGAGCGGTTAAAGGCATCAATATTGTCACAGACGAAATTCCCGTAGATGATGAGAAGACGTTTCACTTGCTTGCCGCCGGTCACACGATGGGTGTGTTTCAGCTGGGAGGTGAGGGGATGACGAAGTATCTCATGGATTTGAAACCCGAGCGCGTGGAAGACATCATGGCCATGGTCGCCTTGTATCGTCCCGGACCGATCGAGTCGATCCCTGAGTACATTCGTCGCAAGCACAATTCCGCACTCGTTCAATTTTTGGATCCACGCATGGAGGAGTTTTTACAAAAGTCCTATGGGCTTTTGGTGTATCAAGATGACGTCATGTTGACCGCCATCCACCTGGCTGGATACACCTGGCTGGAAGCGGACAAACTGCGCAAGGCCATGGGAAAAAAAATTCCAGAGGAAATGGCCCAGCAGAAAGTAAAACTGATCGAAGGGTTTGTAGAGCACGGCCTTCCAAAATCTCAGGCAAAAGAGCTGTGGAAACTCATCGAACCGTTTGCGGCCTACGGATTCAATAAGGCTCATGCAGCATCCTACGGCATGGTTGCGTACCAAACAGCCTATCTGAAGGCAAATTATCCCTCTGAGTACATGACGGCTCTGATGACGGCTGAGTCGGGGGACCTCGAAAAGATAGCCGAGGCTGTACACGAATGTGCGCGTCTTGGGATCGAAGTGCTGTCGCCAGACATCAACGAGTCACGGAAGGATTTTACGTATATCGACGATACCCAAATCCGTTTTGGATTGCTTGTGGTGAAGAATTTAGGAGAGGAAGTCGTGGAAAACATTATTGCTGAGCGTAAAGCCCATGGACCTTTTCGGGACTTGAGCGATTTTGTGAGTCGGATTTCTCATCGAGCGTTCAACAAGAAATCCTTGGAAGCCCTGGCAAAGGTGGGGGCGCTTGATCGGTTTGTGGAACGTAAACAGATTTTGGAAAACATGGATCGCATCTTGCTTCATCACAAACAGGTTCAACAAGAGAAAGCGACCAATCAACAAAGTCTATTTGCGTCTTCCACACAAGGAGCCAGTCACACGCTTGTGTTGAGGGATGCTGAGCCTGCCACCATGCGAGAGCGACTCTCGTGGGAAAAAGAATTGCTTGGCCTGTATGTCTCAGCCCATCCCTGTGAACCGATGCAGGAAGCCCTAAAGGAGCATCTGACCGCGTGCAAAGATGTCCCAACCACGGCGGATGCCACATTCGTTCGCTGTGGAGGCATCGTGACGTCTGTGAAGCAGATCGTGACAAAAAAGGGAGAGGCCATGGCGTTTGTAGGACTTCAGGATGTCAGCGGGAGTATGGAAGTCGTTGTGTTTCCTCGTGTGTTCACCGATGCTCGGTCACTTCTTGTTGAGGATACGATCCTGCTCGTGTCTGGAAAAGTTTCTGTACGAGAAGGAGAAGAGACAAAAATTCTCGCAAACAGTTTTCTCCCTGTTCCTGAGTCTGGACTCGCAGAGTTGGCACAGATGTTAAAAGACGGGCAGTGGGTCACGCCTTCACTGCGAGAGGAGATGGCAAAGGAAGAGGCGCCAAAGATTCTCCATCGCGGGGCTCTGTCGATTGTCCTACAAGGCAAGCCCACACAGGAAATGGTCGCGCAGTTGCGGGAGATTTTGACCTCGGCTCCGGGGACAAAGCCTGTGTGTCTGATGGTTGAGTCTGGTGGGCGCATGCGGCGCATTGAAACCGACTATGCCGTGTCTGTCACCGAACCGATGGTGAGCGCGATCGCACAGCTTGTCGGAAGACAAAATGTTACGGTCGAGTAACTTCTTGGAAAGAAAAATTCTGGTCTCAGGTCTGTCCGACCCCACGCAAACATTCTGTGGGGCTCGCCCCGCCTGCCAGCGCCTGAGGCGCAGGCCGATGGCGGGCAGGCAGACCATTCGACCAGAATTTTTCTTTCCAAGAAGTTATTGGTATAATTTGCTCATCTATGCCCACCAAGAAGACCACAACCAAAAAACGTGTAGCCGTAAAGAAGGTTGAGCCTAAACCCGTTGAGATCGACATCCATGAACCTGGCGCCCTGCCGTTGATGATCTATCGGCGCATTGCCGTCACGTTTGTCTTTGTGGTTGCCGTCGTCTTGATAGCTGTTTTGTATCTCTCAACGGTTCAGGCAGTCATTCATGTGACGGCGGTTCAGACACCTGTGACAACTGAGTTTGTGACCGCGATCCGTGAGACAGGAGTTGAAAATGCAGCGATTCAAGGTCGTGTCGTGTCCGGAACCTTAGGGAAAACCCAAACGTTCACTCCCTCCATGGATGAAGCCTCCCTCAAAGATGTCGAGGGTGTGGCAACGGGGTTTGTAACGATCACGAACACCTTATCGTTTGACCAAGGATTGGTCGCGACAACGCGTTTGCTATCCTCAGATGGAGTGTTGTTTCGTTTGAAAGATGCCGTGACCGTTCCCTCTGGTGGATCTGTTGAAGCGGAAGTCTATGCAGACGAGCCTGGGGCCAGCGGAGATATTCTCCCGACAACGTTTACGATTCCTGGTCTCTCAGCTGTGAGACAAACGTCTGTATCTGCAGAAAGTTCTGAGGCGTTCACGGGTGGTGTCACAAAGGTGGCAATCGTTTCACAGGAAGATATTGATAAAGCCGTTGCAGAAGTTCAAGCAGGTCTTGAATCAGATGCACAGTCCATGTTGAAGACCGAAGTTGGCGAGGCGTTTTCCGATGCCGTCTATCTCACAGCCGTGCAAGAGCAGCGTGTGAGCATTGAACCTGGAAGTGAAGCAGCGAATTATGACGTGACCCTTTCGATCAAAGTCGTGGGCGTGTTCTTTGATCGCGCGACGATTGAATCGATCGCCTTGCGCAAACTCTATGAGGGCCTTGGGCAAGGGCAGACGTTTGTGAGGGTGGATCCAACGATGATCGAACTGACGTTGGCCGCCGTTGACGAAGAGGACAAAGAAGCCACACTTCAGGTGAATTTTGCCGCTCAAGCGATTCCCTCAGTGGCGAGCGAGGCCCTTGATGTGAGTCAGTTCGTGGGCATGAGTGAGCAGGAGGTTGCAGATCTTCTCATGCACGAGGGTCTGGCCACCGCCGTAGAGGTGAAGTTCTTTCCATTCTGGATCTCTCACGTCCCTCGGCTGAAGGATCACATCTATATTGAAATTCAGTAGTAAGTATCGTAAGGTAGAGCGGTCATTAACCAGACCGCTTTTCGTATGAATCAAGAATCACTCGAGCATTTGCGCCATTCCTTGGCCCATCTCCTTGCCGCAGCTGTGATGGAGCTTTGGCCGGATACCAAACGGACGATCGGTCCTGCCATTGAAGACGGTTTTTATTACGATTTTGCGTTTACCAAAACGATCTCTGAGGAAGACCTGCCCAAGATCGAAGAGAAGATGCGTGAGTTACTCCCGACGTTTTCTTCGTTTGAACGAGAGGAAGTGACTGCTGATGAGGCGCGTGCTGTATTCAAGGACAACAAATATAAAATAGAACTCATTGATGAATTTTCCAAGGACGGCCAGACACTCACGTTGTATCGATCAGGCGCGTACGTTGATTTGTGCCGTGGCGGCCATGCGGACTCACTTGCCCACATCGATCCACAGTCGTTCAAACTCACCAAGCTTGCTGGAGCGTACTGGCGAGGAGATGAGAAGAACGACCAGCTGACGCGTATTTATGCTGTTGCCTTTGCGACCAAAGAGGAACTCGCTGCGCATGTGGCGATGTTGGAAGAGGCGAAGAAGCGCGACCACCGGAAACTCGGTGCAGAGCTGGGACTGTTTGCGTTCTCACCGTTGGTTGGTTCTGGTCTCCCGCTGTTCACCCCCAAAGGAACAACCATGCGTCGGCTGCTGGACGAGTTTGTCTGGTCGCTCATGAAGCCTTATGGCTATGAGCGTGTGCATATTCCCCATTTGGCGAAAAGCGATCTCTATAAAACCAGTGGCCACTGGGACAAGTTTGCTGATGATATATTTCATGTGTCGAGCAAAAAGTCTGACGATGCGTTTGTGTTGAAGCCCATGAACTGTCCACATCACACGCAGATTTTCGCGTCTGAACCTCGGTCGTATCGAGACCTGCCCGTTCGTTTTTCAGAAGTGACAACCGTGTATCGTGATGAAAACACGGGGCAACTCGCTGGGCTCACACGTGTGCGATCCATCACGCAAGACGACGCTCACTTATTTTGTGCCCTTGAACAGGTAAAAGATGAAGCGCGTGGGATCTATGAAATCATCACCAAGTTTTATCAGGCGTTTGGCATGCCGCTTTCGGTTCGGTTGAGTGTGAACGATCCAGAGCATCCGGAGAAATATCTCGGTGGGGCTGACGTGTGGCAGAGTGCGGTGGGAACACTCAAGGAGTTGCTCGAGCAGATCGGTGTGAGCTACGAGCTAGGAGTGGGAGAAGCAGCGTTCTATGGTCCAAAGATCGACTTCATGGCGACTGATGCGATCGGCCGTACCTGGCAGCTGGCGACGATCCAGCTCGACTTCAACCAACCTGAGCGATTTGAGCTTGAGTACACAGCGCAGGATGGGACGAAGAAGCGACCTGTCATGATCCATCGGGCCATCTCGGGTTCGCTTGAACGATTTATGGCGGTCTTGATTGAGCACTATGCTGGAGCGTTTCCGTTCTGGCTTGCGCCCGTGCAGATTCGGTTGGCAACCGTGAGCTCAGACTTCGTACCGTTTGCTGAAAAATTATTGTCTGGACTCGGAGAGGCAGGCATTCGTGCTGATCTTGATGATTCCGATGAAAAGGTTGGCAAGAAGGTTCGCAACGCGGCAACGTCGAAAATTCCTTGGACGATCGTCATCGGCGCCAAAGAAGTCGAGGGAGGGGAGTTCAAAGTGAACGTGTTTGGACAAGAGGAAGATCTCACGATCGCTCAAGCAGATCTTCTTGCAACAGCCAAGCAACAGTCACAGTTTCCTGGCTAACAAAAATCACCTTGCGATAAAACGCAGGGTGATTTTTTGTTTACGTTATGCTGCTTTTGACGGCTTGAATCTTGATGTCGTCTACGGCTTTCAGAGCATCAGCTTCTGCTTGCTTGACTTGTGAGGCAAGCGCAGCCATTTTCTGATCGTAGTCGGCTTTTGCGGCTTCAGCGTCTTTGACCATTTCTGCCTCGGCGGCTTTGTATTCAGGCGTGTCTGAGATATCGATGCCGAGCTTTTGGAATCCAGCATCGATTTCAACTTGGAGCACGGCTTTCAGATCATCGACCAGAGATTGGGTGAGACCTTCCTCGCGAATGCGGGAGATCCAGGTGTTCTTGCCAGCGGCGCTCAGGTCAGAGTCCTGAACGAGCTTGATGACTTCCTCTCGTGTCATAAGATGTTCGTGTGAGTGAGTAAGGACTCTTGGGTTAACCAGTCGCGCTTTCTTTTACCGTCTCTTCTTCTTCGAATTCTTCCGTTTCGCCTCTGACGATTTCCGTCTCAGCTTCAGCGTCTCTTGCCTCAGATCCCGCAGCTCCTTGGGATTCAGGGACAACCGATGAAAGCTGCTGTCTGGCTTCCATCATGCGGCTGAGTCGGGCGATTTCCTCACGCAATTGTGCTACTTCACCTTTGAGTTCAGCTGTTCCAGCAGCCTGGAGGCGAGCTTCGTTTACAGAACCGATGAAACGATCCTTGGCGGCCCCGGCCTTTGCGGCGAGGATGTTAAATTCTTTTCGAGAATCACGTGGCACATTGATCACGTTCTCGGCAAATTTTCCTGCGGCAATGGCATACGGTTCAATTCGGGCAGCGGCTCTGTCCACAATGTCTTGGTGAACCTCACCACGCTTCTGCGCAAATTCTTTTTTCGCTGCATTGGCCCAGTCCTTGAAGGCAACAAATTGCTTTACGCCTTCCATGACAGCGGCGCCGATGTCATCGGCGACACTTTGAGCGCCTTTTTCCATCCGTGCTTTTGCATCCGCATGAATCACTGGAGCCTTTTCTGATAGTTCTTTCATGGCTCCAGATCCCCAATCGCCAATTTTGTTGAGCTGATCAACTCCTGCAATAGCCGCATCTTTCAAAAACGCGGCAACATCGCTATCGAGTTTATTCCCAGCGTCAATGCCTTTCCCGACCAGTTCACCAGCCTCTGCTTTGGTTTCGCGAGCATATTGTGCTGTTGCTTTTCCACCTTTTTCCGCACCACCGATGGTTGCAAAAAAAGCATCTCGCAGGGCGCCGCCGACTCGTGAGAGCGAAGAACCAGCTCTTTTCATGGCCGCGTCTTTTGTGGCTCGTGCGCTTTCGACTATCTTGTCCACACGTTCCTTGCCGACTTCTTTCGCCCCTTTGACTTCAGCAGCTTCGGCCTTTGGTGCCTCGGCTGCTTCTTTTTTTTGAGCTCCTTCACGGCCCAAGAGTTTTCCAAATAGTCCCATAATGTCTTTTGAGATTGAATTAAGATTGGAATAATAGCTAAATCATAGCGCAAAAGTTGTTCACTGTCAATGGATCTGTTGACAGACTGGCTCGGATTTGCCAAGGTGAAGCTACACTTGCGAGTGCAGGAGTTCATGATGACGCTCAGGGTTGTGAGAGAAGGTGAGAGTCAACCGCCTGCACCGCCAGGCAGGCAAACACCACAGGATGATCCAAGGGTCATGGCGCTTCTAGAGCGTCTGACCATGGGCTCTGCGCCAGATGGAAAGTACATTTTCACTCGCGATGATGCCACGCTTCTGCGGTGGGGACTTCGCGGGATGAGGTTTACGGATGAGGATCTCGTTGCCATCGAAACATGGTTGCGTGAGCACGATCCGTACAAACGACAAGAGCCGTCTGTCAGCGCTTCTTTTGCCGCTCTTGAAGCTGCCGTGGAGCAAGAACTCCGGCGTGTTTCAACTCCTCAATGGCTCAAGGAGCCATTGGACACCTTCATGAGAACCGTGGACGATGCCGAGAGAAAAAACCGAGCGCATGTTTACAAGACCGTCTTGCGCGCTGCCTTTACCGCGTTCCTGATCGTGAGGGCATGAGTCCTCCTACGCGCCGACTAGTGATCTGGTCGGCTTTTCTATTTAGGCAGTAGGGAGTAGGTTGTAGGTTGTAAAATGAGAATCCTATGCCTTCCTATCATCTCATCACCTACGGCTGTCAGATGAACAAAAGCGACTCTGAGCGCATGGAGACGATTTTGAAAGGCGTTGGTTTGGAGTCGACAGAGAATCAGCAAACCGCGGACGTGATATTGGTGAACACCTGTTCTGTGCGGCAGAGTGCTGAAGACCGCGTGTTTAGTTTGATTCATTCACTTCAACCGCTCAAGGAGCAACGGGGAGAGTTGATCATCGGCGTGACGGGTTGCATGCCAGGACGGGATCGACATGGGGCGCTTCGTAAACGACTCCCGATGGTGGATCTGTATTTTCCCACCAAGGATATGGGACAGCTCCCACGTTGGTTGGGGGAGTTGAGACCGGAGCTCGTGAATAGCACGGACACACTCGATGATTATTTGAAGGTTCATCCTGAGTATCACAGCCATGTCCAGGCGTTTGTCTCGATCCAAACTGGCTGTAATAAGTTTTGTACGTACTGCGTGGTTCCGTTTTCCAGAGGACTTGAGAAGAATCGACCGTGTCAGGATATTGTAGAGGAGATTCGTGAATTAGCGTTGCATGGCTGCGCGGAAGTTACGCTGCTTGGTCAGACCGTGAATAGTTACCGCGCACCAGATCCTGAGCATTTTTCAACAGAAAATCCGTACAAGGATCATTTCGCTGCGTTGCTCTGGGAGGTCAATCAAATCAAAGGGATCTCACGTCTGCATTTCACGGCTCCACATCCACTTCACATGACCGACGAGGTGATCGATGCCATGACCCTTCCGGCTCACCTCAATTTTATCCATCTTCCTGTACAGTCAGGCGACGACGAAGTTCTGCGTCGAATGAACCGACGCTACACGGCTGCACAGTATCTGGATGTGGTTGACCGTCTTCGCGCAAAGATTCCTCACATCGCCATTGGCACAGATATCATTGTGGGATTTGCAGGTGAGACTCCAGAACAATTTCAAAAAACGGTAGCCTTGTATGAGCAGGTTCGTTTTGATATTTCCTACACGGCTCGATACTCTGTTCGGTCAGGCACAGCCGCAGCAAAGGCATTCAAAGATGATGTGAGCCTGGAGGAAAAGAAACATCGATGGAATGTGTTGCAAGAGCTCCAGGAGAGAATCGTGAAGGAAAAAAATCAGACGTATCTCGGCAAGGAGGTTTCGGTGTTGGTCGATCGTCATGAGCCACCTAAGATCACTGACGAGATGCTGGTCATGCCTGAGAAGATTCGAGAATCGATGATGACACAGCCAGGATTTTGCTATGGGAATTCTCGAGAGATGAAACTGGTGCGGTTTCCTGGGACTCCTGATTCTGTCGGCAAGATCGTGAACGTGAGAGTTACAAAAGCAGACATGTGGATTTTGGAAGGGGAAAAACTATGAAGCCAAAGATCCTCGCTATCGTTGGACCCACGGCTTCAGGAAAAACAACCCTCGCCCTTGAGCTTGCCAAGCGGTTTCATGGCGAGTTGATTTCCGTTGATTCACGTCAGGTGTATCGGGGCATGGATATTGGAACAGCCAAGACCAAAGATGCGCAATGGGGCATCGATCTTGTGGATCCGGATCATCAGTACTCGGTCGCAGATCATAAGACCTATGTGACCAATAAGACCCATGAAATTTTAAACCGCGGTCATCTGCCCATCTTTGTCGGTGGCACAGGACTGTGGCTGCGAGCGATCATTGATGATCTTGACCTGACAAATACAGCACGTGATCCTGTCATGCGTGAACAGCTCGAAGCGCGAGCACTCGATGATCTATTTCAAGAGTATCAGGCGTTGGACCCTGAAGGCGCGCAGATGATCGACGCACAGAATAAACGCCGTGTGGTCCGTGCTCTGGAAGTCACAAAACGCACGGGAAAGCCATGGAGTCAGCAACAAACAAAAGGAGCATCGCCGTTTGATGTGTTACAGATTGGCTTGTTGGTTCCACGGCAGGAATTGAACGAGAGGATCAACAAGCGTGTTGATGAGATGATTCAAAACGGACTTGTTGAGGAAGTTCGTTTCCTCGGAGATCGATATGGCTGCGATGTTGAATCTATGACTGGGATCGGTTATCGGCAACTCTGTCGCTTTCTTTCAGGGGAACAGAACCTTGAAGAGGTGATTGAGGACATAAAAAAAGACACCCGTGATTATGCCAAACGTCAGATGACGTGGTTCAAACGGGATCCGAGGATTGTCTGGGTGGCAGATGTAGCAGAAGCTGAAAAAAAGGTGCAAGACTTTATTCAGCTTTGAGCTTCACCAGCAAGATATTTTTTGTGAGGGCAGCGTCGGCTGTGCCTTCTGTGGATTTCATGACAAGACCGATGAACAATTTGAGCAGCTGTTCTTCGCCTGCTTGGTAGCGCAGGACTTCCGCCGGATTTTCCGCAAGGACACGACTCACGATTTCAGCAAGTTCACTTGCGTCATCCATGCGTCCAAGCTGCTTGTCTTCCATGATATGTGATGGGTCGTCGCCATTGTCGAGCATGGAGGAGAGAATCGTGAGGCCAGTGGTGTTGTTGATTTTGCGGCTCGCGATGAGCGTGATGAATTCGGCAAAGTTTTCTGGAGAGATTTTGCTCGTGCGGATATCAATCCCGCGATCCATCATGAGGCCCATGAGTTTTGACAGAAGCCAGCCAGAGACAAGGTTGGCAAGCTTGCCACGTTCTTTGATGAGAGCCTCCTCGTCCAGTCCTTCCATTTCTGGCAGAGCACGTAGCCACGAGTCAAGCTCAGAGAAGACCGCTTCCACAAAATCAGCGAGCGCTGGATCATCACAGATTTGGCGTGCGTCGGAGGGTTTGAGTCCGTACTCTGTTGCGAATCGAACTCGTCGCGCAGAGGGCAATTCAGGCAGCTTCATGCGCATCTCGTCGGCAATTTCGGTGAGCGCCAGAGGTGGAATGTCAGGCTCCGGAAAGTAACGATAATCCGCGGCTTCTTCTTTGGAGCGCTGTTCCTCGGTGATGCCGCGTGTGTCGTTCCATCCGCGAGTGGTTGAGATAAGCGGCGGCGTGTCTGATTCCCACAAATGCGTTTGACGAGCAATTTCAAACTCAATCGCCCGTTCGACATGGCGGAACGAGTTCAGGTTTTTGACTTCTGTTTTTGGATTGAAACGTTCACCGACCACATCGCCTTTTTCATCAAGTCGTCGAAGCGACACGTTTGCATCACAGCGTAGGTGACCTTTTTCCATGTCTGCGTCGGACACTCCCAAGTAGCGGGCGATCAGTCGAAGCTCCTGCAGGAAGACTTTGGCTTCCTTGGACGAACGAAAATCAGGCTCGGTGACGATTTCCACAAGCGGCGTGCCTCCACGATTAAAATCAACGCACGTACTGCCGTCATGTGTGTGAAACGATTTGGCTGCGTCTTCTTCCAAGTGAGCTCGGGTGATGCCAATGGTGACATGCTCACGCTCCCCACCGGGAACATCAATTTCAACCGAGCCGTTGATCGCAATGGGCAAGTCGTACTGGGAAATTTGGTACGCCTTGGGAAGGTCAGGATAAAAATAATTCTTGCGGTCGAATTTTGAATGCGCGGCAATGGTGCAGTTGAGAGCGAGGCCCATGAGCACCCCATAGCGAATAGCCGCCTCGTTTGGCACAGGCAAAACGCCAGGGTGTCCCAGACAAATTGGGCAGACGTTCGTGTTTGGTGGAACGCCTTGGTCGTGAGCAGCGCAACCACAAAACATCTTTGTTTTCGTTTTCAGCTGCACGTGAATTTCAAGTCCGATAATCGGTTCGTATTTCATATGTGTGAGAGACCACTGAAAAACTGATGGATTTTCGTTGAACGGGCTGTCGAGCCCCACGAAACGTAGGTTCTCTACGTAGAGTGGGGTCGACGGGTGCCCGTGAAACGAAAAGACGCAGCTTTGCAGTGGTCTCTCCAGACGTTACGCGACGTCGCAGCCTTTATCAAGAGGCTCCACAGGATGTTTTTTTAGGTCCTGAAAGAGCAGAACCGAATAGGTCAACAAGAAGGGGATCAGAAAGACTTGAACGATCGCATCCATAAGTGGGACCCATGATGGACCTTCCGTTCCAAGCAGAAATTCAGGATCTGCTCCGGTGTAGGTTGAAAACGCGGTGACGAGCAGTCCCATCACTGTCGCGTAGATCAGAGCGATCACAATGGGGACACTCGTGAGACGCCAGGCGACAGCCCAGAATCGACCCTTCACCAAAAGTTTACTGAAGGTCAAGGCTTCGATCGGGCGCTTCTCATCAAGCACGGTAGCCAACTGCGCAAACGCATACCAAACCGTAAAGACGATTCCTGGAATCACAAACAGAAGTAAGCCACCGATCACGACCAAGGCCTGGAGCATGGCGGTTCGCAAGAGGGAAGGAATGCGCAGAAGTGATTCATGAGAAATGGCCGTTGGGTTCACTTCTTGTTTTTGTGAGAAGCGAGTCACGGACCTGGCAACAGCAACGGTCATCCAGAGTCCCAGATAGATTTCCACAAGCGTACAGAGCATGGCCACAACAAACACCAGCCAATGATCTGGGGCAAAGGTGAGCAAAAAAAGGGCGCCCACAGGCAAGAGCATCCACGCCGAGTAACCAACCAAAGACCAAAGGTGTTTTCGATAAAGACTCCAGCTTTCGTGCAACAGTTCGAACGGTTCCATGAGCATAGGTCTACGTTTCTCCTTCAAGTGAACGCAACAAGAGGACATCTGAAATGATGACAAGGGGATTGATCAAGGTCGCAATCAAAATCGGGACGATCGTCTGGAGCATGGTGGCCACACGCAGTTGGATGTCCAGATTGAGTCCTGAGGAAGCGTCTACCAAAATCGCGACCGCGTAGGAGATAAGGTACATCGCAAAGACACCAAAGATCACAAACACAAGTTTGGGAACGGCCACACGACTGAGCACGGACCAGAAACGTCCTTCGATCAGTCGACGACTGCCCTCCAGAGCGGCCTTGCCTTTGACGCCACTCAAAATGGTTAAGAGGGGAGAGAGCAGGTAGTAGACGGTCCATTTAATCGTCAGGAACAGAGACACGAAGATGCCAAGTAAGAGTAAGATGTTCGCGAATGTGACGATCCCACCGACATGCGTCAGAGATCCCAGTGTGGCAAGCACAACCGGAGGAGCAAACCCGATGACAATGGCGAGCAGAATCATGAGCAGTACCATCAAAGAGGTCAAAAGAGCTGGCAAGAAAACCGTCTTGCCTTCATGCATGGCTTTTTTGGGATCGATTTTTTTACTCACGAAATGCATGTGCACGGCTTTAGCCAGTGATGTGTAAATCCAAAAACTCACGATCGGCGTGACCACAAATGTGGTTAGGGAAAACAGGATCACCCCAAAGGTTTCTGTGCCAGAGAGTTCGCCAGAGAGTTGAAGCGTACTCGCGGCTGGATAAAATGCCAGAGCGATCGCATAGAGAATCGCGGTCAAGATGAGCCAACCTGAAATGGTGATGAGCTCAACAAATCGCGAGCGATACAGCTCCCAGGAGTCATCAATGAGTTCGCCGATGGATATTATTTTTGGCATAGTTAGCACGTAGTCAAAATTTGTTCGATGAGTTGGGTTGCGCGAGACTGACTCTCCTCCAGCGTTCCGGACGTGTCCAGTTCATACACGAGGGTTCCTTGGGCCTCAAACAGTCCTTTGAGCCAGGAGCTGGCAAAACGTTCACCCTGGGTTCTGATAAAGTTGAGATCAGCGAATACCCCTTTTGAGTCGTCACTCCGAGATTTGATGCGCGCCATGGCGATTTCAGGATCAAGACGTGTGAGGATGAGAGCGTCTGGGGCGTTTTGCAAAGCGAGCGTGTTACCAGGCAGAGCAAGCACGGTTTCAAGGGGCACGCTGTTTTTCATCACGGGCTGGTACACGAGCGAAGAGCCGACGCCTCGGTCTTGGATGATCGTCTTGCCAGCCTTGAGCGCCGGAATGATCAGACGTCGGTAGCTGATTTCCCGATCAAGGGCAAACGCATGTGCGAGCTCCTGACCACCGTAGGGTTCATCATCACGCGAGAGTTCGTAGCGGATCGCCGAGCCGACCCATGAGCGCGTTGGCTCGTAGGTGAAGTACACATCAAAGTCAGCAATATCAGCAAAACGCGGAGGCGCAGATTCCTTCCAATCCTGAAGCCGCCAGATGCGATGGCCACAGCTCGTCGCCCACGTGTGTACGGCATTCAAGATCGTAGACTTCCCCGATCCTGTCAGACCATCAACCATGATAAATTTCCCCTTGTGCATAAGTTTTTCAGAGTTTGGAAGAACACGTGCATTTTAGCGTGAATCTCATCTGTTGGAAATAGAGGGGAGAGCCTGTTAGAGTATAGACCAGTATGACACCCTTTGACGTCCAATATCGAAACGCCATCGCTGACATCATGGATCACGGCTATGAGATCCCCAATCCTTGGTCTGGACGAACGACCAAGATGCTTCCTGGTGTTACCCTGCGCGTGGACGTTTCAGAATCGTTTCCCTTGTTGACGCTGCGTAAAATTCCTCTGAAGCTGTTTGTGGCTGAGCAGGTGTGGTATCTCATGGGAGAAAATCGACCAGACTGGCTGCGTACCTACACCAAAATTTGGGATGACTTTTTAGAAGAGGACGGGACAGTGAAGGCGGCCTACGGATACCGGTGGAGACATCATTTTGGTCGCGATCAAATTATGAGCCTCATCGATCATCTCACCCAAAATCCTCACTCGCGTCACGCCGTGGTTGTGACATGGGATCCAGCGGATGACGGGCTTGCGGTAGACACCAAAAAAAATCTCCCTTGTCCCTACTCGTTCACGGTGAATATTGCTGGCGGGAAACTTCACTTGCACAATATCGTGCGCAGCAACGACATGATTCTCGGCTGTCCGCATGATGCGGCTGGGTTTGCCCTGCTCCAGTGCCTGCTTGCCGAGCGGCTCGGCGTTGAGCCTGGCATCTACACGCATTCGATCAGCAACGCGCATATTTACGACAACCATTTTGATGGCGCCAGAGAGATTGTGAATCGTGATCACGAGCATGTTCCTGTAAGACTCGTGGTTCCTGAGGGAGCGTTTCACCGCGCGACGCAAGGCGATGGCACATTGGTCGATGAGATTTTTCAGCAGCTAAAGAGTCAATATCAGCCCATGGAGCCGATTGAGAATCTAAAAATTACAGTGAACGTGTATTAGATATGAAGGTGATTCTCGTGGCCGCGATTTCCGCAGACGGAAAGATTGCACAGTCTCCCAATCAACGTTCGCTTGATTGGACGTCAAAAGAAGACACGGCTTTTTTTGTGGCCAAAACAAAAGAAGCAGGTGTGGTCGTGATGGGTCGCCGGACGTTTGAGACCATTGGCAAGCCGCTGAAGGGAAGGAGGCTGATTGTGCTCAGTGAGACGGGTGGAAAAGGTGGATTAGGTGGAAAAGGTGGTGAGGTGGAGTTCAGAAACCAAAATCCAAAAGATCTCGTTCAGGATCTTGCATCAGAAGGTGTAACCCAGCTTGTCATTGGTGGTGGTTCATCGGTGTATAGCCAGTTTCTCCAAGCAGGACTTGTGACAGACATGTATCTCACGATCGAGCCGATTTTGTTTGGCAGCGGCATTCCACTTGCCCAAGGGTTTGATCGAATTCAAATGAGCTTGATCGAAGTGACCAAGCTCAATGAACAGAGTGTGTTGCTGCACTATCGAATCTAGGGGTTGCTCGCAAAGACTTCCGTGTAGATTCCTGCGGCTGTTGCCGCCTCTTTTACGATCGGATTGTTTCCATCCAAGACGTCTGCTCTGGCTCTCAAATATTCACCCAGTTGCTGAGTAAGAAATTTTGACTCAGCAGAATTTTCATGCCCAGCGGCCTTAAGCTCTTTGAGCGCTTCGTTCATGAGATAGACTGGACCAGCGATTTGCAGTTCTTGGTTTAGGACGTAATTCGCCGCTACGCTTTCTTGCCAGTTGTCTACGAGCAAATTTTGAGCGCGAAGTCCAAGGACAGGATGAGGGTTGTTGAGAAACTGAACAAGATTGAAGGATGGATTTCCATTTGCATCGTAATCAAACTCAACCTTTCCAAGGCCAGGAATGCGAACGTCGTTGATGCGGTCGGCTTCAGCAACAGCGATGAGTTTATCGACGTCATACGCGTCACTCTGTTGTTTCATGTAGAGCAGTTCCCCAACTTTAAACGTGCCAGGCCTGGAATTGGCAAGAAAGAGATCATTTCTCAACAGCATTTTGACGTACTGAGCCTCAGGATTGTTGCCCAAACCCTGCTTGTCTAATTTTTCAAGAATGGTTAACTCCGAGGCAATGCGTTGCGACAGAGTATTGACGATCTCTTGTTGAGCAGGGATTTCTGCTGTCGCGGCTGTTCCGATAGCGTCCAGATCACCCATGCCATGGACTTGATCGATCGACAACGAGCTTGGATTCGTATCAACATTAAAGCCACCCTCGATCGGGTTCAACGTAATTTTGCCATCAACAAATGTGTGAGGAATTTCTGCTGATCCTTCAACATCTGGTGCTGGTTCTAGAGAAGCGCCGGCATCATGATCAGCAACAGCCGTTTCACTCACGGCTGGTGCTCCACTGCCATGTTCATAGGTAAATCCTTGAGCGCGTGCTTGGTCCAGTGAGAGATCGTTGCCCGTTTGGGTATCGTGGAAAACGATCACCTGATGTCCGTCAGTTTCATAAGCCAAGATAGAAATGCGACCGATTGATTCAGTGGCAAGACGCGTGTCGCCACCTGGTCTGACAATGCCAGCTTCGCGTGCCGCAGCAAGAGCGGCTTTCGCACTCATGCCTTGGCGCTGCAGGATCTCAATAATGCCATCGTCTTTGTGCACGGTTCCTGTTTCGATATCGGATTCTGTATACTCAACAGTCTCAGAGGTGGGAGCCCCTGCTCCCGCTTCTGGCGAAGGAGATCCATCAGGGTTTGATTGCGCCGGCGATGTATTGTCAGCGCCAGAATCTGCACCAGCGCCACTCGTGTCTGTGCCAGTGTCTCCTGAATCTGTTCCAGATCCTGGAGCCGTCTCAGGAGCGCCACCGACAGCTTCACTCGCACGGCCAAACAGGGATCCGATTCTTTCCCACGGCGCTTTGATGTTGTCTAAGGCAGCTTGACCAGCTCCTTTTTCTTCCCATGCCTTGAGGCTTGCTTCGATCATGCTGGATGGACCACCTTCTTGCAGTATCTCAGAGATGGCGAGCTCGGCAAAACCTGCAGCACGCATCACTATTGTCAACCCTTGCACGAAGTTTACTGCCTTGCCTGCTTTGGTTTCAGCTCCACCACCTTTGAGCTGTTTCCAGGTGTCTTGCATTCCACCGATGATCAGGTCATTGATGAAGTTTGGTTGTGGGTCAAGACCCCGCGCGATTTTTCCGGCCTTGAATCTTTCGTCTTGCATGAGTCGTGCACGGCGTTCCCATAATGCAACGGCTCCATACGCAGCGCCTCGCATGGCAGCGAGACCTGTCACCATGAGAGCCGAGTTAAGCGTTTCCTTCAGGACCTGGGTGTTTTTGATGCGTGACTGGATCGCTTGATCGAGAAGCTTTGCAATTTCTTGATCACGTTTGTCTCTTGCAAGAAGTACACCCGCATTGCGCGTCTCAATGACGTCTTTTAGTTCTTTGATCAGCTGGACCTTCTTTTCCTTTGTAAGGAATTTAGAAGCGTTTATGCTCTCTTCAAGATGTAGCTTTTTTGCTTCAAGAGCGTCGCCCGCACCTGCTCTGTCGAGCTCTGTTTCCTTTGCCTTCAGCGCAGCCTTAATACGTGACCGTTCCTGCGAGGTAAAGTATTTCTGTGTGAGCCATTCTGGGAGATCGGCGACGATTTTAATGCCTGTGTAGCTCGCCACCACGCTCATGAGGCCAGCAGCAATACCCTTGGTGACGTCTGCACCTGTTGGTTTGTAATCACGTTCGTCCTGTGCAGTCACCTCGCCACGAAATCGCGCCATAAATCGATCTGCTGCACTGCGCAAGCCAGATGTGAAGGAATCAAAGATGCCTTTTGGCGCTTCGGGAGTCGTCCTCGCCGCGGCAGGCCCGGCTTCGGCAGGTGCGGTCGCAGCGGCTGCTGCTGGAACTGCCTCGGGAGGAGTCGCTGGAGTAGAAGGAGCCGCTTCAGGAGTGGCAGCTGATGGTGGGGCCTCTGGAGGAGTTGAAGCAACAGGAGCGGCTTCTGATGCAGCTGCTGGTCTCGCGCCGGGCATTGTCAATCTTGGTGCTCTCCTTGGAGGAGCAACGGGTCCGGTCGCGGTTGGATCTGGTGGCGGAGTTGTCGGTGCGGCATCAGGGGCAGCGGCTGGAGTCACCACTGCGCCTGGAGCAGGATCTCTGCTCGGTAGGCTTGAAAGTCTTGCTCGTCTGACAGGAACAGTCGGACTGGGAGTGCCTGGAACTGGTGTGGAAGTTGGTGGAGCAGAGTCTGGAGAGGATGCTTGGCTGGACCCAAGTGGTGGCCAAACGTCAACGAGGACCTTTCGAGCGACTCCAAATGTTTTGTGACCAATTACTCCACGATCTTCCAGTGCTCTTTGCATGAGCAGGCATCCTGTTCTGTCTAATCCCAAACGATCTGAAAGCAGATCGGTTACAACATCAATACTGATGTCTGCAATGAAGTCTGGATTAGAGCTCCCAGCTTTTGCTTCGGTAATTACCAATTTGGCCGCTTCACTAAATTTGTCTTCGGTGAATTCGGCTGGAAGAGGTGCATGAACATCAACGATTCGAGGTGGCGCTTCTCGAGTCGATTCTGACTCTGCTGGAGTTGTGGGTGAAGCCGCCGTAGGGACAATCGCTTTTTTTCTCGGCGTAGCTTTTTTCTTTTTGGTTTCTAGTTGAGCGGGTGTTGCCTCTGGAGTAGCCACAGAAGTTGAAGCAGCCGCCTCTGCAGCAGTTGGCGCGGGTTCTGACTTTGCGGCGCGAGGCACGGATCTGGTCACAGGAGCCCGTTCGCCAGATGGGTTGGGGCCTGTGCCTGGCTCACGTTGTGGAGGGGGGAGTTTCATAAAGTTTGCAGATAATCTTTCAGCTGTTGTATGCGAGTTTGACGTTTCAGGTCATCGGCGAGTGTCAGGGTTGTTTTCTGTCTCTGCTGATCCAGCTGCTGTTCATCGTGGCTGTACTCGTCCATGATTTTTTTTATTCCCTCCGTCAGTTGCCGCTGCGTCGCTGCTTCAGATTCTTCCCAGGCAAAAACGAGCTTGAAAAGATCCCCCTCAAGTTTTGGATCGACCGACATCGAAAGAAGATCGATCAGCATGAGCTTGGTTTCTCGATCAAGCGGACGTGTTTGTAAAATATTCTGAAAGCGCGTCCAACTCATACCTCGGCCTGTTTGAGCGCTGCTTCAATGTCATCTAAGGCACTCAGGGCTTTTTGCTGCGCGGCAGCCTGTGCAGCTTCGTACTCAGCTTGTGCTTTTTGGATGGCTTCGCCCAGTTCTTTGTTTTCCCCCACGGCCGTGTCGTGGACATTGGCTTCCAAAATCTTCATGAGCCGGTCGAGCTGCTCGGGAGTCATCTCGGGCATCATCGCGACAAAGCCTGCCTTCACATCGTCGGGCATGTCAGCGGCAGCTAAGAGCAGGGCGAGTCGCTCGCCAAGTTGCTTGGCTTCTTGTTCAATGTCTGGTTGTGGGTTCATAAGGAAGGGTGGATAAGGTGGAATAGGTGGAAAAGGTTTTTGAGAAATTTGCTAACGTCAGAGACTAGTATATCATAATTTTTGACTTTTTCTTCCTATTCCACCTCGTCCACCTCATCCACCTATGCCACCTAAGTATCCCTACATGCCGCCAGACAGGTTTCTCAAGTATGTTCCTGTTGATCACCCGTTTATGCTTGCGGCGGCTCAGGCTCGAGAAGCGTGTGCAGGAGATCCACTGTATCCGGTTGGGATCGTGATGGTGAAGGACGGCCAGGTTGTCGCCCGAGCTGGGAATGGGTTCAATCGCGGGCCAGGAAAGGTCCATGTGTGTCCTCGCATTGTTCTGGATTGTCCCAGTGGAACAGGATATGAGCTGTGCGATCTACACGATGCGCCAGGCCATAGCGAAAGGATGCTGCTTCAAGCGGCGCGGGATTCTGGAATCGATCCTGCTGGATCTGACGTGTACATGTTTGGTCATTGGTGGGCCTGTGAGCCATGTTGGACGGCTTTGATCGAAGCTGGGGTTCGAGACCTGTATGTCGTAGATGATGCGCACGAACGGTTCAGTCGAGAAAAAGTCTATGGGGAAACACTGACGCCCAGTGTGAGGACGGTATCGCTGGAAGGATTTTATGGCGATAGGCTCCAAGCTGTACGTGGTCAGCTATGGGAATTGGGTCTTGAGGAAGTTGATCAGGATGCTGACGTGAGATGTGTGATGGGAGATGACGGCGCGCGATGTGTACTTCGAGGTGATATCGATCCTGTCTATACGGTTGAGATCGGAGACAAACTTCCACAGCAATTAAAAAACGTGTTGAGGCAGCTGTAACAGAATACCCCGCCGCAGCAGAACCACAGGGGGTATCTGCCACGACGGGGTCGTGGGATCAGCGAGCGGGCAGGCTCGCCTTGGCGAAGGCGGCGGCGAAGATACCGCCGAACTTGCTCGGCTCGTTGTGGGCGGGAGCAGGGGAGCGCTTGGGGAAGAGCTCCTCGATGAGGCTGGCGCTGAAGCCCCCGACCGGCGGCAGGTCGTCCTTGAAGCCGGGGTCGACGACGACGTCCACGCCGTTGATGGTGCCGATCAGGCCTTCATCCAGGTGGCGGTTGCTGTCCCCGACGGTCTTGAATTCTTCGCCGGGAAGGAGGTCGAGCCAGCTCGAGAAGCTGAAGTGGAGCATGATCGCCCACTCGTGGACCGAGATCTTGATCGGCCCGATGCGCTGGTTGCGGGTGCGGCTGATGATGCGGTCGCGCATCACCTCCAGCCACTTCAGGTCGCGGCCGTTGTGGGCGGACTTGCCCCCGTTCACGCCGTCCGAGCAGTGGACCTTGTAGATCTGGCCGGTCTTGTGGCAACGGAAGGCTTCGTACCAGCCCATGCCGTAGTGGCCTCCGATGGCATCAGGGGAGGCGTCGACGCCGTGTGTCTGCTCGTCCCCATCGACCTTGACCCGGCGGTCGAAGGGGTGGGCGAAGCGGCAGCTGGGAAGTGAGCGGATGTTCATCTCATCTCCTGGTGGTTGTAGGTGAATTCGTCGGATCTGTATCCGAAGCCGGAAATATATCACAAAATAGGCCTTTTGTCAAGGTTTTGATACAAAAATCAGCCGTTTTTAGGCTGATTTTGGCTAAAGGCGAAACTGTTGTTTAAGCTCATCGAGCTTGCCGCTTACGAGCATTTGCCGTTCGTCGTCTTTGTCGAGTTGAAAATTTTGTGAACCCGCCCGTGGTGAGCCTGTCGAATCCAACTCCGTGTACTTGGCCGCGGTCATGCCGTGGAGGTTTGCTTGTTCTGGTGTGAGAGATTGATTCAGTTCCTGGAAAATCACTTGGCAGACGCGTTCGCCAGGATAGACACGGATCACCTGGTCGCCAGCTTCGTTTTTCATCGGGAAAATGAGATGGCCTTTGTAGCCCGTGTCGATGATGCCGGAGAGGGAGAGGTCGATGCCGCGGCGGTTCGTTGATGTGCGTGGAAACAAGACGGCCATCAAGTGCAAGGCGTTCAGTTCGATCCGCTCAAGACTTGTGCCGATCACGAATTCGTTTGGTAGCAGTTCAAAGTATTGGCCGGGTTGAAGTTGGACTTCGTCGAATTGTTCACGGTGTGCGTCCACGTCGTCGATGGCGACCTTGATCGCGCGGCGACCTTTTTCATCAACCGTCCAGTTGCGTGGAATCAAAAATTTGTACCCGAGACGCAGGTCGATCGCATGCGGCTGAATTTGAAACTGATCGAGCGCTGGAGTAAATCGTAAATCGCCAGACTGGATGGCGGAGAGGATTTCAGGACGGGTCAAGATGGACATACAGCACAAGCCTGTCACATTTTTTCCAAAAAGAAAAGAGCGCTTTGGCGCTCAGCGAGGGGGACGGGGTGGCGGCTTGTCGGCCGAAGGTCGACGATCGTATAGTTCGGTCACGAACGCTGGTGGCTCTTGGCCTGCTTGGCGTGATCGCTTGGTGAGTTCGATCATGAGATCGGGCATGATTTCACGAAGAGGTGTCATCTCGCTATTGCGACGAAAAACGTCTTGCAATTGGGCTCCGAGTCTTGTGAGAGACTATCAGAATAAGTCGTTCGTGTCAACCAAAAAACACTCTCAGGTGAGAGTGTTTTTGTGTTTGGTTACGAGCTCGCATCCATCTTGATTCCAGGACCAATGGTCGAAGAGATGCTGGCATTTCTGATGTAGATTCCCTTGGATGCTGATGGTTTCATTTTTTTGATTTGTTCGAGCAGCGCGCGCAGGTTCGCTTCAAGGTTTGCCTCGGAAAACGATCGACGGCCAAAGACTTGGTGGATGTTTCCTGTGTTGTCGTTTTTAAAACTTTCCTTTCCAGCCTTCTGTTCTTGGATCATTTTCACGACGTTTGGACTTACCGTGTCGGTCTTTGGGTTTGGCATGAGACCGCGTGGACCAAGCAAACGTGCGAGCTTGGCGAGCTTGGGCATCATCACTGGTGTTGCCACGGCGACCTCAAAGTCGATGGTTTGGGTTTTTGCGATTTCTGCGATGAGTTCATCACCACCGACGATATCCGCGCCAGCCGATTTGGCTTCGGCTTCCTTATCGCCCTCCACGAATGCGGCGACGCGTTTGGTTTTGCCTGTGCCATGTGGAAGCGAGATCGTGCCGCGAACTTGCTGATCAGATTTTCCTGGATCGATTCCCAAGCGCACATGAAGTTCGATGGCTTCATCGTACTTGGCGGTCGCGGTTTTTTTGGCAAGCGCGAGCGCTTCGGTGATCGTGTAGATTTTATTTTTGTCGACAAGCGCTTTGGCTTGCACGAATCGTTTCCCCGGCTTGGCTTCTTTGTGTTTTCCCGTAGACATAGTTGGTAGTGGTTTTAACGCCCAAGGTGAGCTCCCACGACACGTCGTTCGCGAACGACGTGTCACGGTTATTTAATATCAACGCCCATTTGTCGACAGGTTCCTGCAATGATTTTCATGGCAGCTTCGACGTCTTGGGTATTTAAGTCTGGTAATTTTTTCATGGCGATTTCACGGAGCTGGTCTTTTGTGATCGATCCAACTTTTGTGGTGAGAGGATTGCCAGAACCTTTTTCGATCTTGGCGGCCTTCTTGATCATGTCCGACGCTGGCGCGGTCTTGGTAATGAAATCAAAGGTGCGGTCTTTGTACACGTTGATGATGACCGGGACGATCTCTCCACGGCGATCCTGTGTGGCCGCGTTAAACTTCGCGACGAAATCTCCGATCGGGAGTCCGTGTTGACCGAGCGCTGGACCAACAGGTGGCGCTGGTGTTGCTGCGCCTCCTGGAATTTGGAGCTTCACCTGTGTAACGAGTTCTTTTGCCATAGCGATTTTTTACTGGATTCCCTTTAAGAAGGGCGACCAGGCTATGAATTAGTGGCGAGAATGTACCTTAAGCCTTCTTAATTTGCAAGAAGTCCAGCTCAACCGGGGTTTCGCGGCCAAACAAGTTGACCAGCACCTTGACCTTGCCTCGTGCCTCGTCGATTTCAGAGACCTTACCTTCCTGGTTCTTAAACGGACCGTCGGTGATGATGATGGACGTGCCTTTCTCAATGTCGAATTTGTATTCAGGCTCGTTGACGCCCATGCGCTTTTGCAGCGCTTCCATTTCTTTTTCCGCGATCGGGGTTGGCGTGGTACCTGTCCCAATGAAGCCTGTTACGTTTGGTGTGTTGCGCACCACATACCATGAGTCGTCGGTCACGATCATTTCAACCAAAACATACCCTGGAAAAATTTTTTCTTCGATCGTTTTGCGCTTGCCATTTTTGATTTTGATTTTTTTCTCCTTGGGAACCAGAACATGAAAAATTTTGTCGGCCATGTCCATGGTCTCGATGCGTTGATTGAGATTCTCCTCAACGTTTTCTTCGTACCCAGAGTACGTGTGGATCGCATACCAGCGGCGACCCAGGTTGGCTATCTGCTTTGGCATATTAAGACGTGAGTGTTACAAGTCCTTCGAGTCCTTGAGTAAACAGCCAGTCAATGCCAGCAAAGAACAGGGCCAGGGCAATGCACAGGCCGATCACAAGCGCGGAGTACTTCGTGACGGTCTGGCGGCTGGGCCAGGTCACTTTGCGCAGTTCCTCCATAGATTCACGGAAGTAGCGCAGAAGCCAGGTGAGGGGATTTTTCATAGGTGGATGAGGTGGAATAGGTGGATGAGGTGATTTGGCCACCTCGTCTACCTAATCCACCTTATACCTCAGTATTTTAAAAGACCCGTCTCGGGTCGTTGATGGCAGGATAGCTGAGTCCTTGGATTTTGGCAATAGGGGGGAGTGGATAATAAAACCCCTAGAGTGAATCTAGGGGGTCGTTGAGCTAGGCGCTCATGGAGGCCTTGCTGACCTTTGCCTCTGCGGCAGCCTGCCTCTCTCGGCGAACCAGTTCGCTCCACTGATCGGCGAGCCACTCCACGAACTTGGTCAGCGTCCGCCACATGGCCATCTTGTGGATGTGGCCGTCACTGTAACGGGACTTTCCGGTTTCCGGATCCGTTTCCTGCGGGTGCTTGGCGCGGAACTTCGCCTTGTAGTCGAGGAGCATGGCTCCCCAGCGCGTGCGGTTGCTCTGCCGGTTGAACTGGTCGCCCAGCAGGTAGAGCGCCTGGCGCGCGTCCGGATGCCAGTTGGACACCGAGCCGCCACGCCGCCTGGCGAACACGTTCTCGTACACGATCGACTCGGCACCGCACTTGGGACAGAGCGGACTGGATTCCCCGGTCTGCTTGTCGACGAGATCTCCCTCGGAGAGGAACTTGCCACAGGAGGCGCAGTGGATCTTCACCTGGAGGTGCACGCCCATGAAGGCCTTGAGCTTGCCGCGGGTCTTGTTGCGGGCGTCGCGGCGGAGTTTGGAGCGCTCCTCGTGGCACTGCACCGCGCGGGCGAGCTTCGCTGCCTCGGTGGGACGGCCGTTGGCGCGGCACCAGGAGGCGACGCGCTGCAGCGTCTGGAAGGGGTTGTCACCTTCCTGGACGAACTGGCGCAGCTCCTTGAAGCCGCCTTCGCGTTCGAGCCGGACGCTTTCCTTGTACAGGGCGTCCATCTGCGCCTGGTCGGGCTCGACCATGAACCGACCGAAGTCGCCCACGGCCGAGATGATCCGTCCGCCGAGTGCGGGCCCGATGCCCATCACGTCGTCGAGGATTTCCTGCCACACGTCCGTCTCCTTCACGGCCGCGTCCAGGGCGCGCAGGCGCTGTCCTTCTTCTTCCGAGAGCGCCGTGTAGATGCGGTCGTTGGCCTTGATCTCACCAAACGCTGCCTCGATGTCCAACTCCGCGAAATCGCCCTCGGTGCAGAACACGCGTCCGATCATCGCCTTCTGCAGGCGCTGCTCGCAGGCGATCCGACCCTTCAGGGGCGTCGATTCGCAGGGCCTGGCACTCACGCACGCTGATGATGCGTCGAGTGACGGCCGTCGTTTCGTGGAAGAGTCCACGACGATCGCGCACGAGGATGGCGAGGAGCTTCGCGTCTTCGTCCTTCGCGTCCACGACACGCATCCGCTTGAGCTCGAAGGGCGGAAGACGGTAGACCGTCGCACCCACGCTCTCGCCGACCTTGGAGAGGGCATAGGCGAATCGGTCGCCCGAGCCTCCCATGCTCATGCCCACCACGTCGCCGGACTTGAGGCCGTCGTAGTTCGTGGGCACCTTGGTCGCGACCTGGAGCTTGCCTTCGACCTTGCGCGTGTGCGCGGCATTGAGCTTGCTCGTGTCCTCGTCCTTCCTCACCGTGCGCCACTTGATGTGCCGCGGGCTGAAGTCCGTGAGGTTGTCGGTCTCGTTGATGGCTCGGAACGCGACCGGGAAGCGGCCTCGCACGAAGTCGAGCTCGGCGTTGTCGTCTTCCAGCTCGTAGCTCGTGTACTGGTCGTCCTCGTACATGACCATCTGGGTGGGACGCGCTTCGCCGTCCTTGGTCTGCTTGACACGGTGTCGGATGCCGATGCAACGCATCTGGGTACCTACGTTTTGAGCCCGTCGGCTTTGGGTTTTGTTGCTCGAAAAGCAACGGCGCAAACTAGCATGGAACTTCCGTTGGTGTCAATGAAAGTCGTTACCCGGTTACGTCGTTTTGGCTAGGTTAAGAGAAAAAGAAAATCCCTTGGGTCGTCCAAGGGACAAGGGTTGGAAATCGGGCACTTCTACAGACGTCCGGAGACAGTCCGTGATTCGCCCGATAGTTGTTCGACACCTTGCCTATCGTCTTGCGACACGTGGCTGGTCGTCGAAGGAGTGAGTGACATCCCCTGGAACATCTTTCGACATCAGTCGAATCTTCACTCGATGGCCGAGCAAATGGACCTACGTCTTTCGACACGCTACTCCTCGCTCGGCAAGACCGGACAGGAACGCCTTCGTTGGAAACAACCAGGCACACGTCCACGAGTTGGCTCGACAATGTACGTCACGTCCGTGAACACTGGATGATTCGTCGAGCTGGAAAAGGACAGGTGTAGTATCGTCCGAAGACATGACTACCTTCGTCCATCAGGAGCCGGACACCACAACGATCGCCAGATGGCAGTCTCGAAATCGTCCAGCAGAATCGGGCATCTACCAGTCGTCTTTCAACAACATCTCCTACGCCCGACTCCTCATGACTACGCCGAAAGAGGACAGATGTCAATGTTTCGCTCTATTTGGAACGTGACGAACTCTCGACCATATGGTCACAAGTACGTCGTTCAAAATAAAACACCCAAGGCCGAAGCCAAGGGCGGAGGAGTGACACTAGCCAACGCGTTTTTCAACAGCCGTTCATACGTCACTCATGAGTTGTGCAAGTGTAGCTTCGACCGAAGTCATTCGGATGATCGCACAACGGAAACTCGACATCATGAACTTCGTCTTTGCCCATCCTAGTCGAGTTGATCTCAATGATGGGTTTGGACATGTCGCCCTGCGTCGAGTGAGGCTTGACACCTGCCAGATAGCCAGGGGCAGTGTAGTTCTCGTCCACTTGCAATCAGGCACAGCACACGGCGGCTCTCGCCACTGCATCTTTCGCCCGATGGGGTCAGTGACACGTGGTGAATCGTTTTTCAACAGTCCATCGCTTGTCACTCGAGTTGCTGCGCAGACATGGAGTCGTCTTTCAACACACCTTGACTCGCGCAGCGGTGTTGAACACATGATCATTCGCCATGAAGGCACTGCGGTGATCGTTCACGGGAAGCTGGACACGCGATGTCTCGCTATTAGGCAGCTGTTCAATCGTCCAGCAAGAGTCGTGCAACGACCGATTCGACTCAAGGGTCATCGAAGGATTCGCACGACAGATTTGGACATACTCTTCTCCGTCTTTCGACAAGGTAGTAGTCGTCCGATAGGGAGTCTGACATCGGCTTGGTCGACCTCGGTCAGCACGATAGACGTCAGACGGTGCTGTACATCGGTGGGTTCGTCTTTCGACAGGCACGGGATCGTACAGCAGTTGAGTGGACAGGAACGCCTTCGTAGGAAACAACCAGGCACACGTCCACAGTTTGCTCGACAACGCTTGGATCGTTTTGTACAGTCTAAGCTACGTCGAGCTTGGATCGGACAGAGGGCAAGTCGCTGGAAGACAGCCGTTGATTCGTCCGATCGGAGTCGTGCATACCGAGGTACGGCGCGAAGCCAAACTACTTCTCGCACAACAGAATCAGGCACCGCGATCTACGCCTGTAAAGGCATCGTGTTGTTCGCCTGATAAAGTCTGACAGACATTGCAGCGCCATGAGGCACTTCTACCCACGTCAGACTGGAACTCGACAAGGTCGACCTCGTCGAACTGGGTCGACATGGAACCTCTCGTCGAGTGAAGAGTGACACTTGTTCATTCGTTTTGTAGCACTACCAGATTCGTCACTCAGGAGCCGAACAGGGAATCATTCGTTCAGGACGAACTCGACACCTCGCGTTCGGCAAAGCTTTCTACCTCAAAACAAAGACGGGGTCAAGCCCCGCCTTCTTACACATCCAAATTTTTGACCGTCTTGGCGTGTGTCTGAATAAATCGTTTACGCGGAGCAACATCAGCACCCATCAAGATGTCGAACACCTCGTCAGCACGTTCGGCATCTTCCACCGTGACCTGTTTCATGACGCGGGTGGATGGGTCCATGGTGGTCGTCCATAGCTGATCTGGATTCATTTCTCCCAAACCTTTGTAGCGTTGAATGTTGACTTTCACACCTGACACGTCCATTTGTTCTGTTTCACTTTCCCCCTCAGCCACCTCTTCCACCTTGTCCACTTCATCGACCTTTTTCCCTTTCCCAGAATCCTTCAGCAGTTCCTCGATTACCTTTAACTTTTCCTCGTCCGAATAGGCCCAGCGGAAATTCTTGCCGATGTTCACGCGATACAAAGGCGACTGAGCGATATAGATGTGGCCTTTGTGGATGAGCTCGGGGAAGTAGCGATAGAACAGGGTGAGCAGGAGTGTTCGAATGTGGGCACCGTCCACGTCCGCGTCCGTCATGATGATGATTTTGTCGTAGCGCAAACTCGTGATGTCAAAGCCCTCGCCGATGTTGGTACCCAGCGCGATCACCAGCGATTTGATTTCGTTGTTGCCAAGCATCTTATCCAGCCGTGCGCGTTCCACATTCAAAATTTTTCCTTTGAGCGGCAGAATGGCCTGATGTTCTCGGTTGCGTCCTTGCTTGGCTGAGCCTCCAGCTGAATCTCCCTCAACAATGAACAACTCAGAGTCCATCGGGTCTTTACTTGAACAGTCAGAAAGTTTTCCTGGAAGCGTGAGGCCTTCCATGGCGCCTTTGCGCAGCACGGTTTCACGCGCGGCTCGAGCTGCAGAGCGAGCTTGGGCAGCCAGCAGACATTTGCCGATAATCGCTTCTGCGTCAGCGGGATGCTCTTCCAAATAAATTTTGAATGCCTCACCGAAAACGGTTTCAACAGCCGTACGCGCTTCAGGGTTACCAAGCTTGGCCTTAGTCTGTCCTTCAAACTGAGGCTCTTTGATTTTGACAGAGATGACCGCGGTTAAGCCCTCGCGCACGTCGTCGCCTGTCAGGTTCTGGTCTTTTTCTTTGATGAAGCCTTTTGTTCTTGCGTGGTTATTCAACTCACGCGTCACAGCTGCACGAAAGCCAGACAAGTGCGAACCACCCTCTGGGTTGGTGATGTTGTTGGCAAAGCAGTGAACAGATTCGTAGTATTCACCGGTGTACTGCAGGGCCACCTCGACTTCAACATCTGTGGCTTCGTCCAGCTTGTGCACGTAAAAAACATTTTTGTGCTTGGCTTCCTTGCCGTGGTTAATGTGGCGCACATAGGAGGCAACGCCGCCTTCAAAATAAAATGCGTAGACAGATGAGGCCGCCGCATCACGTTCATCGATGAGCACCAACTTGATTCCTTTGGTCAGGTACGCTTGTTGCCGTAAGTGGTCGATGATCGTCTTGAAATCAAAATGCGTGGTTTCAAAAATGGATTCGTCTGGACGAAATGTGATGGTGGTGCCAGTGCCCTTGGCCGTGCCCACGGATTTTACTTTCGCTTTTGGAATGCCACGTTCATATTCCTGCACCCACAGTTTGCCGTCGCGTTTGACCTCGGCTTTCAAGTACGTCGAGAGCGCGTTGACAACAGACACACCCACACCGTGCAGACCACCGGAGACTTTGTATCCTCCACCGCCGAATTTTCCACCTGCGTGGAGTTTGGTCAGTACGAGCTCGAGGGCTGAGACTTTGAATTGGGGATGAGGGTCCACTGGAATACCGCGACCCTCGTCTTCAATCGAGACCATGTCGTCTGGTAACAAGCGCAGAGTGATTTGTTTCCCATGACCAGCCATGGCCTCGTCAAACGAGTTGTCCATGACTTCCCAGATGAGGTGATGGAGACCTTGAGGACCGGTGGTCCCGATGTACATGCCCGGGCGTTTGCGGACTGGATCGAGCCCTTCCAGGACTTGGATTTGCCCAGCGCCATACTCAGATGAAGGTTTTTTGGATGTGGTTTTTTTTGTTGTTTGTGCCATAGGAAGTCGGCAATAGTATATCTGACGTGCTATAATTTTTCCACTACTTGTAGTGAGCCTGCCTGTGGTGAGCTCTGTCGAACCATCGAACTATGGAAAATGGAGGGCTTCTGCTGGAAGAAGAAAAAGAATCGCGGCGCACGTATCGGCTTTCCTTGTGGTGGGTCGAGCACCGTGCTTTGTTGCGTCGCGTTGGCTATGGACTATTCATCGCGGTGGACGCGGTCATTCTTCTGTTTGCGCTCTATCATCTGCTCGATGCCTTTGCGCTGAGTTACGATCAAGAAACAAACGCGGTGCTTGAGATGATTGATCAAGGACAGTCGGATCTTCGTGCGTACACCGTGGCAAATAACGCGGATGATTTGGAACCTGGTGAAGCTCGGGTGATTTCCATTGGCAGTGATCGCTATGATCTCTATGCGACGCTCTTGAATCCTAATGATGACTGGTGGGCTGAGTTTTCCTACACGTTCAACACAGACTTGGGAGTGACAGAATCAGCAACCGGATTCATTTTGCCTTCACAGTCAAAAGCCATGGTCGAGTTTGCTTACGAATCCACGGTTCCTGTGACAACGGCCGAGCTTGTGATCGGGGAAGTTACCTGGCATCGCGTGGATCATCACCTGATTGCTGATTATGAAACATTTGCAGCAGAGCATTTGAATCTCATGATAGAAAACGCGCAGTTCACCAAAGAAGTAAATGCAAACAATGATGCCTACGGCCGATCGAGTTTCACGGTCACCAATAAGACGGCGTACAGTTACTATGAGCCCACGTTTTATGTGCTGTTGAAACGTGGTTCCTCGGTGGTCGGCGTCAATCGCGCGACACTCTCAGAGCTCGACAGTGGTGAGACGGCGGACGTCACCCTCAACTGGTTTGGGACGCTTCCGAGTGTGAGCGAGGTGGAGATCGTTCTGGACATCAATCTATTTGATCTTTCTGTGTATAAACCATTAGCGGGGGAGAACACGCAGGACACTCGAACGCGTGTTTTTCGCAAATGAGTGTCTATCGCCCCTCACGTCTCACACACATGTGGAGTCAGCTTCGCTCAGCTGACTGGTTATTGTTGTTGTGTGTCTTTACGCTCCTGTTGTTAGGTCTCTCTGCGATTTATTCCGTTGAGCTATCACAAGAAGCCTCTGGTTTTTTGCACGTGAAAAAACAGTTGGTAGCTGTGGTTGTAGGTGTGATCTGTTTTTTGCTCGTGGCACTTTCAAACTACAAGCTCCTGCAAAATTATGCCCTGGCTCTGTATTGTCTGTGCACGGCGCTGCTTGGGCTCGTGCTCTTATTTGGTGAAACAATTCGTGGCTCCCAAGGATGGTTTGTGATGGGGCCGGTGAGTTTCCAACCGGTTGAACTCATGAAGATTGCTCTGATCGTCACGCTCTCAACCTATTTTGCCCGTCGAGCCAGCCGTCCTTTTCGATGGCGCTCCCTCATGGAAAGCGGATTGATTGTTTTATTGCCTGTGGTGTTGGTGCTGCTGGAACCGGATTTTGGGTCAGCGTCTGTACTCCTGGGAACGTGGTTTCTGTTCTTGGTTTTCGTTGGTGTCCCGTGGCGGTACCTTGTTTCCATTGTGCTCGTGCTTGTCGCCTTATTGGTCTTCAGTTGGTTTTTCTTATTTGCGGATTACCAGCGTTCTCGCATCATGACGTTCATTGATCCAAGTCTTGATCCGCTCGATCAAGGGTACAATGTGACCCAAGCGATCATTGCGATTGGATCGGGAGGGATGTGGGGAAGCGGTTTGGGATTTGGCACGCAGAGCCAGCTCAAGTTTTTGCCGGAGTCTCAAACGGATTTTATTTTTGCGGTCATCGCAGAGGAGTTAGGGTTTTTGGGCGTGATACTGGTGTTGTGTTCGTTCGGGTTTCTTTTTTATCGGTGTGGTCGCCACGCCATCAATTCACGAGATGACTTCACGAGCTACCTGCTGCTGGGGAGCGGCGCAGTTTTCTTTCTTCAATTTCTCGTCAACATCGGGATGAACCTTGGGTTATTTCCCGTGACTGGTATTGGGCTCCCGTTGGTGAGCTACGGCGGTTCTTCCCTTATCACGATGCTCATCTTGATCGGCATCGTCGAGAGTATTGCCATTGCCCGACCAATTGCTGATTCAAGTTCGCGTATGGTATCGTAAGAGTACGCTATGTCCACACTCTCTGATGCAGATCGCTGGAACGAAGGACTCAAACTGGTTTCGTTTTGTCCGGTCTGCGAGACGCGTTACAACCCCATGGAAGCTCGAGCGCTTGCTGGCGGAGGGGAAACACACCTGTTGCATGTGCAATGCCGCAAGTGTCAGAACGCCATTTTGGCACTCGTGCACGTAAACCAGGTCGGTGCCTCCTCCGTGGGGCTTCTCACAGATCTGAGTTACGAAGATGCTCTCAGGTTTCGATCTGAGCGTGTGGTCCATATTGATGACGTGATCGAGATCCACCGATTTTTTGAATCGTCCCGTTGGGAGCAGGCCCTGGGTGTGACCTCGCGTAATCAAGTCACTCGGGTTGTGAGAAAACGAGAAAAACACGTACAGGAACAAACCGCGACACGGTAAACCGGTCGTTCCCCCGTCAGGCTCCTTGTTGCCTGGCGGGGTTTGACTTTTTGGGGCGCTCCCGGCACAATGTCGCCGAAATCAATTTTATGAATACCCTCACACTTGAAGCCCAAGCCCGAACACAGAAAGGCCGCAAAACCAACACGCTTCGTGCGCAAGGTTTGGTCCCTGCCGTTGTCTACGGCGCGGACACACAGCCACAGTCCATCGTGATTGATCGCAACCAGTTTGCCAAAATGTACAAGGCAGCTGGTGAATCTTCCATTATTGAACTTGTCATCGATGGGAAGAATGCCTTGCATGTTCTGATCCATGATTATCAAACTGAGCCGTTGCGTGATGAAGTCACGCATGTTGATTTTCAATCCGTGGACATGAAGAAAGAAATCGAAGCGGAGATTCAGTTGAAGTTCGTTGGTGAGTCCCCGGCGGTAAAGGCATTGGGAGGGACACTCATGACCTCTGTGGATGAAGTGAAGGTGAAATGTTTGCCAGCCAAATTGGTGCGTGACATTGAAGTGGATATCAGCAAGCTCACGACGTTTGAGGACGTCATTCGCTTGAGCGATCTGATCATTCCAGAAGGCGTGACGATCGTGGATGATCTTCACTTGTCCGTGGCGAGCGTGACCGCGCCTCGTTCTGAGGAAGAGTTGAAGGCGCTCAATGAAGCCGTCGTGGAGGACGTGACAGCCGTGGCGGTTGAGAAGAAGAAAGAAGAAGTGCCCGAAGGTGAAGAAGGTGCTGCTCCTGAGGCAGAGAAAAAGGAAGAAAAAAAATCTGACAAGAAATAGCATGCGATTCAAGGAGGCCATCAAACGCTTGAAGAAAACCGACCGGCTCACGTTGGTCGGTCTTCTTATTGTGGTGGGGTTGGCAATTCTGGTGGCACTTGTTCTTCCTAAATTTGTCTATCGATCTTCGCCAGAGCCAACAGACGAACAAGAGACAACCTCTGACGCTGTGTATCGACACCCACTCACTGGAGCTTCGATCTACGCACCTCTTGTCGAACTTCCTCAGGTGTTCGCGGTTATGATCGACAACCACGAAGATGCCTGGCCACCGTCTGGCATCGACCAAGCGTTTTTAGTCATCGAGGCGCCAGTGGAAGCAGCCATTCCTCGTTTGCTCGCGTTTTTTTCCTCTGAAGAAGACGTGGCAGAAATTGGTCCTGTGCGCTCTGCTCGACCGTATTATCTGGACTGGGCGAATGAACTTGATGCCCTGTACGTCCATGTCGGAGGATCGAATGCCGCGCTCGACTTGATTGCCTCTGGCGGCACATTTGATTTTAACCAATATTGGTGGGGAGAGTATTTTTGGCGGGCAGGGAATCGCTTTGCGCCACACAACGTCTTCACTTCCACAACGCTCATGAACGAGTTTGTGACGCGGCGCACAGAAGCGGGAGTTGTTCCTGAGAGACTTTACGATGTGTGGTTGTTTAAGGATCCAGAACCCTCAAAGAGCGAGTCGAGTCTGCATGTTGATTTTGACGGAACGATCTATTTTGCGGATTGGAGTTACGACACGGAACTCGGTTTGTATGTCCGTTCGCAGTCAGGTGAGCCACATCTGACAAGTACGGGTTCGCAGATTACAGCAGACAACGTGGCGGTTGTGATGACAGACATTGATATATTGGACAGCGTGGGTCGTCGAGCTGTGCGGACAACGGGAGAAGGGGATGGCTATGTGTTTCAAGATGGACAGGCGATCGAGGCAACTTGGAGAAAGCCGTCTGCAAGTGAACGATTGAAATTTTATGACCGCGTGAGCGGTGAGGAGGTCGTGATGAACGCAGGCGTGACCTGGATTGAAGTCGTGGGGAGTGAAGAGAACATCGCCATTGCTCCTTAGAAGCTGATCCCAGCCAAGTCGAAGGGGCAGGCATAAGCCAGGAACATTTATTCACCGATACAAATCTGGAATTTTTTACCGAATGTTCACGTGACTTACGGTGGGAACGAGTTTTCGTACCTGCGAAAACTTGTTACCCCTGTTTCCTAGCATAATAGACCTCAACCCATTTTTGAATTTTTGCCGATCGTACAAATTCAACAACCTCTGAGACGACATCCTTATCCGTCTGCCAGATGCTCTGCTGTACCCGTGTCAGTCCTATCCGTTTAAGAAAGTACCTCAACGCGTCTCTACCGAGGCTTGCCTCAACAGGAACATCGTAGACAACAAGACAAACTTCCCCGTTGGGAAGAGTCGATCTCTCTCTTACTAATCTGTTGAGAATTTCAGTTCGTCCTTCGTCTGTCAACTCATAGAGCAATCCCGCTTCCGTTTTCCTTGCGAGAATCAATTTTTTTCTGCGGAGATATTTTGTTTTTTTCTGAAATGCTCGCCGTTGTTCCAGTCGTTCCTCGGCTAATTGATCCTCAGGGTCACGACGATAGGGACGCCTACTTGCCCACAATCTGAACATTTCGCTTGCCTCTAAAGCAGATTCTTCCAGTAGTTGTAGGAAATGAGTTAGCTCCTGCGATCTGTACATAACTGTCGATTGTTGCGTTGGTGATGGGGAGTCTTTTTTCGCACCTGCGAAAACTTGTTACCGTCTTCTTGTGCATGAGTTGAAATTGATAAATATTTTTAGGCAGAACTTGTTGTCCTCACTGTTTTCCTGATCCAGGGGAAAATAAAATCCCCCTACATCAAAAACCATTTGGCCTTTGAATTGGGGGGATTTATTTGACACCAGGATGTGGAGGCACATGCCTCACCTGTATTTCTATTTCATCACAATGTGCTGTTTCTGTCAACGCGAAGGCTGTGGAAAAAAGAAAACCGCCGAGGCTCGAGAGAGCGGGCGGGTGAGTCGTAGAGGTCAGGCGGCGAGGCGCGTTTCCAAGAGGTGGCCGAGCTCTCCGATCCGAGGATCTTCCTCGATCTTGTAGCTGTTCACCTTCACGATCTTCTGGTGGAACGTGTCCAGGTCGAGAGCAGCCATTCGACTGAGTCGCTTGCCGATGGCAAAGAGATTCGGTCGCCACAGGATTCTCTCGATGGTCAGTTCCAGCTCGGATTTGTCCATGTACTTGTGCCTGAGTAGAAGTCCATTGACCGCGTTCAACTCCTCACTGATTTCGTGCTCTGCCTGTTCGAGCAGTGCCTCGATTTCGTCTCCTCCAGGGTGAGGATCGATCTGTCCGCTGTCGCGAAGAGATTCGTAGACCTCCCATCGCCAACGACACAGCTGTACGAACAGGGCGTTTTCGTGGGCGATCATTGCCAGATGGCCGAGGGCGTTGTTGGCCTCGTGTTCCTCGTCCGGGAGACGATTCTGCCCCTCGTGCTTGGAGACGATCCCCGCATGCCTGTACAGCGTGTTGAGGCTCCCGATCAGGAAGAACGGGGAGTACAGGCAGGCTACGAGGGCTCCCATGAACAGGAAGATGAAGATCAACTCTCCAGCCTGGCCCATGGTCAGGATCTGGTGGGGTTTGATGTAGAGCAGGAAGCCACACGCGATTCCACCGGCGAGACTACAGAGGTTGAAGAAGGCTGTGCGTTTCGCTTCACTCACGCGCGTGCGCAAGGAGATGAGTCGCTCACCACGCAATGAGGCTCGATGCGCGGTGACCGCTGAACTGACCCAAAGAAGTTCTTCGCCGTTGAGAGAACGTTTCATCGCAACTCCGGATGGTCTGGATGACCAGCCACACGATCGCACAAAAAAGCACGGCCGTCAAGCTACAGCTCCACCCTCACCACTCGATCGTGGCCGTGCAGGTCCTTGTGTGTTTCGGGCTTGGCGCTCGGGAAGTCGTGGTGGAGCATCTTTTCAATGGCTGTTTTTTGGTCAGGATCGATTTCGATCACGACCGTGAGACGGCGTGGAAGGACTTTGCGATTTTGGCGGAGCTCACGGAACAGTTCAAAGTAATGATCAAGGCCGTCCGCGCCTGAGGCAAGAGCGAGATGCGGTTCGTAGGTTTTTACTTCAGGTTCCAGTCTCTCGATTCTGGATTCGGGTAAGTAAGGAAGATTTGCGGTGACGACCAGATGTTTGAATGGATACACGGATGATGTTTTGACTCCTGTCTGTCCTCGAATGGATTTGAAAAGGCGGATGAGAGGCTCGGCAAGATTGCCTTGTTGGAAATCGATTTGGTCAGCGACGCCCGCGAGCGCGGCGTTTTGTTTTGCAACGGAAAGCGCCGAGGGATCGATGTCGCTCGCGATCATGGGAAGCTTGGTCTCGGCGGCCAGTGTCACAGCGATAGCTCCTGATCCTGTGCCGATGTCGGCAAGCAATGTTCTCTCAGGATCAGCATCTCTCAGAACCTCAAGCGCTGTCTCGATGAGCGTTTCTGTTTCTGGCCGAGGGATGAGGACAAAGGAGTTCACTTGAAAATCACGCCCGTAGAACGATTTTTTTCCAACCAAGTAGGCGACAGGTTCTCTGGTGCCTCGGCGATCCACGAGCAGATGGAATTTTTCTCGTTGGTGCGTCTTGAGCGGATCCGTGAAATGCGAAAACAGCCATGACTTGGAAACTTCAAGGGTGTGAGAGAGAAGAATTTCCGCGTCCAACATAGGCGAATCAACGCCAGTCTTACGCAGTTTGTTGTTCGCCCACTGAAGGGCTTCCATGACGGTCATGGGGAAAGTATAGCAAATAGAAAACAGACTCAGAGGCTTTTTGGGCGTGAGTCTGTCGTTGCGGGTGGAGACCGAGGTCTTTGTTCGCAGGCGTTCCAACGAACGGAGGGGAGTGGAAGGTGTAAACCTTGACCTGGACGGAAGAGGCGCAAGCGTCTCTCACGTTTGTTCCAGATTTTCAGTCATGCACTCTCCATCCCTCCGGACGTTCTCTTGGACAAACGTGAGTCTTGGCTTTTGGTTATTACCGCGACATCTTGTCAGCTTCTGTTTTTCTGTTGCTTTCGCTTTTGGCTTTGACTTGCGGTAGTTGATCCGTGAGGATCACTTGTCGCAGATCTATGGCCTCGGCTACTGGCTAGGATCGACATTGCTGTCTTTCCACAGGTACGCAGGAGCTTTGTCCTTGAGTCCTCAGAGTTTTCTCGATGTTGTCCAGGCGAACCCGAATGTTGTCGATACTCGCTTTGAGGAGGGGTGATCAGGTTCACGAGGGGATTAGGACGGCGGCTGGTGTTTGTTCCCGTTTGCGGCTGAGGGGTTTTAATCCTCAAGCTTGGCTTATGGGACACCAACGGTGCCTGACTCTCGGCCGTCGCCTTGAGTTTCCTTTTCCTGTTCTCGATCCCGTGATCGTTCGCGATCGTGTGGACTTTCGTCTTCACGAGCGCTGTGTCGATTGGGTTTAGCTTGCGCTTCGCCATCCGACGGTAACGACTAGGTTATATGACTCAGAAAGATGCGTCAAGGGGAGATACCCCTAGTTTATCCACACCCAGTGCTTTTCGAGCTTTTTCTAGTTCTTCTTGAGTTCCCACAGGCATCCAGAACGTTGCCTGGACAGCGGAAATCGCTTCGGTTTTCGCAAGAGCAGCGAGTGTTTGGGGGAGTCCGTACTCTGTGAACTCGCTGACCTGGATTTCAACAGGCGACACGGAAAAGAAACGCTGATCCAACACATAGGCGCCGCACACAGCATTGCGTCCGGCTCCAAGTCCTGCAAAGTGATCTTTGTCGATACGTGCCCCTGCTTTCAGATCGTGATCGATAGGGAAATACAACAGAGCGAGATCATGAATGATCAGACGTTCAAGATCGTTTTTGTGATAAAGATCATCGCCGTTTATCACGAGAAAAGAATCATGGAGTTTATCGTGAAGTAGATGCACAGCCCCGGCCGTGCCTGAGAGCGGTTCCTGGATGACCCAGCGGATGGGTTTGTTCTGCCACGTTGGTCCCAGATGCGCCATCAGAGACTCGCGCAGATGATTCACCACCACAAAAATTTCATCGACAGCATCTGGAAGTGCCTGCAGCACGTATTCGATGAGCGGCTTGCCTGCGATGTCGATGAGGGCTTTTGGTGTTTGATTCGTAATGGGACGCAATCGTGCGCCTTTGCCGGCGGCAAGAATGATCGCTTGCATACTTACGACGTTGAAAGACGTTCAGCGACCTCGGCTTTTTTGAGGGCGAGGATGATTGGCTCAAGGTGTCCATTCATGATCGCTGGCAGGTTGTGAAAGTTTTCTTGGATGCGGTGATCGGTTACGCGGTCCTGTGGAAAATTGTAGGTGCGGATTTTTTCTGAGCGATCACCCGTGCCGATCTGGCCGCGCCGTGCTTCGACACGTTCTTTTTGAATCCGCTCCTGTTCACCCGCATACACGCGAGCTCGAATGATCGACAGGGCTCGCTCTTTGTTTTGTTTGAAGCTGCGTTCCTCTTGGCAGTACACCATGATGCCGGTGGGAAGATGTGTCACGCGCACAGCGGAGTACGTGGTGTTCACGCTTTGGCCACCTGCACCTTGAGAGGTCGTGGCTTCGATTTTCAAATCTTCTGGTTTTATTTTGATGTCCAGTTCTTCTACTTCTGGCAAAATCGCCACGGTCACGGTTGAGGTATGGACACGTCCGGCTTTCTCTGTTTCAGGCACGCGCTGAACACGATGCACGCCACTTTCATATTTGAGATGGCTGTACGCGTTCACGCCTTTGATTTCAAAAATGACTTCCTTGTATCCGCCCACGTCGCTTCGGTTAGCAGAGATAAGTTCGGTTTTCCATCCATGTGCTTCCGCGTAAAAAGAATAAGCTCTCATGAGCTCAGCCCCAAACAGCGACGATTCATCACCCCCAGCGCCGGCGCGAATTTCCACGATGATACTTTTTTTGTCCATGGGGTCCGGTGGAATCAGTGCGACGGTGAGCTCTGCCTCGAGCTCGGGAATCGTTGGTTCCAGTTGAGCGATTTCTTCCTGCACGAGGGTGAGCAACTCGGCGTCCTTTGATTCCACGAGTGTGGATTTTGCTTCCGCAAGGTCCGTCAGCGCCTTTTCATAGCGTGAGCCGATCTCGACGATTTCTTTTTCGTCTTGGTACTGCGCGTTTACCTCTCGCAGTTTTCGCGGATCAGAAAGCGTATCCGAAGCGGAAAGCTTGGACTCGAGTTCGAGTAGTTTTGCTCGATGGGCAATGAGTTGATCGGTGAGAGACATAAAAAGCGTCCAAGAGGACGCCTTTGATTGTACCATTGTTACGCGGCTTTCTCTTTTTCTTCGCGCTTGGCGACCTTTGCAGCCGTCCGTTTGAGCTTTTTGACCTTTTTGCCGGTAGTGCCAGCAACTTTTCGGGTGGCGCGCTCTTGGAATTTCTCCACGCGGCGAGCGGTGTCGAGAATTTTTTGCTTGCCTGTGTAAAACGGATGGCAGGCGGCACACAATTCAACTTGAATATCCTCGCGGGTTGAGCCGATTTTATAGACGGCTCCACAGGCGCAGGTGATTTTGGCGTCTGTGAAATACTCTGGATGAATGTCCTTTTTCATAGGATGGCACACGGGTATATGTGCGGTGGCCAGAGAATAACAGTGGGTGTGTTGATTGTCAATCTCAAGCGAATCCTTCATGATATTGGGGTTATGGGGACTTCCACAGACCTCTTTGATTACCATCTCCCTCTTGAGTTGATCGCTCAGCGTTCCGTTGAACCACGTGACCACTCGCGGCTCATGGTTGTGGATCGGACAACAGGGGAGTGGGAGCACAAACGGTTTTATCAGATCTTGGACGAACTCCAAGCGGGAGATGTTTTGGTGTTGAACAACACGAAAGTGTTTCGAGCCAGACTGGAGGCGCAGGTGAAGGGCAAATCCGTTGAAGTATTTTTGCTCAGGCCGCGTGGTGAATTTTGGGATGTGCTCATGAAGCCTGGCAGGAACATTCATGTGGGAGACAGAATCAACATGGGTCCAGTACTGGGAACGGTTGTAGCCAAGTCAGATGTCTTCTTGGTCCAATTCGACGTATCGGACGAAACGCTGATCGAGTACGCAAATGCCCACGGCCAGATTCCTATTCCGCCGTATGTCCATGAGGCTCCAGCGAATCTGGATCAGTATCAAACCGTGTATGCCAAACAGATGGGTTCGGTCGCTGCGCCCACGGCTGGGTTTCATTTTACTCAAGAGCTTCTGAGCAAGATCCATGAGAAGGGAATCGAGATTCACTACGTCACACTTCACGTCGGTGTCGGAACATTCCGACCCATGAAGACACAGACCATCGAGGAACATGAGATGCATGCGGAGTTCGTGACAATCACACCCGAGACTGCGCAAGCGATCAACCAGGCAAAGCAAGAAGGTCGTCGTGTGGTGGCTGTTGGCACGACAACCGTGAGGACACTGGAGGGTGTGGCAAAAATGATGTTGAAAAAAGTTCACCCCGGTGAAAAAAAGTCAGTCGACTTGCTCCCGACCGAAGGCTTTTCCGGTGATGTGAATCTCTTTATCACTCCTGGTTTCGAATTCAAGATTGTGGATGCTCTCATCACGAATTTTCATCTTCCCAAATCGACCTTGCTTGTTTTGGCCAGTGCTTTCGCCGGCCGCGACAGAATCCTCACTGCCTATCACGAAGCTATCCGTCAGCAGTATCGTTTCTTCTCCTTCGGCGACGCGATGTTCATTCGTTGAAATTTAAAAGCGCTCGGTCGTGTACCGTGCGCTGTTGTTTGCAGCAGGTGTGCTGCATCGTCTTTCTGCCTCTCGGCAGGTTACGTCTCCCCGAGCCTCCTGAGCCATCCTGCCACCGCGTCTACGAGTTTCACCAGGAGTCCGATAACGACTCCCATGCCGCCAGAAGCCGCCAGCATGTAGGCGCGTTCCGGTTCCTCGGTGGTGTAGAAGAACGGTGAGAAGATGAGTGCCACCATCCCTGTGACGATGATGGAATCCAGGATCGTTCGCCAGATTCCTCTTTCGCTGAAGATGAACAGCAACAGAGCGACGCTCGTTCCGAATGTTGCGAGCGCTCCCAGCATCTTGCTTGGGTTTTCTCCAGCCTCCTGGGCAGACATGACGATGTCATTACAGCCAGTGAGGAGCAACACGAGAGGAAGAAGCCCGATGAGTCTGATATACATTGAAATCCTATGGGCACCAAGACACTATCAGAATCAGCCTGATTGTCAAGATGCTTGACGCAGACGACGATGATCCTTATACTCCCGCCATAATTCAACAGGTGGATCAACGCGTGCGAGTTCCTCCCGTTTACGGGCCTCGTATGCACCACCGAAGTCAAAAGGAAAATGTATGCCCAATCTTCCGTCCTTGGTCGACATGCTGAAAACCGGCATGCACTTCGGCCATCAGACGTCTCGCTGGCATCCCAAGATGAAAAAATACATCTTCGGAGAACGTGCAGGCGTCCACATTATTAACCTTGAGGAAACGCAAGCTCAGCTCCGTGACGCGCTCCAAACCTTGAAAGGCATTGCGGCGCGTGGTGGGGTCATTCTGTTTGTTGGGACCAAGCTCCAAGCAAAGGAATCGATCCAGACGTCTGCGACCGCGTGCGAGATGCCCTATGTCATCAACCGATGGCTGGGCGGCACGCTCACTAATTTTGGGCAGATCAAGCAAACGCTCAAGCGCATGAAGACGCTCAAAGATCAGCGCGAGAAAGGCGAACTCAAAAAATATACCAAGATGGAACAGCTGATGATCAACCGTGAGATCGATGACATGGAACACAAGTTCGGCGGCATCCAACATCTCACAAAAGCGCCTGATGCGCTGTTCGTGATCGACACAAAAACAGAAAAGACCGCGGTGAAAGAAGCAGAGGTGACAGGCATTCCTGTGATCGCTCTGTGTGACACGAATGTGAACCCCGCGGCCATTACAAAAGTCATTCCAGGAAATGATGACGCGGTGAAAGCGATTGAGATGATTTCTAAGCTCGCCAGCGAGGCGATTAAGGAGGGGAAGGCTGAGGCCATGAAAGCGGCAGCAGTCGTGACCAAGAAGACCACAGACGTATGAGCATTGATGCAAAACAGGTGGCCGATCTGCGCGCCCAAACAGGGGCCGGCATGATGGACGCCAAAAAAGCTCTGGAGGAAACATCGGGGGACGTGGAGAAAGCGGTTGTTCTCTTGCGAGAGCGCGGCGTGGCCAAGGCTGCCAAGAAAGCTGACCGCGAAACCCACGAGGGTCGTGTGCATAGCTATATCCATGCCAATGGAAAGCTCGGCGCCATGGTCGAAGTATTGTGTGAGACAGATTTTGTCGCGCGCAACGAAGCGTTCATTTCTTTTTGTCATGACCTGGCCTTGCATGTGAGTGCGGCGGATCCTTTGTATCTCTCTCGTCAGGATGTGCCAGAGGAGATCGTGACAAAGGAAAAAGAAATTTATACGGCTGAAATGGAAGGGCAAGGCAAACCCTCTGAGGTGATCGCGAAAATCGTCGAAGGGAAACTCAACAAATGGTATTCTGAGGTCGTGCTTCTGGAACAGCCGTTCATCAAGGACGAGGATGTGACCATTGAGGAATTTGTAAAAAGCAAAATCGCCAGTCTGGGAGAGAATATGCAGATACGGCGGTTTGCTCGCTTCAGTATCTAGGGACTCTTCCCAAATGCGCGATCCCTGCTTTCACGGGGCCCCGCCACCACCTCAACGTAGTTTTCACTACGTCTCGGCGGCTGGCTTCCCCGTTCAAGCAGGTCTCATCGCATTTGGAAACAGTCCCATCAGAAAAGAAACAGGGTTCGCCCCTGTTTTTTGGTTGTGATAAACTAGTGATCGATCAATCGCACCCAAGCTGAAGCCTGGGGCTACCCACATTATTTTCTATGCTTCGAGTCGCTATCAATGGCTTTGGCCGGATTGGCCGCACTACGCTACGCGCTGGGATGAATCGCAAAGGGCTTTCCTTTGTGGCTTTGAATGATTTGACCGAGCCAAAAATTTTGGCGCATCTGCTCAAGTACGATTCCGTGTTTCGTGCCTTCAATCACAAGGTCACGGCAGGAAAAGATCACTTGAAGATCGATGGCAAAGTCATTCCTGTTTTTACGCAAACGGATCCAGCGTTGATTCCATGGGGGAAAGAAAAAGTCGATGTGGTCGTGGAGTCCACTGGCCGGTTCACCAAACTTGCTGACGCACAAAAACATCTCACGGCCGGCGCCAAGAAAGTCGTGATTTCCGCTCCCTCAGATGAGGCTCCAACATTTTTAATGGGCGTGAATCATACCGCCTGCAAAACATCTGACACGGTTGTGAACAACGCGTCGTGCACGACCAACTCCGTGGCGCCGGTGGCGCAGATTTTGGCTGAGTCGCTCGGTGTGAAAAAAGCCATGATGACCACGATCCACTCCGTGACAGCTGAGCAAAATCTCGTAGACGGTCTTCCTCCAAAGGGTCATCCCGATCTCCGCCGTGCACGCGCAGCCCTTGTCAACATGATCCCGACCTCCACCGGAGCCGCGAAAGCCACAACCAAAGTTGTCACCAGTCTGAAGGAGAAGTTTGATGGGATTGCCGTGCGCGTGCCAACGATCGATGTGTCACTCACCGATTTTACGTTTCTTCTCAAAAAGAATACGAGTGTGGAAGAAGTCAACCAACTCTTTGTCGATGCAGCCAAATCTCCTCGCTGGAAAGGTATTTTGGGTGTGACCGATGAACCGCTCGTGTCTTCTGATTTTATTGGCACACCCTATGGCACGGTCGTGGATCTGGAAATGACACGCGTGGTGGATGGCGACCTTGTGAAAATTTTGGCGTGGTATGACAACGAATGGGGATACACGCAGCGATTACTAGATTTGGTTGAGCATGTAGGGAAGTTATGAAGCTGCGCCGGCTCACCACTGCCATGAACTTACGCGGAAAACGCGTCTTGGTTCGTATTGATGGCAACGTGCCCATTGTCAAAGGCCGTGCCGTGGATGGGCCACATGGTCGTATTGCTCGATCAGCCGTTGGGATGAATTGGCTGTTGCAGCGAGGAGCGCGGGTGATTGTGATGACGCATCTGGGGCGACCAGAGGGAAAACGTGTTGCGGCTTATTCAGTCAAACCGATTGCCAGACGTCTTTCGGGGCTGTTGAGTACCAAAGTGAAGGTCGCACGATCTGTCGTGGGTGCGGACGTAGAAAAAGCTGTCCGTGTGATGCAAGACGGTGAAGTGCTGCTCCTGGAAAATCTTCGTTTTGATCCTCGCGAAGAAGAAAACGCTCCCTCATTTGCCGAGGCGCTTGCCAAACTTGGCGACCTGTATGTGAACGATGCATTTGCGGTTTCTCACCGGGCTCATGCGAGTGTGGATGCGATCACCAGTGAACTTCCGTCCTTCGCTGGACCCCTTCTTCACGATGAGCTTTCTGTGCTTGGAAGACTTGGGGCGCACAGCAAAAAACCATTCGTGCTTGTGCTGGGTGGTCTCAAGATGACGACCAAGATTCCATTGCTCGAGCGTTTCCTTCCTCTGCTTGATCACGTCCTGCTCGGTGGAGCTCTGGCCACAGCCTTTTTGGTTGCCCAAGGAAAAGGCGTTGGGAAATCTGTTTATGAAAAAGAATCCGTCGCTGCCTGTGCCAAGCTGTTGAAGTCGCACGCAGACAAACTTGCCCTGCCAACAGATGTGGTCGTGGTGCGGTCGCTTCGTCGTGATGCCAAACGTAAGGTCGTCACCACGGATGCTGTTCACGCGAGCGACCGGATCGTGGACATTGGTCCTGCGACCGTGAAGGCGTTTCAGGAAATGCTTGGCAGCGCCAAGACGATTGTCTGGAATGGACCGCTTGGGTATTGCGAGATCCAACCGTTTTGTCATGGAACACGCGAGATCGCCATAGCCATGGCCTCACGTACAGGAAAAGCCACAACGGTTGTGGGGGGAGGAGACACCATGCCGCTCATCGAGTCCCTCGGATTGGCGGACAAATTTACGCTACTCTCCACAGGTGGCGGTGCGATGTTACAATTTTTATCCGGCCAGCCTTTGCCTGGCGTTGATGCCCTCACCCTATGAAAATCGAATCCATTCACGCACACGAAATTTTAGACTCACGCGGCAATCCGACTCTCTCGGTGACGGTCTTGCTTGAAAATGGCGTTTCAGGATCAGCCTCTGTGCCAAGTGGCGCCTCAACCGGTGTGCATGAGGCGCTTGAATTACGCGATGGGGACAAGAAGCGTTATCACGGGCAAGGTGTTTTAAAAGCTATAGCAAACGTTCACAAAAAAATCGCGCCAGCGCTGAGGGGCATGAACGTCACGCATCAACGCGACATTGATGCGGTGATGCTTGCACTGGATGGGACCATGAACAAATCCAAGCTGGGGGCAAACGCGATTCTCGGTGTGTCTCTTGCCTGCGCTCATGCTGCGGCTCGGGCAAAACAGATGCCGTTGTATGCGTATCTGCGATGGGTCTTTGATCTGTCTAAGTCCAATGGGACCAATAGGACCTATCGAATGCCGCTCCCGACCATGAACGTCTTAAACGGTGGAGCGCACGCTGGTTGGATTCTCGACTTCCAAGAATTCATGATCGTCCCCCTGCAGAAAAAGTTTCGTGAACGTGTGAGGTGTGGCGCAGAAGTGTTCCACGAGCTTGGCGCGCTTCTGAAGAAAAGAGGATTCTCAACCCTCAAGGGCGACGAAGGCGGCTATGCGGTTCCACTCAAAACCAACGAAGACGCGTTCAAGATGATCATGCTTGCGATCAAGGCGGCAGGGTATGTTCCGGGCAAGGACGTGGTGCTGGCCATGGATCCAGCCGTGTCTGAACTCTACAACGAGAAGACCAAACGCTACGAACTCAAGCGTGAAGGCAAGAGCCTTTCAACCGAGCAGATGATCGCGATGTGGGAGCGCTGGGTGAAAAAATATCCGATCGTGAGCTTGGAGGATGGACTGGATCAAGATGACTGGGATGGGTGGGTGGAACTCACTAGGCGGTTAGGGAAACCAGGTTCCGCCTGGTCCGGCCTTCAGGCCGGAAAGATCGCGCTCGTGGGTGATGATTTTCTTGTCACCAACGTGGCGCGCCTTTCCAAGGCCATTGAAAAAAAGGCAGGCAACGCGATCCTCATTAAGGTGAATCAGATTGGTTCGCTGTCAGAAACCATGGACGCGATCATGCTGGCCAAGCAGTATGGCTACAAAGTGAGCGTTTCCCATCGTTCGGGTGAAACAGAAGACACAACCATTGCGGATCTTGCGGTTGCGGTGAACGCCGACTACATCAAAACCGGTTCACTGTCCCGCTCAGAGCGTTTGGCAAAATATAACCGGTTGATGGAGATTGAGGAGGAAGTGAGCTAACTTGAGCCAAAACGACGTTACTGGGTAACGACATTTTTATGCCAGATGGAATCAAAAAACCCACCCTTCTGATTGTGATCGACGGGTTTGGCGTTGCACCGGATTCGGATGGGAATGCGATCACACAGGCAAAGACGCCGGTGTTCGATCGACTGATTCGCACGTATCCAACCATGACGTTGCGCGCGTCAGGTGAAGAAGTGGGTTTGTCCTGGGGTGAGATGGGAAATTCAGAAGTGGGGCATCTAGCGATCGGAGCTGGACGCGTCTACTACCAGACTTTTCCGCGCATCAACCGTGCCGTGGACTCGGGTGAGTTTTTGACGAATCCTGCATTTCTTCATGCTCTGGAGCATGTGAAGGAACACAAGAGCCGCTTGCACTTGGTGGGCATGATAAGCCAAGGTCGTGTGCACTCCATGGATACGCATTGTCATGCCCTACTTACGTTGGCAAAAAAAGAAGGGGTAAAAGAGGTCTTCGTGCAAGCCATTTTGGATGGACGCGATACCTTGCCAAGTGTGGCGATTGATTTTGTCACAACGCTCCAAGAAAAAATGAAAGAGTTGGGAGTTGGAAAAATCGCGTCCTTGTCTGGCCGCTACTTTGCGATGGATCGTGATAACCGTTGGGACAGAATCGAAAAAGCGTATAACGCGATGGTGCTGGGTGTTGGTGAGCAGGCAGAGGATCCACTCTTGGCCATCAAAGCCTCGTATCAAAAAGAAGTCTACGATGAAGAATTTGTTCCAACCGTGATCACACACGATGGTCAGGGTGTAGGTACGATTCGAGAAAACGATGCGGTCATCTTTTTTAATTTTCGTCCTGACCGTATGCGTGAGCTGACCAAGGCATTTGTCCTTCCGACGTTTGAGAATTTTGAACGTCGTCGCGTAGAGAATCTGTTTGCTGTGACCATGGTTGAGTACGAAGCAGGTCTTCCGGTTGAGGTGGCGTTTCCTCCTGAGGCGATTCAAGAAAGTTTGGCAGAGACCATTTCAAAAGCAGGCCTCACACAACTGCACATCGCTGAGACCGAGAAGTACGCGCATGTGACGTTTTTTTTGAATGGCACAAAGGAAGAGCCGTTTCCAGGAGAAGAACGCGTGATCATTCCTTCTCCCAAGGTTGCCACCTACGACCAAGCACCTGAGATGAGTGCGTATGAACTCACGGATCGCGTGGTGAAGGAAATGCGCGAAAACAAATTTGATTTCATTGTTCTGAATTTTGCCAATCCCGACATGGTCGGTCATACCGGAAATGTGGAGGCGACCATCAAAGGTGTTGAGGCCGTTGATGCCTGCCTGGGCAAACTTGTGGAGGAGACACTGGCGCGTGATGGCCATGTGCTTATTACTGCGGATCACGGCAATGCCGAGGAAATGAAAAATTTGCGCACCGGGGAAATGGATAAGGAACATGCGACCAATCCCGTACCATTTCTAATCATCACGAGCAAGTTGCAAGGCCAGCCATCGATTGCCGGGGAAGTGCCGGAAGGAGATTTGTCGCTCATGTCGCCGGTGGGTATTTTGGCGGATGTGGCGCCAACGGTTTTGGCTGTGATGGGGATTGCGAAGCCAACGGAAATGTCTGGACAATCACTCCTTTAGCTCCTATAAGACCGATATGACCTATGCAAGTAGAAGCCGTTTTAAAAAAATTAAAGGCTCGTTGGCGCAATCCGGGCGCCATGGAAATTGGAAATCCGTATCAGAATTTGGTGGCGGTGATGTTGTCAGCCAGGACCCGCGATGAGCAGGTGCTAAAATTATTGCCAGGATTTTGGAGGGCTTTTCCTTCTCCCAAGGAGCTTTCTCAGGCAACGACCAAACAGATTGAAAGTAAAATCAACACGATTGGGATGTATAGGCAGAAGGCGAAGAATTTGAAGAAGATGGCAGAACAGGTAGTGAGGTGGAAAGGCCTCGCCCGTGGCCGTGCTACGGCCGAGGGTGGACGAGGTGGATTAGAAATTCCCAATACCATGGAAGAACTGGTCAGTCTCGCTGGTGTTGGTCGCAAGACCGCGAGTGTCGTCCTGGTGGCTTCGTTCAACACACCAGCGATTGCGGTTGATACTCATGTACATCGCGTCACAAATCGATTAGGCTGGGTGAAGACAAAGACGCCTGAGCAGACAGAGACAGCGCTCTTAAAACTCGTGCCACGAGCTTGGTACAAAACCGTGAATCGCGTCTTCGTGAAGCATGGGCGGTATGTGTGCATTGGGAAGCCACGCTGTTGGGCTTGTCCCGTGAAAGACCTCTGCGCGTTCAAACAGAAAAATCTCGTGGCTCCAAAAAATGCGGACGAGATTCTACAGGACATCGAGCGGAGAGAAAAAATTCTTGAAAAGCTGCGAGAGCAGGCATCATAATCACTAGAGACCTCTGTAAAACTCGATGAGATTGCGATGCGCGGGGAAGCCAGCCTCCGAGACGTAGTGAAAACTACGTTGAGGAGGTGGCGGGGCCCCGCAAGTCGCAAGATCGCGAGTTTTGCAGAGGTCCCACTATGTCTTTCGATCAAACGTTGAGTGCCCGTATCTATCAGGTCACCAAATCATCTTGGATGCTACGTCCGATCGCGATCTTTTGTTCGACGTCATTGGTCTTCATGATGATCACAGCGGTTGTTTTTTCTTGTTCGCCAGTGGATTGTGATGTGGATCAGTGGCAGCGTGTGCAGGGCACAGCGGTGAGTCTTGGATTTCCATTGTTTATGACTTGGCTTGTGACATTTGTGCTGCAAAAACTTGTAAAGCGCGACAGACCATTTGAGCATGGGAGCCATGAGCCGCTCATTAAAATGGTTTGGAAAGAACCCTCGTTTCCTTCGGCACATGCAGCGATCGCGTTTGCAACCGTCGCAGTCAGATTTGTTGATTCACCCGAACTGTTTGGTTCATGGCTCTTCATTGCCGCCGTCCTTGTTGCCGTGAGTCGTGTGGCCGTAGGTGTACATTATGTGAGCGACGTGGTCTTTGGAGCTATTCTTGGATTTGTTGTTGGGAGTGCGAGTTGGTACGGACTGATGTGGCTTGTTTTCATGTTCCCGTGGTTTCATTGATATGAAAAAAATGGTTGCGGTCTCAGGCGGTTTTGATCCCATACACGTTGGTCACGTGAGAATGATCCTCGAAGCCAAAAAACTTGGAGACGAGTTGGTCGTGATTTTGAATAATGACAACTGGCTCAAAAAAAAGAAGGGGAGTGCGTTCATGCCAGAAGATCAGCGCAAAGAAATCATTGAGGCCATTCGTGGTGTGGATCGTGTGGTGCTTACTTCACACGAGCCTGACTTCGATGACCGAAGCGTCTGTCGAGAACTTCGTGAAATTCGTCCTGACATTTTTGCGCAAGGCGGCGATCGGGACTTGAAAGATGCTCTTGATCCAAATTCTTCTCAGAATCCCGAAGCGCGGTTGTGTTCAGAATTGGGAATTGAAATTGTCTATGGGGTCGGAAAGGGTGGCAAAGTGCAATCGAGCTCCTGGTTGACCGCAACAGATCGTGATGACCGTGCGTGCTTTTGCTCATCAGGAAAAAAGTATATGGAGTGTTGTTTCAAGAAATAACCTATGTTTCGAACCGTCGCTATTTTTTTCGGGATCCTCGTTGTCCTGTTTGTGATTCTCTCAGGCGGGTTCGTGTTCGATGCGTTTTTGGTGAGTCCTGAGGAAGGAACGCCGTCTGTTATTTTTGAAGTAGAAGATGGCGACTCGGTGAGCGAGATCGCTCAAGACTTGAATGAGGCCGCTCTCATTGAGAGCGAGCTGTTTTTCAAAATCTATGTAAAGCTCACAGGCAACGCGAGTAGCCTCCAAGCCGGTTCATTTGAGCTCACACCTGGAATGAATTTTCGCGCATTGGTGGCAGAGCTCACGGACGCACAAGCACAAGAAGTGGAAGTCACGATTCCCGAAGGTTATACGATCGAGCAAATCGGAGAGGCCGTGATGGAGGCATTGCCGGGCATCTCAGAGGAAGATTGGGAAGAAGCCACGGGCCCCAACGGAAAATGGAGGATCGAGGAAGACGAAATCGTTGGAGGCATTTCAGACGACCAAGGACTTGAAGGGTATCTTTTTCCTGATACGTATCGGTTTCGCACTGATGCCTCAGCCCAAACGGTTGTGGAAACAATGGTTCTTACCCTAAAGCGGCGGCTTGCCGAGAACGACGTGACGATTCCAGAGAGCCTTCAGTTTGCAAACGGATTGACCTTCCACGAGATGATCACGCTTGCATCGATTGTGGAACGTGAGGTCCGCTCTGCCGAGGATATGAAACTTGTGGCTGGGATTTTTTACACGCGCCTTCAGATCGGCATGGCACTGCAAGCTGACTCTACCGTGAACTATCTCACGGGAAAGAAGGAGACCTCTGTGAGTCTTGAGGATAGCAAGATCGATTCTCCCTACAATACTTATCAAAATCTTGGTCTTCCGCCAGGGCCTATTTCCAATCCAGGGATGAACGCCATTTTGGCCGTACTTCATCCAACCGACAGTGAGTATCTTTATTTCCTCACGACTCCTGAGGGAGACGTCATGTACGCCACGTCGTTTGATCAACACGTGGCCAACAAGTACCAATACTTGAAATAGAAGACTTGACCGCGAGCGCTTTCTGCGATAGTCTCGCTTTGGTGTTGATAGGAGGAAAGCGTGCCTGAAATCCAATTGCGCTGGCCAGATCCTTGGAAGCCAGTCTACGTCACTCGTGATTTGCTGTTGCTGCGCGAAGGCGAAGATCCTTTGCCTGTCCTGCAGATGCGGCTCATCGAGCTCATCCCTGGGTGTCTGTACGAGATTCCATCACGGGAGGAGAGTGAGGTCCTGGACCGTGTCCGTGAACTGCGACCAGGCAAACTCCTCTCCCGCAACCTGAACGTGACGAAGCGAAAAAATGGCGAGGATGCTCAGAAGGATCCTGCCCGCCAGTGCTTCATCTCCTACGATGGCGCTTACAAAGCGCGTCGAGGACTTGGTCGCGCGGATCGTCGGGGAAAAGGCATCGAGATTCCTGATCTCAGGTCATGGGACGGAACCTTCGAGAAACTCATCCGTACATCTTGGGAATTGCGCAGGGGGACTCAAGCAGAAAGAGCCGAATTCGTCTTGGTCGCCGTTCACGCGGCAGAGGACCACATCCATGTGTTGGATGAAGACAAGAAAAGAGCCCTCGGCCGTACCCTGCAGACGCTTTCGTGGAAGGACCAGCCCGAGTGCATTCCGCTGATCTGCTTTGCGGGTCACAACCGACTCATCGCTCGCATTCAGGCCGTTCGTGGCATTGGTCGACGTATGAGTCTGCGTGAGCTCGTGCTTGAACACTATCTTGATCGACTCCGGGAAATCTGCCACGACGTGGCCTTTTCTCAAGAGTATCGACTGCGCAAACAGTGGATGGCTCCTGGACCCAAACGGACGCCCAGGCTGGTGCGGCAAGAGGCAGAAAAACTCGAAGACGCGGCGCGTCGGCTTCGGCTCATTGTCACGCGTCCATTCTCTCGAGCCTTCACTCGTGTGGCCGCTGACATGGACGAGGCAGCACGGCTTCTGAGAGAGGCTGCCGCTGGTCGCAATGGTGATACGATCGAACGTGTTCGTGAGCTGATCGGTCGCATCTACCGGTCGATGAAACTGCTGGAGTATCACTGGCAGCTGGAGGAGGTCATGCTCCAGGCGGCTGTACTGCAAGATCGCAACGACACGCCGTCGGACGCTCAGCAATCCATGTGGCATGACGAGTTGCGCTTTGTGCATCGACGTCTCACCTCTGTGGAGAAACTCACGGGGAGGCGACTCGAAGAGGGCTTTGCTCGACCTGTGCTTCCCCATGTGGTTCCTCACGTCCACTTGGCTGATGTGCACCTGATGCGTCAGTCAAGCGACGGGGGACCAGACTTGAAAACAATGTACGACGAACTTCGGACCGCCTGCGATCCGTTGTGAAATCGAGCGACCAATACGGGTCGCTTTTATGATAGAATGGGCCGGCTACTTGTAGTGAGCTTGTCGAACTATGAAAGAGTTTATTTTAGAAGACCATGCATCAGACACGTCGATGAGAATTGATTATCAAAAGGAATTGAATCCTGAGCAGCTTCAAGTTGTGCTTCATGGCGATGGACCCTGTTTGGTTTTGGCCGGAGCCGGTTCTGGCAAGACGCGAACGATCACCTATCGCGTGGCCTACCTTCTTGAGCGCGGTGTTTCTCCTGAAAGAATATTGCTTGTAACGTTTACCAACAAGGCCTCCAAGGAAATGCTCTCGAGAGTCGAACAGTTGCTTGGAAGATATCCAACAGGACTGTGGGGCGGAACGTTTCATTCCGTTGCCAACCGTTTGCTTCGTCTGTACAGCACAGAGCTGGGGTACACGAAAAATTTTACGATTCTGGACGAGGAAGATGCCAAGTCTCTCATCAAAGTGTGTATTCACCTGTTGAATATCGATACAGGTGAGCGCCGGTTTCCTTCCCCTGGGGTGCTCCATGCCATGGCGAGTTATGCAAGAAATTCGGGACAGAGGTTGCGCGACGTGATTGAACATAAATACCAAAATTTTTACGAGCTGATTCCAACCATTGAACGTATCGTGGAGCTGTACGAGACACGCAAGAAAGAAGCCGACTCCATGGATTTTGATGATCTGCTTTTGAAGCTGCGTGAGCTCCTGTTTACTCGCGACGACATTCGCCTTCGTCTCGCCACACAGTTTCACTACGTGCTGGTGGATGAGTACCAGGATACAAATGTTGTTCAATCAGAAATCGTGAGACAGCTCAGCAGCGAGCATCACAATATTGTGGTCGTCGGAGACGATGCACAATCCATTTATTCCTTTCGCGCGGCACAAATCAAAAACATTCTTGGGTTTCCACAGACACATCCTGGAACAAAAACGTTTCGTCTCACCACCAACTATCGTTCCACACCCGAAATTTTGGCCGTGGCCAATGCGTCGATTCACCAAAACAAAGATCAATTTGAAAAAGAACTCTCAGCCGTGCGCGGCTCGCTTGACCGGCCCAACCTCGTGCCAGCGCAAAATAGCGCACAGGAATCACAATTTATCGCCCAACGCATTTTAGCTCTGCGCGACGAAGGCATGCCGTTGTCTGAAATCGCCGTCTTGTTTCGCGCCGCGTTTCATTCCCAGACGCTAGAATTTGAACTCATGAAGCGAGATATTCCTTATGAGTATCGAGGAGGCATGAAATTTTTTGAACGGGCTCATGTCAAAGATGTGATTGCGCATTTGCGTATTCGCAACAATCCGCATGATGAAGTCGCTTGGATGCGGGTGCTCTCTCTTATGAATGGGATTGGACTTGTCACTGCACAAAAAATGGTTGAGCAGATTAAACGTTCAGAGTCATTGGATGAAGTGTTGAGGCTTTCGCTCAAGATCCCTGCTCGCGCTCAGACTGGCTGGCTGGCTTTGGGAAAGATGTTGTATAAATTGAGCCGTGAGGAAATGCCCAGCGATTTGATCCGGATCGTCACCGGAGGAGAGTATCAGGAATATCTGCGAGCGGAGTGTCCCGACTTCATGGATCGTCTCGAGGATCTGGAACAATTTGCCATTTTTGCTGAAGGCTATGTCAATCTGCAAACACTGCTCGATGAAGTGTCGCTGAGCGCCGATTTTGGTGCGGTGCGCGAAGAGGGTTCAAAGGAGGATGAAGAAAAAATCGTCCTTTCCACGATCCATCAAGCGAAGGGGCTTGAGTGGGACGCTGTGTTCGTGATGCATCTGTGCGATGATAAATTTCCGAATCCTCGAGCGCTTACAGAAGCTGGAGGACTCGAAGAAGAACGCCGTTTGTTTTACGTGGCGACCACACGAGCTCGCAAGCATCTCTTTTTCACGTATCCGATCGTGAGTGGGTATGATACGCTCATGATGAGCCAGCCTTCGTTGTTTTTGCAGGAATTACCTCGTGGGTTGCTTGAAGAAGTGCGGCTCAAACGTTCGTTCATGGCCGGAGCCGCTCTTGAAAATAGCGATGCGACCATTGTCCTGGATGCCCTTGGTGAACGAAAACCAACGGATGTCAGCAAGATGAGTTTTTTAAGAGGCGTTGAGGAGTTATGAATTTCAATGAACGTTCACTTGAATTACACAAACAAAAAAGAGGCAAGCTCGTCATTCAGTCCACATTCCCCCTTGAGACGCGGGAGGATTTATCTGTGGCCTACACACCAGGAGTGGCGCAGCCGTGTCTTGCGATTGCCCGTGATAAAAATCTTGCTTGGGATTTGACGATCAAGGGTCATTCCGTAGCCGTGGTAACGGACGGTTCAGCGGTGCTGGGACTGGGAAACATTGGTCCGGAGGCTGGACTCCCGGTCATGGAAGGCAAGGCGATATTGTTCAAGCACTTTGCGGACATTGATGCGTATCCGATTTGTTTGTCTGTGCATGATGTGGACGGGATTGTGGCAGCGGTGAAGGCGATCGCTCCAGGATTTGGTGGAATCAATTTGGAAGATATCGCAGCGCCTGTGTGTTTTGAGGTGGAGAAACGGCTTGTGAATGAGTTGGATATTCCGGTGATGCATGATGATCAGCATGGAACGGGCGTGGTCGTCACCGCAGGACTGTTGAATGCCCTGCAGGTCGTCGGGAAGAAAATCGAAGACGTGTCGATCGTCATTTCTGGTGCCGGAGCTGGAGGCATGGGAGTGACGCATTTGTTATTTGAAGCCGGGGTGAAAAAACTGACGATGGTTGATTCAAAAGGAATCATTGCTTTGGGACGAGAGGGGATGAATACCTACAAAGACGAGTTGGCACAAAAAATAAATTCAGAAGGTCGAACGGGATCGTTGGCTCAGGCTCTGGTTGGCGCGGATGTGTTCATTGGTGTGAGTCAACCCGGAGTGCTCACACAAGACATGGTGCGAACGATGGCGAAAGATCCGATTATTTTTGCGCTTGCCAATCCGATTCCTGAGATCATGCCCGATGTTGCCCGCGAGGCCGGAGCGGCTGTGGTTGCAACAGGTCGATCTGATTTTCCTAATCAAGTGAATAACGCTCTCGCGTTCCCAGGAATTTTCAAAGGTGCACTTGAAGGACGGATTCGCAACATCACGCCAGCGATGAGACTCGCAGCAGCCAGAGCACTTGCGGGGATGATTTCTCAACCGACAACAGAGCAGATCATGCCGTCTGTTCTGGATAAGCAGGTGGCAACCGTGGTGGCAGAAGCCATCAAGCGAGCATCCTAAATTATGGTGTACGGAGGATCACAACAACGTCAAAAGATTCGCTGGGGATCAGCGATTGGGACAGGAGCGCTCGTCCTCCTCTTGTTTGTGGTATTTGTGTTTGCTGTTCGATGGTTCCGATCTGAGCCTCCGGAAGAGGAACAGACGGTGAGCTCGATTGCCGATGTGCTAACTCCAGATCCAATTGCACAAGCCGTGATCGATAATGCGATCGACACGGAAAGTAAAGTCGCCACACTCAGGTGGACAGCGACAGGTGAAGCCGTTGGTGAAGCCAGACGAGGAGAAAAAGATGGCGAATTTTACATTGAGTTCACCTCGTCGTTGCCAGAGATCGATCGCGCAACGCAGTACTATCAAGTTTGGCTTCTGCGTCGGATCCCGTATGACTTTTTTTCTTTAGGAGAAATGATTACAGACGAAGAGGGGAATTTTGTGCTCGAGTGGCAGGCACCGGACAAGCAAGACTACTCAGGCTACAGTGAGATTGTGATCACCGTGAATGACTATCAAGGAAGTGCAGATCCAGGAACACACTTGGTCGAAGGGACATTTGGAAATTAGATCATTCTGTGGGGCTCGCCAGCCCGTTCAAGAAAAAATATTCGTTTTGCGAGATCCCTAGAGTTCATGGTCAAACCGAAACCCACTTGAGCGTGACTTGAATTCAACAGGCAGGGTTGAGGCGCGTTTCCAGATGCCAGAACCATAGCGGTGTTGGAGTAAGTCGAGCGATGAGAGAACGGATTGCATGTGCTGTTCTTTTTTAAATAAGGAGGTTCGTTTTGGATCAGATGAGATGAGGGATGCGGTGAGGCCGACAAGGCGTACAGGTGCGTGTTGGAGGAAGGGGGCCAGGATTTGCCAGGCAATTTTAAAAAGCCTGAGACCGTCGGTGATGGGCTCTATGCTTGTTCGCTGTTCGCCATGACCAGAGAAATCCGCAAAGCGGACATGGGCTGAGATACGTCGAGCAGCGACGCCATCACGACGTAGGCGCCAAGCGACTTTGTCGGCCAAGCCCAAGAGATAGCGTTTGAGAACAACGGGATCGTTGGTGTTAAAAGGAAGCGTGTAAGAGTGGCCGTAGGATTTTGCAGGTTCGGAAGTGTGCGAAGGTTCTTGCACAACCTCTCGCCCCCAGGCGGCTTCGTGAAGCCAGAGGCCGTAACCATGAAATTCTTCCATGAGTCGCTCAAGGGGAAACTCTCGAAGCTGTTGAAACGATTCAATGCCAAGTTGACTCAGATGTTCGCGGATACCATGGCCGATGCCGCAGAGGTCTTCTAAGTCTGATTGGTCAAGGAGATTGAGAACTTCGTGGGGACGCACGACCGTCAGTCCGTTGGGTTTTACCGATTCTGATGCAAGTTTGGCCATGAGGCGGTTGGGAGCGATGCCGATCGAAGCGGTGATGTGCGGCCCACATGCTTCTGAAACACGTTCTCGGATAGCCTGTGCCATGCACGTGGCACCCAGATAATCTTGTGCCTCCTCGGTGAGATCTAAAAAACTTTCGTCCACGCTAAACTCTTCCACGTGCTCTGTGAACGATCGGTAGATGGCGTTGAAGCGATGCATGATGTCTGCATATTTTTCAGGGTCACCTGGCCACAGGATAATCGACGGGCATATTTTTTTTGCCTCCCACGTTGACATCGCGGTTTTGACCCCGAGTTTTTTTGCTTCGATCGACGCGGTCGCGACCACAGATCGTTCCTGGTTCTTCCCTGTGATCCCAATCGGTTTGCCACGCAAAAATGGATTCGCCTGCTGTTCCACGCTTGCGAAGTAAGAATTCATGTCGATGTGCAGGATGATGCGTCCATTATCCATCCGCATACAACTCCACGAGGCGCCATTCGAGAAGTTCAGGATCTAATTTCAGTTTGAAGTAGTTCGCAGCATCCGAGACAGAGAAATAGAAAACGCGTTTGGTTCCTTCGCGAGCCGAGTGAACCAAATTAACGTTGTCGATTTTGTAATCGCGTTCATTCCACCTCATGGCATGAGGAAGCACACGGTTGTCTTTGAATGAGACGATCACGTCGATAGGGTCGTTGAGAAGTTCGTGCATAGAAAGTGATAAGCTGTCCGTCATGATATGACTGTTTCCTTGCTGCGGAACTCGGCTTCCCTCGCAAAGCTCGGGAACCAGCCGAATCTCTGTAGACCGTAATTGACTGCAACGAGATTCGGCTTGCCTCGAGCAGTCCTCGCTTCGTCAACAGTCATATCATGACGGACATTCCTTAAGTGATTGAACGTATTCGACTCAACACATACCGCACGGCTTGTTTGGCACGGCGGCGGCTGGTGCGCAAACGCAGAGTGCGTAGACCTTTCATAGCCCGATCTTCCCGGCGGCCAGGAAGAAATGACAGAGTGATCGCGTGGTATCGAAGCGTGGCAGTGGACATAAAATGATGGGATCACTCTTAAGGATTAGGTTGTCTTGGCAATTCGAAGTCTACCGGTGCAACGTGTGATCCCGACACGCTCCACCAGCAGGCCACGAACGGCCAAGAAAATTTAATTTTCTACACAGGTTGAAATTTACGAATGACTGCACGTACAACTCCTTGGATAATACAGTCTTGGACATACAAAGGATCCATTGAGCTGTTGGCAGGTTGAAGACGGATGCGGTTTCGTTCGCGATAAAAACGTTTGAGTGTGGCAAAGGCGTTGTCGAGCAGAGCGACCACGACTTCGCCGTTGCGTGGGGAAGGATTGCGTTCGATAACTACGAAGTCGCCATCGAGAATGCCATCTTCGATCATCGACCGACCTTTGACGCGCAGGACGTAGGAGTTGGCGCTGTCCATCACGAAGTCTGCTGGCACGGCCATGGCTTCGTTTTGTTCCACGGCTTCGATGGGCACACCCGCGGTGATGAGTCCAAGTAGTGGAAGAAAAACCGATGGGCCACTGGCGGCTTCTTGCACAAGCTCGATCGAACGCGCTTCGCCGTCTTCACCGATGTTGATGAGACCTTTTTCTACCAGCGACTGAATGTGGCCATGCACCGTGGCAGGGGAGGAGAGGTCAAAGTGTTCCGCGATTTCTCGATACGACGGCGCATAGCTGTTGTCTTCAATGTGGCTGCGAATAAATTCGAGGACCTCAGATTGTTTTTTGGTGAGTGGTGGCATAATTTTCTTGTTCGCTTTATGTTCGTATGGTAGACCGAACAAAAACCGAACGCAAGGGGTGATGTGGATAACTAAAAGACGCTCGATGAGCGTCAGCGAAAGCGAGCAAGAATGTTGGTTACGCGCCAGGTACGATTATCCCCATCCAGTCCAGGTTCTTCGATTTCGACTTCCTCACTCGTGAGGATTTCCCAAAAGCGGAAGACGTATTCAAGATCGCGAGCCAAGAAATAGGAGGGGATGAAGATTCCTAGCGGCGGATTCGGGTTGCTCCAGAACGTACAGACGCTCAGAAGACAGCCGGGTTTGGTGTAGTGGGAGAGGCTTGGCAAGAATTCCTCGAGGACGTAGTTGCGACTGAGGAATTGGATGAGATCCCAGCAGACGATGAAGTCGAAAGGATCTTGGTCGCCCAAGACCGTTCTAAGCCCGTTGCGCAGGTCCGCTTGGATCCACTGGACGCCAGGAAGGCGTGGATCTGGCATCCGATCCACTCCCAGGACCGTTCGTAGCCCGCTTTGGGCAAAGCTAGCAGCGACGATGCCCGATCCAGCGCCGAGATCAAGTCCACGCATACCAGGCTTCAGCAGACGAGAAAACTCGCTCGTCATGGCTTGTCGGGTTGTCATGAATCTCTCCAAGCAGGCAAGCAGAATAGCAAAAGGATTCAGTTTGTACAAGTCGCACACCTTATCCGGAGTCGATCCCCAAATATCTGCAGACAAGGAGCGGTGAGTTTGATATTCTGTCCGGGCTATGTTCAAAACCGTCGAGTCCGTGACTCAAGGACAACCAGATAAAGTGTGTGATCAGATTGCCGACGCGATCGTGGATGAGTATTTGCGTCGCGACAAGCAAGCACGGGTGGATGTGAGCGTGATGGGAAGCCACGGCATGATGATGATCGGCGGGGAAGTGACGTCCACGGCAGATTTTGATATCGGGGAGCTCGCAAAAAAAGTCTACGCAGAGATTGGGTACCACGATGACCTGGAGGTCTTCGTGAACATCGAAACCCAGTCCGATGAAATGAAACGCATCCACAACGGCGTGACCGATAATGTCGTGGTGAACGGCTACGCCACCACCGAGACACGCGAGTTGATGCCACGCGCCGTGGTCTACGCCCATAATCTTGCCAGGCGGCTGGATGATCTACGCCGCACAGATCCTTCTTTCTCATGGCTCAAGCCTGATGGCAAAGTACAGGTCACCATGGACGGCTCGCGCGTGCGCGCGGTCACGATTTTGGCATCCCATCAGGTGAGCATGAAAGATCGTGATGTGCAGTCAGCGCTTTTGGAACGTGTGCTCGTTCCCATCACCGGAGAAGAAGGTGTGCAGATGGTCATCAATCCGATTGGTTCGTTCACGGAGGTTGGTTTTCGCGCAGATTCAGGATCCAGTGGTCGCAAAGTGACGGTGGATACGTATGGCGGTTTGATTCCACATGGGGATTCATCTTTGGCAGGCAAGGATCCAAACAAAGTGAACCGCGCCGGAGCTTGTATGGCACGCCACGTGGCGCGTTACGTGGTTGAACAAGGCTTAGCAACGGCCGCGCTGATCAATCTTGTCTACTCGATGGGGCGTGCAGAGCCCATTCATGTGCAAGCCACGGCAATGGGCGAGAAGTCCCAGGGCGCCAAGATGGACCTCACCAACCTCATCAAACAAAAATTTGATTTTCGTCCTGAGGCGATTGTGGAGCGACTGAATCTTTTGCAACCACTCTATCGCGCAACAGCGAGCTACGGACATTTTGGTCGTTCAGGTTTCCCATGGGAGGAAGTGGCCGTGATATAATCCTTGCGTATGGCAGGGAGGAAGGGACGTACAACATCGGGGGGCAAGTCAGTCGCGGCTGTGATCGCGATTGTTTTCGTTGCGAGCGTGTTTGTGATCCTCCGTTCTGTTCCAGAGAAAGTTTCCGCTGTCTCGCAGGACGGCTTGGTGCACGCCTCTGGTCTTACACGCTCCTCAGGAACTCTCATGATCGAACGGATTGATCATGTGGAGACGATCCAGTCAGCGGTCAGTCCTGTGTATGAAGTCTCTCTCACAGACAGTGGGCACATGGACGATGGTGAGCTCATCATGATGATCCCAGAGACGGATTCTCTGTCCGATATCGTCCTGTATACCTTTGATCGCGAGACGCTCAGCTGGGTCGAGCTTCCAACCTTGTTCGATTTGACGAGTCCGTCCGTGTCTGTGCCGTTGGATTTTACTGGGAGTCTGCTTCTGGTGGCTGGTGAGCGAGAATAAATTTGGTGTGCATAACTTCGGTATGCTATAATCGAAACAATATTTTTCTTAACGCTCATTTTCGAGGAGAGAATTTTATGCCAACCAAAAAGAAGTCCGTGGCGCAGTCCTCTGCACCAGCCAAGCCTGCTGCAAAACGAAAAGCGGTGAAAAAATCCAGCAAGTCTCAGGCGGCAAAGAAAGAAATGCTTGTGCCGGGTAACGCGCCTGTCCTCCTGCAAGAAACAGAAGTGCACAAACCCAACCACACGATCGAGATCCATCGAAAATTTGTTCTCGTGGGATCTTGCAGCCACTGCGAGCACATGCCCATGCATTCAGGAAAGCTCGTTGCGTTGCTCTCAGTGGTTGTCGCGGTGCTCTCGGTCATGCTCATTACCCAGACCGGTGCGATTGACCTGAGTCAATTTCAATTAAGCTGGCTTTACTAATAGGAGGCTCGTTGATATGAAACATCTGACGTTCGGTTCGCTTGCTGCGGCTCTCATCCTTATTGGCGCTGGCTGTTCATCAGAAGCAACACCTGAGACATCTGATATAACGTTTACCTATCCCGACGCTGTGGAAGAATCACCAACCTGGACATTTCCCGGAACGCTTCCCGAGGAACAAATCACAAGTAAGCAAGTGCGTATCACCACAGCCAAAGGCGATATCGTCTTTGAGCTTTTTGCCGACACCGCACCCATGACGGTTTCCAATTTTGTCTATCTGACAACAGGTGGTTACTACAATGGGCTGACCTTTCATCGTCGCGAAGAAGGCTTTGTGATCCAAGGCGGTGATCCAAATGGTGATGGCACTGGTGGGCCTGGCTACGACTTTGAAGATGAACTCGCTGACGACTACACGTATGATCGCGGCATTGTGGCCATGGCCAACCGCGGTCCTGACACCAATGGCTCTCAATTTTTCATCATGCTCGCCGACACGCCACTGCCAAAGGCCTACACAATTTTTGGACGTGTGAGCGAGGGGATGGACATCGTTGACCAGATTGCGGTAGGAGACGTGATGACGAGTGTCGCCGTGGAAGATCTCACACAATAGTATGTTCACAAAACGCAGGCTCGAGCTTTTCGTCCCTGCGTTTTTGATTTGCTTGGTCGCTGGGCCATTTGTGGTGGCGTTGATGGTTTCTCGCGGTGCTCCTGCACAGTTGAATGGGATCAGTGAGACCAATCGGACCTCTGAAGAGAAGGAACCATCTGTTACACATACTTCTCTCCCAGACGAAGTCCGTGGAATTTACTGGACCGCGACTACAGCTCTTTCTACTCGTGCTGATGAACTCCTCGCTTACATGTTGGACACAGGTCTCAACACGGTTGTTATCGATGCGAAGTATGACAATGGGGCTCTGGCGTTTAGTTTTGGATCAGACGCTATTCTCTCATATGAGAAAAAAGCGTTCACTGATGAAAAACTTGGCGCGTTGCTTGCCAAGCTCCACGACGCCAACGTCTATCGCATCGCCAGAATCGCCGTGATGCGTGACGGGGCGTTTGCTGCTGTTCATCCCGAGGTGGCGCTTCGCACAGCATCCGGCGCTCTTTGGCAAGACAAGGTTGGTTCTGTTTGGGTGGATCCTGCCTCTGCACTCGTCGCTCAAAACGCGATTGATGTGGGTCGCGTCCTGTACGCAGCGGGGTTTGACGAGATCCAATATGACTATGTCCGTTTTGCTTCAGACGGTTCCGTGAACAGTATTGTCTATCCAATCTATAATGGCACAGACTCAAAGACCGCCGTGATGCAGAAATTTTTCAAGACTGTTGGCGGTACATTGCAAGAGGAAGGCATCCCCGTCTCCTTTGATCTTTTTGGCATGACCTTCTGGTCCCTCTCGGATTTCAACATCGGTCAACGGCTCGTGGATGCTCTCCCGTATGCAGATTTTATTTCTCCGATGGTGTATCCGTCTCACTATCCAGATGGATTCAAAGGCTATGGCAATCCTGCTGAGTATCCGTATGAAATTGTGAAACGATCCCTTGATGAGGGCCTGCGGCTCATGCACGGATTCTGGGCAGGGTCAGATGATGATCTTGCCAAGCGCTTCCGTCCCTGGCTTCAAGATTTCGATATCGGCGCCATGTACACAGCAGACAAAATCGAAGCAGAGATTCAGGCCGCTCGTGACGCCGGAGCGTCTGGCTGGATTCTCTGGAACGCGAGAAATGTGTACGAAGAGGCGGCGTACGTAAAATAAAATCCCTGGGCGTTTCCCAGGGAGCTCGACAACACACATCTCGTCTTGCGACATTCGTCTTTTCGTCGAGCAGGACACGTCACTCGCGAGTGACGTGTCAGGATCGGACAGACGTTCCCTCGCCAAAAGGCAGTCGCCGTGTCGTCCGATGGTGGGCCTGGCAATCAGCAGCTCGTTGTGAAACATCTTGCACTTCGCCAGGCAGGAGCTGTGCATACCCGCTCACGTCATTCAACAACACGTCTATCGCACAGCAAGAGTCGGACAAGTGGAGCATCGTTTTACAACAGTCCGTACATCGCCCGACCAGACAGGACTACCTGAAAAAGTGGAGAGTGTCAAGGAAAATAAAATCCCGCTGGTGTTCAGCGAGGATGAGAGTCATCATACCTGATGATAGCTTGCCCACAGAGCGC
>JAHFIQ010000008.1:0-2500 GCA_023246355.1 Candidatus Uhrbacteria bacterium | reverse complement strand
TTGAAAAAGTGTAAGAAGTTATTGTGATTGCAAGAAACGAAACTGTTTCCGGTGGTGTCGTTGTTGAAAGTGTTTTACTACTCTCTGCAACTAGCCACATCCATATAGCCCTCTTTAAGTTCTCCTGGTGTGACTTCCGCTAAACACCTGTGGGAAATGAATCCCCAGGGTTTAACATGGCCAACCATGGAGGGAGTTACGCTTGAGAAATCACAGAAATTGCTTCCGGCTATTTAACAAGGCAGACCCCCGAGTGGTTTTAGATGAACACTTGCTATCAGCTAGTAATCCACTAAATCCGTCAGTGCTTACACACGAAATCGTTAGATATCCGGTGTAAGACTGTTCAGGCTTGTTTCCCATAAGGAAACTCGCCCATGTTATTGTAGCGTATAGAGCAGTTTGTGATTGTGCATCACTTACAGACTCTCTCCACTCAATAACGTGGCCTTAAACAACTGGAAATGTCTTGACTAGTTGTCAAGACTGTTTTCCAAATTGTCTTTTCTGCTTTCGCATAAATATCCTTTCGCTCAAATGTTGTGTGTGAAAAAAATGCGTAACCTACTCTTACATTTCTACATGCTAAAAATGGCTCTTTTTTTGGGTTTTTTTTTCCCCAGGAGAAAATTCGCATTTTTTGAAAAAACGAAAAAACACATACAAAAAAAGTGAGAAATTGCAAAAAATTGAAGATTTTTGTAAAAAAAGGGTAAAACTATGGTAGCGCAGGAGAAAAACTAAAGCTCTAGCACGGAGATAGTGTGGAGCCCTACAAGAGCTAGAACGCGCACTTGGTGGAGAAAAAAAGGATTTAGTGCAGACACCGTGCTAGAGCGTCGTTGTAAGAAGATAAATATCGACGTAGAGGGTCAACCGATTTAGGTCGAAAATAGGTCGAGACAAAGAAAACAAAACTTACAAACTTAAAAGCATCATAGATGTATTTGGGGAGGTAGGTTGTCGTGACGAACGCTTGCTCTTTTGGTGAAAATGTTGTTTGTGTGTTGTTGATGATGATGTTAACATGGGTGTTGGTGGCATCAGGGAAGAACTAGCGCGGAGAGTGGTCGCACATATCATAATCTTGTGCAAGTCTCGCCTAACATAAAAGAAAGAAGAGTAAAAAGAAAAGGAAAATTTTTGTTGCCTTTGATCTTCTGATATGTGGTGTTATGCTCTGGTAAAAAAAGAAAAATTTCACTCCCGCAAAATGAGGTCACGTTACCTGTCACTACCCACCATAGGCACCTCAAAATGAGAGTATTTCGGTTGCGGCCATATCTAGCAGAAAGCACCGTTTCCCGTCCGATCAACAGTAGTTAAGCTGCTAAGAGCGAGACCGAGTAGTGTAGTGGGAGACCATACGCGAAACTCTCGTGCTGCAATCTTTTTTTTTCTTTTTTCTTTTTACCTTTTTCCTTTTTCTTTTTTTTTTCGCTAAGAGTGTGTGTAGAGTAAGTGAAAACAAAAAGGTGGATGCTCAGAGTCGTAAGCATGTGAGAGAAGCATATGGATTTACTTGGTATGGCATACTTAAGTTGATTTATGTTATGGTGTATCATAAGGGAGCACGAGCACATGAGGTAGGTGTACTATTCGTTTTTATTGATATGGCATAACTAAGTCTATCTACTACAGTGTACTTTGCACTTTGACCACCTGGGAAAAAACCCCGATGCTCTTACATGATATGTGATGGAATACCCCTAAGGTTCATTTATGTTATGGCATAGCTAAAGAAAGCATGCCAGGTGTATTTTATCTATCTTTATCATTATGGCTTACCCCCCTGTTGAATTTTGGTATGGCATATATATCTAACAAGACATCGCCATGGTCCTCTATCAATTTACCCGGCACTCTTCCATTGAAAAACCACAACCTCCTACAACCTCCTCCCACTCAACCCTGGCAACGCTTACCCGGCACTCCCCCACATAAAACGTCTACAAACTCGCAAGCTCTCGCCCGCAAACTCGTAGACAAATCAGACAACTGAAGCTTAATCTCAGCAGATCGTAACAACAAGGCTACTCTACTGCTTACAATACTCCGTTGTACATCTAAGTCGTATACAAAGGATTTATCCCCGCGCATGTCGACATTGCTATTCGCCGGCAAGCACACAAAGCCTTTCCGCTAAGCGCACCGTTGCCAGCCTGCTATGGTCTAGCGACTAAAAAGTCTTATTCTTATCCATCTAAAATGTGCAGGGCAAAAATCATCGCTTTCTAGCATGGATTCTGACTTAGAGGCGTTCAGCCATAATCCAGCAGATGGTAGCTTCGCGGCGTTGCCTGATCAGACAGCCGCAAAAACCAATTATCTGAATGAACGGTTCCTCTCGTACTAAGTTCAATTACTATTGCGATAACATTCATCAGTAGGGTAAAACTAACCTGTCTCACGACGGTCTAAACCCAGCTCACGTTCCCTATTAGTGGGTGAACAATCCAACGCTTACCGAATTCTGCTTCGGTATGATAGGAAGAGCCGA
>JAHFIQ010000009.1 GCA_023246355.1 Candidatus Uhrbacteria bacterium | reverse complement strand
ACGGCTCCCCTCACAGCGTCGCCATCGCCTGCGAGTGCTGGCCCGCAAGGCGATTGACCAGAGGGAACACCTCGCGTTCCAACTCGTTCATGTGTTCTCGTAGTTCGTCAACCAGACGGGCAAGCTGGGTCACCACCCGACCAACCGGCGCCTTGAGTCCATCAAGCAACAGGAGATTGATCCCTTTCAACGCGCCACGTTGGTCCGCGCGGTCCTGCGAAGAGCGGTTGTTGATCAGCGCCTGGATCCGATCCCTATAGGGTACCAGCGCCTCTTTTTCTCGCTTGATATGCTCACCGAGCATTCGTGTGAGCGAAAAGCACATCTCGCGCAGCGCAAACTGGGCTTCCGGTGCGACCCGCATCGCCCCTTCCAAAGAGTCGAGCTGTTTTCGCAATTGCTCATGATCGCTCCTCAGCAGCTCTGTCACGCCCATTGGACGCCTCCACCTTCTATCTGTGTATGACTGATCCATGCCCCGATCTGTTCGAACAGTACACGCAATTCTTCACGCTTCGTTCCATAGCCCCACGCCGGCTCATCAAGACGGTCCGGTTCCCGACCAGGGCTGTTGACCTCCACCCGGATGAGCGGTGCCTGTCGCCTAGCGAGTCCCTGCAGGACCAGAGCACCCTCAACGGCTGGGAAGAGCGTGGTTTCTTGCTGGTCAATCCCACGACGCAGTCCGGCCACCACGGCGACGAACAGCGGCCGCATCCGTTCCAGCACACAGTTCGGTTGTTCTGCAAAGAACTGCCTGATCGCGTCCAGATTCTGCCGAGCACTGCGATGGTCACGCAGGGCCCCCTCCGCCTGTTTTGCACTGATGTAGAAATGGCACGAGGCGAGCAGAGCTTCTTCACGTGCAATGTGCGGCTGAAGCTGTTGCAAGAGTGTCCGGCTGACATCTTCCACCAGCACCCCGATCTCTGTGCTCCCGCTCAGGGCGGACTCCAACACGTTGAGCTTGGAGCGAAACAGGCCATGGTCTTGTTTGAGATGATTGATGGTGTTCATGGAACGACTCTCTCCCCTCACTCAGGCATCCTCTACCAGTACCAGTAGTTCGCCATTCGGTTGAGTCTCTCTGACCATCCTGCGACGTGCATTCCGCCGTAGCACACCGTCAGGAACTGGGCTCGCTGTCCGAGGTATCTGGCGATCCTGCGTCTGAGTTGTCAAACTATTACAGAACCGTTCGCGCCTCGCTCGCTCAGAAGCGCTTCGGCCTTGAACCAGTCGTCCAGGTGTGGCCATGCACTCGCCCACGCTGTTTCATACAGAGCATGGGCTATGCGCGGCACCTCCTGATGCTCAATGAGTCTCTTGGGCCGCCGTCGCCCTTGCATAACCCCCTGACTAACGGCCATCTCTCCCTCCCTCCGTTCTCCCTCCATCAGACAGCGACCGCCGTGAGTGCCCATTGTGGCTCTCACGAGCTACAGCGATCGCTTCGATAATCTCTGTGACGTGCTGTTCGGTGACATGCGGCCCAACATACGCCCATTGTCTGCGAACCGACAGCGCAATGTCTTGCAACGAGAGCACCCCGACGAGTTTTCCACGATCAACGACAGGAAGCCGGTGCAACGCCGCCTCTTTCATCACGCGGACGGCATCCTCCAGATCAGCCTCAGAGGAAATCGTCGTTGGCGCTGCCGTCATACAGACCTTCACGGTCACTTGGCTTGCGGGCCGATTGAGACGCACCAGATGGAGCAGGATGTCACGAGCGGTCACCACTCCGATGACCCGCTTGGTCGTCAGACTGTCAACGACGGGCAGAAACCCGCGCTGGCGCCGACGCATGATGTTGCTCGCTGTCGCACAGCTATGCTCTGGAACGCACGCCTTTGCGCTTGTGGTCATGAACTCGCGGATTCGCATCACTTCCCCCACAGCTTCCCGTTCGTTCCCTTCAGGGCTCCCAGACCGCTCACGCCTCGCTCGAATGGCTCTTAACCAAGTACAGCGCTCGCGTGTTCCTCTCGAGGAGCTCGTCCGCCATCTAAGACCTGAGGCATGGGCCGTGCTACTTCCTCTTCCAGCAACGCTAACAGTTCCCGGCTCTCCATCC
>JAHFIQ010000003.1 GCA_023246355.1 Candidatus Uhrbacteria bacterium | reverse complement strand
TTTCTCCAGCTCATTGAAGACCGACTCAACAGCCGTCCCAGGAAAGCTCACAACTATAAAACCCCTAACCAAATCCTACATTCTGGTCAGGGGTGGGGCATTAGAACCTAGAACTCGTGAACTTGTCTCATATGCCTGTGCCTAAGTCTTGGATCTTCTTTTTTGTCGCTGTGGTTCTGATTATTTTTGGAATCTATTTTACGCAGCCAGAGGCTCCTAGTCAGACACCCACAGTTGAAGAATCGACCGCTGAGCAAACGCGCGGAACCACGTTTCAGGGCATGCTGGGTCGTGGTGGAGATGCGATTTACGTTGAAGATCAGATGGTTGGAACTCTGATGGTTCAAGTCGGTTTTGTCGTGCTGTCCGTGCCTGGCTTTGTGGTTATCTATGACGATGCCGCTGGTGTCCCTGGCTCGGTGATCGGGAGCTCGGAGCTGCTTCAGGACGGAGGTGAACATCTTGTAGTGAACGTTGATGATTCACTTGTGGACGAACAGGTCTATTACGCCATGCTCTATCATGATGACGGCGACGGCGTCTTTGATGTGGAACGTGACGCGCAGGCAACGGACTTTGAAGACTCTGTTGTGCTCATGTCTTTCCTTGCGAGTGAAAATGCACAGCCAGAATCAGAGGCGGTTTCGCCGTGAGTGTGCTAAAATCAAGGAACTATGGAATCAAAAACTATTTGCCGTCTTCCTCTGGCTCCTGATGAGACGAAAAATCAACCGGCTCGACTGTACGAAATCACTTGGCGGATTTTCCGCATCATGGCTGAGTTTGTGGAGGGCTTTCAATTCCTCTCCGAGTCCAGTCGTGAAGTGACATTCTTTGGCTCAGCGCGTTTTAAGCCGACAAGTAAGTGGTGCAAGGAAGCGGAAAAGCTCGGTCGGATGCTGGCGGAGTGCGGGTTCACGGTTATCACGGGTGGGGGGCCTGGCATCATGGAGGCGGTCAATAAAGGTGCGACAAAGGCGGGTGGCCAGTCGATCGGACTCAACATTCAACTTCCCAACGAACAGCGTATCAATCCGTATGTCACCAAGGGCCGTGCGTTTCATTATTTTTTTACACGCAAGGTGATGCTCGCGGCTTCGGCTCAGGCCTATGTGTATTTTCCTGGCGGCTTTGGCACGCTGGATGAATTTTTTGAGATCCTCACCCTCATCCAAACCGGCAAGATGCAGAAAATTCCCATGGTCTGTGTTGGTCGCGAGTTTTGGGACGGGCTGTTTGATTGGGTCAAGCGCTCTCCCATGGCCATGGGAGCACTCACGAAAAAAGACATGACCTTGTTCAACGTTGTTGAGACAGCTGAGGAGGCGTTTGAGATTATCAAAACGTCTGAGGATCGTTCGTTCTTTTAGTATGCCAAACCATTCTCATCATCTGGATGAACGAAAAGCCTGGGTCGTGGATGTGAACATGGGTTATGGGCATTCGCGAGCCGCTCATGCTCTGAAAGATCTTTCGCTGGGTGAAGTTATCTCAGCCAACGACTACAAGGGGATTCCGGCTGAGGATAAAAAGTTATGGAACGAAAGTCGCGAGCTCTATGAAGCCATCTCGCGTTTGAAGCCCATTCCGGTTGTGGGAGATTTTTTGTTCGAGGCCATGGACTACTGGCAGCAAATTCCGAAATTTTATCCCAGGCGTGATCTTTCTAAGGCCAATATTCAACTCAAGCAGATTTACCGGTTGATCAAAAAAGGATTGGGCAAACATTTCATCGCAAAATGCTCGCAGAATCCTCTCCCATTTGTCACCACGTTTTTTATTCCTGCCTTCGTGGCTGACTATTATGATTATCCTGGCGACATCTGGTGTGTGACAACAGACGCTGATGTCTCTCGTGCCTGGGCACCGCTTGATCCTCATAAGAGCCGCATCAAGTACCTGGCCAGCAATGGCCGCGTGGTGGAGCGACTGAAACTCTATGGTGTCCGCGCTGAGCAAATTTATCTCTCAGGTTTTCCCATGCCCAAGGAGTTGATCGGAGGCCCCAAGTCTTTGATCACCAAAGACTTGCTGACCCAGCGGCTGTGTAATCTTGATCCAAACGGTATTTTTCATACTCGGTATGAGCGTACCCTCAAAGCAGAGTTAGGACCTGCGCGTTGTCAGCGTTCAGGAGCGTCTCATCCACTCACCTTGACCTATTCAGTTGGTGGAGCTGGAGCGCAGCGGGCGCTGGGTATGCAAATTTTGGAAAGTCTCAAGTCCCGTATTGTCCGGCATGAAATTCGTCTGAATCTTGTTCCTGGTCTGCGTCCTGACATGATTGCCTACTACAAAGACGCGGTCGCCAGTGCGGGACTGAAAAAAGAATTGGGCACCTGGGTGGTGATACCGGAGTTTGCCAGTCGTGCAGAGTATTTTTCAGGCTTCAACGAGATTCTAAAGACCACAGATATTCTTTGGACCAAGCCGAGTGAACTTTCATTTTATTGTGGTTTGGGAATTGCGATTATCATGGCGCCGCCGATTGGTTCACAAGAAGAATTTAATCGTGTGTGGTTGGGGTATGTTGGAGGAGGCGTTTCGCAGAACGATCCAGCCTATGTCAGCGAGTGGTTGTTTGACTGGATTGCTTCGGGTGGGGTTGCTCGGATGGCCTGGAATGGGTACATTGAAGCTCCCACACATGGAACCTATCGTATTGAAGATTTGGTGTTAGGCAGGAAAAGTGAAGTCGAAGCGTTACCGCTCATTGTGTAAACAAGTATGTAGTAGCAAGTAGCATGTAGCAAGTATATTAGGGTTTAAAGCGGGAATACTTGCTACGAGCTACTTGATACTTGCTACTATTCTTATGGACAAAGCTCTAGAACATCTCCTTGGCACCGTTGTGCAAATGCGCAAGGACGAAGAGGAGTCTCTCAAAGAAGTCGATGTGATCAAAGTCTCGGACACGGTTTCCGTGGCTGCTTCGGTCTATGAAACCGTTCGCAACACGCTTGAGTATGATGACGAACATCTGCTCAGACGCAATGCGATTCGACGTATTTTGAAACGCCGCATCGGCGAGCACGCACCGTTGGAATCTGCGTCCAAGCTTTTGCAAGAACTTATCTGGGCACGGTACTTACCAAACGGTCGGGTGCACACAAAGATGATCGGCAAGATTGCGGCCATTTTAGAAAAGTATCAGTTTTTGTTTGCCACGCTCGATCCTGAGACGCCAGATGGAGCGCTCGTGTATCCCTGGCTCATGGATGTGCTCTCGGTTGAGGTGGAATATGCGCTTGGCCCTCCGTGCATCGACGAAGCCCTCGCTTCGTTTGCCTATCAGGAACTCAAGAAACGCGTGGAGTGGCAGACGCGGCTGGTTTCAGAGGAAGATCGCGATCTCCAGCTTTTTATCGCGATTCATCGCAATGTCCTCAAAAGCAATCAAGCAACGCTTCGGTATCGAACACTCACGCTCTACTACCCAGGATGGCGCCGTGCCAAACAGGGCGATCCGGTGGTGAAAGAAGTCGCCATGAATTTGGTGAAGGTGGTGAATTCCGTCGAACGACAAATCGAGCATCCGTCACAAGACGCCGTCTATCGGTTTGTGCGAAGGCATAGCGTGGTGTTTCATTTGATTGCGGATATTGCTCGAGATAATCCCGAAGCCTTTGCCCGCTCGGTGCAAAGTGGGGACATTGCCAGTATCGACACGGCTATCTCCAAAGCCGCGCAGGAGCGGTATGGGAATTTTCGCGCACGACTTGGCAGAACCGTCGTGCGAGCCGCGTTTTTCTTGTTGCTCACCAAATCTATTCTGGCGCTCTTGGTTGAGCTTCCGTATGAGTCATTCGTGCTTCACACCACCGATTATCTTCCTTTGATGGTGAATATTCTTTTTCCACCGGTTTTGCTGACGTTCATCGGGGTGACGGTGCGGATTCCCAAAAAGGAAAATACCGCAAAAATTTTGGATGAGGTCCATGGGATTCTTGGCATGGGAGATGACTTTAGCCTAGTGTTCAAGCGTCGTCGTCCTTGGGAGCGCGGGGCGCTGTATTGGATTTTTAATGGTCTGTATGTGGCGGTGTTGTTTGTGACACTGAGTTTCATCATCCTCACACTCCATTCGTTCAATTTCAATGCGCTCTCGATTGCCTTCTTTCTATTCTTCTTGTCTCTGGTTGCCTACTTTGGTCTGCGCATTCGCAACACGAAACGCGAACTGCTCGTGCTGGAATCCAACCGTGGGTTTTTTGGAACGATCGTGGACATCTTGACCCTCCCGATTGTCCGCGCCGGCCGCTGGGTGGCTCTGCGCGCTCCGCGTGTCAATATCTTTTTGTTCTTTTTTGACTTTATCATTGAAGCGCCGTTTAAGGCGGCGATTGGGATCGTCGAAAGTTGGCTCGGATTCCTCAGAGAGAAACGTGAAGAGATTTAACTCCACTCGCGAGAGCTCACGTCAAAAACACGGGGTCGCCTAACGTTGGTGATTCCCAACGGTCGGCGACGGCGCCCCTCGTCACTCAGGCCGCAAGCGATGATTCCTGAGCCTGTCGAAGGAACCATGCGGCCTTCCGTGACGGTTTTTGTCATGATCTCTCGCGAGTGGAGTGTTTGAGAAAAATATGGGAGAAAGATTTCGGCCAGTTTTATTTATTTCGTTTATCATTCTTTTTTTTATTCTGGCGACAGGATTGTTTACCTACGCTTGGATGTGGACGAACGAACCACCAGCCCATGAGCCTATTTTTGGCATCACGTTTTCGTCGACCTATGCCTCAGCCCTGCACCTGGATGTCAACGAAACCTATGCCACGCTCGTGAACGATCTGGGTGTTCGCCACGTACGACTTCCGCTGTATTGGTCCGAGATTGAAAAAACGCCAGGCGTGTTTGATTGGTCGGTTTCTGATGATCTGATTGATTATTCACAGGCGCATGGAGTCGAACTCACCGTGGTCGTAGGCATGAAAGTGCCTCGTTGGCCAGAATGTTATGTGCCTGATTGGGCAGAAGGCTTTGATGAGAATCGTGAGCAGCACGCCGTGCTTTCGTTTATTGAGGAGGCGGTCAATCGCTACAAGGATTCCACCGCGGTTGTCCGCTGGCAGGTAGAAAATGAGCCATTTTTTCCCTATGGCGAGTGTCCGCTTCTCTCGGTAGAACAATTTAAACAGCGTGTGGATCTGGTCAGGTCTCTTGATGCGCGTCCAATCATGGTCACGGTCAGTGGTGAGTTGGGACCGTGGTTGGATTCGGCCCAGGCCGCAGACGTGCTGGGCATCTCGATGTATCGGCAGACGTACAATGATCTTTGGGGATACTTTGTGTATCCAATCAGTCCGGCGTTTTACACCGTGCGAGCCTCGCTGGTTCACGACGCCGTGGACGCAGTGATTGTTTCAGAGTTGCAAGCAGAACCATGGTTTCCCGAGGCGATCGATCACCGACCACTCACGGATTGGTATGACACGTTTACGGCCGAGATGTTTGAAAACAATATCCAATTTGCCCGTGACGCTCGTCTCTCAGAAGTCTACCTCTGGGGCGCGGAATGGTGGGTGGCCATGAAACATGCTGGTGACGATCGACTGTGGAATGTGGCAAAGGAAGTTTTTGGACAGGGGTTATGAACGGGTGGAGACCTCTGCAAAACTCGCGATCTTTGCTTTCACGGGCGCCCAGGCACCTCCTCAACGTAGTTTTCACTACGTTTCGGAGGCTGCCAGCCCGTTCAAGCAAATCTCATCGACTTTTGCAGAGGTCTGTGTGGTCTCTCTTTTCATCGAAAACAATTTCGTCTGAAAAAAATGGTTCACTGAAAGTCGTGACCAGGTTTGGAAAAACAGCGGTGATCGGCGGTGGGGTGTTTCAATCTGGACGGTATATGCAAGCGGTTTTCCGCGGCATGCTCCGTCTGCTTCCTCGTGGTCTTACTCCTCGGAAAATTCTTGTGTTGGGACTGGGGGCAGGAGGATGCGTGCCGGTGATTCAAAAACGTTTTCCGGGTGTCCACCTGGTTGCCTTGGAATATGACGATGTGATGGTGGCTCTTGCCAAGGCGACCTATCTAAGAGAGGCAAAAGAGGGGTCGGTTGAGATCATCGTGGGAGACATACGCGAAACACTGCCGCGTCTTGCCATGGAATTTGATGTGATCTTGGTTGACGTCTTTTGCGGAAGCAAGGTGGCTCCGGTTCTGAGCACAAAAGAAGTTCTTGAAGAGCTGAGCCGGTTGCTCACCTCACGAGGATATCTGCTGGTGAATCTTTTTCGAGAGCGTGAGCCTGTCTCAAAAACGATCGAAGATGTTTTTTGTCTGCATACGACAAAGCGTGTGCGTTATAACGACATCGGACTGTTTCGCCACCAGGGGATGGGCAGACCAGGTGAGGAGCTTCCACAGGGATTTCAGGATCGCGAGCAATCCCGTTTTTATCTGGAAGCCCTCAATCCTTCCACCTCAACTCAGATCATTCAGGAGCATGGAATGTTGGGCCTGCGAACGCGTATTGGTCCGGTATGGGTGGATCGATGTGTGTCTTCTCATGAGCCCTCTGTGAGCCCTACGCGCCACATCCGACTTATTTCCTGGCAGCCGACAGAAGGAAGCCAGTTTCCAGGTTGGTGGAGGATTCCGGATCCATTCGCCTGCCGTTTTCTGAAAGGGGTGGCCATTCTTGAGAGTCCCACGTATTGGACTCTTTGGTCGAGTCATGCCAAACGTCACAGAAAAAAGTTTTTGGAACGTGATCAGTATGAGATCCAAGAGGTCGATCTTCAGACATTCGCGGACGCCTATCATGCGACCAAGTTTTTGGGACCCGTGACGCGACGGACGTTTATTCGCGTGTTGCGCTATCACCTGGCTTCCCATGCAGAGCACGTTCATCTCACGGTTGTGCGTCGGCTCTCAGATAAACGTATCCTCTCAGGACTTGCGACCATTGATTATCCTGACATTTCCCAGTCCACGCATGTCATTGCCTTTATTCATAGAGATGCGCAGGGCACGTCTGTTGGGGTTGGGTTGATTGATCAGTGGTTTCGTCGCTGTTTGGATCATCAGATTCGGTTTCTCAATTTTGGTATCCTTCGCGGCCCACGAGATCCGCGATCTTGGCAGGGATATACAGATTTTAAGCGTCAGTTTCATCTGATCGAGATATTGTATCCACGGCCGGTTTTTCGGATCGTTTTTCCTAAACGCAATATGTTATAATCGTTCCCGTTATGTCCAAGGAAGTTGTGTTCGATATTGAAACCCAGACCGCCGCGGGTTTTGATTACAAACAGATGCGGGCCTCGGTCGTTGGTGTGTATTTTTATGAGACCGATGAATATGTGTGTTATGAAGAGTCGGAGCTTCCAAAGCTTTGGCCTCGATTAGAACGGGCTGATCGACTGATCGGGTTTAATCAGATTTCGTTTGATATCCCGATTCTGAATAATTATTATCCCGGAGACCTTGGGAAGTTGCCGCAGTTGGATATCTTGGAAGTAATTCATAAAACACTTGGGTTTCGTTTAAAGCTCGATCATGTGGCGCAGACCTGCTTGGGAGTAGGGAAGTCGGCGAACGGTCTGCAGGCGGTTGAGTGGTGGAAACAGGGGGAGATTCAGAAGGTTAAGGACTACTGTTTGCAAGATGTGAAAGTGACAAAGGAAGTGTACGAGTACGGTTTGAAGTACGGAGCGTTGGCCTACGAGGATCGCCTCGGTGGACGTAAAGCGATTCCGGTAGATTTTCGTCAAAAACAGGCTGTTTCTTCGATAAATTTGAGTCTCGGGTTGTAGTCATGACCTTTGCAAAACTCGATGAGATTGCGATGCGCGGGGAAGCCTCCGCCAAAGGCGGATCAGCCTAAGGCCGAAGCCGCCGAGGCGTAGCGACAGCTACGTTGAGGTGGTGGCGGGGCCCCGCAAGTCGCAAGATCGCGAGTTTTGCAGAGGTCACAGTGGATAACTTTTCCTTTGACGCGCTATATGTAGTGGTCTACAATATACTCATACCACAAGATATAGTGTTCGTGGGGAAGAGATCTATGTGGTGAGAGATTCCTTCAGGAGGTAAGATGATCCCAATTTAGGATCTTCTTTTTATCTGCTCTTTTTCTTCTTTCTACAACCTACAACCTAATCCCTTTTTCTTTGACATACTCGCCCTATGTCCACGCTCACCCAGGTTTCGTCCCGTACGCAAGATTCACAAGCTGTCTCAGACGCGGTCTGGCTCTTTATGACCTCGGTGAAAGCCGTGCATAAACGCAACGGACAAGAAGAAACGTTTGATCGGGAGAAACTTTTACGATCGCTTGAAAAAGCTCTGCAAGAATCCGGCATGCACAAGCGGGCATTGGTAGAGAAACTTGGCGGGCAGGTGCTCAGCCGGCTCACGCATCAGTTTGATGGACATACCATTCCAAGCTATTCGGATATTCGCGAGTGTATTTGTGTGACGCTGGTCGATAACAACCTGCCGCAAGTGGCCAAGCGCTATGTACAGTATCGATCCCGCAAGGCACAGGAGAGTTTGAGTGAGCGTTATGGGCAGGGCATCACGGTGGAACGTTTTTTTACCACACCCGATGTTCATCCATACGAAAAAATTGAATGGGAGACGCGCGATGCAGCCATTACCGATTCCAAGGGCAAAGTCGTGTTTGAACAAAAGGGCGTCGAAGTTCCGAAGTTTTACAGCCAGACGGCAACGAATATTGTCGTGTCAAAATATTTTTTTGGCACGGTAGGAAAAGAAGATCGTGAGTATTCCGTGAAGCAGCTGGTGGGACGCGTGGCTAAAACCATTGCCAACTGGGGCCGCAAGGATGGATATTTTCAAACACAAGAAGATGCTCAGGCCTTTGATGATGAACTGCATCACATTCTCGTAAACCAAATGGCCGCGTTCAATTCTCCTGTGTGGTTTAATGTTGGAACCACACGTCCGCAACAGTGCTCTGCGTGTTTTATCAATTCCGTGGATGATGACATGCGTTCTATTTTAAATCTGTGCGTGACCGAGGGGACGTTGTTCAAGGGCGGATCGGGAACAGGCTCAAACCTTTCGCGTTTGCGATCCAAGCACGAGTACTTGGGCGGAAGCAATGGGCGGGCCTCTGGTCCGGTGTCGTTTATGAAAGGATTGGACGCGTTTGCCGGAGTCATCAAAAGCGGTGGGAAAACTCGACGCGCAGCCAAGATGGTGATTTTGGATATCGACCACCCAGACATTGATGATTTCATCACCTGCAAAGTGAAGGAAGAAAAAAAGGCCTGGGCGCTCATTGATGCGGGATATGATTCTTCCCTGGACGGCGATGCGTATGGTTCGATCTTTTTCCAAAATGCTAACAACTCCGTGCGCGTGACCGATGAATTTATGAAGGCCGTGGAGGCTGATGGCGAGTGGACCACGCACGCGGTCACCACAGGGCTTCCGGTGAAAACCTGGAAAGCGCGCGAGCTCATGACCATGATGGCAGATGCGGCTTGGCAATGTGGCGATCCCGGCATTCAATACGACACCATCATCAACGATTGGCACACGAGCAAAAACACCGATCGCATTTACGCGTCCAATCCTTGTTCTGAGTACATGTTCTTAAACGATAGCGCGTGTAATCTTGCTAGCTTGAATTTGATGCGCTTCCGAAAAGAAGTAAACGGCGAAATGGTCTTTGATGTGGAAGCGTTTAAGAAAGCCAATGAGATCATCATCACGGCCATGGAAATTATCGTGGGCAACTCTGTGTACCCAACCCCCGCGATTGAACAAAACAGCTTTGACTATCGACCGCTTGGTATTGGTTACGCCAACCTCGGAGCGCTTTTGATGAGCCGCGGCCTTGCCTATGATTCTCAAGAAGGACGCAATTTGGCCGGCGCCATCTCAAGTCTGCAAAGTGGCCACTGTTATTATCAGTCTGCCAAGATCGCCGAAAAAGTTGGGCCCTTTGCCGGTTACAAAATAAACGAGGAACCCTGCTTGAATGTGATGCGGATGCATCGCGACGCGAGCTATCAAATGGACGAACAGGGCGTGCCAGCAGATCTCCTTACCGAATCACGCAAGTCGTGGGATAACACGGTTGAGCATGGAAGCAAGTTTGGTCTGCGTAATGCGCAAATTTCCGTAATCGCTCCAACCGGCACCATTTCTTTTCTGATGGACTGCGACACCACAGGCGTGGAACCCGATATTGCTTTGGTCAAGTACAAATGGCTGGTCGGAGGCGGCATGATCAAGATCGTCAATCAAACCGTGCCGGAAGCTCTGACACGACTCGGATATACAACGACTGAGCGTGACGCCATTCTCGCTCACATTGAAAAAGTCGATACGATTGAAGGTGCACCAGATCTCAAACCCGAACATCTTCCCATCTTTGATTGTGCGTTCAAAGCGGCTCAGGGTACACGCACCATTCACTACATGGGCCATGTCCGGATGATGGCTGCCGTCCAACCATTTATTTCTGGCGCGATTTCCAAAACCGTGAACATGCCTCATGACGCTACGGTTGAGGATATTGCTGAGGTGTACATGACGGGATGGAAACTTGGTTTGAAAGCCATCGCGATTTATCGTGACGGCTCCAAACGCCAGCAGGCGCTTACCACATCGAAAGAGTCGGACGCGAAGAAGCAGAATGAAGGGAAGAAGGTGGATGAGGTGGAAAAGGTGGAACAGGTGTCAAAAGTGAAAAAAATCTCGGAAGATTTAAAACTGCGCCGCCGACGCCTGCCTGACGAACGTCGGGCCATCACACACAAATTTGCCGTGGGCAATCACGAAGGCTACATCACGGTTGGCCTGTACGATGACGGCACACCCGGAGAGCTGTTCATGACCATGTCCAAGGAAGGGTCCGTGATCTCGGGACTCATGGATTCGTTTGCCACCTCTGTGTCCATTGGCTTGCAGTACGGCGTGCCCCTTGAGGTGCTCGTGAATAAATTTGTTCACATGCGCTTTGAACCATCCGGCTACACCAACAATCCGCAAATCCGCATTGCCAAGTCCATCATCGATTATATGTTCCGCTGGCTCGCACTCAAGTTTTTGCCACGCGAAAGTCAGTTGGCCGTGGGAATCAATGTGGGAGAAGAAACAGCGGAGGCCCTCCCCCTTGCCAAGGGGGAGCTGGAGGGGGTCGAATCTGAACATAACCAACCCAATCTCTTTGACTCCAAGCTCTCTCACACGAAAACCTTCGACAACCAATCTGATGCACCAGCCTGCGACACCTGCGGCTCGATGATGGTCAGAAACGCCGCGTGTTATAAGTGTCTGAATTGCGGAGGAACGAGTGGATGTAGTTAAAAAATCAGAGGCGGGGGTCCATGCTCCCGCTTTTGAAATAGAAAACCCGGAAGTGCATCCGGGATCGTTGAACCTCCTAGAGGTCCAGGTCTCTTTTGAGAGCTCGTGCTTCTTCGCGAAGGGCCTGCCAGCCTTCGGTGGCGAAACGCTGCAGCGCGTTCCACCCATCGGCAATCGCCAAGGCGCTGTGTGCGGTGAGGTCGTCTTTCCAGACCTGGTAGCGCATGGGCGGTTCAAGTCCCATCCAGTCGCTCACTCGGCTATCAGCGTGATCGCTCAAGCGTTCGTCGTCCAGGACGGCGGCGACCGAGTAGTAGGTACTTGCCCCAAGGGGATAGCCGGTTCTCATTGGTTGGATGATGCGCCCTTTCCATGTGCCCATCAGCGAAGGAGGACAGCAGAGGCGAATTTCCTCTGGACTCATGCCTGGGTTCTTGCACAGAGCGCCATCGGTTGGAAAGGTGCCGATCAGGATCAGGCAAGCATCTCCCAGCTCGAAGGCATCATGTGTGGTCATGCCCTGCATGCGGTAGCGAGGCGTGACCCGGTAGGGAAACGGTGGTTCGCGATCGTCGAAGACCGCGATCCGCTGGCGTCGATGCTGAGTGATGCGAGGGTCTGCGAAGGCCGCGGTGACCCCGTAGGTGGATCCAGCGGGATTCACAGCACGCACAACCCCTTTGAAGTTGCCTTCGAAATCATCTGGTGAGATGGGACCAATCACCTGACAACGATCGTTGCGAAGGACTTCGATGAGGCACAGATCTCGAGGAGCCATTTGCGGAACATGACATTCACCGCGCCAGGAGCCGGTTCTTCCCATGAATCCTCCGTGAGAGTTGGAAACCACGAGTACTCTATGGAAGAATGTCGTGCACGTCAATCACACTTTCCCGATAGGGACACGATTCGTCGCTCACAGAGGAGAAACGACGAACATGTGACCATATGGTTAAAAGTACGTCGTTTGATATGATGCGTTGCGTATGGAAAAAAAATTTGTCGCAAACAAAGCCGTGCTGGTGAATCAGAAGGGCGAAATCCTTTTGGTGAGAGACGCGGGAAAAAAAGATCACACGCATGCCAAAGGACTTCTTGAATTTCCTGGTGGGCGGATGGATGCGGGAGAAACGCCCAAAGAAGGCCTGCTACGTGAGTTGCACGAGGAGTTGGGACTTGATCTTCACCTTGTTTCGATTGGGGATCCTCTCTTTGTCGGCCTGTGGGGAGTGGGTGGTGATGTTGAACATCAACCGGTCGTGGGCATTTTCTATCTTGTTCGACTTTTGGGTGAGGCATCGATTGTGTTGTCTGAAGAGCATGATGAATATTTTTGGTGGGATCCAAGGCATGTCTTTCATCCGGACACAAAAGATGATGCTCGCGATGTGCTGAGCGCTTACCGTGACCATGAGGGCATTGTGGTGGCGTCCGATGATTCCATCAAAGGTCGGTCAGGCTACGGATTGATCCAGCTATTTACCGGCAACGGCAAAGGCAAGACGACCGCGGCGATCGGTGAGATCATACGGACCGTTGGATCTGGCAGGCGCGCTGCGATTATTTTTTTCGACAAGGGCGGGGTGCATTACATGGAACGCTCGGCGCTCGAGAAACTCGGCGTTGAGTGGTTCGCCTATGGCCGCGATCGGATCGATCCTGTGACAGGACGTTTTGATTTTTCAGTTACAGAGGAAGATCGGCAGTTGGGAGCGGCGGGTTTGTCCAAAGCTCTCGAGCTGTTCAAATCGGACCACTACGACCTATTAGTCCTAGATGAAGTGAACTCCTCCACAGATCTCGGATTTCTTTCTGAGCAAGATGTTCTGTCTTTGTTAGACGCCAAACCCGATCGCCTCGAGCTGGTGCTTACAGGCCGCAATGCGCCACAAGCGTTTCAAGATCGCGCACATCTGGTGACCGAGATGCGTTTGCGCAAACATTATTTTTACTCCGGCGTGAAAGCGAGGGAGGGGATCGATTACTAACAAAAAAATCCATCGCTCGATGGATTTTTTGGTCGGGCTAGTCGGATTTGAACCGGCGACCTCTTGCACCCCATGCAAGCGCGCTACCAAACTGCGCTATAGCCCGGAGAGACAAACTGGTCGGGCCAGTGGGATTTGAACCCACGACCTCTTCGTCCCGAACGAAGCGCGCTACCAAGCTGCGCTATGGCCCGATCGCCGTGATGATACGACAATCACGTCTTTTCCTCAAGATTGCCTCGTTTCCTTGACAATGTAATAGGGTCTGATAATCTTCCGCCCTTCAGGTTGAGCCCACCTGGAACCCTCTATTTGCCTGTTCGGGCTCAGACTGATGAGCTCTTTTTTGTTGGTCAACGTCGCCGTTTGGGTCATTTCTCTGTGCGGGGGCTCCTGTGCAAAGAAGTGATCCTCAAGCGGTTACGTTGAACCAACATCCATGCGGCTGTCCTGTCGCAGTTTCATGGAATCCCACTCAGACAGGGAGGAAGAGAGAATGCAAAGCATCCTGATGGTGTTCATGGCCTTGAGCGTCATGCTCGGGGCGTGCGCACCGGACAACAGCAATGCGAGTCAGTCGCCAAGTACGGGCACGGTTGCAACCGCTCCGGCCTCGGCGCCTGCGACCACAGCCTCCTCCGCGTCATTGCCTGGCAAGGGCAAGATGGCGGGCGAGCCGATCCAGGTTCCCTACATCACCTGGGGCGGGGACTACCCCACCTTCTGGTGCGCTGGCGGGGACCAGACCCGTGAGGACACGATCTGCGCCCAGTACGGCGTGAACGTGAAGCTCGTGAACGGTGACAGCACCGATCAGCAGCTCGCCGACTACAAGGCAGGCAAGTCGCCGTTCCTGCGCGGCACCTTCGAGCAGATCGCGGTGCATACCGCCGAGCTGTGTGCCCAGGGCCCGGGTGCCTGTCCGCAGTTCGTCTTCCAGATGACCTGGTCGGCGGGTGATCACCTGGTGACCCGCGAGGCGATCAAGGACTTGAAGGAGCTCAAGGGCAAGACCGTGGCCCTGCAGAAGGGTGGCCCGCACTTGGGCTTCCTCTACGCGATTCTGAAGGACGCCGGCCTCAACTGGAGCGACGTCAAGATCGTGTTCGTGGACAACCTCTCGGGCACGAGTTCTCCAGCCGAAGCGATCGAAAAGAACCCGAGTGTCGATGGCGCGTTCGTCATCACCCCGGACATGCTCGCACTCACCGGTGCCGAAAGCACGGTCAAGGGCGCGCACGTTCTGGTTTCGACGACCGAGCGTCGGCGCTCGATTCCCGATGCCTACTTCGTCCGCGCGGACTGGGCACAGGCTCATCCCGACGAGTTGCGCAACTTCGCGGCCGCCTACCTCACCTCCATGGAAGCGGTGAAGGGATTGCAGGAAGCCTACGACGGTTCGGGATCCGAAGAGTACAAGGCGCTCGTCTTGTACGCGGACCAGACCTTCGAAGCGCTCCCGACGTTCGAGGACGCAGACGGGCTCTATCGTGACGCGACGTTCGTCGGTCATGCGGGGACCGTGGCGTTTACCGACCGTGCGAACACCGAAGGCATCACGGGATTCGTGGCAAGCAGCAACGCGATTGCGCGTGAGCTTGGCCTTGCGAGTCAGCCGTTCGAAGTGCAGGTGGCATCGATCGACTGGAGCCATGCCGTTTTCGCGGGCCTCAAGACCCGCAGCCTGCAGCACCAGGTGTCGTTCAACCCCGAAGCCACACGCGCCCAGCTCGAGCAGATGACGGCGTCCGGAACCATCGGCGCGTCCAAGAGTCTGTCGTACTCGGCTTCCTACGAGCCCAACCAGACGCAGTTCGACCCGGCCAAGTACGGGACCCAGTTCGACGAGCTTCTGAAGCTCATGGGTTCCTACTCGACCACGCCCATGGCGATCCGCTGTCACGCGGACACCCTGCTCGCGGTCGGTGCGATGCTCAGAAGCGGCATGCAGGCCGGTGAGATCACGCGTCAAGGAACGCCAGGCAATTGGAGCTACTTCGCCGATGGGGCGCCACTGGATACCAGGAACGCCCAGAAGATCGGATCCATGCTCCACGAGCCTCGGTTCAACAAGCTGCCCGAGGGCGAGAATCCCAGCGAGATCGCCACCGCGGCCAAGACCCTCACCGAGGAGCGCTGCCGCAATGCACGCACCTCGTTCCTGGACTACGCCCGTGCCAAGGGATCCAAGGTTCCCGATGACCACATCGTGGCCCAGGGAGTCGGGATCGCCGAGCCCGTGGTCGTGCTGCCGCGTTCCGAGAGTGAAACGGCCGCCAACCGGCGTGTCGAATTCGCGATCGTGCGCACGCAGGTCGAGGCCGTCAACCCCAGCTTCGACTACTAGGAGGAACCATGAACCGCATCATTCCCATCCTCCTCATGCTCGTCTGTTTCTTCACGGGATCGGCTCAGGCGCAGGGCGTGCACAACAGCACGGTCATCGTCTTGGACGGTTCCGGGTCGATGGACGAGAACATGCGTGATGATCGCACCGGCGCGGTCGTCAAGAAGATGACGGCAGCCAAGTCCGCACTGAAGTCCGTGCTGCGTCAGGTCCCTGCCGACACCCATGTGGGCCTGCTGGTCTTCGTGGATGGACGCAACTACTGGGCGTACGAGCTCGGGGCTCTGAACATCACGCAGATGGAAGAAGCGATCGACAAGATCCATCACGACGGCGGGACGCCACTGGGTGCCGCCATCAAGATCGGAACCGATGCCTTGGTCGCGGACCGCAAGGTCCAGCATGGCGTGGGGAGCTACCAGCTTCTGGTGGTGACCGACGGCCAAGCAACCGACGAAGGCGCGATGGAGCACTACGCCCCGCTTGTCCCGCAGTGGGGCATCCGCATGGACGTGATCGGGGTCGCCATGCCAGGAGGTCAGGATCACGAACTTGCCAAGTTCGCCCAGTCCTACCAGGCCGCAGACGACACCGTGAAACTCCAGACAGCTCTGGAAAAACTCGTGCGAGTCGAAGCAGGTGGTGACAACGCCACCATCGACTTCACGGCAACCGACGGCGTGCCCCTGGAGGTCGCTCGTGTCTGGTTGGGACAGCTGAGCGCTCCTGCGCCCGACTATCCGTTGGGTGAGCAACCACCCGAGCCGGTACAGGAAGGTCGTACGGAGAGTCCAAAGACCCAGGCCGCCTCGCCGCCATCGGCAGACTGCAACAGTGCAGGGAGCTCGCTTGCGGGAAGCGTCTCGATCCTGCTGGCGATGCTCTTCACCTTCACCACGCGCCGCCATCCCAGGCTCATCCCGGTTCCTGTCCGGCGCTGAGCCCACACGTGCCATTCTCTGTCTCCCAAGGCAGACGAATGGCTTTTCTCCTAAGGAAGTGTTTGGCCACCAAACATTTCCTGAGTCTGAAAACCGTCCTTTCCAGGGAGAGAAGATGTCCAGTGACAATGAAGCACGCGCAGCACGCAACATCGGATTCGGCGCGGTCGCGCTTGTGCTCATCGTGATCTTCGGGGTCGCGTTCAAGTTTTTCGTCTACCCCAAGCTCCACGACTCTCTCGTGGAAGCCACCAGCGCGGGTACGACCTACACCTCGACGCTCACCATCTGTGGCGATTCCTTTGCCGGCTATGCCGTGGTGAGGAGCCCGCAGATGAAGCAGGAGTTGGGGAGCCGCGGCGTTCGTCTCAAGTGGACGGATGACGCAGCTGACTACACGGCGCGGGCAAAGGCTCTACAGGGCGGGGAATGCGACATGGCGGTCAACACCGTGGACGCAGATCTCGTGACTGGCGTGGCACTGGGAGAATTCCCGGCCTCCATGATCTTCGTCATCGACGAGAGTCGTGGAGCGGATGGCGTAGTCGCCTACCAGGCCTCCGTGCCCAATGTCCAGGCGCTCAACCAGACAGGAGTGAAGATCGTTGCCACAGCCAATTCTCCCAGTGAGACCTTGGCGCGGCAGATGATCGCCGGCATGCTCCCAGCCCTGGTCAACGAGTCGTGGCTGGAGGAAGCCGAGGGCGCCGAGGCTGTGTACAAGACCCTCACGCGTGGCTCTCCGAGTGATCGGAAGGCCTACGTGTTGTGGGAGCCCTGGCTGTCCAAGGCGCTGGAGGTTCAAGGCGTCACTCGCATCTACGATTCCTCTGCAACCAGCGGGGCGATTGTGGACGTGATGATGGTCAACCGTTCCTACCTCGCCACACATCTGGACGACACGGTCTTTTTCACGCAAGCCTACTTCCGCAGCCTCTGGTACTACGTGAGCCAGCCCACCGGCATGGTGGATCTGGTCCTCCAGGATGCCAAGGCAACCGGAAGTGATCTGACCGCAGAACAGGCAAAGGCCACGGTCGAGGGCATTGTGTGGAAGACCACGCTGGAAAACTACGCCCACATGGGGCTCACGCCGCGCTACGAAGCCAAGGGCATCCCGACCATGGAAGACATGATCGCGGGGATCTCACGGTTTCTTGTGCGAACCGGGAAGCTCCGGGAAAATCCAGTGGAAGCCCGTGAGCATGAGCTCTACTACGATGCGGTGCTGCGTCAGATGCAAGCGCAAAAGTTCCATCCCGGTGGGGAAGAGCAGATGCGCGGAAGCTCCGAGCTTCCTGCCCTGACCTCTCCCGAGTGGGACAAGCTCACCGTGGTGGGCAACCTCGATGCCAAAGCGATCGTCTTCAAGCGCAACTCCTCGGAGCTGTCGCCCGAAGGCAATCGTGATGTGCACGACATCGCCCTCCAGCTCAAGGGCTGGCCGACCTACTACATCACCGTGGAGGGTCATGCGCGCGCAGACGCAGCCGATCAGGTTGCGGCTGGTGCGTTGGCGAGGGCACGAGCTCAGACGGTTGCCGAAGGACTCGCGTCTGCCGGCATCAGCAAGAACCGTGTGCGTGGCATGACCAAGCCGGCGACCCAAAGCAATGGGGAAGGACAGAGCGTGACGTTCATCCTTGCCCAGAAACCGTTCTAGAAGGAGACGCCATGATCGACAAGAAGACCTTTCGTCGAAGGGTGCTCCTGCGCATTGTGGGACACCCCGTGACCACGTGGTCAGGAGTCACAGCTGTGGCTCTTGGCACCGTGGCAATGCTCATGCAAGACCCAGCGCTTCCCGCGTTTGGCGCCGTGTGTGCCCTGCTCCTGAGCATCGGCATGGCAGGCTTCAACCTCATCTACCGTGCGGAAGATCTGGCAAAGGACACGATCGACACCATCCAAGGCGAGGAGCGCGAGCGCGTGGAGCATCGTCTTCACTCGCTTCGAGCAAGACTCGTCGAAGATGGCGACACACGGGATGAAGAGGCGCTCGATGACCTCGTCACCCTGGTGGGTGCGTTCAAAGATGAACGATCGATTGTGCGAAATCTCGACACGGTGACAGCCACGGAAATTCTCACTGGCGTTGATCGCCTCTTCGAGCAGTGCGTAAGCGCTCTGGAAGGATCCGTGAGAAATCGCGAGCTCATCGGAAAGCTCAGTCACGAGGCCTCAGCACCTCTGCGGACACAACGAGAAGAGGTCATCACCCAAGTCCAGTCTGGTGTCCGAGAGCTTGGCAACATTCTCTCGGGTGCACAGAAGTTGGTCGCCCGCAAACAAGCCAGCGATGGTTCGGCAACGGCGATCGCCCGTGAGACGGATGAACTCCGTCAATCACTCGAGCTCGCATCGCGCGTGGAAGAGCGAATGCGTGGTCTCGGAGGTGAACGTCAGTACGACGAATACCTCAACAAGACCTGATCCAGGTCTTTCGTCTTCCACACCGGCGGCTCGGTCCGGTTCCACCGAGCGTCATCTCTGTTCCACGTCAGAAACCTCAAGAGGAAAACATGTTGAACGCACTTGGTCGCTATTTTGCGGCCTTCGGCTACTTGATCACCGGACGCATCGACAAGGCGCGCAAAGCGCTCGAAACCGATCCCAACGTCATCCGCGCCACCTTCGACGACATCGTGCGGGAGAAGCAGACTCGCATCCAGGAGTTCATGAGCGCGGTCGCAACGCTCATCCGCCAGCAGGAAGCCAAGAAGGGCGAGAAGGCGCGGCTCGAAGAAGAGCTCAAGCGTCACCGGCAGGTCATGGATGGCGCCAAGGCCATGGCGCAGAGGCGCGTCACGCTCTTGCAGGGCCAGGGAAAAACGCCCGCGGAGATCATGGCCGATCCCGAAGTCCTCAAGCACCAGGGTGCCTACACGGACGTGAAGTCTACGATCGCTACCAAGGAAGGTCGGATCGCGCAGTTGGTGACCGGCATCGCAACCGCGCAAGGACAGATCGACAAGCACAAGATCAACCTCGAGCGGATGCAGCGCGAGATCGGTGAGTTGAAGGCCGAAGCAGGCGATGCAGTCGCCCGGGTGATCTCCGCCACGGAAGAGAAGGCCTTGGCCGACATGCTCATGGGTCTGTCCACCTCGGACAGGACCGGAGAGCGACTCTCCTCGATTCGCGAGGTCGTGGGTCAGGCCGAAGCCGAAGCGCGTGTCTCCTCCGAGCTCGCGGGAACGGATGCGGCTGTCAGCGAGTCGCAGTACCTCGCCTCTGCTCACGAAGCCCAAGCGTCCATCGAGTTCGCGGCGCTCTTGGGCCTGGCCGAGCAGGTCGAGACCAAGACCAGGGTACCGGATGCGCCGGCGGCCGCTGCAGAGAAGCTGAGCTAGCGCTTCGCACAAGCTGTCACGTCGATCATACCGACGTGACTTTTCACCACCCTGACCGGGGAAACCCGGAAAGAGTGATCACCCAAGGCTCGCTTGCGAGCCGTTCAACACGGAGACGTCAGATGCTTCCCCTCGTTCCTCTCATCATGCTCATCGCCTGCGCCAGCCAGGACAACCGCAATTCGGGTCCCAGTGACGGAATCGGTTCCCCTCCGGAGGTGACCGTTCAGCCCAGCAGCGCGGCCAATCCTCTCGCGCAGAAGACCGAAGCGCCCGCAGGGACGCCGGTCTTCACGCTCGCCTGGTCGCCCTACACCTCGTGGTCGGCTCTGGCGAGTGCCGAGGCCTTCGGCTACATCGACAACCGGCAGGGCTGGCAGGGCCAGTTCGAACGGGACAACGGCGTGGATGTCGTGCTCCAGCGCATGGACTACGTGCAGTCCTTCGGCGTGTACGGCGCCGGGACCGTGGACGCGCTGCTCATCACCAACACCGACGCCTTCGCGGTTGCCGGTGAGCGCAAGAAGAGCAGCGGGGACGCAACCGTGGCCGTGTTTCCGACCTCCTGGTCGGACGGCGCGGACAAGATCCTCGTGGAAGATGAGATCGCAACCTGGGCAGACCTCGCGGGCGTGCCCGTGCACGGCGCCGAGTTCTCGGTCACCCAGTACCTGTACTGGCGTGCCTGCACCGTGAACAACGTGGCCGGCCGCTACGGATCCGACTACACGTTCGTGAACCTCGACCCGGTCGTGGGTTCCACGCAGTTCGCGGGTCGCCAAGATCCGGCGCTGCGCGCCTTCGGTGGATGGAGTCCGGAGACCTTCACGGTCCTGGATACCCGAAACGGCAACGAGGACAAAGCCGACGATGTGCGCGACCTGTTCAACAGCTCGATGCTCCAGGACTACGAGATCACCGACATGTTGGTGGTGGGCCAGAAGGCGCTCGATCGAGCCGGCGGACGTGAAGGTGTGCGGGTCCTGGGGCTGGCCATGCAGAGCATGACCGCTCGCAGTCGGGATCCCTCGCAGCAGGCACAGACCTACCGGGCCATCAGCCCGCAGTTCAACGACCTGGACAACGGCGCAATCGGCCGCTCCATGGAGCTGACCCACATGATGGGTCCCAACGACGCGGATGTGCTGGACTCGCCGACGTTCCGCGCCAACATGCCGCTCGTGCAGGAGTTCTCGGTCGTCCACAAGCTCGTGGATTCCGTGGACGCGATCCCCATGGCCTGGGGCACGAAGGAGTCCGCTCCCACCGCGCTGCTGCGCTTCGACACGTCGCTCGTGCGCTAGCCGCACTCAGGTCGACCCCTGGCTCTTGAAGCCAGGTGCGTCGACCCTTTTCTCTGGATGACGATGGTCGTCATCCGAAGAGACGTTTTTTCCACGGAGTCCACCATGGACCAGATTCGTACGCGCTCTTGGCGTGACTACATTCGCGCCACCTTCACCATGCGCGAGAGTCTGCCTGCCTGGCTCTCTCGTTGCTACTTCGCCCTGGCGATTCTCCTCATCCTTACCGCCTACACGGCTCTGGCCTACCTGGGCGACAACACGCTGATTCCGACGTGGGGCAAGTTGTTCCACGGCGTGGGCGAGATGTGGAAGGATCCCAAGAGCGGTGACTATGTCCTCTTGAAGGACACGATCGATTCCTACGCCCGGCTCGTGCCAGCGATCGGGATCGCCAGTGTTCTGGGAGTGGTGCTGGGGCTCTACATGGGAACCTATGTCGCGGCCGAAAGCATGTGGGGACGCCTTCTCAACTTCGAGGAGAACATCGTTCCCAATGTCGCCATGGTCGTGTTCATCACCCTGTTCGGGTTCGAGTTCAAGATGTTTGCCGCGGTCATCGTGTTCGGGATTTTGCCAGTGATTGCCGGCAGGGTCTACGCCGCGGTGCGCGAAGTGCACGACGAACACATCTTCAGTGCCAAGACGCTTGGCGCCAGCAACCAAGAGATTGTCTGGAGCATCCTGTTTTGGCAGGTGCTTCCCCAGATCATCGATGCCATTCGAGCAAGTGTGGGGCTGGCCCTCATCTTGCTGGTCGCAACCGAATGGGTTGCAGGACAGGCGGGCTATGGCTATCGCTTCCTGCGTCTGTACCGATCGGCTCGCATGGACGTGGTGATTCCGTATCTCATGGCCCTCGGGTTCATGGGAATCGGGATCCAAGTGTTTTTCAACCAAGTCCAGCGGCTGCTCTGCCCCTGGTATGTCCGGGAGGGACAGTGATGGAAGCTCGCTACCAGGTCGCCCTGGATTGTGTGGATGTTCACAAGGCATTTGGAGCCACGCAGGTGCTCACCGGCATCAACGTGAAGATCGCTCGCGGTCAGATCGTGGCCATGGTCGGCTCCTCCGGCTGTGGAAAGTCCACGCTGCTCAACATGATCGTTGGGACGCATGAACCCACGTCCGGGAGAATCCTACTCACGCGAGCCGGAGAGAGCTACGAGGTGCAGGGCCATGGACCGGACCGCGGCATGGTGTACCAGGAGTACTCGCTGTACCCGCATCTGAGTGCGCTTCACAATGTGGCTCTGGGCCTCATGCTGGGGAGCACAACCATTCCCGCAAGGCTGGTGGGATCGATCACCGGCTCCTGGCGTCGGGCACGCAAAGCACAACTGGAAGCAAGTGAAGCGATGCTTGCGCGCCTTGGTCTTGCAGGCCATACGCACAAGTTTCCCCATCAGCTCTCTGGTGGTCAGCGGCAACGTGTCGCGATTGCCAGGGCACTCATCATGCAGCCGGAGATTCTGCTTCTGGATGAGCCCTTCGGAGCCCTCGACGAGGAAACGCGCCACGACGCACGTCGGGTCTTGCTGGATCTCTATGACGAAAACATGAAGGCTGTTCAGGAAGGAGGGGAACCTCCGCACACGGTCATCATGGTCACCCATCAATTGGAAGAAGCTGTGCATGTCGGCGATCGTGTGATCGGCCTTTCCAAGCATTGGAAGGGACGAGATGGTCGAGGAGCGCGTGTGGTCTACGACAAGGCCGCGCCCGTCTTCCACGCGTCTGATCCGATCAGGAACGGTCGCATCACGCACCAAGCTGAGGAGCTCTACGAGATCGTCTTCGATGGGCGGGATCTCGATCCCCATGAACACCGCACGTTCTGGGAAACGGTTGCACAAGGCCAAGCCGAGGGGGTTCTCGCCCCTCGCTCATAGACACGGATCCCGTGTCGCTCACCGGTCGATTTCACATCGACCCTTTTCTCTGGACGACGAATGATTCGTCGTCCGAAGACAAGTTCTCTGGAGGATTCATGTCCATTCCCCATCTGGAATACCCCTGGCGTCGCGAGGCGGCGGACATCTTGAATGCGGGTTCTGCCCGCACGATTGTGCTCACCGGCAATGTCGAGGACCTGTTCTGGCTTCCACCCACCCTGTCTCAAGACAGCGAGTTCGGGCGCTACGTCCCAATCGCCGACAATCTCAGGGCGCATTGGGGGAAGCCCGAGAGTGTGGTGCTTCTGACCTATAGTCTCAATGGTCCCATCCGATTTGCTCGCGAAAGCGACCGTGAGGCCATGAGGACTGATTGGGTGAAGCAGCAGACCGGGCTATCCGCGGATGATCTGGCGATTCGGCGCATGCTCTCTCACGGCGAAGAGGCCAAGAAGCTCGCGGCGTCCGGACCAGAATTCGACGAGTACCTCACCCGCGTAATGGGCAAACCTGCGGTGGCTCTCACCCTGCTTGCCGAGATGTGCAAGGTTTCTCGTGCGGCCGTGCAGGGCGATGCCTTGTATGGCAGGCGACTGGTGATTCTGATCGAGCGCGCGGACACGATCATTCCTGAAGGACAGATCACGAGTCTCAACGAGGCGGATCGTCATCGAGTGATGATCTGCCAAAGCTGGTTCTCGGATCCGGAGTTTCTCCATGCACAGGACTCCGTGGTCTTGATCGCCGAGTCAGCTGCAAGCGTGAATCATCGCGTGGTCAAGCTGCCGCAAGTCTTGCGTGTGGCGATTCCCAGTCCCAACACCGAAGCGCGAAGCCACTTCATCACCTGGTTCAACCGTAACCAGGAGGAAGGAAACAAGATCAAGCTTTGGGGGACACAGGCAGAACTCTCGGAGCTCTCTGCGGGTCTCACGATCCATGCTCTGCGGCAGATGTTGATGGGCAACGTCTACGACGGTCAGATCCTCGATCCTTCTCATGTGCTCTCTCGTGTGGAGGCCTACATCATCTCGCAGTTGGGCGAAGGCGTCGTGAAGTTCAAGAAGCCGGCGCATCGACTGAAGGATGTGGTTGGGGCAACGGATTTGGTCGTGTTTTTGACCACGAAAATTCTCCCGCGCATCAAGGCGGGAGGAAAAAAGGCGATCTCAGGTTTCGGGGTCTCAGGTCCCATCGGCGGTGGCAAGAGCTTCATCTTCGAGGCGTTCGCGGCTGAACTGGGAATGGTCGTGCTGGAGCTGGGCAACCTTCGCAGCAAGTGGTTCGGGGAAACCGACATCATGCTGGAGCGTTTGTACCGGGTTCTCACGAGTCTCGATCGTGCCATGCCGTTTGTGGACGAAGCTGACACGGTGTTTGGTGGCGTTGGTGCTGATACCCACGAGACCGAACGTCGGCTCACCGGTGAATTCCAGAAGTGGATGAGCGATCCCAAGCTGCGTGGAAAAGTCGTGTGGTGCCTCATGACGGCACGGATCCAGGACTTGTCGCCAGACATGCGGCGACCTGGACGCGCCGGTGATCTCATCATTCCTGTGCTGGATGCGGTAGGCGCAGATCGGGATGCATTCATCCTGTGGGCGATCAAGCCGGTTCTCCCGGAGATCGCCATGCATGGGGAGCCGTGGAAAGCGCTGTGTGCGGCCACGGAAGGATACTCAGCAGCCGACTTCGGTTCGCTGCGTGCGGATCTCACTGCCGCCGCCGACGAAGACGGGCTCACGGTGGAAGAGGTGATCGGACTCATAGAAGACCGACTTCCTTCTGACATCGAGGACACTCGTCGCTACCAGACGCTTCAGGCGCTGGTGAACTGTACGGTGAAGGCCTTGCTGCCAGGAGGTACTGAGATGACCAAGGCAGAGGCCAAAGCCCTCAAGGTGAAATGGATGGCCGAGATCCGCCAGATGGAACTCGATGGCCGCGCGCCGAGGTAGGAGGAATCATGGAACGCCAATCTGGGATCAGGTACGTGCTGACAGAGGAAGAGATTGCAAGAGCACGCGGCGTGGTGATCACACATCCCATTCGCGTGTTCAACCTGGAAGGCATCGGGGTTCACCCTGAGCGGTTTCTCCGAGATCTCGCGCCAAGCTTTCAAAGGCTTTCGTGGGATCTCTATGATGTGAAACGTGAGCAGGTCGCGTTTCTTCGGGAACGTTTTCCTGCTGACGCGCCGTGGTTTGACCGTTTCCTCCCCAGCTACTTTGCACAGGAGGGAAACGTCATTGACCTCATTCCGTACTTCCGTCGACTGCCAACGCAGGATCAGATTCGCTTCGAGCGGATTCGTTCCTATCGACGACGGTCGATCGCGAGATTTCATCTCACCAACCGGGCGACGGGAAACTGGGATGCGCAGTGGCATGTGGTCAGAACCGAGTGTCACGGGTTTACCCAAGAGGTGGGTGGAAGCGATCCTCGCACGATCGAACGCATCTTCGATCCCACGGCTGCCGAGCTGGTGGAGCATGTCGAGTTTCATCGTCTCGTCATCGCTGTTGCTGAGATGACCGAGGATGCCGAGGGGGATCAAGGCCGCGTCATTCAAGACCTCGAGATCACGTTTCATCAGATGGGGCTTCTGGCTCGACCTGGTGAAGCGCGCAGCAATGCGCCTGAGGGATTGCATCAAGACGGCGCCGACTACATCGTCTCAGCACTCGTTGTGGTGCGAGAAGGAGTGGTCGGTGGAGTGAGCTACATCACCGGAGCCGACAAGCAGACGCACTTGCTGGATCTCACACTTACCCCAGGTCTGGGCATTTTCCACGCAGACAAGGGCAGCCCTTTGTGGCACTGCGTGACGGCGGTTGCAGACGAGGATGGCATCGCTGCCACACGAGGAGAACGAGACATCTTCGGGTTCGACGTCAACGTCATCCGTCGCGAGTAGTCGCGGCGGTTTTTTGTTATACTTGTTGTCGTATGGTTCCAAATATTTTGTTGAGTCTCGGGTTGATTCTTCTTGCCTCTGTTGCTTATGCCAGTACCCAAGGCGCGCCGTGGGTGCCGACGTGGAAGAAGGATTTGAAACGAATCGAGCGGTTGGTAGCTCTGCAACCAGGGGAAATGTTTGTGGAGCTTGGCTGTGGGAATGGACGCGTCTGTCGGCATCTAGCACAAACGACTCAGGCAGGAAGGATCGTGGGAGTGGAGTTGTCCCTGCTCCAGTGGACGATCGCAAAAATGCAGGTGGCCTTTTTGCGATCGCAAAAAAAGTTTCAAAATTTTGCGATCGTCACTTTTCCTGAAATCGTCCTTGGAAATGTATTCAAGCACCCCCTCTCAGATTACGACGTGGTTTATCTATTTCTCATGCCCGCGGCCTACAAAAAAATCCGTCCAAAGCTGGAAGCGGAATTGAAACCAGGAGCCAGAGTCGTGAGTTATGTTTGGCCGATCGATGGTTGGGAAGATGACGTCATCGATATGGCACAAGGTCAGCCGAATGTCTTTTTGTATCGACGGTAGATTTTTTGGATAAGAAGAGCCCCGCGCGAAGTCGAGTCTCGTTTCCGGTGATCGAAATCACGCGGGGACTCTTCTTCGCACGGGGCAGTGCGTTGCTAGCCGTTGGCGGCCATCGCGGCAGGGGCCGCCTCGGGCTCGTTGATCCACTCCGGCTCCCCGCTGTCGAGGATCTGGAGGCGCAGCAGGCGCGGGTCGGTGAGCTTCCCCTCGTCCTTCTCCTCGACCACGTGGGACGGGTTCACCGCGGCAGAGCCGTCGGCGTCCCTGTTGTCCCAGACGTGGACGTGTTGGAAGTAGCGTGAGAGCTCGTTGCCGAGCATCTGGAGCTGAAGCTGCGTGAGGGCGACCTCCGTGCCTTCCTGCTCGTAGGCCAGGACCAGCACGCCCATGTCGGGCTTCTTCTCGAGCTTGTTCTCCTCCGTGCGCGGCTTGATCACGATCTCCATCCGGATCAGCCTGTAGCCGGCCGTCTGGAGGTCGTCGTGGAGGTGGAACAGCTTGATCGCTTCGTGGGGGATGCCCTTGCGGTTGAAGCCGAACACGGGTTCTCCCGAGTGGCCGCGAAGGTTGCCCTCCGCGTCCTGCCGGAGTCCGAACCGTTCGTACTTCTCCTCGCCGACCTGCTCGGCATGCCTCGCACGGATGGCCTCGTCACGCTCGGCCGTGCGCCGGACGATACGGATGCCGGCTTGCTCGAAGCGGCTGACCTTCCGCGGGTTGATGCGGATCATCAGGAAGACGCGCGCGAACGGCGGCTTGAGTTGGGGAACAGACAAGATGTACTCCTGGGAAAAGTGCTGCAGAAGCAGCGGGTGGTCTCAGTGACTTCTGTCCGTCACTCAGATAACCCGCCACATTCTGAGGCGAGTAAGATATCATATTTTGACGGTTTTGTCAAGGGTACGTAGCTAAAATAAGCCAAAAGTTGGGAGCCAGGCTCCCAACTTGGGTGGGGAAAACTAGAGGAGTAGACACAAAAGCGTTGGCGTGTTTTAATCCTCCTGTATTTTTAAGGAGGAACCATTATGACGATCAAAGACCTTTGGAGACTACATTTAGGTGACGCACTCAAAATTGGCACGGATCCGTTTACCTACGTTGGTCACGCGCAAATCGAAATCGACGACGGCGCAAAGCTGCGTTGGTTCTATGATGACGAGGGAAATCTGTTCTCTGTGTCCCTCAAAGACGAAGAGCTTATTTTCTTCAAAGAGATCGACGACGAAATCGAGCCAGAAGGCGACACGGTCACGCTCAAAGAGAAGGAATACGAATTCACCTCTGAGGAAGCTGGCACGGTCATGGACACCAACGGTGAATCCGTGGCCGAAGTCGACGACACGTTTCTCGTGAGCGATTATCAAACAGCAGAAGGTGAAATTTTGAGAATCATCGGCAACGAGGAAACAGGGGAGAATCTGGTCTACCTGGGGAGGTATGTTTCAGAAGACGATGTGACCGAACTTTGATAGAATAAGAGACAGCAAACGCTGTCTCTTTTGTTATAGACCTTTGCAAAACTCGCGATCTTGCGACTTGCGGGGCCCCGCCACCACCTCAACGTAGGATTACCTACGTCTCGGCGGCTGGCTTCCCCGCGCATCGCAATCTCATCGATTTTTGCAAAGGTCTGTATGAAACACCTATTGACATTTATAACCCTTGGCGTGGTGGTCGTGATGGCTTTGACGTTTGCTGCTTACGTGGTGCTCACCAAGTTTCGACCTGAGGTTGAGATGCGGCGCATGGCCATTGCCATGGCGAGTCTCTCGAGTTTTTCCCATGACGACGGTTTTAGCTGGAGCCGCGAGCAAGGCGGGGAACGTGTGAGCACGACTTTGTATGCCTCAGGCAATGTGCAGGCTGATGAGGACGAGAATCTAGAACAGGATACAGAGTTTCGCGTGATTCATATTTCCAAAAACGATGATTACACAGATCTCTCAGGTGAAGTAAAGACGATCGGTGAAAAAACGTATCTGACTTACGCTGTGCCTGGACCTGCTGTGCCAGGTGTGTCATTTGATGGTGACACCTGGGTGGTCTTTGATGAGGGAGAGATAGAAGGCTGGGGTGAGATCGTGCCTGGGCTTCAGGCGCCGCTTACCTTCATCACGCCGCTGACGGGTTGGAATCCCGCCGCGATCACTCGACTTCGCTACATGCTGGCGCTGACCGATATCGTCGTGGCCGAGTATAACGGTCTTACCGAGATCATCGATGGCACCAACACCCACATCATTGACGGGAGGTTTGATCAAGATGCAACAGAAGCATTCCTGCTCGATGCTGTTCGCGCCAAAGAAGGAAAGGAACCAGAAGATACAGATCGAATTCTTGCTCACACGCAGGCCAAGCAACTCGCACGACTCACGCTTCGGTTTTGGATCGGCATGGATGACCACGTTCTGTATCGAGTGCAGGCGGCCGGTGGATTTGTACAGGAGGGGAGTACGGATCTGATTCCGGTTGATGCACGCGTGGATTTTTCCAAGTTCAACGAGATGAGCGACATCGCCGCGCCTTCTGATGCCATTTCGTTTGTGGATATTTTGCATGCCGTGTTTCCTGAGTCTGCGGGAGCGAGTCTAAGTTTGGGCGAGGCTACACTCTTGGATGAGCAGACTGCGCGCTTGCCCGTCACCACTGTCGAAGCATCCGATGACCAAGATGGCGATGGACTCGATGATATTTTGGAAGCGTTTTATGGAACAGATCGAGGCCGCGCTGATACGGACGGCGATGGGGTGAGTGATGGGGATGAGGTGCGTTCAGGAAAAAATCCACGAGGAAAGGGATCGTTGTTTAGTTTTGGACTTGGATTATGAAACGAGGCAGATGGGGACCATCAGCGCGTGGAGATCTGGACATTCGTCTGGAGGTGTTTCGATATGCGCTTGTGGCGTTTGCTGGGGTGATTGTGTTAAAGCTCGTTGTCTTGCAGGTGTTGGAACACGATTATTATGAGGCCCTTGCCAGCGGCCAGCATGAGCTGTTTCAAGAATTGATTCCCGAGCGCGGAGATATTTATTTGCATGACTACAAGGACGAGACGATCGTGCCTGTGGCCACCAATGAAGAGCTGGCGTTTATCTGGGCCGATCCAAGGCTCGTGGATGAACCAGACGATACCGCAGAGGCTCTTGGAGAAATTTTTGGCTATGACGATGAAGCTATTCTCCTCCTGGAAGAACGTCTTGATCAACCGGAAGATCCGTATGAACCGATCGAAAGGGAAGTCGATGATGCAACCTTGCAAAAGATTCTCGATCTTGATCTTCCTGGAATCTCGTATGTCCGTGAGTCTTCTCGAGTCTATCCCGAGCCTGAGATGAGCGGACATGTGCTTGGCTTTGTTGGCGCAAATGAAGATGGGAGCGTCTCGGGAAAGTACGGCATCGAAGGATATTTTAATGACGTGCTGACAGGTAGCGCAGGCTCACTTCGTTCAGAACGCGACATTGCTGGACGTTTGATCGCCGTGGCAGACCAAGATCTTATTCCTGCGGTTGATGGATCTGATGTCGTGCTCACGATCGACAGAACCATTCAATACAAAGCCTGCTCAACGCTCCAGGCAGCGGTATTGAAACATGGTGCTGAGGGAGGAAGCATTATTATTGTCGATCCAGCCACGGGAAAAATTTTAGCCATGTGTGGCGCGCCTGACTTTGATCCCAACCACTACGGTGAGGTGGATTCCATTGACGTGTTTAACAATCCAGCGATTTTTGGTTCCTATGAGCCAGGCTCTGTGTTTAAACCGATCACCATGGCCGCGGCCGTGGATGTGGGGGCTGTCACGCCGACCACGACGTTTACAGACACCGGATCTGTGATGGTGGATGGATGGCCCAAGCCGATCGGGAACGCGGAAGGAAAAGTGTACGGGACGGTCGGGATGACGCAGGTCTTGGAAGACTCCATCAACACAGGCATGATTTTTGCCATGCGGGCGATGGGCATGACCGTGTTTGAGCAGTACGTTCATGCGTTTGGGTTTGGCTCTCCAACCGGGATTGAACTTGAGACAGAATCAAGTGGGGATATCTCTTCGTTGGATAACGCATCAGAAATTTATTCTGCCACCGCGACGTTCGGACAAGGCATCACGGTAACGCCTTTGCAGATCGTGATGGCCTACGCAGCCATTGCCAATGGCGGGATGTTAAAACAGCCGCTCATTGTGGATGAAATTCGCCATGCCGATGGAAGCGTTGAAAAACGTGAAACGAAAGATCTCGCGCAAGTCATTGATTCTAAAACCGCCAGGACCCTGGCAGCCATGCTTGTCTCGGTGGTGGAATACGGACATGGAAAGCGTGCCGGCGTCCCTGGGTACTATATCGGTGGGAAGACAGGGACAGCTCAAGTGGCAAGGACGGATGGAATCGGGTATGCCTCTGACAATACCATCGGCTCCTTTGCGGGATTTGGTCCGGTTGAGGATCCAAAATTTGCCATGATCGTGCGCATCGACAATCCAAAAGACGTGGTCTGGGCCGAATCGACCGCCGCGCCCTTGTTTGGGGAAATCGCCGAGTTTCTGCTACAGTATTTCGAGGTTCCTCCTGTAAGAAGCATTGAATAATTTTATGAAGCGATTCATCCAAAATTTGATCACCAAAAAAGCTCAGAAGGTTATTGCTGCGCACAAGCCTCTCATCATCGCGGTGACAGGTTCAGTTGGAAAAACCAGCGTTCGCAATGCGATTGCGACGATTCTGTCGGCAAAGTTTCAGGTCGCTTCGACGATCAAAAATTACAACAACGAGTTTGGTGTCCCTCTCACTATTTTGGGAGTCATGTCACCAGGCAAATCTATTTTCGGATGGCTGAAGATTTTGCTTTCCACACCTCACGAAGTCCCGCAGGTCTTTGTGCTCGAGTACGGGATCGATCATCCTGGCGACATGGCGCATCTGTGTGAGATCGCGCGTCCGAACATTTCTGTTCTTACTCGAATCTCGCCGGTGCATGCGGAGTTTTTTCCCTCGATCCCAGCGCTTGCGGAGGAAAAAGCCGTGCTTCTCTCGCGCACAGCACCTGATGGACTCTGTGTCTTGAATGCCGATGATGCTCTTGTGATGGGAACAGCAGGTCACGCAGCGGCTCCTGTGGTCACGTACGGTTTTTCGGAATCTGCACAGGTCCACGCAAGCAACTACACATTGACCACGCGTACGGATTTTTCTTTTGAACCTGGGGAAACATTTTCAACGGTCAAGGTCGATGTCACCTCCACCGATCACGATCAACTTGCACTTGAGCTCGTGAATATCCTGGGAAAGGCAAATGTCAGTGCGTTTCTTCCTGCGATCGCGATTGCCAAGCACCTTGGGCTTACCCATGATGAGATTCTTTCAAAGATTTCAGAGGTCAAACTTGAACCTGGGCGTATGAACCCGATTCCAGGAATTAAAGGATCGTTGATTTTGGACGCCAGTTACAATGCCGCGCCCGCATCTATGGCCGCGGCTCTGGAGGTCCTCAAGGAGTTTACCCCTGTTGATCCTGGTCGCCGCATCGCAGTGTTGGGTCACATGGCAGAGCTTGGACCCGCGAGCGAGAGTGAGCACCGAATGCTGGGCATGCGCGCGGCCGAGGCTGGCGTGGATCTGCTCATCACGGTTGGCGAGTTGTCGCTGCACACACAGCGCGGCGCGATTGAGTCCGGCATTCCGGAGGATCACACACAACATGTTTCCGATGCAATAGAGGCGGGTCGCTGGCTAGATCCACACATCAAAAAAGGCGACATCATTTTGGTCAAAGGCTCTCAGTCCGCACGCATGGAACGGGTGGTGAAGGATGTCATGGCAGAACCCTTGCGTGCGCAAGACCTCCTCGTACGTCAAGAAAAAGCCTGGGAATAGATCCCTTGTTCGATTTTGTAAAAACGGGTACTATTTCGGCCGAGCTTTAGGTGCGGTTCATGCTGATTCGCTCTGATCGTTGGGCAGGGTTTGCGATGCGGGGTTCACGGCCTCATCAGGCTGATCGACTGTACGTGCAAGATGACTGGCTTCATTCAGGATCCGTGATCGGCATTGTTGCCGATGGTCACGGAGAAGACGGAGACGATGCCGCGGAGTTCGCCTCCCGGCGTCTGCCTGTGTTGTTGCGTGAAAACGGATATGCGACCGGCTGTCCGATCCTGTCTCTCACGCATGCCTGTGAGGTCATCGACATGGAGCTGAAACGCCGTTACAAAGGCGGAACGACTCTGGTCATGTTTGACCATTCACCGAATCGCGTGGTTGTGGCGCATGTCGGAGATTCGCGCGCCGCGCTTGTCACCAGACACCACGTGATTGAGCTCACAGAGGATCATCAAGGATACAAAGGAAGGTTGACGCGTTCACTCGGTGACCGAGCGTCTCACGTTCCATCTACCCCGACGGTTCGCATCATCGACAAGCTTCATGCTGGCAGGTGGGTGCTGCTTGCCACTGACGAAGTCTGGCGTGTGCTCGATGATCATCTCATGACCTCTCGAGCGCTCGCGGCTCTTCTTGATCGCCCAACGCTGGTCGAAGCCCGCGATGCCCTTCGTGCACTGCTGCACGAGGATGGCCAAATTGAAAATGCGTCAGCACTCCTTCTTGACGTCTCCTAACCAGGGGCGTTTTTCTATTTCTCGCCTTTGAGGCAGCCCAGCGTGTAGGGGAATTCGTTGTTGGCGTGGTAATGATAGATTTCTAGGATGCTGCCATTCTCATCTTCGACCATCCCTACATGCCCGTGGCATTCATCGAGATCCGCATTCGTGATCACAGATCCATCATCTCCAAACGGTCCGTAGATGCCAAAGCCATCGAGCGCATAGCCGATCAACGGAGAGTGTCCTATGCCATCTTCATAGTCCATGCACGACGAGAGGTGATGGTAGTGGTACTGACCACGATCCTGTGGGTGTCCCTCGCAGGCATCGAAAACTTCATTGGCGACAGCATCGCGGTTGTCTGCATCCAGCGCGTTGTAGAAAACCGCTCCGGTGAGCATCACCCCGATCGGTCCCATGGGGAGACAGCCTGGTTCCTCGGCGATCACCGGGTCCGCAGGAATTTCATAGCTCAGGGAGTAGCTGGAAATACGATTTGGATTGCGGTCATAGGAGCTTGCCTCAGATCCTGGGCGCACAGGAAATCCACCAGTTTTATGATCTGGGAGACCGTTGCCTGTGATCAGGCGCACAGCGGAATCTACAGCGACGTTGAGTGAACTCTCCCAGTCAATCGATCCTTCGACCACAGGTTTATCGGCAAGCGCAATCACGCCATCTTCACCCACCCAGGATCGATCAAGAGCTGTTCCCATTTTTGTTGCGGTACACGAGTAGAGGCTATTGCGCGCAGGGGAGGACAGTGAACGAGTGTCTACAGCGCCCTGAGCCGTTGTAAAAAGTGAACCAACAATATTGGTGTTGTCGTCGACGACTTGGACAGAAGATGTGTCGGTTTGGTCCTCCGAAGAGTCCTGAGATGTGGCTGTTTCGTCCTGCACAACAGGTTCAGTTTGTGCATCGTCTACATCCACAGAAACAGGATCCTCGATCTGGGTTGAATTCGTTTCAGGAATAGATTCTGCAGGCTCGATGCTCGCGCACCCGGCTCCCATGAGTAACAGTGACAAAAAGAAAAAAGACTTTTTCATATACATGAAGGATAGCGTTTTTTCACCTAGAAAGGCAAACTCAGGTATACTTTATTCATATGAAAAAATATCTATCTTTTGTGCTGATGGGAATCGTCATACTTGGGTTTGGTTGTTCATCGGCAAGTGAATCGTCCGTGAGTGATGCGGACGTACAGACACAGACGAGTGATTTCACTCCGCCAACGGAAAAAGCAGAAAATCCACCACCTGCCAGTGCAGGAGAACGACGACTGCTTACAGCAACCTCCACGGATGGGATTCATTTCACACCAACGGGAGAGATTTTCACCGAGCAGGGAAACGTTCCCGACATGGTAGTGACTGACGAGGGAACCATCTATCTGTACTACATTGGTCAAGGGATTGAAGAAGGAAAAGAAACAATGCCTGTGGCGATTTCAAGCGACAACGGGAAGACGTGGACCTATCATTTCACCACGCGCCTCAATTGGCCTTCCACGTCTGACCGCCCGCCAAGTGATCCAGATATAGTCTTGCTTGATGATGGAACCTTCCGATTATTTTTTACGACCAACGTGAAACAGGACAACACGCTGGGGATCGCCTATGCAGAGAGTCCTGACGGCATCGCGTTTACGTACAAAGGTGTTGCGCTATCCCCAACACATAATCTCAACGATTCCTCCACGATGTTCTTTGATGGCCTGTGGCATATGTTTGTGTTGGATGAAAAGACAGGGGAACAACATCACGCAACCTCAACCGACGGGAAAACATTTACCCTTACGACACCTTCGACCGTTGAGCTTCCACTGCGCGGCTACATTATTTCTAATCCGACGTTTAACGGTTCCATGATGCGCCTATTTGGTTTCTCTCTTCCTGATTCAAATATTCGTTCGTTCACAACAACGGATGCAACCACCTGGACGGCTGACGACATTGCCCTGGATGCCACAGCGGCTTCCACGCTCGGAAGCGGCTACATCCAAGATATGGCCGTCGCCGAGCTAGCCGACGGTTCGTATTTCATGGTGTATGTAAGTGAGTATCCGGAGTAATGGGGTCAGGTCCGACTACGGACTTTTTAGACAAACAAAAAGACGTACGAGTGATCGGTAGCGAACATATCACGGGTACGTCTTTTTGTGGTGACCCCACGGGGAATCGCCCGCGCCTCTCGCCGCTGCAGCGGCTCGGGCTGGGCACCGCCTCGCCATGCGGCCTGCTGGCCGCATATGGCTCCGGCGTTCGATTCCCCACGCACATGCCGCAGGGCATGTGCTTAGGTCACCAACTAAAACACCCGAGAAAACTCAGGTGTTTTAGTTGGTGACCCCACGGGGAATCGAACCCCGGTTTGCAGGATGAGAACCTGCCGTCCTAACCGTTAGACGATGGGGCCGTCTTTTGGTGCGGCGAAGCGTAGCATAACAATGCCAGTCGGATCAAGGGAATCTTTTACCGGTAAACCATCTCGTGAGATCCGATATCAAGGAGAAGAATCAGCGTGTAACCATCCAGTTCCTCAAAAATGATTCGAACGTTTGCCGAAACATAAAATGCACGTTTTCCATTCATGCGTCCTGTGAGAGCGTGATTCCGTAAAAGTGGATGGAACGGATCTGTCATGAACCGATTGATGGCTTCCGTTGCCTTGTGCTTCAAGTGCGGTGGGAGTCGTTGGAAACGTTTTTCAAAACGTTTGTGAAACTGAATTTTCATGAGAGTGAATTCAGATAGTCGAGAGCCTGACGAGGACTCATTTTTTTTGAAACGTTTTTTCCTTCTTTTGCCTCACTTGACGCGGTGAGAATCTCAACTTCTTGTTGAGGTGTTAACCCATTTTTTGTTCTCAGAGGCAGTGGAATCCCTCGGTGCAGAGAAATTTGGCGGAGGTAGAGTTTGATGGCGCCACTCATGTCAATGCCAAGACCGTCCAGCACACGCTTGGCTTCGCGTTTTGTTTTTTCATCAATACGAACTTGCACCGTTGTCATATAATACCAGGGTAGCAGATGTAGTGATGTTGTCAATACAAGAGACCCCTGCAAAACTCGCGATCTTGCGGCTTGCGGGCCCCGCCACCACCTCAACGTAGCTATCGCTACGCCTCGGTGGCTGGCTTCCCCGCGCACCGCAATCTCATCGAGTTTTGCAGGGGTCTCACGACTATTTTATCAAGGACGAGAGATCCAGCGTCTGGTCAAATCGAATCTGCTTCACAAAATCCTCGGCGTGGCTGACCACGATGAGGCAGCCTTCAAAGTCGTTCAAAGCGCGGGCGATAACCGGGAGGTGGCGGAAATTGATGTGGTTGGTTGGTTCGTCGAAGATGAGCAGGCCTGGTTCTTGCAGGACGAATCGTGCAAAGCAGAGCAATCCTTTTTGGCCTTCAGAGAGGGCGCCCACTGGTGTGGCAAGAGCATCGCCGTCCAAGAGAAATCGTGCGCCCGTGCGTCGAATGGTTTCGTTGTCAGGTTGATCCATGACTTCCTCTAGTGAAGCATAGGCCGTTTTTGCAAAATCAAGTCCAGAGAAATCCTGTTTGTAGTAGCCGACCTTCACACCTGGTGTGATGACCGCGTCAGGATTTTTTCCCTCGGCGAGTGATCGAAGCAATGTGCTTTTGCCGATCCCGTTTGGGCCCGCGATCAGGAGGTGATTTCTGCGACGGAGTTCAAGATCGATTTTGACGTGATGCGGCTCGTGGTTTTGGATGACTTTCACTCCCGTAATTTTGACGATCGGTTCAGTGAACGCCTGGCAGGGAATGGTAAAATTTGTGATCGTTCGGTCGTCGCGGCGGACATCGACCATATTTTCTTCGGCCTCGGCTACTTCTTCACGAAGTTTGCTTGCAAGTTTACGCATCTTGCCACCTTTGTGTGCAAAAAAATTGACTTTGTCTTTTCGATCTTGAATGGTTTTGAGAAGCTGGGCATTTTTTGCACGGTCACGTTCAACGCGTGCAGCGATTTCTTCTACCACGTCCGTGTAGTTGCCATCGTATTTTTCCACTTTGCCTGTGAAGACATCCAGATGGAGCACGCCTTCAGTGAAGCTGTTTAAGAAATCCGCGTCGTGAGAAATGACGAGCACGGTTTTGGGATAGAGAATGAGAAACATGGTGAGATGATCGATGCCGTCGCGATCCAGATTGTTTGTAGGTTCGTCCAAGAGCAAGATGTCTGGTTCCTGGATGAGCGCAAACGCCAACAACAGCCGCGCCTGTTGTCCACCAGAAAAATCACCGACGGGTTTTTCAAGGGGGGCTGTGAGATTCACAACCTCCAGAACGTCTTTGATTTTTTTATCGAGGTTGTATGGCACGTCAACAAACGCGTGACCAAAATAGTCGCGGACAGATTCAGTCAGGTGTTCACGCGCCATGACTTGCTTGGCAGTGGCGATGGTCTTTCCAGGAAGGATATGAACGTTGCCTTTGTCTGCTTTCAATTCCCCTGTGATGAGTTTGAAGATGGTACTTTTGCCCGCACCATTTTGTCCCATGAGCGTGAGCTTCACATCTTCGCGAACCGAAAAACTCGCCTCATCGAGAATGGGGTTCTCGCGTTGGTATCCAAAGGACACATCTTCAAATCGTACGATGACATTTCCAGCTCCCATAACGGCGCAAAATGTATCACATTCGTTTCTGTTTTTCAACCCATGGTATACTTCTGCCATGCTGGAGGAACTTTTTTTTGAGATCGGGGTGATTTTGATCATCGCCGCAGCGGTTGCACTCATCGTGCATCGACTGCGTCAGCCGCTCATCATCGCCTATATCATCACAGGCATCTTGGTTGGCCCAGGCGTTTTTGCGCTCACCCGTTCACCTGCCGTTTTTGATGTCCTGTCGCAAATCGGTGTGGCATTTTTGTTGTTCACGGTCGGGCTCGGTCTCAACTGGAGAAACGTCCGTGACGTGGGGGGCATCGCGCTGGCCACTGGCATGGCGCAGGTCATCGTGACGTCGATTGTTGGGTTTGTGATCACCGCATCGCTTGGGTTTGATGCGATGACGAGTCTGTACATCGCTGTTGCTTTTTCGTTTTCCAGCACGATCATCATCGTGAAGCTCCTCATGGACAAACAGGATCTGGACACGCTCTACGGCCGTATCAGCGTTGGATTTTTGTTGGTGCAAGATTTTATCGCGATGCTCATCCTCCTGGGCCTCTCGACCATCAACACGGGTGCCAGCCTTGAAACCGTTACCGCCACGACTCTTGTGAAGGTCGCGCTGCTTATTCCTGCCCTGTGGCTTGTTTCCACGAAAATCCTGCCGCCTCTGTTGCGCGAGGTTGCCAAGTCCCAGGAACTGCTTTCCGTTTTTGCTGTTGCCTGGTGCTTTTTACTTGCGAGCGCCTTGGTTGCTCTGGGCTTTGGGATCGAAATGGGTGCGCTCATCGCTGGGATCACGCTTTCGGGTTCCTTGTACGAGAGGGAAATCAATGCGCGTATTCGACCCTTGCGAGATTTTTTTCTTATTATCTTCTTTATCGTGCTTGGCACCCGTCTGGGATTTGAAAACCTGAGTACGCTTTTGATTCCAACCATCGTGCTGAGTCTCTATGTGCTCATCGGCAATCCACTGATTATGATGATCATCATGCGGCTCCTGGGCTATCATCCACGGACCGGATTTCTGGCTGGCACGACCGTGGCGCAAATTTCTGAATTCTCGTTCATCGTGATTATTGCCGGAATTGCCGCCGGACAGGTGAATGAACATGCGCTGGTTCTCGCCACGGCCGTGGGTTTGGTGACCATCACGGCCAGCTCATTTCTGATCGAACACAATGACCGAATTTTCAAACGCCTTCATCCGCTTTTGCGTTGGCTTGAGCCAGGAAGGATGTTGCACGCGGAGAGGGAGGCTCAACATCGGCCAACACAGGTGTTGCTTTTTGGGTATCATCGGACCGGCGCTGAGCTCTTAAAGACGATTCGTGGAATGAAACAATCGTACACGGTTGTGGATTTTGATCCTGTGGCGATTCGCGAACTGGCGAGTCTACAAGAACCGGCCGTGTATGGGGATGTCGGCGATGAGAGTTTTCTTGACGAGCTATGTGTGACCAAAGCTCGGTTGGTCATCTCCACCATTCCCAATGTGCTTATCAGTACATCGCTGCTCTCGTATCTGCGGGCTCGGCACTTCAAGGGCGTGGTGATTGTCTCAGCTCACAGCGCACAGGAGGCCGCACGCTGCTATGAGCTTGGTGCTACCTATGTGATTGTGCCGCCTGTTTTAAGTGGAAAAAAGTTTTCCGAGATGCTGCGTGAAAAAAAGACCGTCAAGCGATCTTGGCAGACGCTTACAAAAACAGTTTAAGGATTTGGTATACTGGGAGTCTATGAGAGAACAAGGCATGACGTATGTTCAAGAGACGCTGGACCGAAGGGGATCAGCGGAATTCAACTTAGGAGCGCCCGAGTTCAAAGGACGTGTTGAGTTAGGAAGTGAACAGCGTAAAGTCGTCCCAGGAGTCGCGAAACTCAACGATCCTGAACACGGCTTATTTGGGGTCGCAGAGGGACGTGGATCAGAAAGAGTTGCTTCGCTTGTGGCGAAAGATTTGGTTTCAACAGTGGCACAGGATCTTGGTGCCTCACTCGATCGCCAGATTCAAAATAATCTGTACGCCGCAGGCTCCATGGATGAACGAATCGCAAGAGTCGATGCACTCGTTGAGTCAAAACTCAAGGAAATTTTTTTACCGACCATTGCCAAGGTGAGGTCACGAAGTGTGGTGCAGAAAGAATTTGATCATGCGGGACTTCGCGCGTCGATCGCCAAGCTCGTTGATCTTCCCCATGCACGTAAACGATTATATCTCTCACATCTGGGTGATGCTCGAGTGTATCTTCTTCGTGGAGAACGTCTCACACAGATGACTCAGGATGACACGGGGCTCACTCAACAGATGCACGCAGGGTTTCTTTCATCGGAGGATTTCGAACAGATCGACCAGTCGCGTTCCCCAAGTGAGCTCTCACACGAGCATCAGCAACTGTTTCCTCTGCGCCATGACGTGGTTTCAGTGACAGGAAGAAATAGTACACGCATCACGCCTGAGGTCGATGTCTATGATGTGCAAAGAGGCGATCGACTCGTCATCGTCAACGGAACCGTGCAGAGCAATCTCACCACACGTGATATCCAAAACTGGGTTTCGACTCTTCAGGACGATCTTCAAGCGGAAGATGTCCTTCAGCGCTCCGCCGATGATGAAGCTGGGAAAAAAACCACACGGCCAGGCAGGGCTGAGGCCGGTGATCTCGCCGCGGTCGTGCACACCATTTGACAAGCCTATTTAGCACTCTATAATGGTGAGTGCTAATTTGTTTTATGCTGGATTCCAGAAAAGAACTCATTTTAAAGATCCTGATTGAGGAATACATCCGCTGTGCTGAGCCGGTTGGTTCAAAGGTCCTCAACGAGCAATTTGATTTGGGGGTTTCCGCTGCCACGATTCGAAACGAAATGGCTGTACTTGAGGGCGAAGGCTATCTTGTCGCCCCGCACACCTCGGCCGGTCGTGTACCAACGGAAAAAGCGTACGTTTATTACCTGAAGCATTTGGTGGAGAAAAAAGTTTCCACGCTTGTGAAAGCCTTGCCGGTTCCCGATGAGGACAACACGCAAAGCGCGCTGAAGTCTGTGGTCAAAACGCTTGGTGAAGTTTCGGGAGAGACCGCGATTCTCGCCTTCAATGATGAGTGGAGCTATTACTCAGGCGTGGCCAATTTGTTTCACAAACCGGATTTTCAGAATTTGGCAATCATCATGGAACTTTCAGATGTGATCGATCAATTTGATGAACTCCTGATGGGATTGTTTGCGCGTGCAGGCCAAGAGCCGCATGTGTGGATCGGTTCTGAAAATCCCTTTGGTTCACAGATGGCCACGGTCGTGGTGCGCTACCAAATCCACAGTGGTGAGGAAGGGTTTGTCGGTGTCACCGGGCCACTCAGAATGAATTATCGTCGAAACTTAGCTTTGGTCGAATCAGCGCGTAACGTCATTGAACAACTATAGTGACCTCTGCAAAACTCGCGATCTTGCGACTTGCGGGGCCCCGCCACCTCCTCAACGTAGTTTTCACTACGTCTCGGAGGCTGGCTTCCCCGCGCATCGCAATCTCATCGAGTTTTGCAGAGGTCCCATGAGTAGGTTTTCAGCGTCTGCCAGCCCGTTCAAGCCGATCTCATCTTATTTTGAAAAATGTCTTATGAGTGATAAAACACCAATCGACCCATGTGTGAAATGTGACGAGTATCTCACAGGATGGAAACGCGCTTTGGCCGACTACGATAATCTCAAAAAAGATCTCGCCAAAGAGCGCACGGCCATTCGTGAAGGCACAAAAGAATTTCTCGCCCACGATCTGATCGAATCGATTGATCATTTCGATCAAGCACTCAAGCACAAACCAGAAGGAGGTTCACCGGAAATAGAAAAATGGCTCGCAGGCATTCTGCATGTACGACAGGGTCTGGAAGGTGTTTTGAAAAATCTGGGACTGGAGGCATTTGGAAACGCCGGAGAGCTGTTCGATAGCACGTCGTGCGAAGCGGTTGGTGAAAAAACGGATGAGAGCGCGCTCGATGATCAAATTTTGGAAGTCATCCATCGCGGCTGGAAGCTCGGTGACCGCATTGTCCGTCCAGCGAAGGTGATTATTAACAACTTAGGTGGTTAAGGTGGAAAAGGTGGCCGAGGTGTGCAATTCCTCTTTACCACCTCATCTACCTAGTCTACCTTACATACCTTTCCCATATGCCAAAAATTCTCGGAATCGATCTTGGAACAACCAACTCGTGCGTGGCGATCATCGAAGGTGGTCAGCCCAAGGTTTTGGAAAACAAAGAAGGCGCCCGTACCACCCCGTCGATGGTTTCGGTCAACAAAGCTGGTGAACGCTCTGTGGGTTTGTCAGCCAAACGACAAGCGGTCACCAATCCGAAAAATACGTTGTACTCCATCAAGCGATTGATCGGACGTCGTTTTGACGATGCGGAAGTCATGCGTGACCAAAAGGTCATGCCGTTTGAAATTGTGAAACGCGGCGATGGAGTCGCGATCAAGATGGCAGAGAAGGAATACACGCCTGAGGAAATTTCCGCGATGGTGCTGCAAAAATTGAAAGCGGATGCGGAGGAAAAACTTGGCGAAAAAATCGAGGAAGCGATTATTACCGTACCGGCGTATTTTGATGACGCACAGCGCGCGGCAACAAAAACCGCTGGCGAGATTGCTGGTCTCAAGGTGCGTCGCATCATCAACGAGCCAACAGCGGCGGCCCTTGCCTACGGCTTCGATAAAAAGAAAGGTCAGAAAATTGTGGTCTACGATTTGGGTGGCGGCACGTTTGATGTGTCTGTGCTGGAAGTTTCTGAAGATACCGTCGAAGTCAAATCCACCAATGGCGATACCCATCTGGGCGGCGATGATTTTGATCGCGTGATCATTGATTGGATTTTGGAGGAGTTCAAGAAGCAAGAGGGGATTGATCTGTCCAAGGATTCTCTGGCGCTTCAACGTGTGAAAGATGCGGCTGAGCGTGCCAAGATCGAACTCTCCACAGCCGCACAAACGGAAATCAACCAGCCGTTTATTACCTCTGATGCAAATGGCCCCAAGCACTTGGTGCTCAGCATGACGCGCAGCAAGCTTGAAGAGCTGTGTCATGACTTGGTTGCCAAAACACTCGTGCCGCTCAAGGCCGCGCTCAAAGACGCGGGACTCGACAAGGGAGCGATCGAAGAAATCGTCATGGTCGGAGGGATGACCCGCATGCCGTTGGTCTTAAAAACCGTTGAGGATTTTTTTGGAAAGAAGCCGAACATCACCGTGAATCCAGACGAAGTCGTGGCCCTTGGCGCTGCGGTGCAAGCGGGCGTTCTTCAAGGTGAAGTGAAAGACGTGCTTCTGTTGGATGTCACCCCACTCTCGTTTGGCATTGAAACACTCGGTGGCGTGATGACGAAACTGATTGAACGCAATACGACGATTCCTGCTGGCAAGTCACAAATTTTTTCCACAGCCGCAGACAACCAGACAACGGTGGAGATTCATGTGCTGCAAGGGGAACGTGAAGTGGCGTCTGGCAACAAGACGCTCGGTCGATTTATTTTGTCCGGCATCCCCATGGCACCTCGCGGCGTGCCTCAGGTGGAAGTGAAGTTTGATATTGATGCCAACGGCATTTTGAATGTGTCGGCCACGGACAAAGGCACGGGTACGAGTCAGAAAATTACCATTCAAGGATCCACAGGACTTTCCAAGGACGAAGTGGAACGCATGAAGCGCGACGCGGAAAGTCATGCAGAGGAAGATAAGAAGCTCAAAGAAAAGGTTGAGCATCAGAATTTAGCAGATACCATGATTTACACAACGGAGAAAATGATGAAAGAGGCTGGGGAAAAAGCCACTCCTGAGGAAAAGAAAGACATCGAAGACAAGATTGCTGCGCTCAAGGCCGTGAAGGATGGTGATGATCACGAAGCTATCAAGAAAGCCGCCGACGAGTTGTCGACCGCTGCACAGAAAGTGGGTGCGAAGATGTATCAAACGGCAGGTGGACAAGGTGGAACAGGTGGACAAGGTGGAGAAGGTGGGCAGGAAGAAAAAAAAGACGAGCCAATTGATGCGGAGTTTCAAGAGAAGAAGGAATAGTTGTGTCGACGCACATCTTTGAAAAAATTAAATCGCTACTGGATTCCTCTGGCACTGAATATCACACCGCTCATCACGAGCCGACGTATACGAGTGAAGATGCCTCCAGGATTCGTGGCGTGCCGTTACATGCTGGAGCTAAGGCGTTGGTGGTGCGGGGGAGCAAGACCAAGCAGCATGTCTTATTTGTGATGCCGGCGGATTTGCGGTTGGATGGGAAAAAAGCAAAAGCCATTCTGGGTGAGAACATCAGTTTTGCCACTGAGCCCGAGGCCGTCACGGGTTGCGTGAAGGGATCCGTACCTCCGTTTGGTTCTGTGATCGGACTCAAAACGTACGTCGACCGTCGGCTTGCTGAGAATGACGTGATACACTTCAACGCGGGTTCACTCACTGATTCGATCAACATGAAGTACAGCGACTATCTGTCGATCGAGAAACCGACGGTGGTTGACGTTGTTGAAAAGGTAGACGGTTAACAGTAGACGGTAGACAGAATATGGGATTTCGATATGAAGAATTGAGGGTCGGGAAGGACATACTTGCCTTCGTTGATGCGGTGCATGCAACGACCGCATCCTTTCCTCCTGAGGAGAAGTACGGATTAACAAGTCAGGTTCGTAGAGCGGCTTACTCGATCTATCTTAATCTCGCTGAAGGTTCTGCACGTGGAAGTAGAAAAGAATTCTCAAGATACATTACTATTGGTCTTGCTTCTCTTGTTGAAGTTCATGCGGCTTTCAAAATCGCTTTAAAACTTTCTTATATCAGCGAAGATACTTGGTCGCGAATGGATGCTTCATCCAATATCCTTTGGAAAAAATTGTGTTCCTTGCGCGAGTCTCAAAGGTAGTTGTCTACTGTCAACTGTCTACCGTCTACTCACCGTATGCCCAAAGATTATTACAAAATACTGAACGTCAACAAAAACGCATCGGCCGACGACATCAAAAAAGCGTTTCGCACTCAGGCGCACAAGTATCATCCTGATAAGGCTGGCGGCGATGAGGCGAAGTTCAAGGAAGCCAATGAGGCATACCAAGTTTTGGGCGATCCGGAAAAGCGCGCGAAGTACGATCAATTTGGGTCCGCCGCCTTTGATGGGTCGTCTGGCTTTGGGGGAAGTCAAGGCTTTGGAGGTTTTTCCTCCAGAGGCGGACCAGGCTCCGCCTGGGATTTTTCCGGTTTCCAACAGGCGGGAGGGTTTGAAGATTTGGGTGACTTGTTTGGAGACATGTTCGGTGGTCGAGGAGGTGGCCGAGGTCAGCCACGCGGAAGTGACATTCAAGTCGATGCGGATCTGTCGTTCTCTGAATCTGTTTTTGGCGTGAATAAAGACATCGAGGTCACAAAAAATGCCGCATGTGAACGCTGTGCAGGCACGGGTGGTGAACCAGGGTCTGGAATGAAGACGTGTGACACGTGTAAGGGGAGCGGCGTGCAGGTCACGATGCAAAGAACGATTTTGGGAACCATGCAGAGCAAGAGAAGTTGCGAGGTTTGTCAGGGAACAGGAGAGATTCCAAACAAGATTTGTTCGACCTGTCATGGTGAGGGAGTAGAGCGAAAACGCGAACGGCTGTCCGTTGGGATTCCTGCGGGTGTGGATGACGGAGCCGTGCTTCGCGTTCGCGAAAAAGGTGAAGCGGTGCGTGGTGGCCGCACCGGAGACTTATTTGTGAGACTCCACGTCAAGCACGATCCTCGTTTTGAGCGCGATGGGATTCACATCCATAGCCAGTCGACGATCGGTTTCACCCAAGCGGCCTTGGGCGACACGATCGAAATCGAAACGGTTGATGGCAAAGGCGACTTGAAAATTCCTGCGGGAACACAATCTGGTTCTCAGTTTCGTTTGCGCGGTAAGGGCGTGCCATCCAATCGTGGTCGTGGCGATCAAATCGTGACCGTGGAAGTGAAGACACCAGAGAGACTTTCACGCGAGCAGAAAAAATTGCTTGAAGAGCTTAACCTGAAGACATAGGTCGTCTGAGACCAATAGGACCTATGGGAATGGATGTGCAGACAACACATGGCCGTGCTCGACGCGGGCAGCTCACGACGCCTCATGGAATCATCGAGACGCCATTTTTCATGCCCATTGCGACCAAGGGTGCGGTTAAAACGATGTCGAGCGCTGACATGAAAAATTTGGGCGCGCAGATCTTGCTTTCCAACACCTACCATCTGTTGTTGCGCCCTGGACTCGAACACATGAAAGCCCTCGGGGGACTTCATCGATTCATGAACTGGGACGGGCCGATCTTAACCGACTCGGGCGGCTATCAAGTATTCAGCCTTTCAAAGATGAATAAGACGACCGAAGACGGTGTGATCTTTCAGTCTCATCTGGACGGCTCGCGCATCACACTGACACCAGAGCTGTCCATGGAGATGCAATCCGCGATCGGATCTGATATCGCGATGCAATTTGATGATGTGGCCGCGGGAGATTCCTCGCGTGAGCGGTACGAAGAAGCCATGGAGAGATCTTTACGTTGGGCGAGGCGATGTAAAGATGTGTTTTACAAAGCTGCCACGTCGATGTTGTCGGAGGGAACGACGGCGACAGTCCGGCGGCCCGGAGACAATATCGACGCGGCAGCTCAGCTGTTTGGTATCGTCCAAGGCGGCATACACGAAGATCTTCGCGAGCGATCAGTCAATGGATTGGTCGACATTGGTTTTGATGGCTATGCGATCGGTGGACTTTCCGTGGGCGAGTCTCGAGAAGATGCGTACAGGATAACCTCCAGAGTCTGCGAACTTTTGCCGGAAGATAAACCTCGCTACTTCATGGGCGGCGGCATGCCAGAGGAAATTGTGGAGTATGTGAAGATGGGTGTGGACATGTTTGATTGTGTTTTGCCGACTCGCAATGCCAGACACGGAACGTTGTTTGTGTGGACCCAGCGACCCGAAACGATCGAATGGGGTCAGGTCGGACTACGGACTTTTTATGACAAGCTGCGCGTAACCAACGAAACATATCAACTCGACCAAGGCCGCATTGATCCATTCTGTTCCTGCGAAACCTGCAAGACGACGTCTCGGGCCTATCTTCGCCATCTTTTTTCTGTGAACGAAATTTTAGCTCTACGTCTTTCCACGATTCATAATCTTCATTTTTATCTGACACTGATGCAGCGTTTACGTCAGTGGATAGAAAAGGCCGCCTAACTGGGCGGCTTTTGTGATAAGATTATCTGCATGATCACGCCCTCACGACAACTCGTCTTTCGCACGCTTTTAGGAACAGGAATCCGGGAAGGGTTGTTTTGGCCTGTGTGGTGGTACTCGCGAGGCTTGTCCGAAACATCCTTATGGCTGCTGAATTCCGTCCGCGGATCAGTGAAATTTTTTGGTGTCGACGTCTGGGTGAAAAATTGGTTTGTGCCGATGTATGGTGATGATTCGATTGCTGGCTCACTCATCAGCATCGGTGTGCGCTCGGCGGTGATTGTCATCCGAAGTCTCGGAGTGGTTGCCTGGTTTCTGGTCGCCGTCTTCCTTTTCTTTTTGTACATCTTTGCTTTTCCTCTTGCCCTGTTTGGTTTTTTTGGTTCCTTGATCGGTGTCCTTTTCTGATATGCCAAAGCTCGCCGTACAACTTGGTGGCAAGACCTATGTCTGGTCTGCGGTCCTGGACGAGGCAATCGTGATGGATCGCTCAGCTCACGAAAAAGCCATGCAGGTGTTGTTTATCTTAAGTGTGGTGAAGACCTGCGTTTTTGCGGCGGTGGCGATCCTTCTGTTGCTCATCACAGATCCGACACGTGTTTTGACATCTGCCTTTTGGATGAAGCCTTCTTGGACTCTCGTGTTCGTCTGGGGAACAGGGCTCGCGCTGTTGTTTGTTTGGTATCACAAGCGTCTTGTGGCGCATCGTGAAGTGAAGATGCCAGTGGGAGAAGAGGTGGGGAAGGTGGAAGAGGTGGATGCAGTGAACGAGGCGATCAACATCGAAACGTTCTTTTCACCCGATGCCAAGAAAGCCGTTGAGGCGGCCTTTGAGCTGGCAAATTCCTACGGACACGCAACGGTCGAGCCGATTCATCTTTTTGTCGGGGCGCTTGATGATGTGAACGTGCATGTTGTGTTTAATCGTCTTGGGTTGACAGTCGATGTACTGAAAGATCCTCTGACACGCCGGCTTTCAACGCGGCCACTGAGTAAACCCACGCAGTTTTCTTTGGATGCTGAGCGGGTCCTGTTGGAAGGCTTTCGTGGGGCTCTGCGAGAAAAACAAGAGCACGTGACCGCGCTTGCGGTGTTTGCGGCAAGCTATCAAGCAGATCCTTTTTTGCAGGAGCTCCTCTTGGACAACCACGTGGATGAGAATCAATTTTGGAACATGGTGGCGTGGCTTGGCATTCACGAAAAGATGCGTGAGCGCTACGAACGTTTTAAAAAAGCCGCGCTCTACAAACCCACAGGCGCCATGAATCGATCAATGACCAGCGTGGTCACGCCCATGCTCGATGCCCTTTCTGAGGATCTCACCACCGCGGCCGTGTCCGGCAGATTGCCCATGCTGATTGAGCGCGAGAGCGAGATCGAAGAATTGTTTCGCGTGATCGAAGGTGGTCGTCAAAGTGTGATCCTCGTGGGATCTGAAGGGGTAGGAAAAACATCCATCGTGGCTGGTGTGGCTGAGCTGATGGTGGAAGAGTGTGTGCCAACGATTTTGCAAGACAAACGTCTTGTGCGTCTTTCGATTCCTCATCTTGTGTCTGGTGCCTCTGAGGCAGAGGCTCAGGAGAGGTTGCTGCTTGTGCTCTCGGAAGTCGCCAAGTCTCGCAATATTATTCTAGCGATCACCGACATCGATCAACTCGTTTCGCAAAACGGGGCCAACGATCTCGCCTCAACGCTTGTGGATTTTCTCTCACGCAGCGGGACATTCGCGATTGCCACCACCACGCCACAGGCCTACAGCGAAGTGGTGGAGCGATCTGTGCTCGGTCGCGAATTTCAGAAGGTCGATGTGTTGGAACCCGATCACAAAGCGGCCATTCACATCCTTGAATCCAAAATTGGTGGAATGGAATATGAGCACCACGTGGTGTTCAGCTACGAGGCCGTGGAGAAGGCCGTGACACTCACCGATCGGTACATGCATGAAACCTACTTGCCAAAGAAGGCGATTGAAATTGCTCGTGAGACCGCGCTGCAGGTGGCGAAGACGAGAGGTAAGGATGCGTTGGTGACAGGGGAAGATGTGAGTCTGATCGTCGCCGGCAAGACGGGAATCCCAACCACTTCGGTTCAATCCGATGAAACAGAAAAGTTGTTGGCCCTTGAAAGCCGCATGCATGGTCGCGTGATCGGCCAAGACGAAGCCGTGTCAGCCGTGTCCGCCGCGCTCCGTCGAGCACGGACAGAATTGCGTTCCCAAGCTCGACCCATCGCCACGTTTTTGTTTCTCGGACCAACTGGTGTGGGAAAGACAGAGCTGGCGAAAACCGTCGCACAGACCTACTTCGGTTCAGAGGACCTGATGATTCGCCTGGACATGTCCGAGTATCAAGATCCCTCGAGCATCCATCGGATGATCGGTGTGCCAGGATCAGGACAAGGTGGGTTGCTCACCGAGGCCGTGCGGAAAAATCCTTTTTCCATTGTCCTGTTGGATGAGCTTGAAAAAGCAAACGCCGATATTTTGAATCTCTTTTTGCAGGTGTTTGATGACGGACGTTTGACAGATGCGGCAGGACGCACGGTTGATTTTACCAACACGATCATCATCGCGACTTCCAATGCCGGCACGCAGTATATCCAAGATGCCGTAGGACGTGGCGAAGATCTGGCGAGTGTGAAAACGCAGTTGTTGGAAGAAGCATTGCGCGGAATTTATCGACCTGAATTTTTGAATCGGTTTGATGGGGTGATTGTGTTCAAGCCTCTTGCACGTGAAGATGTCCTTTCGATTACAGAATTGTTTATGGCCCAGGTGGCAAAACGGTTGGAGCCAAAAGGCATCGGATTTCGGGCGGCTCCTGAGGCGATTGCCGAGCTCGCGCAAAAAGGCTTTGATCCAAAATTTGGCGCGCGACCTCTGCGGCGTCTGGTACAGGAGGAAGTTGACAACGCGATTGCCAACGCTCTGTTGGAAGGAAAAGTGAAACGACGTGACACGATTGTGCTTGAGGCAGGAGGAGGGATTCGCATAGAAGAAGCCGCCGCTCTATGACTTTGCTCATCCTCTGGGGACTGTTGGCGTTCATCCTTTCGTTCCTCTTGACGGTGTTGATTCGGCGTGTCGCCCTGGTGATGGGTGTCGTTGACAAACCGACGAGCAGCCGGAAAATTCACACGCGGCCTGTGGCGCGGTTAGGAGGACTGGCGATTTTTGTTTCTGTCAGCGCGGTGGTGATTGGCATTCTCTCAACCAGCGAGGCACTCACATCCGGAGAGATCGTGACCGCCCACTACATCGGCGTCTTGATCGGAGGGTTGATCCTCATGATCGGTGGGATCCTCGATGATCGTTTTGATCTGCCTGCACACGCCACGATCGTTGCTCCGATCCTGGCCACGCTCACAGTGATCGCGTTTGGAATCGAAGTGGATAAGCTGACCAATCCGTTTGGAGGGGTGATCGTGCTTTTGAGCTGGCAATCTGACATCCTGGTGTTTGTCTGGCTCATGCTGGTCATGTATACGACCAAATTTTTGGATGGGCTTGATGGACTGGCGACCTCTGTCACCTCCGTTGGAGCCGTGATGATCATGCTGCTGTCACTTACCGCTGCTTATTTTCAACCAGATGTTGCCCTGCTTTCAGCTGTGACGATTGGATCCTATCTCGGATTCTTGTTTTGGAATGTGCATCCTGCCTCGATTTTTTTGGGTGAAGGTGGCTCGACGTTTGTCGGATTCATGCTTGGAATCCTTGCGGTGATCTCTGGCGGCAAAGTCGCAACCGCTTTGCTGGTCCTGGGCATTCCCCTTTTGGATGTTCTGTGGGTGATCTCTCGGCGTTTTCGCGAAGGCGGCATTGCTCGCGTCTTTCTCGGCGACAAAAAACATCTTCACCATCGGCTGCTCGCACTCGGTTGGGGACAAACACGGATCGTGATTTTGTATGTGGCGGTCGCCGCAGCGTTCGGTGTGACCGCGCTTTTCCTTCAGAGCCGTGAAAAACTCGTGGCGCTCATCGTGCTGTGTCTGGTGATGCTGCTTACCGCGTTATTTTTTGTACAAAAAGAACGACATGCTCAACGGTAATCGGCCATGGACGCTCCTGGGAGTCATGCTGTGCTTGATCGCACTTGCCGTGATTTGGTTTCCGAATGCGCAAACGCTTTTTTCTCATATGAGAGAACAGCGTTCACTTCCAACTCCAACGGTCGAGTTTGTCAACGGAACAAGAGTGAACGTGGAGATCGCAGATACAGCCGCTGAGCGCGTTCAGGGGTTGTCTTTTCATGAGCCCCTTCTTGAAAATGAGGGAATGCTGTTTCTGTTTGAGACGAAAGAAATTCAAGGGTTTTGGATGAAGGACATGCTGTTTCCCATCGACATCATTTGGATCGATGGGGACACGGTTGTGGGGTTTCAACAGGACGCGCCTTTAGAAGATCCGGTGCATACGATTTATTATTCTCCAGTGCCTGTTGATCGTGTTCTTGAGGTACAAGCGGGATTTGTGGCTCAAAACGGCGTGCAGGTAGGGGATGTTCTTGACGTAGAGCTTGGGGACAAGTAAGATTTCGCTCGTATTCTTAATCGTCGCTGGCACACTGCATCCATAGATGGAAGGAGCCGCGTCATGATACTATGTCACAACGAGCCGTGATTCAGACAGGAGGAAAACAATATCTCGTCCACGAAGGACAGATCCTTGCGATTGAGAAACTTGAAAACGAATCTGGAGCCAGCGTCCATTTTGACGCGCTCCTCATTTGTGACGAAGACGGGGGCAACACACAATTGGGTACGCCTTTGGTCAGCGGTGCCAAGGTGTCGGCCACGGTGCAAGAACAAGGACGCGCGGAAAAAGTTTCCGTGATCAAGTACAAGTCCAAAGTTCGTTATCGACGCAATGTCGGGCATCGCCAGCCATTTACAAAAATCAAGATCGAAAAGATCACCGCCTAACGCGGTGATTTTCTTTTATGAATGAACACGCCAGACAAAAAATTCACACGCGTGATGTTCTCAGGGTCTTTTGGGAACAGGTGTCCAAGTACAAAGGCAGCACCCTATTCATGCTGTTGTTGATTGCATTTGCCAATGCAATCGATGTACTTGTGCCGGTTTTTTATAAACGATTTTTCGATTTGCTGTCTGGGGATCTCTCGCCAGGAACAGAAACGATCGCCCATCTGCTCATCGGGACGATTGTCATCATCGGGGTTCTTCATGGATTGGAATGGTTGGGCTGGCGCGTCTCAGGACTCATGAGTTCCTGGTTTCAGCCCCGCGTGATGGCGGATCTGGAGCAGACGTCTCTGTCATACCTGCACCAGCATTCCTTTCGATTCTTCTCGAACAACTTTGCTGGCGCACTCGTGAGAAAAGTCACACGTCTGGCAAGATCGTTTGAAGATTTTGCCGACCAAGTCCAGTTTCATTTTATTCCACTCACGTTCACGCTGATCGGAAACTTAGTGGTTCTCTACAGCCGAAGTTCGGTTCTGGCAGGAATCTTGCTGATCTGGATTTTTATTTTTCTATTTGTCAACGTGGTGTATGCTCGTTGGAAATTGAAGTATGACTTCAAGAGCGCGGCGATCGACTCAGAGGCAACAGGCGTGTTGGCTGACTCAATATCCAACGCGGTAACGGTTCAGTTGTTTACCGGACGGTTGTTTGAGGACGGACTGTTTGCCGAGGTGACAGAGAGAATGCGTCGAGCCCAGACGTTCACCTGGAGACTGGGTGAGCTTATGGATGCGTTTCAGTCTTCGTTCATGTTCTTGATTGAGTTTGTCATCATGTACGTGGCTATCCGTCTGTGGGAGAAGGGACTGCTGACGATCGGTGACTTTGCGCTTATTCAAGGATCGCTTCTGGGAATCTTTTTCAAAATTTGGGATTTTGGCCGAGCCATTCGCCGAGTCTTCACGTCGTTGGCTGATGCTGATGAAATGGTACAGATTTTGAAGATGCCTCACGAGGTGGTGGACGCACGACGTGCCAAAGAGTTGCAAGTGCAATCAGGTCGGATTGAGTTCAAGAATGTCACGTTCAGTTTCAACAAGACACGTCGTGTGCTCAGTAAGATGAATCTCATCATCAAGCCAAAAGAAAAAGTCGCATTGGTGGGACCGTCTGGAGCAGGGAAGTCGACGGTGGTGAAATTGCTGTTTCGATTCCATGACCTAGAAGGCGGTCAGATTCTGATTGGCAATCAGGACATTGCCAAGGTCACGCAGGAGAGTCTGCGTCGCAACATCGCGCTTGTGCCGCAGGAGCCGATTCTGTTTCATCGATCGGTGATGGAAAATATTCGCTATGGTCGGCGAGAGGCCACGGATGAGGAAGTGATCGAGGCAGCGAAAAAAGCCCATGCCCATGAGTTCATTGAAGAGCTGCCGCAAAAGTACGAGACGTTTGTTGGTGAACGTGGAGTGAAGTTGTCCGGTGGTGAACGCCAACGCATTGCAATTGCTCGAGCGATCCTCAAGAATGCGCCGATCCTGGTTCTGGACGAGGCCACATCCAGTCTTGATTCAGAATCTGAGTCCCTCATCCAAGAAGCGCTCGAAGAGCTGATGCGTGACAAGACAACCATCGTCATTGCCCACCGACTTTCCACCATTATGAAGATGGACAGAATCGTGGTCATCCAAAAAGGCAAAGTCATTGACACTGGCACGCACGAGGAGCTTCTCAAAAAAGACGAAGGCATCTACAAAAAACTTTGGGAGATCCAAGCCGGTGGATTCATCCAGTAAATCCAAGCAAAAACAGGCCCATCGATTGACAGACGGCCTGTTTTTTGCTAGAATCATTAGTCGATTGCATACGACAGGAGGTCAACGTGCAGATCCTCTCCACTCTCTCCGCCATCGTGTTCATCATTGCGTACATCCCTTACATTTGTGCAGTGGTGCGCGGTGAGACGAGGCCGCAGAAGACGTCCTGGATCATCTGGGGTGCTCTGGACTCGATCACGTTCACCGGAATGTTCGCGCGTCACTCCGTGAACGGCCAGATCACCGCCGCCGTCATCGGCACATGGACGGTGGCTACACTCGCGCTCAAATACGGCAAGCCAGGATGGACGTGGCTCGACAAGTTCTGTCTCTTGTGCGCGGCTCTGGCCATCGTCTTGTGGCAGGTGTTTGACAGTCCGACCATTGGATTGACAACCAGCCTGACCGCGATGTTCATCGGCTCCGTGCCGACCTTCCAGAATGCCTGGGGCAAGCCAGGGGAAGAAGACAAGTTGGCCTGGACGCTGTACTGGATTTCCTGTCTGCTCGCGGTAGCGGCAGTGCCCTCGTGGTCGCTCGATGACGCAGCACAGCCCATCACGTTCCTGGCCATCGAGAGCACCATGATGTTCATCCTGTTCGTGAAGCCGCGGCTCATTTCCACGGCAACATGACCCTCTGCGCACTCGCGCGGCTTGAGCCCCCCTTCGGCTCGCCGTCGGGTGCGCTCTTGCTTTTATGAAACCCTCCCCTCGGGCAGGGGGGAGCCTCGTTATAATTTCCTCCTTCCTTTGAGCGCATCTCCCAAGGTCACCTCGTCGGCAAACTCGAGGGTGGCGCCCATGGGGAGGCCGCGGGCGAGGCGAGTCAGAGAACGCACCAGAGGCGCGAGCTGTTTTTGTAAAAAGAGGATCGTTGTTTCGCCCTGCGTGGTCGGCGAAAGAGCAAGAATCACCTCCTCGATGCCTGGCTCTGTCTCAATACGATTTTTCAACTCACGAAAACGGATCACGTCTTGCGTGATGCCTTCGATCGGGTTGAGCGATCCTCCCATCACGTGATAGAGACCGTTGAATCCGCCCGTGGATTCGATTGTTGCGATGTCACGTGCTTCTTCCACCACACAGAGGAGTTTACTGTCGCGCTTTGGATCCAAACAAATTTCGCACATCTGAGCTTCGGTGTAGGTGAAGCAACGCGGACAGGTTTGGATGCGTTCTCCTAACTGGATAAGGGCGCGTGCCATCACTTCCAAATCTGCCTTGGGCTGTTGCAGAAGATAAAAAACATAGCGAAGAGCCGTTTTGGGCCCCACGCCAGGAAGTCGTGCAAAAGCCGCGACGAGATTGGTAATGGGTTCGGGAAACCTACGCATAAAAATAAGGCGGGTCCTGTCACGGTGCAGACCAGTTCCGTGCCACCCGCCTGTTCGCTATTCACCACCAAATTTCTTCAGGATATCCATTCCTCCCATGTCCTGCATCTTCTTGGCGAGCTTCATTTGAAACTTCATCCCCGTGGCGTCCTTGAATGCGTTCTTGATGGCTTCCTCGAGCTTGGGTCGGTCCTTCATCATCTCGTCATCGATCGACACACTCATGAGCTCGCGATTTCCATTCACAACCAGTTTGACTTTGCCCCAGGCAGCAGAGCCTTCGTTGACGATGGTCGCGAGTTCATTTTGCATGTCCTTGCCTTGCTTTTTGAGATCGCGGATGTGTTTGAGTTTTGAGAACATAGAGGTGGAAAAGGTGGATTAGGGGGGTGAGAATCCAGGATTTGGATCCACAGGAGGGGGAGCAATGTTGCGCTGTGGGGCTTGCGCAAACGGGGCGAATCCTCCGACCTCTGATTCCTTGGCCGCGGGTGGAGGTGGCGCGCCGTGTTTGGTATCGAGGTTCAAAAACGACGCGCGTTTTTTTTCAAAGAAGAGTCTGACCATGCCGGTGGGGCCATTGCGATGCTTGGCGATGTGGATCTCAGCGATGTTTGCTTCCTCAGGTGGAATATCTTCCGTGCGAAATCCTCGGTCCGCGGCTTTGCGATAGATGAACAATACCACGTCCGCGTCCTGCTCAATCGATCCTGAATCGCGCAGATGGGAGAGTCGAGGAATGGCAGGCTTGTTAAGTTCCACGGCACGAGAGAGCTGCGCCAGAGCAAGCACAGGCACGTTCAATTCCTTGGCGATCTGCTTGAGGCCGCGAGAAATTTCGGAAACCTCTTGTACGCGGTTGTCAGAACCTTTGCGCGATCGTCCTTCCATGAGCTGGAGATAGTCGACCATGATGATGCCAAGCCCATGTTCGGTTTTGAGTCGTCTGGCTTTGGTACGCAGTTGCATGACGTTCAGAGTTGCCGAGTCGTCGATGAAGATGGGTGCTTCGGAAAGTTCGCCAAGTGCATGACCGATGCGAGGAAAGTCATCGTCCGCATCTGAGAGTCTTCCGGTGCGCAGTTTCCAAAGATCCACGTTCGCCTGAGCGCAAATCATGCGATCCACGAGTTGTTCCTTGGACATTTCCAGCGAAAAGAATCCAACAGGAATTTTTGCTTCCACACCTATTTGCCGTGCGATATCCAATGCTAACGATGTTTTTCCAACCGATGGACGGGCCGCCAAAATCACCAAGTCAGATTTTTGGAGTCCTGCGAGAAGGTTATCGAGCTCACGAAAGCCCGTGGTCACACCGCGCAACTTGCCTTGGCCTTTGTGCAATTCATCGATGCGATCAAATGCGTCGTGTAAGACAGAGCGAATGGAAACGAAGGTCTGCTTGTTATATTTTTCCGAGACATTGAACAGCGCGCGCTCAGCAGCATCGATCGACATTTCTACATCCTCGTCTTCGTCAAAACCAATGGTGGTGATTTCGGATGCCGCGGAAAGCAAACGGCGAAGGGTTGCTTTTTTTTGAACGATCTCACCGTAATGCACGACATGAGCAGACGTCGGTACCATGTTTGATAATTCAACGAGATACGCACGACCTCCCACTCGAGCCGTGAGACCTTGCTCTTCGAGGCGATTGCCCACGGACAAGATATCGATGGGATCATGGCGTTCAAATAATTGAAGCACAGCCTCGAAAATTTTTTGATGCGCCTCCCGGTAAAAATCTTCACCATGCACCCCATCGGCGACCTTGATGATGGCGTCGCGATCAATCAACAAACAGCCAAGCAACGATTGCTCGGCCTCAAGGTTGTGTGGGGGAATGCGATCTTTGGACATAACGTCGTGCATCTTAGCACGAGGAGCCGCACAAGCAAGCCGCGTTTATGTTATAATCTGAGTGAAACTTGAGGATAACTGTGGTCCATCCAAACGTTCCCTTTTTACGATCCGTAGGTCTCATGATTGGCGCCATTGTTGGCGTAGGCGTTTTTGGCTTGCCGTATGCTTTTGCGCAAAGTGGTGTGGCGCTTGGTCTGCTTGAATTGTTGTTGCTCTGTGCCGCGCTGACGATTCTTCAGCTCATGTTTGCCGAGGTGATTGTCCAAACCCCAGGTCGACACCGGTTGGTGAGCGCTCTGCATGTGTATCTTGGAGATCGCGCGAAATGGGTAGCCTTGGTCTGCATGGCTTGTGCGGTTTGGGGAGCGATGCAGGCCTACATGGTGGTGGGTGGCCAGTTTCTTTCGCTCATGACCGGAGCCGTTGGCGACGCGGCGATCCAACATGCCTATGTCATCGGCATTGTCGCCTCTATGCTCATCTGGGGAGGTCTGCGGCTCGCCTCACGAATCGAGGTGCTTGTGGTGATTCTTCTCTTGTTCCTTTTTGTCTTCGTGATCTTTGCGAGTCTTCCACATATTTCAGCCAGCGCGCTTTTTACGTTGCATTCCTCGCAATGGTTTTTTCCCTTCGGTGTTCTGTTGTTTGCGCTTTCGGGGTTTGGCATTGTGCCGGAAATGAAAGAAGTCCTTGGAGTGAGGCATAAACGTGAATTAGCTCGTGCCATCATCGTCGCCATGTCCGTGATTGGCGTTTTGTACGGTCTTTTTAGTGTGGCCGTGGTTGGGGTCTCCGGGTCCGCGACCACACCCATTGCCTTTGACGGGCTCACAGTTCTGGGAAATACGTTCGGCTTTCTTGCACCACTCTTGGGTCTCATCACGGTCATCTCGATTTATCTGATCCTGGGCATCGAACTTTTAAACATTTTCAAATTCGATTTCCGACTCTCGCATCTTCACGCGTGGCTGCTCACGACTCTGGTGCCGATATTCCTTTTTGCCTTTGGCGTGCGGGAGTTTATGACGATCATTGGTTTTGTCGGAAGTATCTTCGGAGGGATCTTGGCGATCTTGATCGCGCGTTCCTATGAAGTGATGCGAGGCAAAGGATTGTGCAAGCAGCCACAGTGCATTAACTTCCCCACGCCACTCACTCGGATGCTTATGGTGGTATTTCTCATCGGAATTATTTTGGAGATCATTCAAACACGTATCTAATTTTCTATGAACGACTCATTTTATTTCACGAAGCGATGGTTTGCCTTTTTTCTCCTGTACGTTCTTGTGTGGTATCCAGTCTCGTTTCTTCTGGTGAGCGCTTATCAGGCGACCGCACATCCGGCCGTCTATGTTGCGGTCAATATTTTTACACCTTTGTGGACCCTGCTAGTCAGTTATCTCTATTTTCGTCGGGCTCAAAATAACTGGTCTGCGCGTTTTGTCACCGCCTTTGGATGGATCATCCTCATGTTCGTGGTAGCCATCGTTCTTGTGAGACCTGTCTATGGGCTTGGCTGGTCCAGCATCTTGAATTGGGGTGTGATCAACGCCAACTGGATCAACGTGGTCGCGATTATCGTTGGAGCGATTGCGGCAGCTCGACCAAAACGAGACCTCTCAAAAACTCGATGAGATTGCGTTGAACGGGCTGTCGAGCCCCACGAAACGTAGGTTATCTATGTAGAGTGGGGTCGACGGGCGCCCGTGAAACGCAAGATCGCGAGTTTTGCAGAGGTCTCAGCAAAAATAAAACCGCCATAGATCCCCATGGTTGCTCATGAGTCATATGGCGGGTTTGATCCTGGTAGCGAATCAGGATCTGCGTGATTGGCGAAGGCCCAAAGTCTAGGCCTCGATCTGGGGGATCCTGCGACGGCCTCGCGAGCCCAGCCAGGCGGTCATGGGGTTGCCGCCGGAGAGGACTTCGAGCCAGGTTTCGTGATCCTCGCGAACCCAGGCGATGAGTTCATCGAGGCTCTCACGATCGAGAAACCGCGGACGGATCCAGCGACGGACTTCGGTCGTCGCGACCTCGATGTCTCGCTCCTCCAACCTCAGGGCGTCCACGGCCTTGGAGGTCTCTCGGCTGTAGAGCACGACACACACCGCGCGCTCTCCGTCTTCGATGAAGACGTGAGCGGCGACACGCTGCTGACCACTGATATGCTTGAGAGGCAACATCGGTCCAGTCTCCTGTGGCAGGTCACGTCGGTCGCGACCGACGTGACAGGTCGAATCGCAAGCAGGACGCTCACGAGTCGAGTATGATACAGGAAATTTCAGAAATGTCAATGCCGACGCTGTAAATCGTACGCTTTTAGGATATTCACAAGCAACATCGCGACGGTCATGGGCCCAACGCCGCCTGGAACTGGCGTGATCGCTCCGGCGATCTGTGAGACAGAATCAAAGTCCACATCACCTTTGAGACCAACTTCCGTTCGTGTGGTTCCCACATCGATCACGGTCGCACCAGGTTTCACCATGTCACCAGTGATCAGAACCGGTTGTCCAACAGCGGTGATGAGAATATCTGCCGCGCGTGTTTTTTCAGCAAGGTGGGGATCATGGCTCTGCACAACAGTCGAGAAGATCTTTCGTTCGCGCAAGAGAATTTGAAGAGGTCTTGCAAACAAGGGAGAAGAGACGATGAGGGCCTGGGATCCTTTCGCCTCACCGATCAGTTTCATAATCCCCAGGGCCACGGCCGAGGCGATGGATGGTTTTCCTGCTTCCAGATTTTGAAGATTCGCCGGATGGAAACCGTCGACATCTTTGAGTGAATCTATTTCAGCGATCACACGGTCAGCATCCTGTGTGGGCAAGGGGAGTTGAACGAGGATGCCGGTTACATCTTCTCGCGCATTCAGCTCGTGAATTTTTTTGATGAGTGTCTCTTCAGACTCGTTGGCAAAATAGAGATGCTGTTCAAAACGGATTCCTGCTTCCTCACAGGCCTTTTTTTTAAGGGCCACGTAGGTGTGGCTGGCAGGATCTGAGCCAACCAAAAGAACGGCCAGGCCTGGCTTGGTTGCCAGTGTTGACACGCGAGCTTTTATTTTTTCACGGATGTTTTGTGCGAGGGTTCTACCATCTAGAATCATTGCCATAGACTAGTAGTGGAGGTTTGGATACAGAGGAAATCGATCTGTCATCTCTTTCACACCTGACTTGATCGAGGTAAGTTTTGATTCGTTGTTCCAGTTGACGATCGCCTCATCGATCCAGCTGCCGATCGTTTCCATTTCAACTTCCTTCATCCCTCGCGTGGTGAGAGCTGGCGTGCCAAGACGGATCCCCGATGGATCAAACGGCGTGCGGGGTTCAAAGGGGATAGTATTTTTGTTCACGGTGATGCCAGCGAGTCCGAGCGCCTGTTCGGCTTGCTTCCCTGAGATATTTTTGTTCGTGAGATCTACAACCATGAGGTGATTGTCAGTGCCGCCTGTGATGAGCTCAAAGCCCTGGCGTGTCAGCGCAGCAGCCAACGTCTTTGCGTTTTTCACAATCTGATGACCGTATTCTTTGAAGTCAGGTTGTGCTGCTTCTTTGAGAGCGACTGCAATCGCGGCTGTCTGGTGATTGTGTGGCCCGCCTTGCAGACCTGGAATGATGGCGCGATCAATGAGTGTGGGGATGTTTTCTTTTGTGACATCGACTTTTTTCAGCGGCGTGGAGGGATTGCCATTGCACAGGATCATGGCCCCTCGGGGACCACGCAGAGTTTTATGTGTTGTCGTCGTGATCACGTCCGCAATTCCCACAGGAGATGGATGATCTCCTGAGACGATCAACCCGGCAATATGTGAAACGTCGGCCATCAGAAAGGCGCCCACCGCATCGGCGACTTCACGCGCCTTCTGCCAATCGATGATTCTTGGATACGCCGTGGCTCCGACGATCACGAGTTTTGGTTTGTGTTCAAGAGCGAGCGACCGCATTTGGTCAAAATCCATGAAGCCGTCCTTGGTGGATGTGTATTGAATCGATTTGTAGTAGCGACCTGAAAAGTTGACGGGCAGGCCGTGGGTCATGTGTCCGCCGTAGAACAGATTCATGCCCATGAGCGTGTCTCCAGGTTCCAAGAGGGCAAACATGGCGGCGATGTTGGCCGCGCATCCTGAGGCTGGCTGGACGTTTGCATGCGTGACGCCAAAGAGAGCTTTTGCTCGATCTCGCGCCAGGTTCTCAATCACATCCACCCATTCACAGCCACCATAGTAGCGTTGGCCTGGATAGCCTTCTGAATATTTGTTTGTGCCAATCGAACCAAGCGCCTCAAGCACAGCCTCGGAAACGAAGTTTTCACTGGGAATCATTTCTAGGCCTTCCTGCTCTCGAAGAAGTTCGTGATTCAAGGCTCGTGCAACGTCCAGGTCGATTTCATTGAGTTTCATAGCCCCACTATTCTACTCGGTCACCTGTGTGATTGACAAACCGGAAGATTCTCGCTAGGTTGAGATGACCGTACGCATCCTGTGTACGCAAAACAAGGAGGTTGCCGTGACCACACTCGCAACTCCCAGGACGCAAAGCAGCGTCGTGCGTTTGTCTGAACCCGGATTCTCGGGCGAGATGCACACGATCTGTCAGCTTCCTCTCTCTCCAAGTGCGCTGATGCTTCGTCGGCTTATGGCCGGAGATCAACTTGCGTGCACGCCAAGTGGTTCCCATGTGGCCATCATCCTGACGCGCGACCAGGAGGAAGAACTCTTCCACAGTGGCTTTGACGCCAGGATGGTGTTTCAGCGGCTCGTGGGGAAGGACCAGGGCGGGACGAGGATCCTGCGTGTCCATGACAACCATGTTCTGGTTTGGGGACAGGTGCGTGGGTATGCTCCTGGCGTCTGGCTCATCGCAGCTGGTCTGCGTCAGTATCTCTTCCCAATGAATCGCATGGTCGGCTCCTACACAAATGGCGCCGTGCGGATGCCTGTGGGAGAGCAAGCTGCCTTTCCAGGGGAAAACGTGATCATCACACCCTGGGGACTGCTGCCGATCGCCACGGGAGCCAAGGTTGAGCTCTACGCAGATGAAACACTGTGCGTGGTGGAAGAACTTGGTGGTCGTTCGTATGCCTACGAGATCAGTCAGGATGGCATCGAACCATTTTCGCCTTGTACGATCGATCCCACGATTCGTTTCGTGAGATGGCAGGGTCAGCATCTGCTCGCCACACGCACACCGTACCGATCGCTTCTCATCGAGACAGGGAAACATGTCGACGGCAAGCCGCGCTTGGTTCCCATCGATGGACAGCTTGAAGAGGTCTGGAGTTCACCGACCCACTTGGGTTTGCTCACGCTTGTGCGGCCTCGAGACGCGGCGGGGGATGAACGAAGACTTCTGCTCAACAACCAGACGCTCGTCCATGAGGGTGCTTTCACGCTTGCACGGCCAGATGTTTTTTGGTCACAGAGTGGGACATCCTTTGCCGCTCGTATGCGTGTGAAGCTTGATGGGAAGTGGCATGAGCATCTGGTCACCCCAGTGGAGGATCGCGAGTTTCCAGAGGGCGTCGTCGTCCGTGAGGTTCTTGTAAGCGACGCAGGTGCCATTGAAGCCGTGATCGTTCACGATGGCGTCTGGGACAAGCCGATCGTGCATGGACGTCGGCTCACCGCTGTGCCGCTCGCGTGGAACCTTCACGAGCACCCTGATGGTTCGATCGTCTGGAACACGGTTCATGATGATTTGATCCTTCGCTGGATCGATCGCACACATCTAGAAGCACGGCCCTTGAGGCCAACAACGACGCGCTAGGCCTAGCCTGGCGTTTTTCATTTTGAGGAGGTAGATAAGGTGGAAGAGGTGGATCAGGTGGATGAGGGATTTCAAATTTCCTTGCCACCTTGTCTACCTAATCCACCTTGTCTACCTATGCTACAATCGTGCATGTATGTTTGAGAGATACAACCACGTCCATTTCGTTGGGATCGGTGGGATCGGCATGTCCGCTCTGGCAAAGTGGTTTTTGCATGAGGGAGTAAAGGTAAGTGGATCAGACATTCAGGCAAGTCAGATGACACAGGATCTTGAAGAACGAGGGGCCAAGGTGTACGTGGGTCATAAGAGTGATCAAGTCCACCATGGGGTTGATCTGCTCATCTACACACCGGCTGCGCCGGAATCCAATGTGGAGCGAGAGGCCGCACGTGACCAAGGAATCCGTGAGCTCTCAAATTTTGAATTTCTTGGTGAAGTTTCACGCGAGTTTTCAACGATCGTTGTCTCAGGCACAAACGGTAAATCAACAACTACGGCCATGCTTGGATTGATTCTGGAGGCGGCTGGGTATGATCCAACGGTATTGGTCGGCTCTCTGGTACCGAGCTTCAAGGACGGGAATCTGCGCATCGGGAAAGGGCGTTTCTTTGTCGTGGAAGGCTGTGAATATCGGGCGAACATGTTGCACTTGGATCCTGAGATGATTGTGCTCACTAACATTGAAGAAGACCACTTGGATTATTATCGTGACATCGATCACATCCAGGCGACGTTTCAAACGTTTGTCGATAAGCTGAAAAGCAAGGGCTTGGTGGTGTTGAATGCGGACGACCCGGTGTCGATGAAATTAACGGCAGAGAGATCGGTGCACTATGGGTCACAGAAGACCAATGCGACCTATGTGTTGGAGGGGCGCGAAACCAAACCAGGAGAGCAAATCGTTAGCACAAACCACGGGGAGTTGCTTTTGAAAATTCCTGGCGTCTTTAATGCGATGAACGCTCTCTCTGCTACGGCCGCTGCCATGGAGCTGGGTGTTCCATTTGAAACATGCCGTCGCACGCTTGCAGACTTCACAGGAATTTGGCGAAGGTTTGAGCGTGTCGGTGTGTACAAAGGTGCTGAAGTTATTTCTGACTATGGTCATCATCCCACGGCTGTGAAGCAGACGATTCAAGCGGCGCGGGAATTTTTTCCTGGTCGTCGAGTTGTATTGTGTTACCAGCCTCACCAACACGACCGGACAAAAAAGTTGTTCAATGAGTTCGTTGAAGTTCTCCCCTTGGCGGATCTCACGATTGTGGCAGAGATTTATGATGTGGCAGGGAGAAATGAAGAACACGATATAAGCTCACGCAATTTAGTTGAGACTGTCAATAAGTCCCATGGGACCCATTTGACCTATGCCTCTGACCTATCCAACGCCGAATCTCAACTCCGCGAACGTGTGCAACCAAACGATGTTTTGCTTATAATGGGAGCGGGAGACATTGATGCGGTTGCTCGCCACCTCGTATGACAGAATCTCTGCGACACATCGTTGGCTCACGCGTTCTTGAAAACGAGCTGCTTTCAAAGCACACGAACTTTCGGATCGGTGGACCAGCCAAGTGGTTTGTCGAAGTCCGAACCATGGAGGAACTTCAACAGGTTATTGATCTTGCCAAGACAAACAGGATTCCGTTTGTCGTTTTTGGTGGCGGTTCAAACACGCTTGCCTCTGACGCGGGATTTGATGGGATCGTTATCAAAATCGCGATGCGAACTTACGAAATTCATGGCACACGTGTCGTGGCGCAGGCAGGAGTTTTGTCTTCCGCGCTTGCCAGAGCCACGGCAAACGCCGGACTCAAAGGACTCACCTGGGCGATTTCGCTCCCTGGAACGGTTGGCGGCGGCGTGCGTGGAAATGCCGGATGTTTTGGTGGAGAGATGAAGGATCGGTTGGTGAGTGTTGAGGTCTTAAGAGGTGGGAAGGTGGAAAAAGTAGATAAGGTGGATTTGAAGCTTGGTTATCGTGAGTCCGTGCTTAAACACACCGACGACATTGTTCTCTCAGCTACGTTTGAACTAGAAGAAGGCGATGCGCGAGAGCTGAAAGCCGAACTCGATGATAAGCTTATGAAGCGCAAATCCTCTCAGCCGCTTGATGCCGGATCAGCAGGATGTCTGTTTAAAAATTATCAGATCCAGGATGAAACTGAGCTGCAACGACTTTCTCAAAAACTCGATATACCACCAGAGATGTTGTCAGCTCGCAGGCTCTCTGCGGGCTGGCTCATCGACCAGTTGGATCTCAAAGGCACAAAGATCGGTCAGGCCATGATCAGTCAGATGCATGGAAATTTTGTGGTGAATCTCGGAAACGCCACGGCCGATGAAGTGGTTCAGCTCGTTGCACTTGTCAAAACTCGCACACGGAACGAACTTGGGATACAGTTAGAAGAGGAAGTAGCTTATTTAGGATTTTGATTCTCTCTATGCACATCGTCTCCATCAAGGGCACCAACCTTCCGCTCACAGACGCCATTAAGTCACGTGTTGAATCCAAGGCCACCATGCTCGAAAAGTTCACAGCTGGTTTTGAACCTGCGGCCGAGCTCAGAGTCGAGGTAGGCAAGTCGACCAAACATCATTCCAAAGGTCCTTTTTTCACCGCGGAGTTTCAATTACATGTGCGTGGAACAGAAATTCGATCCGTGGCGCTAGAAGAAGATCTCTATCACGCGATCTCTCAGGCCTGCGATCAGACACGCCGGCAGCTTAAGGAATACAAAGATAAGCTGCAGGATCGGTCTCAAAAAGGTACACGACCAGGAAAGCAATAGTAAGGCAACGGCGAGGCAGAGGTCTCGTCGTTTGATTTTTTTAGGGAAAAGAGACATAATCTTGGCCGTATGTCCAGAGTCTTGAAACTTCTTTTTGGGGATCCAAACAAGAAACTCATCGGAAGTCTGTTTCGTGAAATCGAGAGCATTAACGCGCTCGAGCCTTCGATTGCATCGCTCACGGACGATGAACTGAAAGGAAAAACCTCCGAGTTTAAATCGCGCCTCGCACAAGGCGTGGCTCTTGATGATCTTGTGTACGAGGCCTTTGCGGTGGTACGAGAGGTCGCAAAACGAACACTTGGGCAGCGCCATTTTGATGTTCAGCTCATTGGTGGGCTCACGCTCCATCGTGGACAGATAGCTGAGATGCGTACTGGTGAGGGAAAAACACTCACCTCAACGCTTGCGCTCTACGCGAATGCTCTTCGTGGTCAGGGTTGTCATCTGGTGACGGTCAACGATTATCTGGCCCGTCGCGATGCCGCATGGATGGGGCAAATTTTTCATGCGCTTGGCATGAGTGTTGGTGTGATTCAGCATGAAGGAGGACTCCTGTTTGATCCCGCGGCTTCGCATGGACTCAGATCGGTCTCTCGCCGCGAAGCCTACCAAGCGGACATCACCTACGGCACCAACAATCAATTTGGATTTGATTATTTGCGCGACAACATGGCGCCGAGCATTGAGGCATGCGTCATGCGCGAATTGCATTACGCGATCGTTGACGAAATCGATTCCATCCTGATCGACGAAGCTCGCACACCACTTATCATCTCCGCACCTGCGGAGAAATCCAATGACCTCTACTATCGGTTTGCGCAGATCGTGGCTTCGTTGAAAGAGAACGAAGATTATAATGTGGACGAAAAAATGCGTGCGGCCACGCTGACAGAAACAGGCATTGAACATATTGAACGAGCGCTTGGAATCGAAAATCTCTATGCGATCGATCAAGGACAATATCAACGCTACGCTGATTCTGCGCTCCGAGCTCGTGCCAACTATCAAAAGGACGTCCATTATGTGGTCAAGGAAGGTGAGGTGATTATTGTGGATGAATTTACTGGACGTCTGATGCAGGGCCGCCGATTCTCCGAAGGGATTCATCAAGCCATCGAGGCAAAAGAAGGCGTGCAGATCCAGCGTGAGAGCCAAACACTTGCGACCATTACGTTCCAGAATCTTTTTCGTTTGTATCACAAGTTGTCAGGCATGACCGGAACCGCGGCAACCGAAGCCGAAGAATTTTCCAAGATCTACAATTTGGAAGTCGTAGAGATCCCAACGAACAAACCTGTGGAGCGGGTTGACTTAGGAGACAAAATTTTTAAGAGTGAAAAGGGAAAGTTTGAGGCGGTCGTCAAAGAAATTCAGACGCTTCAAGAAAAAGGTCAACCCGTCTTGGTGGGTACCGTGAGCGTGGAAAAAAATGAGGTGCTGTCCCTGCTTTTGACAAACGCGGGGGTCAGGCATGAAGTATTGAATGCGAAAAATCACGATCGCGAGGCGGAAATTATCGCCCAGGCAGGACGTACTCACGCGGTGACGATTGCCACTAACATGGCAGGACGCGGAGTCGACATAAAGCTTGGCGGAAATCCAGCAACGCCTGAGGAAGAAGCGCGTGTCAAAGAACTTGGAGGATTGCATGTGATCGGCACGGAGCGCCACGACGCTCGGCGCATCGATAATCAATTGCGCGGACGTTCAGGTCGCCAAGGCGATCCAGGTTCCACCCAGTTTTATTTGTCTATGGAAGATGGACTCATGCGGATCTTCGGTTCAGACCGTGCGCGAGGCATGATGGACCGCCTCGGAATTCCGGATGACATGCCCATTGAAAACAAACTCATCACCGGCTCAATTGAAAAGGCACAGACACGCGTGGAAGGGTATCATTTTGATTCACGCAAACATTTGCTCGAGTATGACGACGTGCTCAACAAGCATCGTGAAGTCATCTATGCCAGACGCTTGGAAATCCTTGAATTGTTTGCAAAAGAACCAGAAGCTCTTCGATCTCGTGTGCTGGATGTGATCGAAGGTGAGGTGGAGCAGGTCGTGTTGTTTCATAGTTCTGAGGGTGGACAAGGTGGAGAAGGTGGATGGAACATGAAAGAAATTGTTGAGACCGTAGGGACGATTGTGCCGCTCACGGATGCACAGAAGTCTTCACTCACAACGCTTGACCTAGCATCCACAAAAGAGCGAGAGCGGCTGGCGCAAGATCGGACGCAAGTCATCATCAAAATCATGGAAGTCGTTCGCCAGACCTACGATCAGCTCGCCGACGTCTTCGAAGACAAAAAGAGCATCTACAACATCGAGCGCGGGGTGATTCTGCGATCGATCGATACACTCTGGATTGATCATCTTGCTGCGATGAGTGCGCTGAGAACCGGCATCGGCTTGCAAGGCTACGGTCAGCGCGATCCGCTGGTTGAGTACAAACGAGAAGGCTTTGGTATGTTCCAAAATCTTCTTGGATCAATCAACCATGAAATTACGTATACGTTTTTTAAGTACGCCAAGCACGCGGTGGACATGAAAGTCCAAATGGAACTCGGCCGATCTGTCTTCCAGAAGGCAGGAGTGGTGCTGCAAGGAGCCGTAGAGGGGAATCAGAAAGCTTCCCCCCTTGGCAAGGGGGGAATGAGGGGGGTCGAAGGCATGCGAGAAGAAAAACTCGGCCGCAACGAACCCTGCCATTGCGGATCAGGAAAAAAGTTTAAGAAGTGCCATGGAGCATGAAACAAAACCACCCTCGGTGGTTTTTGGTTTCTCTGTTTGTTTGAAGAAAATCAGAGTATGATGAGTACGGAGGAGGCATCACTTGGGGGTGCTTCATGTTCGGACTTCTGTTTCTTGCCTGTGCTGGCACAGGCGGCGGGGAGACCATCGACATCATTGAGGGAACCTACCTGGGATTTCCTGGGGACGGTAGTCCGGTCGATGGGGTTCAGGTCTTGGACAAGGATTCGACGTTCAAGATTGAGTTCTACGAGCACGATCGCGAGCTGTGGGCGGATCTTGACTTCGATGGCAAGATGAACATCCACGGGTTCGTGATCGAGCACGAAGACAACACGATCGAAGGGGTCACGGTCGACGGCACGAGCCTTGCCTGTGTCGTCTTGATCGAAGGATTCTCCTTCAAAGTCGATGGACAGTTCTCCTCAGCGTTCCTGTCACTGGATCTGAGTGTCCAGTCGATCGGCACCATGACCCTGTTCCTGCAAATCGAAGATGAGAAAGAGGAAGTCGTGGACTCTGGCGCTACGTAACCCGTGGCGCTTTTAACTCGCTGATTTTTATGCATGACCTAAACCAACTTACTCGTGAGGTTTTGCAAAGAGGCTACCTGGTGACTCTCGCTGTTCAAGATGACAACGGCGTGTGGGCAGCGGATGTGATTTATATTTTTGACGAGGATTTGAATTTCTACTGGATGAGCAAACCCGAACGTCGGCATTCCAAGGCGATTGATGATGGACACAACCACGTTGCTGGCGCCATTGCCGTGACACAGGGACCTGAGATGCCAGATGAGGGTTTACAGATTTCAGGCGTGGCTCAACGTGTGCAGAATCCGTCAGACGATCTCTTGAAACAATGGATGAAAAAGATGCAAAGAGCTTTCGACTCAGGTCTGGGAATCGTTTTGGATGAACATGTCTGGTACAAACTCGTTCCAGATCGGATTGAGTTGATCTATCAAAAATTGTTTGAGTACGAGAGACAGCGGGTACGATAGTTATGAAGATTATTTTGGGTTCAAGTTCACCAAGCAGAAAGGCGGTGCTTACGAGCATGGGGTTTGTGTTCACGGTGATCTCACCGGACATCGACGAAAAGGCGATTCGAAAAGAAGATCCGCGTGAGTTGGTTGAGGCGATTGCCCAAGCGAAAATGGACGCGGTGTTAGCATTGGTTCAGGAAGATGCCATCGTCATCACGTCTGATCAAGTGATGGTTGTGGATGGCAAGGTACGTGAGAAGCCTCGATCAAAAGAAGAAGCCTATGAATTTCTTTCAACATTCTCTACAAAACCACAGACCGCAACTTCGTGCACGGTCGTTTGCAACACCGCAACAGGTAAACGCGTCAGTGCCATCGACGAAGTGACGGTGACCATGGATCCCGTCCCAGACGAGTACGTGAAAACTTTTATTGAATCTGGAGAAGCCATGAAGTATGCCGGCGGCCTGGCAGCCGAACATCCATCATTTCTCCCGTACGTTCACTTTGACGGCGAGATGGAGAGTTTGATGGGGCTACCGAAAGAAAAGACTCAAAAGATGATAGAAGAGGTTGGATCCGTTTGATTTCTTGAGCTTGTTTGGCTGTATGAATCGTACTGACCACAATACGAAAGTTTGGAAAGAAGGGAAGTATTACGTTGCCCAATGTTTGAATGTTGATGTGTCGAGTTTTGGAAAGACAAGGAAGGAGGCATTAAATAATCTCAACGAAGCGCTATCCCTTCATTTCGATTATGTCCTCACACGATAACCCAGCTGAACGTGAAATTGCTCGGATCGAAGCCGAGCGAGTCGAGTTTAAAAAGACGGCCGAGCGGACGCTGCGTGGGTTGTTTGCTGATGTCCTTCCGTCAGAAGTTTTAGAGAGTCGACTGAGTGTTTTGAGGAAAACGGTTTTTGTGACACGGCAGGAGCTAGATCGTATGGGTGAAGAAAATCCAAAAGAAGATGGCGCTGATGGATTGATCCGGTACCAGGTAGACGGGCATGAGGTTCGCCGTTCTGCCGTTGTACTCCACAGTGCTTCACGAGCGGAGACACTTCATACACTCCTTCATGAGGGCTCGCATCTGATGGCTCCCGAGAGCTACGTTGCTGTCGATTATATGCGTGACGAAGACGAGCAGGTCTATTCTGTGTATCTTGGCCCACTTCGACATAGCCGGTTTGTGAAAACAGGAGAAGTGGATCCGCTGTCGGTTGATTTCAGGCACAAACCAGCCCAGCGCGCATTGTTTTGGGAGGCCGTGACAGACTGGCTGGCGGATGAAGCACTGAAAGATATACTGACAGAAAAAGAAAAAGAGGAGGTTTCAACCAGTGGTTACCTTGAACGGCATTACATCCAGTATCTGGTTGACCATGCACCCGATCGTCCGACGCTTGTTCGTGCAGTGAACGAAGCGTATGCAACCGGAAGTGAGGATCCTTTTCGGTTGGCTATGGAAAAATTGTCTGGCACAAAGGACGATGTCTTTTATGAGGAGTTGCTCGATGTGCTCAAAATTGGAATCGATCGATGGGAAGAGCGCATTGAAAAATGGATGGAGGTAGTCGATACGTATTTCGCAAAAGGTAAGTTATCAGTCCTATGAATCATGAATACCCATCTACCAATGCTTCTGCTGAGAGTCATTTTTCTGGATTCTCAGCAGAACATCCCAGAACGGTTGAAGCCCCGGAAGGAACGGATCCTGAGCTATTTGAGTTATGGATACAGGTTGTTGAACGTTATCCAATTCTCTCTCGCGTGGAAATTATCACGCCCAGTGATGTTCATCGCCTTCAGTTTACGGGAGGGGAGTTTGTTTTACCCAATGAAGAGTATCCAGACCCAGCCATCATTCTTGTACCTGGAAATGAAAAGGATTTTGAAAAGCTTAAACAAGACAGACGCGTTGCAGCTCAGATCACAGCTGAGAGTCTTGGAATTTCGTTTGAGGATCTCAGTCCAAGACTATTAAAAAACGCTATATTTCTCCATGAACTTGGCCATGCGTACGATTATCTTTCCAACGTTGCCTCTGACGCTGAGATCGGACAGGAGAATGCGCCGATGGTTTGGCGCGATTTCTTTTTTCGCCAGATGGAGACGTTGCCTGTTCCCGGTCTATCTCCCAGCGAGCTGAAGGCAAGTCTTGTTTCGTTTCCAACGCTTGATGCATTTTTAGATGACCGGCCAAAAACCAGAGAACGTCTTTTGCAGCTTGATGTGACGACGATTGAGCAGCTTCTAGAAATACAAGAACGTGCCTACCGATCCCTTCCTAAAGAATTATTTGCCGATCAGTTTGCAGCTCGCTGGCTGAATCAACAGCCTCAACGATAAATCAATCTATGCCCCATGAGCGCCCACCATCTGATCCTGTTCCAGGACTCGCAGAGAGATACGTCCAGGAACGCAAAGCTGATCCGCTTCTTCCTGGCGAGCTTGAATATGCCGGCCACGGAGGGGAGTCTGTTGTGTTTCGGGTGAAGCAAAAAGAAGGACGAGAAGGAGCTCACAGAAAGGTGGTGTTGAAAGCTGACATGTATTTTTTGAAACGAGGTTTGATGCGCGACGCCTTTACGCGATGGGAAACACATCCCTTTGCCACGACCAACGAAGCACGGATCCGAGAAGGCGCCAGGGCCATGGCCGAACAAGAAGATGATACGGATCGAATGGAACAGGCCATTGAACGTGAGGAACAGTTTGTGAAAGCCCTGCGACGTGCGTTTCCAGCTGATCATATTCTCTCGACACGCACCGTGACTCGTAACGTTCCTGTGACACCCGAGGTTGCCCGTGAAATCCTCGAGCGCAGTGATCTCACGGATCTTGCTCCTGCGTCAACGGTTTCAGTCCCGACGATTGTTCGGTATCAGGAAATTCTTCCTGAACGCGCCAGGATGCTCAAAAAAGAAGCTGGAGAAAATCCTGACATGCACTCGTTTGGGTTTCGATATACAGAGCGTTTCGATGTCCCTCTGGACGAGTATCAACGATTAAATCGAATGGCGTTTGGTGAGAAGGAACCGTTTGATGCAAACCTGCTGTATAGCTTTTTGCATGTGGGAACCGTACGACTGCTCGGGGAGTCCTATGTGGATGATGAACTTGCAGATGTTCTGCGTGATCTTGTGGAGCGCATGATGGAGTTTACGCAAACATCAAACAAGATGCTTGATATGGCTGGTGGTGGAAATATCCGTGTGTACAAAAATGGAGAAGGGAAGTGGACGTACTTGATTGTCGATCCGTTTGCAGACAACGAATGGACAGGAGCACGAGATGCCGCGCACAGACTCACGACCTCTGCGCAGATCGCGTCCTCCGAGGTGAATAATCTTCTGAATGGTTTGAACTATGCCCGAGCCTTGAACGGCATGGCACGCGTGTTGGGAATCAAGGATCGTCTTTCGTTCATGCCTGGAGGAGATGCAGAAATCGACAAGCAGTCTGAGGCGTACCTGCATCTCATTCGTTCTCGAAACAACTGGCCAGATAAAAGAATGTACAGCCAGGAACCTCTTCCAGCTGCTGTTGGTGGCGAGAAGACGCTTGTTCGTCCAACGTCCTGACCAAATCTATCCACTTGCCTTCCTTTTACCTCTCGTCTACACTGACCCCGATTTTATTGATTGTTTGATCCTATGCAAACCTGGAAGCTCAAGAAGAAAGCTCAGCAGAAAACCTCACAAAGTCCTTGGGGAATGCGGCTCACGGCCATTATTTTGCTGGTTGCGACCGTGGCAGTTGGTATCTATGATTTTCCGTTTTTGTGGAATCGCGGTGCGCTCTTTGTGCAAGCGCAAACAGGTTGGGCTCCTCCGTCCATCAATGACATTCCATTCAAACTCGGCCTTGATTTGCAAGGAGGAACGCATCTGATCTACGAAGCTGACATGAGCCAGATTCCTGAAGCAGACCGCAATGAGGCGCTGGAAGGTGTGCGAGATGTGATTGAACGGCGCGTGAACGCGTTTGGTGTTTCTGAACCCATCGTACAAACAACGACGACCGGTGGAACGTATCGAGTCATTATTGATTTGGCCGGGGTCCTGGATGTCACTGAAGCGATCGCGCTTATTGGCGAGACGCCGGTGCTTGAATTCAAAACCCCTGGCAAGGAAACTGATCGTGACCTCACTCCTGAAGAGCAAGCGCAGCTTGATACCGCAAACGAGGCAGAGCGCACGGCGGCTCGCGCGGTGTTGAATCGTGCCCTTGCTGGAGAGGACTTTGATACGTTGGTGGCAGAAAACAGCATTGAAAAAAATAAAGACACGACCAAGGGAGTGATCGACGGCATCACCAATGACTCGTATTTTGCTGAATACGCGATTTTGATTGAACGCGGAATGAATCCAGGGCAGCTCTACAACAATCTTCTTGAAAACGAGGATGGCGTAAGTATTTTCAAATACGTGAGCCACGAGGATAAAACAGAAATGCACCTTTCACACATCTTGATCTGTTTTGAAGGAAAGACTGGATGTACAACTGGACTCTCGCAACTGGATGCATCCATCCAAATTGGAAAATTGAAAGACCAAGCAACGCCTGAAAATTTTGCGCAGCTTGCGCTTGAGAATTCTACGGATCCTTCGGCAGCGACCAACAGTGGTGACCTGGGGTTTGCCACGGCGGACAAGTACGTTCCAGCCTTTGGCCTGGCAGCCACAGCGCTTCCCGTGGGTGGCATTTCTGAGATCGTTGAAACGGATTTTGGCTACCATCTCATCTACAAACAAGAAGAGCGCAGCGTTTCGACCTACACAATCCAGCGCATCCTCATGGAGCTTTCTGACATGTACGACATCATTCCTGAGGCCTCGCCCTGGGTGAATTCAGAACTCTCGGGAAAAGATCTTGATCGTGCGGCGGTCCAGTTTGATCAAAACACCGGCTCGCCGTATGTGGCGCTGACGTTTTCTGCTGAGGGTGGTGACCTGTTTGGCAAATTGACCGAAGAGTATGTCGGACAGCCGATTGCGATTTTCTTGGATGGCACACCCATCTCCACACCAATGGTTCAACAGGCCATCTACGGCGGCAAGGCGGTGATCACAGGGGACTTCACCCTTGAGGAAGCAAAAATTCTTGCTCAACGATTGAATGCAGGTGCCCTTCCTGTGCCGGTCAACCTGATCTCACAAGAAACCATCGGCCCGACGCTCGGTCTGGCTTCCTTGCACAAGAGTTTGACGGCAGCTTATCTTGGATTCTTATTGGTCGCGTTGTTCATGATCGCTCTGTATCGTCTTCCTGGACTCCTGGCTGTGGCTGCGCTCATTTTGTACGTGGTTCTCAACATGGCGGCCTACCGTTTGTTTGGGGTGACGATTACCCTTTCGGGAATTGCTGGATTGATTCTGTCGTTGGGAATTGCCGTGGATGCAAACGTGCTCATCTTTGAGCGCATCAAAGACGAATTTCGCAGTGGTCGCGATCTCATCTCATCCATGGACGAAGGCTTTAAGCGTGCCTGGCCGCCGATTCGTGATGGGCATCTCACCACCCTCATTTCTGCCTGTGTGCTCTACAGCTTTACGTCGAGCTTCGTACGTGGATTTGCCTTAACGCTCGCTGTGGGAGTGCTGCTGAGTCTGTTCACTGCCATTACGGTCACCAGAACCTACATGAAAAATATTCGTGGAGTTCGTGCTCTGCAGCGTCCTGCCCTTTACGGAATTACTCGACATAAAAACGTATGATGACCTCTTTCAGTTTTGTTGACCTGAGAAAATACTGGTTCCTGCTCTCCGGAGTCTTGATCGTCGCGAGCATCGTCGCGCTGTTCGTGTTTGGTCTCAAGTTTGGCGTGGATTTCACTGGTGGATCGCTCATGGAGCTTGAGTTTACGCAGGGAGCGCCTTCCACCACAGATGTGAGAGATGCCCTGACATCCTTGTCGAGTGTCTCTGTCCAGTCAGCCGATGAAAATCAAAAGTTAATTATTCGATCAGAAGTTCAAGACGAAGCCACGCATCAAGCCACGCTCACCACACTCACTCAGGTCTTCGGGGACTTTACGGAGCTGCGATTTGATTCCATCGGTCCAACGGTTGGAAACGAATTGCGTCGTTCGTCTTTGATCGGTGTGGGACTCACGCTTCTGCTGATTGGTTTGTATATCTCCTGGGCGTTCCGAAAAGTTTCAGATCCGATTGCCTCCTGGAAGTACGGACTCATCACGGTTCTGTGTGCGGCGCATGATGTGATTATTCCTTTAGGAGCGTTTGCCGTGCTTGGACACTTCTATCACTGGGAGGTTGGATCTGGATTTGTCGCGGCCATTCTGACCATTTTGGGATACTCGATTTCCGACACCGTGGTGGTGTTTGATCGAACACGTGAAAACCTTGCGCATCACACCGGGGAGCTATTTCCTCAGGTCGTTGAAAAAAGTATTCGTCAAACGTTTGTGCGCTCAGTGAATACGTCCATGACGACACTGTTAGCGCTCACCGCTATCTTTTTCTTTGGTGGTGAATCTACCCGTCCCTTTGCCTTGGCGCTCATGATCGGCATTTTGGTGGGAACGTACTCTTCAATTTTCTTTGCAAGTCCGGCGCTGGTTGAGTGGGAAGAGCGTCTAAAAAAATAGAAGCAGACATCAAACTGGGTTCATCCCCAGTTTTTTGATATACTAGTTTGAGTTATGCTTCCCCTTTTTGCGATTCCGATTGTGGCACAAGCCACAACAGCTGTGGCGCACTCGAGTTCCTACTTTGATCAACCGATTGACGCTATTCTTTTTGATTTGTTGATCTGGTTTGGGTGGATTCCGATTGCTGCCACGCTGGCCTGGGGATTTACCGAGTTGTGGCGCGATTACCGTCGTGGTTTGTATTCGGCCAAACTCAAGTTCACTTACTTGGCTGTGGATGTTCCCTCCATGACCGAACAAACACCAAAGGCCATGGAGAATTTCTTTGCGAACCTCTACGGGACCAAATCCACCATCACCTGGAAGGAAACATGGATGGACGGAAAACTGCACCCGGTTTTTTCCTTTGAAATTGTTTCCACTGAAGGCTATATCCAATTTGTGATTCGCACGCAAACGCGATTTCGCGATGTGGTCGAAGCTGGGATCTACGCCCATTACCCGGATGCCCAGATTTCTGAAGTCGAGGATTATACCAAGCCATTCCCTGTGGATTTTCCGGATACCGAATATGAAATGTGGGGTGGGGAAATGACCTTGGATCGGGACTCGATGTTTCCGATTCGAACCTATGTGGATTTCGAGGATCGGATCTCTCAGGAAATAAAAGATCCTCTTGGATACACGCTTGAGCAACTTGGGACCATGCGTCCAGGTGAGCATTTTTGGATTCAGATTGTTGTCCAGCCTTCTAGTAACGACTGGATGAAAAAGGGCATCAAGTATGTGAATGCCACCTACGGCGTGGAAGAAAAAAAGAAAAAAGGGATGATCGAGTCTGCGAGTGAATCGCTTTTGACTCTCCCAAATGAGCTGCTTAAAGAGGCACTTGATGTGGACTTGAGCGGTTTGCTCACCCCTGGCGCTGCGGCAGAAGAAAAAGATATTTGGAAAGCGTTTAAGATTTCGCCTGTCCAAAAACAGGAAGCTGAGGCGATTGTCCTCAAAGCGAGCAAGGTTGGACTTGGCGCCAAGATCCGCGTCGTGTACATCGCCAAGAAAAATGTGTTCGTCAAAGTAGAACGAACAGGTATTGTCAAAGGTATTTGGAACCAGTACTCAAATTTGAACTTGAACAAATTTACCCTGTTTATTCCCCAGGTTCCCAAGGACGATTATTTTTGGATGCGTTGGGTGTACACAAAAAAGCAGCACACGCTCATGAAGGCGTACAAAACCCGCAACTGGGGGATTGGTGCGAATCCGGTTTTCCTCAACACAGAAGAGCTTGCGACCCTTTGGCACTTCCCAGCCATCTCCATCAAGGCGCCACTCGTGAAAAAGAGCGAATCTAAACGTGGTGAACCGCCCGTGGGCTTGCCCATCACCTTTGCCGAGCAGTCCTTGCCTGGAGCGTCAGATATTTCGGCTGCCGAGGAAGAAACAGTACCCGCCTCTCCATTTGGTATTGCTGAGCCTGAATCTGACGAGCCGCTTTCAGAGGCCCTTCCACATCCACCATCGCCAACAGCCTCGACTCCTGCGGTCGTACCTGACGATGTCCCAGAAAAAAAATCCACGGTCTGGGCCACCAGTGACGAGGATTTCAATACACCGCTTTCACCCACGTCTCCGACCGCAGAGCCAGAGGACGATCTTGTACCACCAAATCTTCCCACATAAATTTTATGGGTTACAATCACGATCACGACAATGAGGTCAACTATTTTGCGAAAACGAATTTTCGCAACAAGATGACGAAGTTTGGCATTAAGACCGACGACCGCCGCCGCCACGTGTATGTGATTGGAAAAACAGGCATGGGCAAGACCGTACTGTTGGAAAATCTTATTTTGTCGGACATCTACGCAGGGCACGGTTGTGCGTATGTTGATCCTCACGGCGACACCGCCGAGCGTCTCATCAATTTTATTCCGAGTTGGCGGATGAACGACGTGGTGTATTTCAACCCGGCGGACATGGATTTTCCTGTGGGCTTCAACATTTTGGAAGCCGTGAGTGAAAGTCATAAGCATCTTGTGGTCTCGGGCATGATGGGGGTCTTTCAAAAAATTTGGGAGAACATGTGGTCCAGCCGCATGGAATATATTTTGAATAACACGCTCTTGGCGCTTTTGGATAATCCCGGACAGACTTTGCTGGGAATCAATCGCATGCTCTCAGATGCGGACTTTCGCAAACGGATCGTGGGGAACGTAAAGGACCCCGTGGTCAAACAGTTTTGGTTGGTGGAGTTTGCTTCGTACAATGAAAAATACGCACAAGAAGCCGTGGCGCCGATTCAAAACAAGATTGGTCAGTTTTTGTCCGCGGTGGTTATTCGCAATATCGTCGCGCAAGTGAAGTCGACCATCAACGTGCGTGAAATCATGGACAGCGAGAAAATCTTCATCATCAACCTTTCAAAGGGAAGAATTGGAGAAGATAACTCCCGACTCCTGGGAGGGCTCCTGATCACGAAGATGCAATTGGCCGCCATGGAGCGCGTGGAAATTCCTGAAAGTGAACGCAAGGATTTTTATCTCTACGTCGACGAGTTTCAAAACTTTGCCGTGGAGTCGTTCGCGAGTATTTTGTCCGAGGCACGTAAGTATCGGCTGTGTCTGACGATGGCGCATCAGTATGTGGCACAGTTGAGTGAAGAAGTGCGCGACGCGGTGTTTGGCAACGTGGGAACCATCATTACGTTTCGAGTGGGATCGCCTGATGCGACATTCATGGAAACGGAGTTCATGCCCCGGTTCACGCCTGAGGACATCATCAATCTGCCCAAGTACAACGTCTACATTAAGTTGCTCATCGATGGGGTGACGAGTCAGCCGTTCTCTGCGCTCACCCTGCCGCCGATTGCACAGGTGACAGGTTCTGAAGAAAAGGTCATTAAAGTTTCCAGGGAGCGATATGCTCAACCTCGTGGCGTGATCGAAGAAAAGATTTTGCAGTGGAGCGGCATGGAGGGTGCGGACATGGACACGCTTTTGGAGGCAGCTGAGGCGAAGAAGAAGGCGACCAAGGAAAACAAAAAACCGCGATTTGAATACAAGTGCTCGCGCTGTGCTAAGGAAGTCATTTTGCCTGTGGAGCTTGATCGCTCGCGACCGATTTATTGTGATGATTGTATTGAGATTGTCCGTGAGGAACGCAAGGGAGGAAAAAAATCAAAACCATTTGTGGCGAAGGTTGAACCTCTTCCTGTTCCCAAACCAACAGAGGGGACACCGGTAGAAAAAATATCAGAGCAGCCCGCCGTGAAACTGGAGGCCCTTGTTCCTGTAAAACCTGCGTCCGCACCAGCACCAGCACCAGCAGCTCCTGTTATCCAAAGGCAAGAGGTTCCTGTGATCCCGAAGCGAGAGGTCACGGCGATTCCAGCGGTTCCCAGGGAAACATACACTTGTTCAGAATGCAAAAAGGATTTTTCCACGAACGTGAAGCTTGATCGTTCACGACCAGCGTTTTGTGAGGATTGTTTGAAAAAAATTCGTGAGGCGCGCAAGCAGACTCAGGCTCCCTCTGTATCACCAGCACCTATTGCTCCACGCCCATCGACAGAATCCGCTGATCCTCTCAGAAAGAAACGCCGCAGACGTGGAAAAAAATCCACAGGACCAGGTGAAGAGCGATCTCCTATCGGGCAGCCGAGCGCTCCAAGACCACCTGTGATTGCCACATCAACGCTGACTCCTCCACCTCCTCCTGCACCCCGTCCTGTGGCGGCACCTGCAACAAGTGGGACAGTTCGTTCAGGCCAGACGATTCGGTTTGATTGAGCGTTTGCCAGCAAGTCCTGTGCATACTAGGATAGGCAGGTATGCAGCCCTACGAGATTCGGGATCCGATTCACAAGCGCATCGCTTTTGATGAATTTGAACGAAAGATAATTGACCATCCGTTTTTTCAACGGTTGCGTTTTATTTCACAGCTTTCTTTTTTGCAAACGTACGTGTATCCCGGCGCTGTTCATACACGGTTTATGCACGGACTGGGAGCGATGCATGTCGCTGGGCGACTTTTTGGAAAAGTGATTGAGGGAACACCAAACCTTGTTGAGAGATTTACCCCCGAGGAAATCAACGGGCTGCGCCAGAGGATTCGGCTCGCTGGTCTGCTTCATGATATTGGACATGGACCATTCTCCCATGAGTGTGAGTCTATTTTTCCCATGCGCCATGCGCTGCCTATGGACTGGACCTGGTGGAGTGATACAGAGAATCGCCAAGCGCATCACGAGGATTATAGTGTGCTCTTGCTTCAGACCATGGCAAAGGAGGGCGCACTTGAAATGCATCTGGCTCAGGATGTGGCCTCACTTGTCCATGCTGGGGTGAAACCCTCGCAAGGGTTTGAGACCATCGCATCAAGATGTGAATCGCTGCATCCGCTGATGCGTCAGCTGATTTCAGGCGAAGCAGATGCCGATCGGATGGACTATCTGCTACGCGATAGTTATTTTTGTGGCGTGGCCTACGGCGCCTTTGATATAGACTGGTTGATTTCCAGCATGAGTGCACAGGAGAAAGACGGTCGGTTTGTTCTAACGCTCGCCGAAAATGGCGTTCGAGCCTTTGAGGCCTTCCTCTTGGCGCGCTATCACATGTTTGATCAAGTCTATTTTCATAAAACGAAGGCCGGGTTCATACATTACCTTGAGCAAGCGATCGCCACGCGAGAAGTTCCTCTCACGATTCCTACCGATCCTCATGTCTATGCGGATTTGCATGATGGTGCGGTGATTGAGCAGTTGTTTGCCGCCGCGCGCGATCCGAAACAGTATTGGTCGCATCACATCATGGCTCGTCTGCCGGCTCGACGGATTTTGCGTTTGCAAGAGAGTGTCGCCGACGATAGACAGACGCTTGAGCGGATCAAGTCGATCTGTGAGATGAACAACATTCGTTGGTTCACACATTCTGCCGGCAAAGAACTGACCTCCTTGGGATCAGATGCGTCACATGACGTGTTTGTCGAAAAAAAGGTATTGGCAGGTTCGCGGATCATGCCGATGATGGAATATTCAGATCTGCTGATGAAGTACAACGAGAAGCTGAAATTTGTGGATGTGTTTGTGGTGAGAGAGGATGTCGAGAGGTTTGAGAAAATTTTGAAGGGCTAATCTGTATGTCAAAAAAAGTCCTTCTTGGTATGTCTGGAGGCGTGGATTCATCTGTGTCCGGGGTTTTGTTATTGAAGGATGGCTATGAGGTGATTGGCGCGTTCATGAAAAACTGGTCTGACTGCAATTGGCGTGCGGACCAACGAGATGCCACGCGTGTGGCAGCAAAGCTTGGCATTCCATTTGTGACGTTTGATTTTGAGGAAGAATACCGGGCGAAGGTTGTCGAGAATATGTTCGAGGAGTTTGAAGCAGGCCGTACGCCAAATCCGGACGTCTTGTGCAATAAATTTATCAAGTTTGATCGGTTTGTTCAGGAAGCGGATCGGTTAGGCTGTGATGTTGTTGCCACAGGGCATTACGCTCGAGTGGCTCCCTCCTCCCTACAACGTACTCCCTACAACCTCCTCTCAGGCCTTGACCCAAACAAAGATCAATCGTATTTCCTTTGGGCGATACCACCTTCGGTTTTGCCGCACGTTCTGTTTCCCATCGGCGAGATGACCAAACCCGAGGTTCGTGATCTTGCACGCAGGGCAGGACTGGAAGTCGCAGAGAAAAAAGATTCAACAGGAATTTGTTTTGTCGGGGAAGTCGAAATGCGGAAGTTTTTGCAGCAGCGTCTTCCCAAGGATCCTGGAAACGTCGTGACCACAGACGGAAAAGTCATCGGCACGCACGAGGGTTTGGCGTTTTACACCATCGGTCAGCGTGAAGGACTTGGGATCGGCGGGGGAGAGCCGTACTATGTGATTGAAAAACGCCCAGAGACAAAAGAGCTGGTGGTTGGAAGCAACTTCCATCCTGGGTTGTTTAAGAAAGAGCTAACCGCATCACAACTCAACTGGTTTGAGAAACCAACCGTTCCATTTTCCTGCCAGGCAAGGATTCGCTACCGCCAGCCGTTACAAGAGTGTGAAGTTTTCCCCCCTGCCCGAGGGGGGATCAAGGGGGGAGGGAGTGATGGGGTCTTAGTCAAGTTTAGCCATCCTCAACGCGCAGTCACGCCAGGCCAGTCGATTGTCTTTTACGACGGCGAAAAAGTCCTCGGCGGCGGGATCATCGACTAAAGTCAAGCAGGTCTGTGGACAACCACATGGGATCTATTCATCCGTCAAAACGCCTGCCACGTCACTCGCGAGTGACGTGGTCTGTCCACTCATAAAACGCCTTGGCGTCGCCGGCTTCAAGATTCACTTCGAGCGTCTCATAGCTGATAGGATCCGTTTCATGAATCGAGAAGGGAACGGGTGTGAGCAGATTCTCATCGCCGATCGTGAGCTGCACGGATCCACTCAGTGGAATCACATGCACGGTTTGTAAAAAGTCATAGTTCACAAAAGAGGCAGAGCTTTTGTGAATGAGAGATTCTGTCTTGTTTGTTTTGATGACAACAGGCATCTCGGATTCTGTGCGAACGACGATTCTGCCCTTTTTGAGTTTCAGCACGACCTCATCTTCAAAAATTCGATGAAGCTCAACTTGCGTCTGTGCCGCGAGATACACCTGTGTGTCTTCTCCAATGGTGAACTCGAGAAAGCCGTTCTGTGTTGTCACCATCTCACCACGCTCTAGTTCTTCCCCTGTGTGATAGTTGCTTTCCTCATTCACCATCGCAACTGTGACGGTCAGCTCCGGTGGACCTGAAAAACGTTGGAGTACCAACAGCCCCATGACCGAGAGACACAAGACAACTGTGAGAATACGAATCGACATGTTAAGATTCTAGCATTGAAATCACGCCCAGGCTAAAGCCTGGGACTACCCAAATTATGCTCTACTTCTACTACGGCGAAGAATGCCCGCACTGCCATCATATGTTACCTCTTGTGGATAAACTGATCGGGGAGGGAATCATCATCGAAAAGCGAGAGACCTGGCATAACGAGGAGAACGCAAAACATCTAGAGAAAGCCGACGGTGGGAAGTGCGGCGGTGTGCCGTATTTCTGGAATGACGAGACAAAAGATTTTATCTGTGGCGCCACGAGCGAGGACAGAATCCGTGAGTGGGCGGCAGGGAAAAAAGGATAATTTTTTTGAACGCTCATTTCTCCTATGAGAGAAAAGCGTCTTTCGTCTTATGCAAAAGCACCGACAGCTCACGTTCTGGAACCTTCTTCTTGTCGTGCTTTTTGGGTTTGGCTGCACGGGAGTCGCTGTTTCAGATCTCACACCAGAGCAAGCGGCTGCCTCTCTCGATCTCGCCATTGGCAGCGAGATCGTATTGCGGCCGACGGTGCTTGGACTTGGAGGGAAAATTGTCGATCTTTTTGGTGGCGATGCCGACGAGCGTTCAATCGCCATCACAGAGTGGACACCTGGTTCATCCGTCTCTCTCACCTGGAGCATTACCACAGAAACAGAGACCGCCGCGTCGATCGCGGCACGGGAAGCATACGAGTCTGAGTATGGGCAGACAGCCGTGGGGGAGGAAGTGCCTGATGCCCCGGAGCCAGAGGTCGAAGAGACAATCCAGAGTGGAAGTAGACGAAGTGAATCTCTTGCCAATGCTACGACCCTGGAACTTCCTGAGCTTTGGAATGAAGGTGATGCGGGGACAGCGGAAGCGTCGCTGATCTGGATCGGAAAAGCTCAGTATGATGAACTCGTGAGTACGCGCTCTACCACGCTGAGTCTAGGATTGTTTGATGAGTCCCTGATGCAGGCTCAAGAAGTTGCCAGCTCGGTTACGTCTTTTCTTGATTCCATCAAGAATATTCTCCCCCTTGCCAAGGGGGAGTCAGAGGGGGTCGAAGGCGTTGAAGAAACAGACGATCTCCTCACCGTGGAAGCAGAGTCTGATTGGGGCGAGTACACATTGCTTGTGGATGGAACCCGCACAACAGTTCAAACAATCGAAGCAAAAAACGCTTTTGCGAAATATACGATCCTCGCGAATCCCGATGATCCTCTCATCCTCGAGATTCGGCTAACGCCACTCTCGCAGGGAAATTTGGATGTGCTGAGTCCTGGTGGATTCATCGAAGGGTTCGGGGGATATGAAGTTTCAGAGATCAATTCAAAAACGGGCGACTAGCCCGTTTTGATTCACTCAAACCTCTGCATCCAATGCGCGTCAACGTCCACGGTGAGGTCCAAGAAAACCTTGGCGTCCATGGCGAGCTCGAGTTCATGGCGAACGCTCTGACCGATTTCCTTGATGCCCTGACCCTTAGCACCGATGATCATGCGTTTGTAACGTTCCTCAGTGGTGTAGATTGTAGCCTTGATGTAGATCATCCCGTTTTCGCGTTCATCCACATCCTCCACTTCCACATGCGTCGTGTAAGGCACCTCCTGCCGGAGACGCAGAAATAATTTTTCGCGAATGATTTCACTGAGCCAAAATTTATTTGGAACATTGGTGAGTTGATCCTCAGGATAGTACGGCTCACCTTCAGGCAGATAGTCAAAAATGGTTTGAATCAGTTTCCCGACATGCGTTCCACGCAGCGCTGAGACCTCAACGATGGCGGTAAATTTTTCTCCCAGGTCGCGGTAAAAATCGATGTACGGAATGCGATCAAGGTCTGTTTTGTTGATGACAAGAATTTTCGGCTGAGTCATTGGCTCGATGAGCCGCATGACCTCGCGTTCTTCATCACCGATTTCGCGTGTGGGGTCCACGATGTAGGCGATCACATCTACTTGGTTGAGTGACGCCTTGGCCATCTGCCCAAGTTTTTTAGAAAGGGAATCGCGAGCCCCCTTGAGGACTCCAGGAGTGTCGATGAAGACCATCTGTCCCTCTTTGCGCGTCACGATGCCTTGAATCGGCAGACGCGTGGTTTGTGGCTTTGGAGTGGTGATGGCGATTTTGGATCCAACCAAAGCATTGAGAAGCGTAGACTTCCCGACGTTGCTACGGCCGATCATGACAACGAAACCGGATTTAGGCATAGGGGTGAGTAGCAAGTATCAAGTAGCTAGTAGCAAGTATTTTCGTGGGGAATGTACGTGCTCTTGCTACTTGATTCGTGCTACTAATTTGCTCACAAGTTCTACATGCGGCGTGTGAGGGAAGAGGTCGATGGCGCGCATTTGATCAACGCGGTAGTACTGCTGTAACAGTACCATTTCACGTGCGAAGTTTTTTGGATTGCAGGAAACGTACACGATGGTCTCAGGTTTGACCCGCAAAACGTCCTGCAGGGCCTTATCATGCATCCCCGAGCGAGGCGGGTCAAGGATGACGACATTCGCGCCAAAGGTTGACCAATCAAAATCTTCGGTTTTTGCCTCATGATAATCAATTGTCACCCCGTTCAAATTCGCGTTCACCATTGCGTCAACAATGGCATCTTTAGAGATTTCCACGCCAAAGGTATTTTTTGCACTCTCGCCTAGGGCGGTTGCGAAAAAACCTGTTCCGCAGTAGAGATCAAGCAAGGTTTTTTGTGACAGATCACCACAAAATTCTCTTACGGTGTTCATCAGAATCGGTGCAGCAAAGGAGTTTGTTTGGAAAAACGCCTGTGGGCTAATGCGATACTTCACGCCATTGATTTCCTCCATTACGTATCCAGGACCAGTCATCACCTCAAGGTGATCCCCAAAGCTCACATCGGTGATCGTTGAATTTTGTGACCAGATGGTTGTGGTGGCCCCGGTTGATTCTGCAAGCTGCAACATGTCCGATCGGACACGTTGTGTGTTCTCCTCTGGAGTAGGAACACTCGTGACGATCGTGATCATGGTTTCTCCAAGTGACGAACAGCGAATGACGGCGTAGCGCAAGAGCCCTGTGTGGGCCTTTCGATCCCAGAAGCTGAGGCCACAGGTTTTTGCCCAATCACGGACAAGGGTGAACAGCGCGTCAATTTTTTCATCCGCCAAAAAGCAGGCATGACCATCAATCACTTTCCACCATTTGCCTTTTTCCTTTAGCCCAACACGACCTTGAAAATCAATGGCAAAATCCATGCGGTTTCGGTAGTGCGAGGTTTTCGGTGAGGGGAGGATCGTTTCGCATCTCAGGTTCAGTTTTTTCAAACCGAATGATCCGTTGATGTCGGAAAGTTTTTGCTTCAGCTGCGTTTCGTAGGGAATGTGTGACCACGAGCACGATCCGCAGATTTCTTTTTGTGGGCAAGGGGAAAACATACGAACAGAGACTAGCATTCCATTTGCCGTTGTGCAAAAAAACCGTTAATATGTCGCCATGCTTTCCATTGTGATTCCCACCAAGAACGAAGAAGATTTTCTTCCCGTTCTTCTCAGATCCATTCGTGCTCAAACGATCCAGCCGTTTGAGATTATTGTGGCAGATGCACAGTCAACGGATCGAACGCGTGAAATCGCGAGGTCGTTTGGAGCGACGGTTGTCGAGGGTGGACCAGTGGCCATGGCACGCAATCGTGGAGCCGCTCATGCCACCTCGGACCTGATTCTTTTTTTGGATGCAGATGTTGAACTTTTGGATCCTGAGTTTTTAGAAAAGTCGGTCGGAGAAATGCTCGAGAAAAAATTCGACCTCGCAACCTGCGATGTCATTCCGCTCTCCACGGCCCGCATCGATCACGTGCTGCACAAGGCGTATAATGTCTACGTCCGAACCTGGGGAGCCCTGCTGCCGCATGCTCCAGGATTTTGTCTGCTCGTGCGTCGTGATTTGCACGAGAAGCTCGGCGGCTTTGATGAGAGCGTAGTGTTTTGCGAAGACCATGATTACGCAAGGCGGTTTCAATCGGTAGGTCGATTTGGATTTCTTCGTTCAACACAGATTCCCGTTTCGATCCGTCGACTGAACCGCGACGGGCGGTTGAACATTGCCATGAAGTATGTCCTTGCAGAGGCGCATCTGGCAATTTTGGGTCCGGTGCGACACGATTATTTTCATTACACGTTTGGTCATAAGGGGGAGCACACACCGTCCCCGTAGCTATGGGGTCAAACACCATCGAAGCCAAAGGCGTCAATTGGCATCATGTCAGCGGCGTTCAAGAAAAAGACCTGAAGGCGCTTCAGGAAAAATTTAAGTTTCATCATCTCGACTACGAGGACATTCGAAACGAATCACCGATTTCAAAAATGGACGCCTACAAGCACTATCTCTTTTTTCTTTTTCACGTGCCGAGAGTTCAGAAAGATTCAGGACGCATTTACGGTGAGCCTGTCTATGTCTTCCTCTCAAAGGAGGATTTGGTGACGGTCACCTATGACTCCATCAAGGAGTTGGATGATTTTTTCAAGCGCATGTCCGAGAATGCGAAATTCCGTTCCATTGTTTTGGGGAAGGGAACAGCCTTTGCCATGTATCGCATCATTTCACATTTGTTTCGTGACTCCCTTCATATCATCGGCAAGCTCACCCAAGAGGTTCATCGGCTTGAGGAATCGATTGAACATAGTCATGATAAACGTCTGACGGTTGATTTGGGACATGCCAGGCGCAATGTGCTGTTTTTGCGACACCTGGTCGATCCTCAACGCAGCATGCTCGTGAGCCTCAGGCACACCTCGCGTTCGTTTATTCCTGACGAGATTCTTGTGTATGTGGATGACCTTCATGATATTCTTGATACCATCTGGCTCTCCACGGATAATTTGAAACTCCTGATCGACGGATTGTTCGATGTGAACGAGGCGCTGATTTCCCATAAGACCAACCAGATTATCACCATCCTGACGTTTCTTTCTGCCGCGCTCATGGTTCCAACCCTCATTGCAGGTTTTTATGGAATGAACGCGACCTGGTTGCCGTTTGTGGAAAGCCCTAAGGTGATCACGCTTCTGTATGTCCTGGGAATGCTTGGCATGGTGTGTGTGCTTGTGGGCATCGTCTACAAAAAAAAGCTATGAAAATTTTTCTCACCATGGCTCTTGCCCTGTTATTCCCGTCTGTTGTTTTTGCCAAGGCAGATTTAAAAATCGAACAGAGTGACGTACGTCTCTCGCACGAGAATCTCATCGCTGGGGATCAGGTTCGACTGTACGCTTCTGTCCATAACGTCGGAGACGAAGATGTTTCGGGGTACGTGACCTTTTATCAAGGTTCCAATCTTATCGGAGCCTCGCAAGTGATTTCCGTGCTTGCCAACGGGAGTGCTGAGGAGGTGTACATCGATTTTGTGGTGCCTTCCAGTTCATTCAACATTCAGGCTCAAGTCGAGGGGACCGATCCCGAGGACGAAGACCCAAGCAACAATGTGACGATCACGGCGACCTATCATCCTATTTTGGATGATGATCGTGATGGAATTGAAAACGACGCGGATGATTGTCCAGCTGTCGCTGACGCGTCGCAAATCGATTCAGATGATGATGGGGAAGGAGATGCCTGTGACAGCGACGATGATGACGATGGGCTCTCCGATGAGGTGGAAGCGGAGATTGGTTCTAATCCACTGATGACCGATACAGATGGAGATGGGGTTGAAGATCAAAGTGATTCGTTTCCTGTTGATCCTGAGCGGGTAGAGGATCAGGACGTGGTGAAGTCAACAGAACAAAACGAAAACGGAATCGATCAAGAAACGGACGCGACGGTGACATTCAAAGATATTATTTCGCAAGTGGCTCAGACGATTCAGGAATCCACAGCTGCTGATGGTGAAACAGACGATGTTGGCGCACCGACTGAATTGTCTGAATCTGAGGAAGAAGTCTTGCCGATCCAAGAGATAGCGTTCTCTGCCAACGCCGTGTTCAGCTATACACGTGACTCGTGGAATACATTTACTTTCACCCTGCTCTCACCTGATGTGGACGATCAGCAAGTGAGTTGGGATTTTGGTGATGGTGTTTCATCAACGAAATCCGTTGTCACACATACGTTTCATCCAGGCTCCTATGCGGTGAGACTTACCTTAACAGATCAGCAGGGTGTGTCCTCAACAGAAACCGCGCAGGTCCTTGTTCCATTTTTGACGTTGCACAATCCTATTATTTTGGTTGCGGTTCTGTGCTTGAGTCTCATGCTTTTGGTTGCGCTCTTAGCCCTGTGTGTGCCCTTTGTCAAACAACGGTTGAAACGCCGATCCGCTTCTTCCCAGTAACATGTTCACGTTTTTGAACCGAGAATCGAAAACGATCATTGGAGCCGCGACGGTCGTAGGCGTGCTTTCGTTTGTGAGTCGCATCGTCGGTCTTGTTCGTGACCGCCTGTTGGCTGGTGCGTTTGGAGCAGGGGACACACTGGATGTGTACTACGCCGCGTTCAAGATTCCAGATCTGCTATTTTCTCTGATCGTTGTGGGAGCTCTTTCGGCGAGTTTCATCCCGCTCTTTCTCTCACACTGGAGTCCCGTCCGACCTGGTCAGCCGGGCGGGCACCCGGACAAACGCGCACAGGCTTGGTCGTTTACCAACAACGCCGTCCATCTCATCGGGGTGTCGATGATCGTCATTTCCATGTTCCTCGCTTTGTTTGCCCATCCTCTGGCTCAGTTGATTGCTCCAGGATTTGCGCCCTTCAAGCAGGATCAAGTCGCGGTGTTCATGCGCATCATGTTTTTTTCTCAGATCCTTTTATCGATCTCGCTTGTGTACGGATCTGTCCTGCAAAGTCTCAAACGATTTTTCTTTTATTCCTTGGCACCCATTTTTTATAACGTTGGAATCATTGTGGGAGCGATTTGGTTGGTTCCCCTGTTTGGATCGATTGGGCTTGCCTGGGGTGTGGTTTTCGGAGCAACTCTGCACCTGCTGATTCAACTTCTCGGCCTTCGACAAACAGGCTACCGATATGCGTGGAGGTTCAACCTCGTTGATCAAGACACACGATCGATGCTGAAACTCATGGTGCCGCGCACGCTAGGACTTGCGGTAAGCCAGTTGCTGTTTGTCATTCTTGGAGTGCTCGCCACAACGCTCCCTTCAGGCTCTGTTACGGTCTTTCAGTTCGCCTACAACATCCAATTTTTTCCCGTGGGTATCATTGGTGTTTCTTTTGCGATCGCAGCCTTCCCCGCGCTCGCTGAAAAGAGTGAACAGAAAGAAACCGAAGCGTTTATTGATATTCTGGTGGGCACCGTTCGTCAGATAATCTATTTGCTCGCTCCCATGACGATTCTTTTTTTGGTTCTTCGCTCCCAGGTCGTTCGTGTGGTCGTTGGAGCAGGGGAGTTTGACTGGAACGCAACCATTGCCACATCCGAAACGCTCGCCTTTTTTGCTCTCACATTCATTCCGCAGTCCTTGATCACGCTCTTCGCCCGTGGATCCTTTGCTCTTCGCGACACAACGACCCCGCTTCTCACGGGTGTGGTTTCTGCGATCATCGGAATCCTCGTGGCTCAGTTGCTCAAAGAGCCGTTTGGTGTGGCAGCACTTGGTATGGGGTACTCGGTCTCAGCCCTTGTGCAGGCCATGCTGTTGTGGATTTTGATAAGACAGCGACTTGGATCGTTGCGTGAATCAACGCTTCTTCCGTTTTTGTACAAAGTGATCACCGCTTCCCTTGTGGGTGCGGTGGTGATGCAAGGGGTGAAACCGTTTGTGGTCTCGCTCATTTCGCTTGATACATTTTTCGGTGTCTTCTCACAAGGGTTGCTGGCCGGGGGATGTGGACTATTGGCCTATCTGGTCGTCGGGCATCTTCTGCACATCGAGGAGCAACAGCGCTTTTTTCACTCCGTGAAGAAAAATGTCTTGCGCCGGGCCATGCCAACAGAAGCCGCTTCATCCAATCCCACCTAGACGATCTGTATCCAGATTTTGTAGAATGCGTCCGTTATGACTATCCACGAGATCCGACAACGCTACCTTGATTTTTTCGCTGCCCGCGGTCATCAGGTCCTTCCATCCTCTTCGCTCTTGCCAGAAAATGACCCATCCACACTGTTTACAGGCTCAGGCATGCAGCCAATGGTTCCCTATTTGTTGGGTGAGACCCATCCACAAGGGACACGTCTTGCGGATTCACAAAAATGTTTTCGCTCACAGGATATCGATGAGGTAGGGGATAATCGCCATACGACTTTTTTTGAAATGCTCGGGAATTGGTCCTTGGGTGACTACTTCAAAAAAGAACAAGTCGCCTGGATGTTTGAGTTTCTCACACGAGAGCTACCGTTGGATCCGAGACGTTTGTACGTGACCGTGTTCTCCGGCAACAAGGAGATCCCCCGCGACGATGAAACGGTGAGCTATTGGAAGGAGGTGTTTGCTTCGGTCGGAATTCAGGCAAAGGATGTGGATTTCTCAGAACGCGATGGGATGCAGGACGGGAGAATTTTTTCTTATGGCGAAAAGAAAAATTGGTGGTCGCGATCGGGGATTCCTGAAAACATGCCCATCGGAGAGCCCGGCGGGCCGGACTCGGAATTGTTTTGGGATTTTGGCGTTGAACGCGGACTTCATGAGAAGTCGTCATTCTCCACGGAACCCTGTCACGTGAATTGTGATTGCGGTCGGTTCATGGAAATTGGCAACAACGTATTCATGCAGTACAAGAAGACGTCCGATGGATTTGAATTACTGCCAAAGGCAAATGTGGATTTTGGTGGGGGGCTGGAACGCCTTGCGGCCGCTGTGGCTAACGAGCCAGACATGTTTTTGATTGATGCGTTTGATGAGGCTCGCCGAGTGATCGAAGGAATTTCTGGTAGGTCCTATTCGTCCAATGAGACCAATGGGACGTATGCCTTCCGAGTGATTCTCGACCATATTCGTGCTGCGACATTTCTGATCGCCGACGGGGTGGTTCCCTCCAACAAAGATCAGGGTTACTACGTTCGCCGTCTGGTGAGACGTGCTGTGCGGTTTGGAAATATGATCGGTGCGAAGGATGTTTTTTGTGGATCTGTGGCTCAGGCGTTTATTCAAGAGTATGCAAATGCCTATCCAGAATTGCTCCAAAAGAAGCACGTGATTGTGGATGAACTCACCAAGGAGGAAGAAAAGTTCAAAGCCTCATTGGAAAAAGGCCTCCGAGAGTTTGAAAAGCTCTCAATGAAGGGCATCGTGAGCGGATCTGATGCCTTCAACCTCTATCAATCTTATGGGTTCCCTTGGGAGCTCACTGAGGAGTTGGCACGAGAAAAAGGTCAACAGGTCGACCGGGAAGTTTTTCAGGACGAATTTAAAAAACATCAAGATTTGTCACGAGCAGGCTCTGCGCAAAAATTCGCTGGTGGGCTTGCTGATCATTCTGATGAAGTCGTACGTCTTCATACGGCAACACACATGCTGCATCAGGCTCTGAGAACCGTCTTGGGATCCCATGTGGAACAAAAGGGATCCAACATCACCGGAGAGCGTCTGCGGTTTGATTTCTCTCATCCTCAAAAAATGACGGAAGAGGAAAAGAAGCAGGTTGAGATGATTGTGAACGAACAGATCCAAAAAGATCTGCCCGTCCATTTTGAGATTCTTGATCTTGATGAGGCGAAGAATCGTGGGGCGATCGGGCTCTTTGAAGACAAGTATGCACAGCTCGGTGGGAAGATCAAAGTCTACTTTATCGGTGGAGACGCTTCAGCAGAGTCGTTTAGCAAGGAAGTCTGCGGCGGTCCACATGTGGAAAGAACCGGAGGTTTGGGGACGTTTCGCATTCAAAAAGAAGAAGCCGTGGCAAGCGGTATTCGTCGAATAAAGGCGGTTTTAGAGTGAAAAGATCATTTCTTGACACTCACTGGAACGATCAGTACAATACCGACGCCTTAAATCTCCAGGTTTTCCTTGCCAACCATCCCGGTCAATGATAGGATTGGGACGCTATTTTCTTATGGACAAGGGGACAAAAGATTTCATTGAGATGCGGGGCACGGTAGAAGAGCTTCTGCCGTCTGCCACCTTCAAAATTAAGCTCGAAAATGATCAAACGATCACCGGCCACCTCTCAGGGAAGATGCGCAGGTTCCGAATCCGTCTGCTTCCTGGCGATGAGGTAAAAGTCGAGATCAGTCCGTATGACCTGACGAAAGGGCGTGTGGTGTATCGTTTTTAAGTTATGAAAGTAAGAGCCTCGGCGAAAAAAATCTGTCGTGATTGTAAAGTGAGCCGTCGCAACGGTCGCGTGGTTGTGGCCTGTAAAAATCCACGCCATAAGCAGAGACAAGGATAATATGGCACGTATTGCTGGAATCAACATCCCAACTCAAAAACGCGTCGTGATCGCTCTCACGTACGTTTACGGTATCGGGAAACCCACAGCCGTGAAAGTTTTGAAAGACGCAGGAGTGAGTGAGGATATTCGCGTGAAGGACCTCACAGACGACCAAGTCAACAGTATCCGAACGTTGATTGAAAAAGGCCATCGCCTTGAGGGTGATTTGCGACGCGATCGTCTCGCCAGCATCAAACGTCTAAAAGAAATCGGTTCCTATCGTGGATCACGGCATGCCAAGCATCTTCCCGTACGTGGCCAGCGGACAAAATCCAATTCTCGTACCGTCCGTGGCAATATGCGCAAGACGATGGGAAGTGGACGCCGTGCATTGACAAAGACATAACGCTATGACCACTGAGTTGAAAGCCCCAGCCGCTGCTCCTGCGGCGCGAGCAAAAAAGAAAAAAGCCATGCCTCAGGTCTCACAGGGATCTGCCTATATTCAGGCTACGTACAACAATACGATTGTCACACTTACGGATTTGAATGGCAACACGCTTGCTTGGTCATCGGCTGGAAACTGCGGGTTTAAAGGCCCAAAGAAATCAACGCCTTACGCCGCAGGGGTGGTGGTAAAAACAGCAACGGATCGCGTGAAAGAAAGCGGTTTGCGAGAGGTGAACGTCTACGTGAAGGGCGTGGGTACGGGACGTGATTCTGCTATCCGAGCTCTGAACGCCAACGGGTTTCAAGTGCTTTCCATTAAGGACATCACTCCACTTCCACACAACGGGTGCCGTGCGCCTAAGCCACGCCGCGTCTAGTCTATGGCAAGAAACACTTCCTCTATTGTTAAACGTTCTCGACGACTTGGTTTGGTTCTTGGGAAAGAGAAGTTCGCTCGTCGTCGTGCCTATCCACCTGGTGTGCATGGACCTAAGCAGTCCAAAATGCGACCTCGCATGTCTGCCTACGGTGAGCAGCTTTTGGAAAAGCAAAAAGCGAAGGCTTTGTACGGTGTGATGGAGCGACAATTTCGAAATATTTTTTCGAAGGCCTCAAGTGGAAAAGGGAACACGGCTGAAATCCTTGTTCGGATGCTTGAGATGCGATTGGATAACGTTGTGTATCGTCTTGGTTGGGCAAAGACTCGTCGCCAAGCTCGTCAAATGGTCAGTCATGGATTTATCCTGGTTAATGGTGAGAGCGTCGATATTCCATCGTTTGCGGTTGCTGTTGGCGATGTGATTGGCGTGAAGGAAACAAAGCTGGAGAAACCATTGGTCAAAATGATTCCTGAGACCATGAAGCTCGCCACAACGCCAAAGTGGGTGGCACGTGCGGACAAGGAACTCAGCGGAAAAGTCACGGCCATGCCTGAAGGCGAGGATCTGGATCAAGGTTTTGCGCCAACCCTTATTGTCGAATTTTACTCTCGTTAGTCTTTTTATCATCGTATGGAGAACATCCTTCTTCCATCGCGTATCCAGTACGAAGCCGGCACTCGCCCCAACGAAGGGGTGTTGATTGTCGAGCCTTGTTTCCATGGGTACGGAACGACGCTGGGAAATGCCCTGCGCCGCGTTCTTCTTTCCTCTCTTTCAGGAGCCGCCGTGACCGCGGTGAAAATGAAAGGCGTGAACCACGAATTTCAGGCCGTAAAGGGTGTGAAGGAAGATGCCCTTGAAATCATTTTGAATCTAAAGGGTTTGCGATTGAAGTGTTTTTCTGATGAGTCTGTGAAGCTTTCTTTGCACGTCAAAGGCTCAAAAACGGTTACGGCTGCTGACATTACTCCAAACGCGGATGTCGAAATTATGAATCCAGATTTGGTCATCGCTACGGTGACCGAGGATTCCGCGGTTTTTGATGCAGAACTCACTGTGCGTAAGGGTCGTGGCTATTCTCCAACCGAGGAACGAGTGAATGAAGTGCAGGAGCTTGGAACGATTGCCATCGATTCTCTCTTTTCTCCGATTCGCAATGTGGGATACCGTGTGGAAAACACGCGTGTTGGTGAAATCACCAACTTTGACAAGCTCATCATGACCATTGAAACGGACGGAACGATCACCCCACAGGAGGCCGTTGAACAATCAGCAAAGATTTTGATTGACTCGTTTGCTCAGTTAACACCAGGGCATGGAATGACTCAGGAGGCCTAGCACGTATGAGACATCGCAACAAAGGAAAAATTTTAGATCGAGAAAAAGCCCCGCGCGAGGCCTTGCTTCGCAATCTCGCCACGAGTATTATTTTGCACGAAAAAGTCAAGACCACTCAGGCCCGAGCTAAGGCGGTGAGATCCTTGGTCGAGAAAGCCATCACGGTTGGAAAAAAGCCAAGTCTTGCCTCACGTCGTCAACTGTTGTCGATGTTCTACACAGATCATCCTGTCAAAAAAATTATCGAAGTCCTAGGTCCTCGGTACGATCAGCGTCCTGGCGGCTACACACGCATCAGCAAAATTGGTCCACGAAAAAACGATGCAGCTGAAATGGTTCATATCGAACTTGTATGAAAATCGTAGAACGCGACATTCACACGATTGATGCAGAAGGGAAGGTTCCGGGTCGTTTGGCGACCACGGTTGTTGCTTTGCTCATCGGAAAACACAAGCCTTCCTTTGCCCCCAATGTGGATGGTGGTGATTTTGTGCAGGTGACAAACGCCTCAAAAATGAAAATCCATCCTGTGAAAGAGGCAAAGATTTATTATCGACACACGACCTACGCCAGTGGTTTGAAAATGAGAACTCTCAAAGGACTGATGGCGAGCGACCCTTCCAAGGTTTTGAAAGAGGCTGTTTCGCGCATGCTCCCAAAAAACAAGCAGCGTTCTCCACGCCTAAAACGTTTGACGATCAAAAATTAGTATGGCTGCACTGACAGGCAAATACATTGAATCACTCGGGCGACGCAAGGCTGCCACAGCCCGTGTTCGGTTGCATCATGGTGGATCAGGAAAAGTCGTCATCAACGAACGCGGCCTCAACGAATATCTTCCACTCATCACTCTGCGTGAATCGGTGATGGCGCCCCTCAAAGAAACTGGCACACAGGACAGCTTTGACGTCACGGTCCATGTCGTTGGTGGTGGGGTGCGCGGTCAAGCTGATAGTATCCGCCTGGGAATCGCCCGTGGCCTCATAGAGTTCAATCCCGAATTTCGCAGTGCGCTCAAAAAGCTCGGCTTTCTCAGTCAAGATGCCCGCCGACGTGAGCGTAAGAAACCAGGAAAGAAATCTGCGCGTCGCTCACCTCAATGGTCAAAACGTTAATCGAAGAAATACAAGCCGGGCAAAAGCCCGGCTTTGACTTTCCCAGGTTCTCGTGCTTCAATCTGGCTGGTAGGAGGTAGGTATGGCCGCTCAAGATAGGACCCTGCAGCACTTCGCGGAGGTGTCGTTCAGCCCCCAGCTCAAAGGAGAGCAGGGAAGGAAAGAAATCAAGCCTGATCTGGATCTTGCACGCAGGCACAAGATTGCCACTGTGCGTATGAGTAGTGGATTCGAGATCCCGGCAGCTATTGGTCTGCGCACGACCTTCAACAAAGTGCCGCCGTCCATCATAGGCATGGACGATCGCTGGCGCTGGCAGGTGATCATCTCTCCGTTCGATGAGCCTCTCCTGCGTCGGCTTCACGCCAAGCGGGAGAAGCGAGATGTGGCCGGTCGCGTGAAGTTCGATCCACTCGAGGCCCCGCTTCCTGAGTCCGTGGAGGCTCGGTTCGACGCGCTGGAGGCTATCAGGAAGGCCCATGAAGGGCTCCATCCCCTACGTGCAACGGAGGGGACGTACCTCGAGATCACCTTCGCGATCGCGCGTGACCTCGGTCGTGTCTGCTACTGGCGAGCCTCTTCGACAGATGCCCTTCGCAAGCAAGCCGCGCGGGCACTCAACCACAACCTGCGTGAAGGAGTGAAATACGAGGCCGCGCACTGGCCGTTCTCGGGTCCTTTCGTACTCATGGGTCGACAGGTGTATCCGTGGGCGCGAGTGGTGGAACCAGATCTGCTTGATGTCCCTGTGATTCCTGACGACGACCCTTGGGAAGGCGGCGGTGCTCACGAGGAGGCCATCGACGACATCGTGGCAATCGAATTCCAGCCGGTTTTGGAAAGCCTCTGGAAGGCTGCGTTCGCTCAAGACGGTGATGGCGGTCGCGAAGGTAAGGTCGCGGCACAGCTTCGTCGTCAGGGCTACCCACTCGAGCGCCTAGAAGCCACACGCATTGGCGTGGGACCTCTCAAGGAACTCATGCAGGCCAATCGCAAAGCTGGCAATCTCACCATGCTGGGCGCGCCAGATCTTCTGGACGAGCTCAGCGATGAACATGTTGTTCAATTCCCCAGGCGCGGCAGGTGATCTTCACCTGCTTTTAACTTTGTCAGGATAGATTGACAGAGGCGACAGCTTGTGTTTAGATGGCTGGGCACTCTGGAGCTATTCATGGGAGAGGACCAAAGTCGTGTCCGTGTGGCAACGACGCGAACGCTTGCAAAAGAAGGGAGGAGTCACGGGGGAGCGGCTGTTCATCTGCTCAACGCACAGAGCACCATCAACGACGAAGAGGACGATCGCCTGAGCCATGCGGATTGGCGACAACTCTTTGTGGACTTTCCTCAGCTTGAGGGCTTGAGAGAGTCTCAGCAAGCAGGGGTGGTACAACTGGTCACCCACCGCGTTCCTTCACGGGTTCTGTTCCCCCGGGTCATCCCGTGGGTCGATCTCTCCTGCGGGGATGTGGTGCCAGCGCGCTGGACGCCAAGCCTTGTCGCCTTGCGCGGCACGATCACGAGGTTTGAGATCGATACAGCAACAGGAGAGGAAGAGGTCGATCTGATGATCGAGATTTTCCCCGCACACTCAGACCTGATCAAGCTGGTCAGAACCGGACCCATCGCAGACACGCTCTTCACTGCCTGCATGCGAGCCGTGAACCTGTTTCCCAGGGGGCGTGTTGAAAACGGCGCAAGCTTCACCGCGTATCTTTCCATGGGCTACCAATGTGAACCTGCACATGAGGGCGTCCAGGAGAAGTTCCGGCTTGCAAAGCTTGTCTGGGATCTCACGATCCAGTCCGGTCCGCAAACAACCGCGCGATCTCTGAGAACGCGTCTCCAACAAGCTCTGGGTCGTGCCCCGGCATCCACAACCAACGTCTGGGCTCCGTCGGATCCGCAATCGGAAATCTACTCCGGCGTGGAGGCGGCCCTGGTCATGGACCTGCACAGCGTCCTGTTCAGGCTTTGGCAGGAAGGCTTTGGCAGCAGTGACGGATTGGTCCAGCAACTTCGCGATGTGGCACGTGTCGTACAGATCAGCAGCCCGGTTCGCGCCGCCTATGGCAAGTCGTCGTTGCGTCGGTGGAGCGGTCCTGACTTGTTCGAACGGGCGCTCTAGCTTCTACCCTGCTCTCAACGCAGGGTTTTATAATTCCCCTGATTCCGCTACAATGATCGCACTGTGACCGAACATGTAGCTCGAAACACGGCCTTTTTGACACTGGCATCCGTTGGACAAAAGATCATTGCTTTTGTCTACTTTTTGTTTGTGGCAAGAGTGATGCTGCCTGAGGCAACAGGGGAGTATTTCCTCGCTGTCTCGATCACCGTGATCTTTACCGTGGTCGCAGATTTGGGTGTGACGCCCGTGGTGATTCGCGAAGTCGCAAAGGCACCATCAAACGCTGCCAAACTGCTTTCGCAGGCCCTCGCCATCAAGCTTCCCCTTCTTGTTCTTGCGTCACTAGGTGCTGTAATGACGGGCCGTGTGCTTGGCTACAGTGATCATCTTCAGCATCTCATTGCTCTTGCCTGTGTTGTGTTATCACTGGATGCCTTACATCTCTTGTTCTACGGCGTGCTGCGCGGATTCCAGCAGCTGCGCTATGAATCTCTTGGTGTTTTTTTTGGACAATTTGCCACGGGGATCGTTGGGGGGATTGTGTTGTGGAAAGCACCGTCCCTGCCGCTGTTGATTGTGGCGCTGATGGCAGGATCAATCGTAAACGTGTCTGTCGCTGGTTTCAATGTAGTCAGGCGACTTGGCATGCAGGTGCTTATCCCGACCTTTGATGCTCTTTCAAGTCGCCGGCTCCTCATTGCAGCATTTCCTTTTGCGTTGGCTGCCCTGTTTGTTAAAACCTATTCCTACGTTGATTCGATTCTGATTTCAAAATTTCTTGATACCACGGCCGTAGGAATCTACGCCCTTGCGTACAAGTTTACCTATGCATTTCAATTTCTTCCTCTGGCCTTCACGGCAGCGTTGTATCCTTCAATGAGTTCGGTTGTGGGACGTGACCCTGTTGCACTGGAGAGAATTTTTTTGCGCGGCATCTGGTACATGGCGATTCTCTCCACACCGATCGTACTGGGTCTCTCTGCTCTTGCTCCAGAGGTCGTTGAGCTCGCAGGCGTTGGGTATGCTGATGCGGCGGCTGTGCTTTCGATGCTCATCTTTGTCCTCATCCCGATTTTTTTAGATTTTCCTGTTGGCAGTCTCTTAAACGCCTCTGGTCGCCAGGCCACAAAAACAGCGATCATGGGAGTCACCATGCTCATCAACGTCGGACTGAATTTTTTGCTCATCCCTGAACTTGGAATTATGGGCGCGGTCTGGGCCGCTCTGGTCTGCTTCAGTTTTATGTTTCTCGCTGGGCTCTCGTTTGTCCCAGGATTGATTCCAACGTTTCGTCTCGCGCATCTCGTACGAACGCTCCTGCCAATTTTTTTCTCGGGGTGCTTGATGTTGATGATCGTTGTGCTCGCTAAACCATTCGTAGGTTGGATGCTGGTGATTCCCATGGGAGGTGTCGTCTATCTTCTCTCTCTGTTTCTTACGAAGTCGTTGCGTCTGGATGATCTACGATTTTTATTCAGGGCTGTTCATCCACTGGTATGAACGAAAAAAAAATGCTCCTCATTACCCCAGACTTTCCTCCCATGGAAGGAGGCGTGGCTCGTTATCTCAGTCTCCTTGCCAGTTTTTTCAAGGATGACATTGAGGTTCTCACAGAGCCAAACAGCGCGTGGCAGTCTGTTGATCCTGTCTCTGGCTATCCGGTGTACCGATCCTCACTTCTTTACCGATGGGTTTTCCCTCGTTGGTATAAAACCGTCAGGATCTTGAAAAGCTACCAAGATCGCTATCGACTTATTTTGACAAGTCATGTGCTGCCATTTGGGACGGCCGCCATGGTCGCGATGAAACACACAAAGATTCCGTACATTGTGTTCGTGCACGGTATGGATATTCGCCTCGCACAACGTTCGGCACGAAAGAAGGCTCAGGCGACACAGGTTCTCAAAAATGCTCGGGTGGTTGTGGCAAATTCTCAGGCGCTAGCGCAAGAAGTCGCACAGGTATTTGGAGTGAAAGAATTGCTCGTGATCTACCCCTGCCTGCCCACACAGCCTCTGCCAACCAAGCCGGCATCTGACGGACGGTTTCATTTGTTGACCGTTTCTCGACTCATTAAACGTAAAGGCCATGCGCAGGTGCTCACCGCCTTGTCTCTGTTGCGTCGTCAAGGATTGCTTGAGAATTTCGTCTACGATATCGTCGGGGCTGGACCAGAGCAGACGACGCTTCAGGAAATGATCACGGGTCTTGGACTCCAGGATCTTGTGCGTTTCCACGGACAGGTTGATCAGGCGACAAAGGGACAGTTCTATGCAAGCGCAGATGTTTTTGTGATGCCTGTTGCAAACGATCCCGTTGACAAGGAGGGATTTGGGTTAGTGTTTCTTGAGGCAGCTCAGTACGCACTTCCAAGCATCACCACAAACGTGACAGGTGTGACCGAAGCGGTTATCGACCAGGAGACAGGGATTGTACTGCCAGATCAAAACGTGGAGGGTCTTGCTCAAGCGATCCTCGAGCTTTCGCGCAACAGAGAATTGCGAATCAAACTTGGGCTGGGTGCCTACGACCACGCGGCGAAATTCACGTGTGAGGAGCAGTTTGGAAAATTGAAGCCGTATCTATGACAGGGATCTCGGTTATCATTCCGACGTATCAACATGGCAAGACGATCGTCGATTGTCTTCATTCCTTGTTTGAGCAGACGCGAAAGCCCGATGAAATCATCGTCGTCAACAATGGATCAACAGACGACACGTACAAACGGCTTGTACCGTATCTTGATGAGATCACGTATATTGATTATCAGGATAATGAAGGCGCGCCAGCTGCTCGTATGGCTGGCTTTGCCAGATCAACAGGCTCGTTCTTGCTTTTTTGTGACGCTGATGTTGTGGCTGAGCCGACGATGCTTGCAGAGCTTGAGAAGACTCTTGAAATTCATCCTGAGGCTTCGTATGCGTATTCAAGCTTTTTCTGGGGACGAAAACGATTTGCCTCACGACTATTTGATCCAGTCGCTCTGCGAGAGAATAACTATGTGAACACGATGTCACTCATTCGACGCGAGCATTTTCCGGGATTCGATGTGTCTCTCAAACGTTTTCAGGATTGGGACCTATGGCTTACGATGTTAGAGCAAGGACATACAGGCATTTTTGTTGATGCCTTTCTGTTCACCGTACAGCAGGATCACGGACGACGCGGAATCTCACAGTGGCTGCCGTCGTTTATGTATCGGATTCCGTGGAAGAGACTTGGATGGACACCAAAGGCAGTGAAGGCGTTTGAAGAGGCTCGAAGAATCATTGAGGAAAAACATCACCTATGAGTCAATTTTTCGGATCGACATTCTGGAGAGCCATCGCTGTGATGGCGATCTTGTATGGACTCGCGCTTGTTGGGTATGACTCAGACGTGGACGGTATGATCCTGTTGGGACTTGTTGCAGGAAGCTCAATCCTTGCGTACAAACGCTTGGATCACGCCCTGCTTCTGGTCTTCATCGAACTGTTTTCAAATCCACATGGCGTTTTGCTCACTCACATCGTCGGCGGTTTTTCGCTCACGCTGCGCATGGCCATTTTTGTTGGTGTGATGCTGGGGTGGGGGATGGGCGTGCTCACCAAAAAGTATTGGCTTGAGCACAAAGGAGAGATCGCGAAAATTTATTATCTCCTCATTCTTGCTGCGACCCTTGGCCTGATCGTTGGGGTTCTCAGTCGTGATCCTGCCGTGGTCTTCGGGGATGGAAACGCCTATTTGTATTTGTTTTATCTGCTTCCAATATTGAGTGTTGATTGGAACATGACTCGACGTGGTGAGCTGATTCAAGTTCTCGCTGCCGGAGCGATTTGGATTTCGTCTTTGTCGCTTATCCTGCTGTATATCTTCACTCACTTTGGAGAGAGTGTCCTGCAGGCGACGTATTATTTTTTTCGCGACCTTCGTGTGGCCGAGATTACCAGCCTGGGGCATGGAGTCTATCGCGTCTTCATTCAGTCGCAGGTTTTTGTGATCATTTTTGGATTGTTGCTGACGTCGTTTCTGGTTTTCAAGCGTGATCGCCGTTTGATGCTGCTTGGGAGCCTTATCATTTCAACGATCATTCTGGCCCTCTCACGCAGCTTTTGGGTTGGACTTGTTCCAACAGTGCTGTTTCTTTTGATCCTCCTTTGGCGACAATTGCGGCCGACGCTGAAACAATCGTTCAAATTTGTCGGTTCAGCGTTGTCCGTCGGGATCGTATCGATCTTTCTGATTGCTCTGGTGATCCTATGTTCTGTTCCCTCACAGGACCTCACAGGATCCGATCTTGCGCTCACCCTGAAAGAACGAACCACAGACTCAGATGACGTAGCCATATCAAGTCGATGGAAATTGCTGACGCCCATGGTCAACAAAATTTTTGAACGTCCACTTACCGGTCACGGATTCGGTGCCTCTGTCACATTCGTCACAGACGATCCACGTGTGCGGGAAATTCACCCCGATGGAACGTGGACGACGTCTTCCATGGAATGGGGTTGGTTTGAGCTGTGGATCAAAATGGGGATCCTCGGCCCTGCTGCGTTCCTGTACGCTGCCTGGGAGCTCCTCAAACGCCTGTGGGCTTACCGTTGGACTGAACAGGCCTGGCTTGGATTTGGTCTCATGAGCGGCCTGGTGTTTATCTTTGCCACGCACTTTTTCTCGCCCTATCTGAATCATCCCATCGGGCTTGGCTATCTATTATTCCTTGTCCCGTTCCTCCCAACCAAAAAACCAGCCGAGGCTGTGGTTGGGGTTTCTGTTCCATTGAATCTTGGCAGACAGCAGGTTTCCGTGCTGACGAGTGACATCAACGTATCATGAGCTAAAGAACGTTTCGTTTGCATTTTGTCGGACCCATACTGTCGACAGATTTTCGTACGTACGGAATAATGTAGACATGTGAAAAAGAAACAAAGCAACAGAGCGTCGAAAGGGAGAGAAGCTACTACACGATTGTTGCGTCTGTTGGAGGATGCTGCCGTCGAGGCAGGTGAAATGTTTGAGGTGTGGGCGAGCCATAAACCTTATCGGCTTGATCCTGAAGATCGTCTGGCAGAAATCCGTCTTGAGGAGCGGCGAGCATTTCAAAAAAGAGTTAGCTATTTGCGCTGCAAGAATCTGATCAGGACGAAAAAAACCCAAGAAGGCTTGCTGTATGAATTATCTGGTGAGGGACGGGTGGAGCTTATGAAACGTATTGTCTTGGAAAAAGAGATGCTTTCAGATGGAAAAGTGTGCCTTGTTATGTATGATGTTCCAAGAGTGGGAAACCTGGGTCGAGATGCTCTTCGATATTTTTTGAAGCGAATTGGGTTTTCACAGGTACAGCACAGTGTTTGGGAAACAGATAAAGATGTTGTCAGGGAGGTAAAGGAGTTCGTGCGAATGGCAAAGATAAAAGATTGGGTTGAGGTGTATCTTGCGAAAAGGCAATGACAACAAAATTTCGTACGTACGAAAAGTCGTAGACATCTACAAGAGACGAAATTTCATTCACCAATTGAAAAGGACCGCCGCCGTAGCGAGGGTCCATTTGTCTACCGTTGCGGCTGTTTTTTTATGATTTTAGGCCAGACGAGCATTCTGAATCTCTCGGTTCCCCTGAAGGAAAGCCTTTGCGCTCATTTTTGCTTTTCCCTCTGGTTGAATCTCCAGAATCTCCAGTGTCCCATTTCCGCAATCGACGAACAGACGACCATCTTTGACCGTAACCGATCCTGGAGACAGCTCAGCATGAAAATCAGACGGGCGAACAGACAAAAGTTTAAGGCGAATCTGTTCGTCTGGACTTCTCTGCCAGATCGACCACAACCCAGGCCACTCACCGTAGGCACGAGATTTGCGCTCGGTTACTTCCATCGGTTCTGACCAGCTGACGTGGCCATCTTCGCGATCGAGGAGTCTTGTGATCGTGGCTTTGGTGTTGTCCTGAAGGAGGGGAATGATTTCACCTGCCATGTGACGCTTGAGTGTGGAAAGAAGCAGTCGCGATCCGGTTGTTTCAACTTTTTGTGAGAGGGTTGTGTACGTTTCCTCCGCACCTAGATCGATTCGCTCAAACGAAAGAATTGGTCCGGTATCCATACCAGCATCTAACAGCATGATCGTCACACCGGTAAACACATCGCCCTGCGCTATCGCCCACTGCATGGGAGAAGGCCCACGATACGCCGGCAACAGAGATGGATGAACATTGATCACGCCGTGTGGAGGAATATCCAGAATGGATTGCGGAATGAGTTTACCGTACGCGACCACGACAAAGAGATCAGCGTTCAAATATCGGAGCGCGTCTAAAATCTTCGGATCCGTTTTTAAAGACGTTGGCGTGAAAACCTGGAGGTGGTGTGAAAGGGCAAGGGTTTTCACAGGCGATGCCTGCACCTCACCCCCGCGTCCAACCGGTTTGTCTGGTTGAGTCACAACACCAACGATTTCCGTTTCAGGATCGTCGATGAGAGCTTGAAGAAAGGGGATTGAGAACTCCGGGGTTCCAAAAAAAACGATCTTCACATGCGTGGAGGGTTGGTGTAGCGGATGACTTTATCAATGAACAAGATGCCGTCGAGATGGTCTGTTTCATGTTGGAGGACGATTGCGAGAAGCCCTTTGGCTTTGATGGTGAGCGGTTTTCCGTTTCGATCAAAGGCTTTCAGTTTGACCTCTCTGTGGCGTTTGACAATGCCAGTGACGCCCGGAACAGAAAGACAGCCTTCTTCAAATTCGATTCTACGGACGGACTTCCCCACAATTTCGGGATTGATAAGCGGTAAGACTCCATCCACGTCAACAATAATGATGCGTTTGTCTGATCCGATTTGCGTTGAAGCAATCCCAACTCCGTTCTCGACCATCATGGTCTCGATGAGATCATCAATCAGATTCTGGACCTCAGGGGATGGGATGTCCTCAGCGGAAACAGACTTCGCTTTCTTGCGAAGGCGATCATTGGGATTTTTGAGCACGGCGCGAAGGGTCATAGGAGGATCAGGATACTAAGAAAAGAGTCCTGTGTCAATGATATAGCGATCGGGAAGGGACGTGAAGAGAGCGTGCAGTCGTTTCTTTTCCTGCGTGGGGACGCCGAACTCAAGAGCGACTCCCTCGTGTGGAAGGGTCGTGAGCGCTCCAAATCGAACATCGGGAATCTCACTGAGTCGCTGTTTGAGCTGCGTCATCTCAAGCTGTGCCTTGTGCGGTTCATCTTCTTTGAGAGTGATCCGCAGCCACTGATAAAAAGGTGGAAGATGATAGAACTCGCGAGAGGCAAGGTCTTCTTTCAGGAGCGTTTCTGTGTCCTCAAGCGCTTTCAGGATGAGAGACGGACTCCCGGTTTGCACAAGAAAGGTTGCATGAGCTGTGTGGGCAAGCCATCGCCATTGCCAAAGCTCGTGGGTCAGCGATTCCAAGGCCGATGGGTGATCGCCATAGAGCGGGGTGTCAGCATTTGTGAGGAGCACCAGAGAAAAAGATCCAGGTCGAAAAGGATCATATACTTGCTCGAGAAAAAATGAGGTGACGATCACGATCCTTGCTCCGTCATCAGAAGGATGATCACGATCAACAATGGAAACGGAAGAGTCAGGAAAAAGTTTTTTGACCTCCTGAGCGACTTCTTGATTCCCAGGACCCACGCGAATGAGCTCTGTGCTTTGACACTCTGGACAGCGAAGAATCATCGGCTCCTTGTGGTGACACATGGCACACGAGAGCGTGTGGGAAAAAGCCGTAAGGGATGTCTCACAGGTTGGACACAGGGGACGATGTCCACATGCATGACAGAGGATCAACTTGGCGATGCCTTTTTGCTGGTGAACGATAAGCACACGACCCTGGGCGATTCTTTCCTGAATCAACTGCTCAGCTTGGTAGGTGATGGATCGATGCCGGCCCTGTGGGTCCTTGTTAATGTCAATGACCTGGGCCTTGGAGGTCATGGGCCAGCCGAGGATTTCCGCAGGAGAGAAACGAGAAAAGGTTTGTGGACGCGCGACAACATCCAAGCAAAAAAGATTCGCAGAAAATTGTTCATGAACGTTCCACGCGAGTTCACGCAGGTCGATGCGTGGGTTTCGGTCCTCTTGTTTGTGGTTCACGTCGCCCGATCGCACAAGAAAAATAGTAGTGATAGTGGAATCCATCATGAGACCGGCTGTGCGTGTTCCTAGCATGAGACCCGAGGAAGCGCCATGAAACGCCTTCCAGCGTTTGAATCTCTCGATGGATGTCTCCTCACCGGTGATGACGAACGGTTCAAGACCAGAAAGATGTGATCGAATCTGTTCTACGTCCCGAAGCGTTGGTGCAAGGAGCAGGACCTTTTGTTTTTCTGTCCCCTGTATGTAGCCAAGAATAAGGGCTGTACATCGGCGAATGTCCGGAGTCTGCACGAAAGCCTTGGATCGTTCTTTTAATTGTGTGACCAGTCGCACAATGGTTTCTGCTTCAGATCTCGGGAGGGTGAGGGGAAGCCAAGAAAAAGAAGGTGAGACGTTCAGTGCGTCTTCTTTTTTTGGGAGCTGGGGGAAGGCACTGAATAGAACGGTCGCCGGGGACTGAAAAAGATCCTGAGCAAGTGATTCAAAAAAAGAGAGCTCTTCCTCTCTCAGATGTACGCCCGCATAGATCGAGTCGATCGATTTGAGCGTGATGCCCCGGACAGGTTTATCTTTCACTCTCTTGACAATCCCGTTCACGGTAGATCGACGGTAGGGAATGGTGACGAACATTCCGCGCTGGATCTGCAAGACTTCAGGGATGAGATAATCAAACGCAGACAACCCTCTGCTCATGCGCTTGAGAGGATACACTTCTGCGATCATAGGTCAGTGAGATGAAATTCGGCCACGAGATAGCCGACGCCAAATGGGTGTTCGTAGCTGATGACTTTAGGTCGGGTTTGCGTCTTTTCAAGTATTCCCAGAAGGATGAGGAGTTGTTCGTGTAAACATTGTCCGGACTTGCTGACGGTCTCTTCGTCCAAGGAAAGGAGCGAGGAGAGGGAATGATTTTTTACCGCTTCGACAACTCGATGATCATACGCCTCGCCTTCAGGACGAAATCCAAGGGGTGAGTCCGAGGTGATGGAATGCGCCAGATCACCAGAAGCAATGATCGCGATACGTTTTTTTGATGCGTCAATGACGTCCTTGAGGATGTTTCCAAAACGGACATGATCACGTGACGTAAGTCCGGCATGGGAAAGGGGGACGACCTGAACGTGAGGAGATTTTTCTAGAAGATAGGTGAGGGGAACGCCTGTGCCGTAATCGAGTGAGGAAGCAGAATCCAGTGTCAGAGGAATATGGGCCCCACGCATGGCCCGTTGAATCAACGTGATCGTTTCAAGATCTGGCTCAAGCGAGCGGCTGGTTGAGAGATCGCCGAAATCTTTGAAGTCAATCGAGTAAGTCTCGTGAAGATTGATCGCAAACGCATCTGTGTACTGTGTGGCATGACTGGAGATGACGATGACGGTTTCTGGGGCAGAGAGATAAAAATCTTCCGCCACGCGTTTCATGGCCGTCCCTGTGGCCTGCATGGCTTTGAGATTTTCTTTCCCAATGGTTGGGATGAGCAGCGGGGTGTGTGGGGTGATGGCGGCAAATACGAGCATAGTCTAGTGAGTTGTGGCGATTTCGACATCGTCTTCTTCTTGATCCAAATCCGTTGATACGGCTTCACCCAGTGGATGCAACAGTACAGATCGTTCGTTGGTCCACACGACCTGGTCAAAACTCCAACCGTAGGTGAAAAACGTGACCTCATCGAGAATGGGACGGCGAAGGCCTTCGGAAACAACAAAGATATCAGGCGAGCCTGTCACGCCAATGAGGGTTCCGTCTGCAAAACCAACTTCCTCGGCACGAGGATAACTCTCGAGATTTTCCGGATCGACAGGGACGATTGTTTGGTCGGCAAAGCGATTGGCAAGAATTTCGCGTGACACGATCGGGTGCTTTTCGCCGTTCTCTACGTAGAACACGCCACCGGTTGTCTTGTCTTGGAGGAGAGCTCCTTGTGGATAGACGGTCTCCACGCTAATCGGCGTTGCTTCTGTGTACACATTCAAATCGTCCCAGCTCACGTCAACGATTTCATCGGGGTTAAATCCAAGCGAGCGAAAGGCTTCCTGTGATGTGAATCCTCGACGTGTGTCATCAACGAGAAGATAGACCGTGCCTCCAGGTGAGCGCAACAAGGAATAGTTTGGAAAACTGATCGCGTTGCCGATGGGATAGGATGCAAGCGTCGTGCCACTCACGGCCACAACCGTGTTGACGTTGAATCGCGAAAAGAAGGCTGCGCGCGATGTGATCGGTCGTCGCTCGTTGTTTTGAATGAGCCAAATGCCGCCTGTGTCTTTGTCTTGGAGCAGGGAGCCCGTGGGAAACTCCTGACCAAACCAGCGTTCCCAGATCGAGACAAAATTTTCATTCCCATGCAGATGCGGGGTGTAGGTGTACAGCGATGAAGTGGCAAAATTGACCGGAACGACCGTGGTGTTGTCGATGGTTATTTCAATACCTGGACCGACACCTGTTTCCGTGTAGCCGCGCTCCTCAAGATCAGTGAGATACGACTCCCGGATGCGCGCTGCGGCATAATGCACCTGTGAGGCAAAGCCTTTGAATTTTTGAATGCGCGGATCTGATTTTGAGCAGTCATCGCAGACGGCATAGCCCATGGCCCAGGCGAGCTGATCATCCGATGGGGTTGGATCTTCCACAAGACTTTGCTCACGTTGCAACAGCGTCAACAAAAATTTCGGGCTAAGTTCAAATTCTTGTGCGGCGTTCCAGATCAGTTCGGAAGCCGTTTTATCCTCTCCGTCAATATCTGTGTCTGTGTAGGAAGCGAGGCCACCTCTTGTTAAAAATCGGGAGACATCTGTGAGAGACATGCTTTCCGTATCTGTCATATCTGCATCTGAAAGCAAAAAATACGGATTGAATGTCGCGTCCGCTGCGAAAAGAGGTGAGGGGATAGAGCCCACCACCGCAAGCAAAACTAAAAAGCTGAGCTTTTTCATGACTCAGCCATTATACCACTTCAGACGATCTTCATTTTTGCGTGCTTTTTTGGTTGTCTGTCACTCAAAGTAAGGGATCTTCCACCACTCGTACGGGTCAACATAGTGTAGGCGGCGATCGAGGACAGCGAGTTGACGCATGTCATCGTTGCTGAGATCAAAGTGAAAGATTTCAGCGTTTTCCTTTATGTGAGGATCTGTTGAGCTCTTTGGAATGACCGCGGTTCCTCGTTGCACGCCCCATCGAAGACAGACCTGTGCCGGCGACCTTCCGAGTCGCTCGGCAACTGACTTGATTGTTGGATCCTCAAGCAGCGGCGGCTTTCCATTGTTCATTTCAACCTGTGAACCAAGTGGAGAATAGGCGGTAACGGTGATGCCGAGATGCTCACAGAACTCCAGTGTGCGTGGCTGCTGGCAGTAGGGATGAAGTTCAATTTGGTTCACAGCTGGGACAATCCGGGCGTAGGTCAGCAGATCGACGATCATCGGTGCGGTGAAGTTCGAAATACCAATTGCCTTCACAAGCCCTGCCCCGATCAACTCCTCCATCGCTTCCCAGGTCTCACGGACGGACACCTTTGCTGGAAGGAGAAAACCATCCTTATCGACGGGCTCGATGCGACCGTCATGAGGCGAGGCAATACCAAAGTGCATGAGATACAGATCGAGATAATCGAGCTGGAGATCCTGTAATGTTTTCTCACAAGCGGTTCGAACATCTGCTTTGGCGTGATCGTAATTCCAAAGTTTACTAGTGATGAATACGTCTTCACGCCTACGAGCACTGTTTGAAAACACCCGATTGAAGGCTGCACCGACTTCTACTTCATTCTCATAGACGTGTGCACAATCAATGTGTGAGTAGCCGTGACGTGTCAGTGCCATCTCTACTGCTGCGCCAACTTTATCCTTGGGAGCATTCCAGGTTCCCAGGCCAAGCAAAGGCATTTTAGCTCCGGTATTTAGGGTGAGCTCTGTAGTTGATGAATTCATACTGTCCCAGACTACCACAAAGCACGCTGAGAAACGATGACGAATTTTCACCCCGGTGAACAACTGTCAGTCCTGCTTTGTCGACAAAAGTTCGTACGTACGAAAAAGTGTGGCATTAAGTCTTGGGTTCCGATATCTAGACCTGATCGTTTTCTTGGCGACTTTAGCCAACCTTCACCTTTGCCGGCTTTTTTGATTGAAACACGATCTCGTTGTCTTTTGAGTTGATCGCGACCCGTTCACCCTCATGAACTTCGCCGCTTACAATCTTCAGAGCGAGGGGATCGAGGATCAACGACTGGATCACCCGCTTCAATGGACGTGCGCCGTAATCTGGGTCAAAGCCTTGTTCGGCCAGGAGTTTCTTTGCGGATTCGGAGATGGTAATCGTGATGCCACGTTGGGTTTTGAGACGCGCGCTGACAATCTGGAGTTGCAGCTCGACGATTTTCTCGATCTGAGCCTCCTTGAGTCCGTGGAAGACAATCACATCGTCGATGCGGTTCAAAAACTCAGGACGGAAGTGATCTTTGAGCATGGAAAGCACACGATCGCGTGTTTCGTCCTCGTCTGACTTTTCACTATCGCCATCCTCAAATCCCATCGCAGACTTTGACTGTCCAACGTTCAAAATGAATTCCGAACCAATATTGGAAGTCATGATGATGATTGTATTTTTGAAGTTGATCTTGCGACCCTTGGCATCTGTGAGATGTCCGTCGTCAAGAATTTGCAGGAGCAAATTAAACGTATCTGGATGGGCTTTTTCAATTTCGTCAAACAGCAAAACCGCATACGGCTTGCGACGCACGATTTCGGTGAGCTGTCCGCCTTCTTCGTAACCGACGTATCCAGGCGGGGAGCCGATGATTTTTGAAACCGCATGCTTTTCCATGTATTCAGACATGTCCAAACGTATGAGCGCAGACTCATCGTTGAACATAAATTCAGCCAGAGCACGTGCAAGCTCGGTCTTTCCTACACCGGTTGGACCCAAGAAAATAAACGAACCGATCGGCCGTTTTTCCTCGCCAATGCCAGCCCGCGAACGGCGTAGCGCATTTGAAACGGCCTTAATGGCTTCCTCTTGTCCCACAACGCGTTTGACAAGCTCGGTTTCCATGTCTGCGAGCTTTTCCATTTCCGATTCAAGCATTTTGGAAACGGGAATATGCGTCCAGCGGGAAACAACCTGGGCAATGTCCTCCTCACCAACAACTTCTTTCAAGAGCCCGCGCTCTTTTTGAAGACTCACCAGTTCTGATTCAATCTTGCGCAGTTTCTTTTCTGCGGCTGGAAGTTTTGCGTAGCGAATCTCAGCGACCTTTTCCAGGTCCCCGCGACGTTCCTCGGCTTCGGCTTGTGCTCGCAGTCGATCGATGTCTGACTTGGCTTCCTGAATTTCAGTGATTTTTTTCTTTTCATTTTGCCAGCGACCTTCCAGCCCCTGCGTTGCTTCGCGCAAATCCGCAATGTGTTTTTCAATGTCGCGCAGGCGTTCCTTTGATTCGCGATCTTCTTCTTTTTGGAGGGCCTTCTGTTCAATCTCCAGACGCATCAGATCGCGTTTCAATTTATCGAGTTCCTCTGGCATGGAATCGATTTGCATGCGCAGAGCTGACCCAGCCTCGTCCATCAAATCAACGGCCTTGTCTGGCAGGTTGCGATCCGTGATGTAGCGATGCGAGAGCTGTGCCGCCGCCACGATTGATGGATCTGAAATGCGCACACCGTGATGCACTTCATATTTTTCTTTGATGCCGCGCAAAATCGCGATCGTATCCTGGACGCTTGGTTCCTCCACGATCACGGGCTGAAAACGTCGCTCAAGCGCTGCGTCTTTTTCAATGTGTTTTTGATACTCCTTGAGCGTGGTTGCTCCGATGGCGCGCAGGTTCCCACGAGCCAGGGCGGGCTTCAAAATGTTTGACGCATCCATGGAGCCACCCTCCACGGTTCCGGTTCCAACGATTGTATGCAATTCGTCAATAAACAAAATAATGCGTCCGCTTGAATTTTCAATTTCCTTGATGACAGCCTTCAGGCGATCTTCAAACTCCCCACGATATTTTGTTCCAGCAACAAGCGCGCCTAGGTCGAGAGAAACAACGACCTTATCTTTAAGGAGTTCTGGGACGTCCCCGGAGACAATCCGCTGCGCCAGTCCTTCGACTACCGCTGTTTTTCCAACCCCAGCTTCTCCAATGAGTACAGGATTATTTTTTGTGCGTCGTGAGAGAACCTGCATGAGCCGACGGATCTCCATGTCTCGACCAATAATCGGATCAAGCTTGCCATCACGTGCAGCCTGAGTGAGATCAAGGCCGTACTTTTGCAAAGCTTGGTAGCGGCCCTCAGGCTCTGGCGAGTCAACGCGTTGGTTGCCACGAACATCCTTGAGTGCCGTCATGACGGATTCTTCAGTGATGTTGTACCCAAGCAGAAGCCGATTGATCGCCTTGTTTGAAAGCAATCCCAAAAACAAATGCTCCGTGGAGATAAATTCGTCTTTGAAGGCTTTCGTTTTTTTGTGAGCCTGAGCTAGCACGGCCGCCATCTGTTGGCTCATGTAAATTTGCGCAAGGCCTCCTGGCGAACCACCACCGGTTTTTGGAAGGGAATCGAGGATGTGATCGACTTCGCCTCGCAGGTTTCCACGTGCTGGTGTGATTTTGTCCACGAGTGCACCGACCACGCCGTCGTCCTGCGTGAGTAGGGAAGAGAGGAGATGGATTGGCTCCAGCGTTTGCTGGCCATGCTCCACGGCAATGTGATGCGCCATCTGCAAGGCCTCTTGGGATTTGTGTGTAAAATTATTTGGCATCATATATTCGCAATTAGGATTTGAGCCTCGTCACGGTGCAGACCCTGTCGGTGCTCGGCCTTCGGCCTGCGCTAGCCGGCCAGGGTCAGACACCGTGCCACTCAAATCCTTTTCAAAAAATCATTTAGCACTCACAAGTGTAGAGTGCTAAATACGATTTGTCAATCTGTGAATAAGCCAATTTTTTGCTATGATGCTCACATGTGCAGCAGCATATTCTTTTTGACGTGAGAATTGATGATCTGACTGACTCTGAGCTTGAGGAAAAACTTCTGGCTTGGCTTGAGTTTGAAAAAGGGAAGGTCATTGTCACAACCAATGCCGAGTTTTTGTTGTTGGCGCGTAGAAATAAAACGTTTCAAGATCAACTCAATGCGGCTGATCTCTCACTTCCAGACTCCGTCAGTCTCAGATATGCCGTTGCTGCGCTCACAGATTCTACGCTTCACCATCGTCATCCTGGCGTTGATGTGCTTCAGGACTTAGCCCGGCTCTGTTCACAAAAAAATAGGCGATTGTTGCTTTTGGGTGGAGCGCCAGGATCCGCACAGTCAACAGCCATGGGTTTGCTGCAAAGCCTGCCAGATCTTCAAGTGGTTGCTGTTGATCCCGGTCATGTGGAATTTGACGGCACAACAGTCAACATCTCCCAACATACGATCGAGCAAATCAAAGATGCGAATCCTGCTGTTGTCGCCGTTGCCTTGGGGCAGGGGAAACAGGAGGCGTTTATGTTTCAGATGAGAGTTCTGCTCCCGCATGTGAGAATCTGGATCGGTGTGGGTGGAGCGCTTGATATGCTTTCAGGTCAAAAAAAACGCGCGCCAAAAGCCATTCAGAGAATTGGACTGGAGTGGGTCTGGCGACTGATGAAAGAGCCACGACGATGGCGACGCATTGTGAACGCGAGTGTTGTCTTTCCATTCGTGGTCGTTTTGAGTACACTGAAGGCTCGAAGATTCTGGAAGGCCGTCTCGCGTGTCTTTCCTGAAGTGTATCGCCAATTTTCTGAAGTATGAACATCAAAACCCGTCTTGCCCCATCACCAACCGGCTACCTACATATTGGATCGTTGCGCACAGCGCTCTACAACTATTTTTTTGCCAAAAAAAATCACGGGACGTTTTTGCTTCGCATCGAAGATACGGACCGCACACGTTACGTCGAAGGATCGGTGGAAGCCCTTTTGAAGACGCTTAAACAGATGCATCTGAGTTGGGATGAAGGGCCGTATGTTCAATCAGAACGTCTGCCTATCTATCAGGAGCACGCTCAGATGCTGCTTGAAAAGGGAAGTGCGTACTATTGTTTTTGTACGCCAGAACGTCTCAAAGAACTGCGTGAACGACAGCAACAGGTGAAGCAATCCACCAAGTACGATCGTCATTGCCTTTCTCTTTCCACAGATGAAATCCAAAAGCGGCTTGCGGCAGGGGAGTCTCATGTTATTCGACTGAAAATTCCTGATGGCATCACAACCTTTGAAGACGCCATCCGTGGCTCGATCACGATCAACAATGAGGAAATTGACGATCAGGTTCTCATGAAAAGTGACGGGTTCCCAACGTATCATTTGGCCGTAGTTGTCGACGATCACTTGATGGGCATCACGCATATCATCCGAGCAGAGGAATGGATCTCGTCCGTTCCAAAACACGTCCATCTCTACCAATCGTTCGGTTGGGATCTACCGGTGTTTGCACATCTTCCGCTTGTGTTGAATCCAGATAAATCCAAACTTTCAAAACGGCAGGGCGATGTAGCTGTGGAGGATTATCTTGCCAAGGGGTATTTGCCAGAAGCCCTCATCAACTACGTCGCGCTCTTGGGTTTTAATCCAACGGCCGATCGAGAAATTTACAAAATGGACGAGTTGATCGAACTGTTTGATCTCTCGAAAGTCAACAAGAGTGGCGCGGTGTTTGACGTGCAAAAGCTGAGATGGATGAATGGTCAGTATCTGCGAGCCATGGACCTGGATGCTCTTGTGAGTGCATCAAAAAACTTTTTGACAAACGATGAAGTCGTGACAGACGAGATGCTCAAAAAGATTCTTACCGTGGAGGTGGAGCGACTCGAAGTCTTGAGCGAGGTGTCAGATCGTGTGCGTCCGTATCTTTCTATCAGTGACTACGATGCGAGTATCTTAGTTTGGAAAAAATCTACAAGAGAAGATGCCCAGGCACAGCTGCAGGGCCTGTCTGGCCTTGTCGGTTCATTTTCGCCAAGCGTTTTTGAAAACGTCTCATTGATTGAACACGCCATAAAGCAGTATATTGAATCAAAGAGTCTCCAAAATGGAAATGTCCTCTGGCCCTTGCGCGTGGCCCTTTCAGGATCAGAGCAGTCAGCTAGTCCATTTCAACTCGCCTGGGTGCTTGGGAAGGACGAAACCCTTTCTCGACTAACAATCGCTCTCAACAAACTCTCCGCATGAGTCTCAGCTCAACGCTTCATTCCCTCAGCCGTACGATGTTTTTGCTGGCTCTTCTGAGCCTGCCAGTCTTTTTTGTCGGAACCGTAAACGCACAGAGCAATTCAGCCATTGACGACCTCTCCACAAAAATTGACGAGAAGCGAGAGTCGATCGATGCCTTAAACAGTCAGATCGATTCCTACAAAGAAAAAATCGAAAACCTTCAGGCTCAGGAGGCGACCTTGTACGGGGAAATTGATTTGCTTGAAAATCGGATTGCGAAAACCAAACTCGATATCGAGGCGGCCGAGGCTTCGATTGATTTGGTCAACATTGAACTGGCGTCCTTGGATGAAGAGATCCAGTCCACGCAGGAACAACTGGATTACGAACGAACACTGATAGCAGAAGTCCTGAGACAAATTCAAACGGAAGACACGGCCGTGCCGCTGGAACTTTTCTTCAGCAACGATTCTTTTTCCGAGCTTTTTGATAACCTGCAACAACTGTCCAATATTTCTGAGGATCTGAAAAAAACGGTTGATGAGGCTCGGAGCACGAAGGCCGCGCTTGAAGAAAAAATGACAAATGAGGAAACCAAAAAAACAGACCTTGTTTCACTTGAGGAGAGTCTAGACAAAGACCTTGATCGTCTCAGTGAGGAGACAGGCTCGAAGGAATTTTTGATCACGCAAACACAACAATCGGAATCTACATTTCAATCCCTGCTTCAGGAGGTCAAACAGGAACAAACATTTATCAATCAGGAAATTCTTTTGCTGCAGCAAGAAATTGAGGGCAAGTTGAGTGAAGCGGACGAGGGAGGGGATTCGTCTGTGCTTTCCTGGCCATTTAGCCCTACGCTTCGAGGAATATCAACCTATTTTCATGATCCAACGTATCCCTTTCGAAATTTGTTTGAACACTCAGGTCTTGATTTGCCAGCAGCGACGGGAACACCGGTTGGTGTAGCGGCAACGGGCTATGTCGCATTTGCAAAAACAGGCCGGCTCTATGGAAATTACGTGATGGTCATTCATGCAAATGGTATCTCAACCCTCTACGCGCATCTTTCACGAATCGATGTCGTCGCAGATCAATTCGTGGCACGTGGAGACATCATCGGCGCTGTGGGAAGCACTGGACTATCAACCGGGCCTCACCTACACTTTGAGGTGAGAAAGGATGGGATTCCAACGGATCCTCTCGGATACTTAATTTCGTACTAAAATTTTCGATTCGTATATTCGTACCATTCGTAATTCGTCGATTAAGCAACATTATGACCCTTGAATTCGTTCTAAAGTTTCTTGGTTGGGCCTTTGCTGGGATTCCACTTGCGATCTTTATTGGCGTGAGCGTCAACATGATTCGTGGGGCAGGGGAGGATGATGAGCTCATCATGGCCTTGTCCCTCATTGGACTTACATTTTTTTTAATCGGTGTTATTACGTTGTTGCTTGTCTACCTGACAGATTTTATTTGAAACCATTGCAAAACTCGCGATCCTAAAACTTTTGTAGGGGAATCTCTGTCCTTCCCTCAGTCATAAGGGAAGAGAGAAGAAGTGTGTCGCACAATATGCCTTATACGACAAGCTGGTTCAGGAAAGTCCATAATCCGACCTGACCCCAGTTATTTAAAATACACATGATCCCCAAATCGTAAATCAATATACTCAAGGTCCGCGGGATCCTCTATCTCTTCTGCCAGGACGGTTTTCAAGGCCTCTCCCTGTGTCTCAATGTCTCCTGTGACGTCAAAATAGATTTCATAGCCCTTCTGTGTTACGACACTCATCCAACCACCTACAAGACGATTTAAACGCGTCTGCGTGAATGGAATGTCCTGTGAGGCCAGGATTTTGTGAAACGCAAACACGCTCACGATTTCCTGTTCCGTGAGAACAACTGAACCTACTGAGACCGGAACTTGGTTAATGTCGTAAAACAAAGGGAGCTGGGAAGCGAGCTTGGCATCTTCCGTCTGTTCCCTATTGAGTTGTCGAACCACCACCCCATGGACATCAACAACATATTCTTGATCCGTGACCCAGATGAGGTTTGAACTTCGCTCTTCGACCGCGATGTACAGCTTCTTCCCCTCTTGAGAGACACTCAGGGAAGCAAACGTGAAGTGCTGTTCAAGACGGCTTAGAAGGTCTTTGTCTGAAAAGAGAAATTGATTCCTGTGGTGAAAAAACAGCAAGGCTCGCTCATCGAGATAGGACAAAACCTCTGTTTCAAATTCCTTGTGGTCGATGTGTGTGAGACCATGGATGACCACCTCCTGAATTCCTAAAGCTGGATGAGCAAACAAAAATGTCAGGAGGCCGATCAGGACAACGAGTGAACCCACGGTGAGGCTGAGACCTTTCCATGGAATCTTTTTGACGCGTCGAAAATACGGATTCTCTCGGTCCCGTCCTCGATAGCGATGCCGAAGGTTTTGTTTAAAAAAATCGCGTCGACTCATACAATCACACGGGGCAAGGCAGAATTGATGCGTGTGAGAACTTCATAGGGAATCGTCTGGCATAAGCGAGCATGATCCTCGGCTGTGACACGGTGTCGACCGTCGGTTCCGAGCAAAATGACTTCATCCTCTTTCTCAAGCTGAGGGACCTGCGAGACATCCACCATCATCATATTCATACAGATCCTTCCCATGACTTTGCATCTTGTTCCCTTGATCAGCACTTCCCCCTTGGAGGAAAGCAACCGGTCATACCCATCAAAGTATCCCACAGGAATCACCGCAAGTCTTCCACTGCGCTTCATGACCTCGGTGAGGCCATAGCCAATCGGGGTGCCCATGTGGACGGTTTTGATCTGGGTCACTCTCGACTTCCAGGTGAGCACAGGCTGAAGATCACATCCAAGGTTGAGTCGTCTGACTGTATTTTCTACCAACTCGGATGACCAGAGGCCGTACAGAGAAATTCCCGCTCGGACAAGGGTTTGATGGGTTTGCGGATACAGAATGATCGCGGCTGAGCAGGCACAGTGTCGCCAGGGCGGACAAATTTGGTGCTCTGAGAGAATAGAAAGAGCTTGTTCGTACAGTGAAAACTGCCGCGCGGCAAATTCTGGATTTTCCGAGTCTTCGATATTGGCAAAATGTGTCGAGACACCTTCAAGAGAAACACGATCACAACGGGAGAGATGAAGAGCCATATCGGTCAGGTCTTCCATGTTCACGCCTTGACGCATGGTTCCTGTTTCGACCTTCAGATGAATCGGGAATGTTTTTGCCAATTCACGTCCAATGGTTTGGGCTTGCTCAATCCCTTCCAGATCTGACACGGTGAGATGAATGTTGGCACTCAGCGCCTCGCGAAAGCGATCTGACATGGTGTAGCCAAGCGTGAGAATCATGGCACTCGGATAGACCTCTCGCAGTGAAAGGGCATCGTCAATGGAATCTACGGCAAAGGCATCAACACCTGCACGTGCAGCGATGCCCGCGACCTCAAAAAGGCCATGACCGTAGGCATTGGCTTTCACCACGGCACAAAAACGCGCGCCATCTTCAAGCAGTGAGCGCAGCGTTTCCACGTTGTGCGTGAGAGCCCTCTCACTCACTTCAACCCACGTGCGATACCGTTTCATGCAAATAAGCCTTAAGAATATCGTCGTTCGCCTCCAGAGAATCAAGGGTCAGGGCATCCTGAAGCGAAAACCAGCCAAACTGATAGGCGTGATCTATTTCAACAACGGCCTCCCCATCCCCGACGACACAATGAAAACAATGAATGTGCACACGCAAAATTTTTTCTTCGAGTTCCCAGTCATGATCATGGAGCTTAAAAAACCGTGAGTTGATAATCGGCAAGCCTGTTTCTTCCCTCACCTCTCGATCAATCGCTGAATCAGGCTGCTCCCCTGCCTCAATCTTGCCACCGGGAAATTCCCATTTTTTATCCCACAACGGATTGTCATCCTTCCTCTGCAGCATCAAAATTTTTCCATCACGTTCACAAATAGCAACAGCGATGGCGAGATCTTTGACGGGTTTCATAGTTCGATAGACCTCACTACAGGTACTTTCTTCAGTCGTGAAATGGGAAGATATTGGTGGGCTTCACTCATCCACCTGACGAGATCTTGTTCAAGCGCACGTTGGTCATGTCCCAACACGATCAGATCCGGTTTGGTTGCTTCAATGATGCCATATCCCCCAAGTTGTTCATCGCACAAAGAGGCCTCGTCAACAGATTTCAAATTTTTTACGGACTCCAGTCTTTTCTGTTCACTCATCACGGGTCGTTTGTCTTTCAGGATCTTGACATGCGCATCTCGCGCCACGGCAACAATGAGATGCGTTCCCTTGGCCTTTGCGGATCGCAGGAAAAACAGGTGCCCATCATGCAGTCCATCAAACGTCCCAAATACCAGCACACGCTTCGATTTCATATCAGCCTTCGCGGCTCGGACGCAGCGTAGGAAACAGAATAACTTCCTTGATATTTTTGGCACCGGTCAGAAGCATTACCATCCGATCAATGCCAATGCCCAAACCACAGGCTGGAGGCATGCCGTGCTTGATGGCTTCAAGATAATCCGTATCCGTCTGGTGAGCCTCATCAAATCCAGCTGCTTCGCGGTCCTTTTCTTCGAGAAACCGTTTTTCAAGATCAACTGGATCGTTCAGCTCAGAATAATTATTTCCGATTTCACTTCCCATGGCAAAGGCTTCAAAGCGCTCAACGAATCGTGGATCTGCCGGACATTTTTTTGCCAAGGGCGAAACTTCCACAGGGTAGTCGTAGATAATCGTCGGCTGAATCAGGTGTTCTTCCACGAGCATTTCAAAGGCATAGGCCATCATCTCACCCGTCGTCTTCATGCGGTTCAAATCAGGGTGTGCAGACGTGGGAAGCTTTTTTTGTAAAACCGCTCGTGCTTCCTCTGGATTCGTCCACACGGATTTCATCACGCCACCGATTTCTTCAACCGCATCGATGAGACGCAGTCGTTTCCATGGACGTTTGACGCTGACAACCACGTCCTCCTGCTGGATTTCTGGAGAGCCAAGGGCCTGTACAGCAGCCGTCTCAAAAATTTCCTCAAACAAATCCATCCCGTATTCATAATTTTCATAGGCGATCTGTGCCTCGAACATCGTGAACTCAGGATTGTGATCGCGATCAAGTCCTTCATTGCGAAAGACTTTTGTTATTTCGTAGACTTTTTCAAATCCTCCCACGAGCAAACGCTTCAAATACATCTCATCGGAAATGCGCAAATAAAAATCTGTGTCCAAGGCGTTATGATGCGTGACAAAAGGCCGGGCAAATCCCCCACCGTAGACGGGTTGTAGCGTCGGTGTTTCCACTTCAAGGAATCCACGTGCGTCCAAGAGAGAACGAATCGAGGAGATAATCTTTGAACGCAGCGTGAGTCGTGTCCGGACGTCGTCGCTCATGATTAGATCAAGATAGCGTTTTCTAAAACGCGCTTCGACATCACTGAGTCCATGCCATTTTTCTGGCAATGGAAGGATCGCCTTGCTGAGCAGGCGGTGGTTTGCGATCTCGACAGTCTTCTCGCCTTTCTTGGTGAGAAACACCTGCCCACTCACCTCAAGAAAATCACCTACGTCAATCGTCTCGTGAAAAAAATCATAAGCTTCCTGACCCAGGACATCCTTGCGCAACGCCACTTGAATGATGCCAGATTGATCTTGAATCTGAGCGAACGTGAGTCCACCATGCTTTCGAAGCAAACGCACGCGCCCAAGGATTTTGACGGTCACTTTTTTTTCAAGAAGATCATCAAATTGCTGAAGCACTTCTTCTGCCAGGTGCGTACGCTGGCCTTGCGTTGGATAGGGATCAATCTGAGCGGCACGGAGCTTTTCTAGTCGGCTGAGACGATCTTTTTCTTCTTGAATCATATTAGTGAATTTCAACGATCGTATATTTCATTGTACCAGAAGGAACCTCTATGGAAACAACATCTCCTGTTTTCGCGCCAAGGAATGCCAAGCCAATGGGAGACTCGTTGCTAATTTTTCCCTTCAAGGGATCCGCTTCATTGGAACCGACCATGGTAAACGATTTTTTTTGTCCCCCAACCTCGGCAATGAACATCGTGCCAATGCCAATCTGGGATGATCCTGAAGCAGCGTCGATAATCACCACATCGTGGATTTGATTTTCTAGCTGCGCAATCCGTGCTTCGTTCATCCCTTGTTCTTCTTTCGATTCCTGGTACTCAAAATTTTCCGAGAGATCACCAAGCTCTTTAGCATTGGCAATCTTTTCAGCAATTTCCCGTCGGGTAATTTTTTGCCGACGTATGAGTTCTTCTTTTATTTCTTGAAGTCCTTTCGTGGAGAGATACGATGGCATAGATTCTTAAAAAGAGAACACCCGCCATTCGGTGAGTGCTCATTTAGGCTATCGTGCTCACGGATTGTTGTCAAACCACCAGGTGAATAACTCTCGGGCGAGTGGCACAGCGGCATCGGTGCTCTCACCACCCTCCTCGATCAGAACGACCAGTGTGAGCGTTGGGTCATCGTAGGGTCCAAATCCTGTAAACCAGGAATGATACGGTCGATCACCTGGTGTTTGTGCGGTGCCTGTTTTTCCTGCAACAGCTTGCGTGAGCAGAGAGAGTGAACGAGCGCTTCCTGCCGTGACCGTTTCGCGCATGCCTTCGCGGACTAATTCAAGAGCTTGCACGTTCAGCTGATCCAATGGTCGGCAAGGTTCGTGCCCTATCTGTGAAGCGCCAAGCCCATCCACGGATTCCACCACAGAGGGTGTGCACATCAGCCCTCCATTGCCAATCGCAGAAACAGCGACCGCCATCTGCAGGGGCGTTGTCAAAAAATCTCCTTGGCCGATTGCATAGTGATAGGTGTCCCCCACATACCAACGCTCACCCTTCACTTCTTGTTTCCATTCTTTTGACGGAAGAAATCCATCGGCTTCGCCAGGTATGTCAATTCCGGTTGGGCTGCCGAATCCAAATTTTTCTGCGTAATCAGAGATGCGCTCCACCCCAAGCCCGGTGACATCATCCAGTCCCCCACCGACAATGTAAAAATAGGTGTTCACTGATTGGGCAATGGCTTTGCGCACATCCGTGACACCATGTCCTCCGGCTTTCCAGTCTGGAAAAAACCACTGACCAATCCGAACGCCACCTGTTGAAAGAAACGAGGTGTGTTCCTGGACGATCCCTTCTGTGAGCGCGGCATAGGCAACGTAGGGCTTAAAGATAGAGCCAGATGGAAACTCACCGGCGATGGCACGAGGAAACAAGGGTTGGTTTGGATCTGAAAGAAGGGTGTTGTAACGATCCTGCGAGATACCTCCGACAAATTCGTTGCTGTCAAACGTCGGAAGGCTCACCAAAGCCCTCACAGCCCCTGTCTGAGGTTCCAGGGCGACAATGGAACCCCGGGAGGCGCCGACGCGCTGAAGGGTCTCGGTCAGCTTCTGCTCAGCAAATTTTTGAAACGCCGCGTCGATGCTGAGAGTCATGGTTCCCGCTTCCTGGGGCTGGGTCTGCGAGACAACCGAGACTTCCTCACCGCGTGCGTTGACTTCCGAAATCCGTGCGCCCGGCTCTCCTCTCAAAATACCTTCATACGTTTTTTCCACTCCTGCCTTTCCAATGTCGTCGCTGAGACGATAGCCAGATGATTTGAGCTCTGCATACTCATCCTCGTTCATGGAGCCCGTGTAACCCAACACCTGGGAAAGGGACGGGATGGAGCTGTCATACCTCCGGATCGATTTTGTGTTCAAAGAAAACCCTGGCAACAGCGTCAGCTGTGTCGAGAGTCGGAGAGCTGTTTCATATGGAACGTCTTCCATTACGGTCAGAGGGGTTTGACTAGAAGAGGCACTAGAAAAAAGCAGATCGAGGTCGGTGATTTGCAAGCCCGTTAAAGAGGCAACCTTCAGGAAGAGATCCGAACGCTCTTGCTCAGTCTCCGGGAGGGCTACGGGATCCATGGTGAGCACAAAAATGGATTGATTCCAGGAAAGAGTTTCGCCCTGTCGATCAACAATGACACCGCGTGGTGGAATAAGCCACTGGGTGGAATAGCGGTTCTCCTGCGAGAGGGCTTGATAGGAAGCGCCACGCACCACCTGCAATTGAACAGAGCGCCCAAGAAATAAAAGCAGTACGCTCAGAAGAATGAGAGAGAGGAGACGGAAACGTCCTGTGGAAATTGAACCAGAAATTCGACCCAACGCTCTTTGTGGTTCGGTGCCATCCTTCCATGAAAAAGGAATTTCCAGTGGGGATTCAGAGGCTCGCGTTTTGCGTGAACCAAACCGATTATCCTCTTGGAGGACGAACACACGAGAAGGCGAAGTGGATCGGGAAAAGAGCATAGGAAATTAAAAGGAAAGCAGATTTTTTTGAGCTCGTGTGAGAAGCTCCGTCAAAGGAAAGAAGATGAGCAGCAACAGTGTCCCCAAACCCAGACCCCAGAGACGCATGGCCACAAGTACATCAAAAGAGAGCGAGAAATCTTCAAAGAGGGCTTGGAAGATAGAGAGCAAAATCTCCGTACAAGAAAGGGCAAAAAGGCTTAAGGCAAAGGTTCCCAGGACGCCCCAAAAGGAACGGTTGGAAAACAGGTGGCGAGATGCCAGAACCAGCACCAGGGCTGCAACGGCGTGCGGCACAATTTCAAAACGAATAGACGACGTCTGTAAAAGATCAAGAAAGACGCCATGAAGAACCATCCACCAAGCCGCCGGTCGTACATCAAGGGATTGAAACAAAAAGACACTCGCAACGAGCACAAGAGGCAATCGATCCACGGGGAATGGAAGAGCGGAAACAAAACCCAACTCGCACATCGAAAGCAGCACGAAAAAGACGATGAGGAAGATGCGTTTCATAGAGCTTCTGACGTGAGGACAAGGACAGACTTGAGTCGCCGAAGATCGGCAAGGGGTTCAACCACGGCTGTTAAAAACAGAGTCGTTGGATCTTGTGAGACCGCATTCACGAGGCCAATGAGCAGTCCACTTGGAACGGTTTCCTCGAGTCCCGACGTGACCACCAAATCATTTACCTGGATCGACTCATCCGCAGGAATAAACCGAATTTCCAGAAGCCCACCGACCGTTCCAGACCCCACACCGATCGTTCGTCGATCATTGAGTAAACTCACGGCCGTGGTATGTGAGGGGTCAGAAAGGGCCATGGCTGTGCTGGACCCGCTCTGCACGGATCTCACGGTTCCAACAAAGAGACCATCGTCTGTCACGATCGGATCGCCGATCTGTATGCCGTCTTTGGTGCCGACATCCATAACAAAACGCGAGACGGTTTGTGACAAGCTTTTGGAAATGACCCTGGCGGGAATTGAGGACAGGCCTGTGCGCTCTTGAAATCCGAGTTCTGCTTTCAGCGTGGAATTTTCATCGATCAATTGCAAGTAGGCAGCGCGGTCAATGGAGAGAGCGGTGATTTGATCCCGGAGCGTTTGTTCTTCTTGTGAACTGAGCTCGGAGGTGAGTCTCTGAGCTGCACCAGAAAAAAAGGCGAGCATGGGCTCCAGAACGGTCAATGTCCAGCCACGAAAAAGAAAGAGCATCATCCCCACAGAGCAGAACAACACGACTCCAAGCCACGGACGTCTGTTCCGAAAAGATGGTCTGATCTTCATACGATACTTCCCTCCGTTGCCGATGGAAGGGTTATATCCGCAAGCAATTCACGATTATCCAGAAGGAGTCCGGCTCCACGCACCACGCAGGTGAGTGGGTCTTCGGCCACACGAACAGGAATGGCTGCCTGGCGTGAGATGAGCACATCCAATCCACGCAAAAGGGCTCCCCCACCAGTCAGCACAATGCCACGTTCGTAGATATCCGCGACGAGTTCTGGTGGCGTGGTTTCAAGCGTAGCCTTGACGTTATCAATGATGGTTCGGACAGAGCGCTGGAGCGCATCACGAATCTGTGTATCGTTGACCATGATTTCTTTTGGAAGACCTGTCAGCAGATCTCGGCCACGCATTTCCATTTCCATGGGAGCATCCTGTTCAATGGCGGTCCCAATCCGCATTTTGATTCTCTCAGCGATTCTCTCTCCCAGGAGCAGATTAAATTGATCTCGAGCGTACTGAATAATATTTTTGTTCATCTCCTCTCCTGCGATATCGAGCGACTTCCATGTCACCACACCCGCGAGTGACATCACCGCGATCTCGGTTGTCCCACCACCGATATCAACAATCATCATACCCACAGATTCAGACAGTGGAAGCCGGGCCCCTAAGGCCGCCAGCATGGGATTTTCAACAAGATGGACTTTTCTTGCGCCCGCAGAAAGGGCTGCATCCTCGATGGCTTTTCGTTCCACTTCAGTCGTTTCCAAAGGAACACCAATGACAATCGTGGGTCGAGGAACAAAGGTAAAAGACTCTGTGTGCACTTTGTCAATGAAATACTTGAGCATTTTCTCTGTTACTTCGAAATCAGAAATAACGCCCTTGCTCAGTGGCTTTGTAATTTGAATATGAGGTGGCGTTTTCCCCAGCATGTCCTTGGCATCCTTTCCAACAGAAAGAATTTGATCGGTTCGCGTGTTCACCGCAACGATCGATGGTTCGTTAATCACAATGCCCCCGTCCTTTGAGTAGACAAGGGTGTTAGAGGTCCCAAGATCAATGCCGAGATCCTTAGAAAGATGGCCAAGGAGTTTACCGAACATAGCCACACGATCTTACTCTATGGGAAGCCGCACATCAAGTCGGTTCTGGATCTTTTTTGTGTTCAAAGGAGTGTTGTGTCGAAGCAAACGCAAGTTCTATGAACCCCACGATACACAGCACCAGAAGCATGGTCCACCAACGGAACCAGCCTTGGGAAAAAAGCAAAAGTGAAACAACAAATAGAGCTGTGAATAGCAAGGCCTGACGAAAGGCTTTTAGAGTGATACGGGCGGGAAGGGCCGCTTGTTTTTTCCATAGGCGGACGGCAATCCCAAGCAGCGAGAGCGTCCCAAAGAGCGCAATGGCAAACGTGACGTAGAACAGAAAAAAGCCAAGCCAACCTGACTGTGTGGGATCGATCGCGTTGAGCACAACCACCCAGGCGCTCCAGGCAGCCAGACTCGCCAGGGTCATGAGAATAAGATAGCTACGAAAGCTCATAGCGCACAGGTTCATGAGAGAAGATGAGTTGAAGGCGTTCTATTTTTGCCGGAGGAAATTCTTCACGGAGTTTGGTAAGGAGATCAGACTCGTGGGTCTTGATCAGATGTCTCGCTGGTGCATTGATGGCCCGAAGTCGCAGGACACCTTTTTGAAACGATACCGCTTGAACATCTTTTGAGCGAAATGAGGGTAAGTACGCAGGGATCATTCGATTGGCTGCCTCCACGACCATGGAAGCGCGAACCGAACGCAACACTCCGGCGCGTTTAAGAGAACCAGAGAGAAGATCGCGTAATGAGGAGACGGCCATACTAGATCTATTATAGCATTCGCTTGTAAAATCCAGGTGAAGCAAAATTTTCTCTCAGGTCTGTCCGACCCACGCTTACGAATCCTGTGGGCTCGCCAGACCGTTCGAGAAAATTTTGTGACGCGCGCGTTTTACTGACGGAACTCACAGATATCAGCAAAATCACAGAACTGACAGTGGAAGCCTGGGGTGGCTTGAAAGTCAGAGTCACGAATGCCTTGCACACGTGAAATGAGAGATTGCTCCAAGTCATCAAGTTGTTTTTGCGTTCCTAAAAACGACACGGTTGAATTGTCCCCGAGGTAATGATAGGTCAGCCGTTTTGGTTTGAGACCGAGAACCTGTACCGCGGCGAGTTGGTAGAGCAGGAGCTGCTCCTTATCGTCCAGCGTGAGCTCGGTTTTGGGCGAGCCTGTTTTGTAATCGATGATTTCGATTCCATCCTCGCAGGCATCGATGCGATCGATGCGTCCCTTCAGGGCGATGTCGCCGATCTTCATGGTAAATCCCTGCTCAACAAAGAGCGGTGATGGTGGCGCCAAGTGATACTGCGCCCAGAGCTGTTTAAGCGACGCTCTCCCCTGTTCACGATATTCTTCCCGTTGTCGATCATTCACATACCAATCGTCCTGCCAGCATGTTTGATAGGCATTGAGAAGCTCCTCCATGCTCACAGGGATTCCGTCAATCGGTGCAAGATCAGCTTCAAACAGGCTTGTCTGTTTTTTGCCTGTTCGTTCAAGCCAGAGGGTAAAAAATCTCTGTAACGTATTGTGCATGGTCTTGCCAAACGAGAAGGTCCATTTTCCCATCACAGGGACTTTGAGAATGTGTGCAAATTTGTACTGCAAAGGACAGGTCTTGAATGCGGCCAACTGTGTAAACGAAAATTGCTTGGGAACAGGAGCGGGGTAGGGTGTAGGTTTTAGGTTGTATTCTGTCTCATCAATGAGTTCAAGAATAGAGGCAGGACTCTCAGGCTGTGTGTACCCAAGCTCGTGGAGAAATGGCGAGATCTTACGTTTGCGAGCACCACCATAATCATCGGCTGAGGTGAAATACAAACCTTCCTTGGCTCGCGTCATGGCCACATAGAATAGACGACGCTCTTCCTCAAGATGTGCGTCACCTTCTGTCGGCGCTTGCGAACCGAGTCCTTCTGGGAGCTCAATGGCATCCTTCATGGCGCGGGTCGGAAATTTTTGCGCGACCAGGTTCACAATAAACACATAACGAAATTCCAAACCCTTTGCCGCGTGGATGGTCATGATGCGCACCAGGTCAGGACCAGATTCAAGGTCCACACTGAGCGATCCTTCCTCACCGGCGTCTCGTTCGTGGGCAAACTCTTTGAGAAAATTGTGAAGAATTGGGTGTTCACTTGAACGCTCAAACGCTTTTAACCGCTGATACAACTGCTGAAGATGACTGAACGTCTCGATCTTGTGGCGCTCGTCCATCGAGTTGACATGCTCAAGGTATCCAGACTCTTTGGCGATCATGACGAGGAGCTCGCCGACTTTGCGCGTGCGCGCCTGACGTTGCCAGGCAGAAATTTTTTGGATCAGTTCGTGGATGAGCTCTTCGTCCGATGGATCAAGACGTGAAAAACTCTGCGCCATTTCGCAAGCTTCATACAATGACTTGCCTTTGCGAGCTGCCAACCGGTTCAGTTCCATCACTCCCCTCTCACTCACTCCAACCACAGGCGAGGTAAGCAATCGGTAGAAACTTGGTGAATCAAACACGTGATCGATCACACGCAGAAATGCCAGCATGTCGAGCACAGCAGGCTTCGTGTAGAGTCCCGAGAGCGCCAAAAACTGATACGGAATCTGATGGCGCTCCAGAGCCTGGGCAAAATCTGTTCCTGCAGAATTGGATCGCACCAGAATGGCAAAATCACTCCACTCGACCTCTGGCTCAGCCTCACGAAGCGCAAGAATTTTTCGGACTACGGTTGCAACTTCTTCTTCACTGGTGAGAGCGTGCAGATGCTCAACGGTTGCCTTGAGATCTTTTGAGGCCTGTAGCTTTTTTGACAAGGATCTTGAGGAGGTTACTTCCAAACGATTGGGATTGTTGTGTTGAATGAAGTCATAGGCGTGATCAAGAATTCGTTGCGCGGATCGGTAATTGGACGTGAGCACGACGTGTCTGGCAGCTGGAAAGTCTGTTTCAAAACGGAGGATATTGGCAAGCGACGCGCCACGAAATTTATAAATAGACTGATCATCGTCGCCCACAACAGTCAGGTTGTTCTTGGGCGAGGCAATCTCTCGGACGATCTCATACTGGGCATCGTTCGTGTCTTGAAATTCATCGACGAGAACAAACTTAAATCGTGCTCGGATGATGTCTCGCACCGCAGGGCGGTCTTTCAACAGTTTCAATGTGTAGAGCATGAGGTCGCCAAAATCAAGGCAGTCATGCTCAAGCAAAATTTGTTGATAGGTTCGATAAGCACCAGCGAGTTCTCTCAACCGTTTGATCTCAGAAGTGGTGGCTTCATCTGCCTGAGCAGAATCCTGATCAGCAAATCTCGCCTCGATCGTTGCTTGATACGCGTCAGGATCCACACCCACGTCCTTGGCACGAGAAAAATGCGTGAGCAGCGAACGAATGTACTTCGTAGGGTTTCCAAGCGGGCGATAGTGGTCAAGTTCAAAACGGTCAAAATGCTGTCGCGCCAGAAGCCACGCGTCTAGTTCATTCACTAATCGAAAATCACGTGACAGTCCGATCTCAACGCCATAATCGCGCAGGAGCTTTTCGGCAAACGCGTGAAAGGTTGAAATCTGCAGATCCACATATCCGTAGGGCAACAGGCGATCTACTCTCTCTTCCATTTCCCCGGCAGCCTTATCGGTAAACGTAAGCGCTAAAATTTCCTCAGGCTTGGCATGACCCTGCTCAATGAGCCAGGCGATCCGGTGTGTGATCACGGTCGTTTTCCCTGTCCCTGCCCCGGCCACAATCATGAGTGGGCCGTCCACATGCGTGACAGCCGCTTGCTGCTCAGGATTAAGTTTTGAGAGCAAATCAGACATACCGAAAGGCATCTTATCACAAAATGAAAACCGCCTTTGCGTAGGCGGCGACGTTGAAACTACATGCCGACCAGGTCGCTGGTCTCATGGTGATCAGCTCCTGCGAGTGCCTCACCAGGAAGCTGTGACGCATAAGGATCGACTGGGAACCGGTATCCCCACACCTGTCGTCCCTCGCTCTCCCAAAACGCGATCCACTTGGCCCGCGAGATGAAGTAGGTACGCTTGCGGCCACTTCGATCGTTGATGTGGACGCGACAGACGACCTTGTTGGTTGGATCGATCGCCTTGATTCGCGGTTTGGCCGCCATGAGCAAAACGATCTGCTCCACGAGCGTGAGTCCAAGACTCATCGCCTTTCCACAAGGAGCGTGAATCTCTGCGGAAACCGTCTTGATGTCCTTGAGCGCCTCTGCCTCCCTGATCATCGTCAGGTAGAGCTGGTCGGCCCCCATTCCAGGATAGAGCGGAGAGTCGGGTGCAAGCACCATGCTCCCACCGTGACAGGTCAGCAGATGCGGGCGCAGTTCACCACCAGCTTCACGTGCAACCTGTTCATCATGCCTGATGCGATCAAGCATCTGATCACCATCAGGACATCTGAAGATGATCACGCCGTTGTCCAAGTGGAAACGCATCGCATCCACGTTCTCGAAAATTCCACGATGACGGAGGATGTCGACGACCTCTTGATCGAACGCACTGAGTTGACCCATGAGCGACCTCGGGTGATGGGCGGGCCAAAGTATGCCTTACTTGGACGAGAAAGTCAATGGATTCAAAAAACCCGAGTGGATAAACCTCTCAGGTTTCACATCCCAGCTTATTTACGCAGCTTCTCGCATCCAAGAGCGAGGAACCGAGAAATGATCTACACGGACGCGGCCCTCGCCAATGATATTCGTGAGTTCACGTTCAAGGTCCTTCCCAACAAAATCTGGCTCTGTGCTATCGCCGATGGCTACGACGACCAGTGGGTCTTCCTCTGAAAATTTATCACCAAACCCATGCTCCCCAAACGCGATCTTCGTGGCTAATTGAACCTCAGACAATGCCTGCTCTGGAGTCATATACCTTGCACTCACCACAAATCCTTGTGGCAGTTCAGACACACGACTTGGATTAAATCGTCCGGTACCATCCAGATATACGACTCGAGCGTTATGAAACTCTTTTGGTCTATCGAGCTCTGTCACATGACCTTTGTAGGGCACACCGAGCTCTGAAGCCATGCGCTTTGCCTGTTCGATGGCAACTTCATCAACCGTCATGTCTGTGATCCCGTGTTTCTCTTTGTACAATCCAGCAGCACCGCACCCTTCGTGACTTGTCACATCCTTGACTCCGGCGGCTTTAAGCTTGGCAATGAATACTTCTCGCTCACGTCCTTCCGTAAGGATTCCAGACCCAGCTGAACGCATATCTCCTTGTGCCACACCCTCATCCATACAGCACAGGGTGTGATCCCCCTCAGCAAATGCATTTTCAAGGTCAGGCATCTGATCAACGTACGATTCCATGCCCTGCTCTAAAATCGCAGAAATTTTTTCCTGGCCTTTCAACCATTCGTGCTCTTTTTGAACGGCGTGGGATTCATGTTCTATATTCATATTTAGGAAAGTGATTTGCCAACGTCTTTGTATTTTTTTCTTTTGGTCACCACCCGATGTCGGGCGAGTTCTCGTTCAAGCATGGCCGCAGCGTTGGCAAACGCGACATCATCGACATGTCGTTTTTCATCCAAAAGTTTTCGAGCACGATCTCGAGCTTCCTCAATTTTTCCAAGCTCAAGTTCTTCCACACGCTCTGCCGTGTCCGCGAGAATAACAATCTTGTTTCCAGATTGCACATGCAAAAATCCCGTGGAGGCCACAAGGTAACTCTCTGAACCATTTTTTTTGAGCCGAAGCTCGCCTGCTTGCAAATTGGCAACCAAGGGCACATGCCCAGGCAAAATCGTCACCTCGCCCATTTGTGTCATCGCAGAAACCGAATCAACCTCGTCTTCAAAGACAATGCGTTCAGGGGTGACGATGGATAATTGCAATTGAGCCATAGGTCGAACAGGACCGATAGGACCTATTCTTTTGAAGAGGAAACAACTTCATCGATAGAACCCTTCATATAAAATGCCTGTTCAGGAATGTGGTCGTAGGTGCCCTCGAGGATTCCCTTGAAACTGCGGACCGTGTCTTCACGCTTCACAAATTTTCCAGGTGATCCTGTGAATTGCTCGGCGACGAAAAATGGCTGGGACAAAAACTTTTGGATCTTGCGCGCGCGCGAGACAATCAGTTTGTCATCGTCGGAGAGCTCATCCATTCCCAAGATGGCAATGATGTCCTGAAGGTCTTTGTAGCGCTGCAACACTTTCTGCACCGCACGAGCGGTTTGATAGTGCTCCTCGCCAACAATGTTCACGTCCAGAATAGTCGAGCTGGAATCGAGTGGATCCACGGCTGGATAAATACCAAGCTCAGCAAGGGAACGAGCCAGCACCACGGTTGAATCCAAGTGGCCGAACGTTGTGGCTGGAGCTGGATCAGTGAGGTCGTCCGCTGGAACATACACGGCTTGAATAGACGTGATCGACCCTTTCTTGGTTGACGTGATGCGTTCCTGAAGCGCGCCCATTTCTGTGGCGAGGTTTGGTTGGTAGCCGACGGCTGAAGGAATACGTCCAAGCAAGGACGACACTTCAGAACCAGCCTGGGTGAAACGAAAAATATTGTCGATGAACAACAGCACGTCTCGACCCTCGTCGTCGCGGAAGTATTCGGCAAGGGTGAGACCTGTGAGACCAACGCGCGCTCTTGCTCCTGGGGGTTCGTTCATTTGTCCGAACACGAGAGACGTTTTATCGAGCACGCCCGACTCTTTCATTTCCTGATACAGATCATTTCCTTCACGTGTACGTTCTCCGACGCCGGCAAACACGGAATAGCCGCCATGTTCTTTCGCGATGTTGTGAATGAGCTCTTGAATCAAAACAGTCTTTCCCACGCCCGCACCGCCAAACAATCCTGTTTTTCCACCTTTCAAAAAGGGACAGATGAGATCGATCACTTTGATCCCTGTTTCAAACACTTCGTCTTTTGTGGATTGATCCGCGAACGATGGCGCCTCACGGTGAATCGGATCCAGACGTTTTGTTTTCACATCACCAAGTCCGTCAATAGGTTCTCCAATCACGCTCAACATGCGTCCAAGAGTTTCAGGTCCTACAGGAACGGCAATCGGTTTTCCCGTGTTCACAACTTCAAGACCACGCGTCAGTCCATCGGTTGTGGACATGGCAATGGTGCGCACCGTGTTGTGGCCCGTGTGCTGTGCGACTTCCAGGGTCAGCAATGTCCCTCCACGATCAACCGTGAGTGCGCTTAAAATCTCAGGCAGATGGCCTTCTGGAAAACGCACGTCAACAACGGCGCCGATGACTTGTGAGATTGTTCCTGTGTTCATAAGGTTGTAGGGAATGGGTGGTAGGTGGTAGAAGGATTAGGAGAACTAATTTTCTAAAGCTGCTTTACCGGAAGAAATTTCAGCGATCTCCTGGGTGATGCCGGCCTGACGCGCTTGGTTAAAGGTGAATGTGAGGTCGTCGATCATATCCCCTGCGGCATCGGATGCAGATCGCATCGCCATCATGCGACTGGAATGTTCAGAGGCAGCGGATTCGAGCACGGCTTGATACACCATGGTTTCAACGAGTCGGGGAAGCATAGAATCGAGGACCGCGTTTGGAGAAGGTTCAAAGGTGAGTTCAGTTGACGAACGCAGGCTGAAGCCTGCGGCTACCTCTTCCACCTTGTCCACCTCCGCCACCTCTCTTTGAAGCGGCAACAACTGCATGATCAAAGGCTTCTGAGTGATGGCACTCACGAAATCCGTGTACGCCACAAGGACTTTATCAAACGATCCTTTTGTAAATTCATCTATCACGAGCCTTCCGATTGGCAGGACTTCCTCAAACTTTGTGTTGTTGGTAATCTCCACAAAGCTAGCCATGACCGGGAGCTTAAGTCGTTTCATGGCATCCGCGCCACGTTTGCCAATGCAGATCGTCTGCAGTTCAACGTCTTCACCAAACGACCGAATCTCCTCACGCGTTTTTCGAAGGATGTTCGTATTGAATCCACCCGCCAGTCCTCGATCAGAGGTGATGAGGATGAGCAACACGCGTTTCACTTCATCGTGGCGAGCAAGTAACGGATGCAAACTTGTGTCCACCCGTGTGCCGATCGAGAGAATGGTGCTCCAGGCAAGTTTAGAATAGGGACGACTGGCCAGCACGAAGTTGACCGCCTTGCGCATTTTACTCGCCGCAACCAACTCCATGGCCTTGGTGATCTTGCGTGTATTCTTGACGGACTTGATCCGACGTTTGATGGCGCGTGTTTGGACTGCCACACGGAAGGTGGATTAGGTAGATGAGGTGGCAAAGGTGGAATTAAAATCCTGGATCAATTTTTTAAGACCAGCTTCAATCTCATCATTCAACGCTTTTTCTTTTTTGAGCTGCTCCATGACTTCTGTGCCCGAGCTTTCCAGATACGTCTGAAATTTCTCTTCCCATTCCACGATTCGCTCAGGAGCGATTGCATCCAAACATCCATTGATCGCGGCATAGATCGACGCAACCTGTACTTCAAATGGAAGAGGATGATATTGAGGCTGTTTCAACAGCTCAGTCAGACGGCGTCCACGTTCGATTTGTTGCCGTGTCCCTGCATCCAAGTCTGTGGCAAACTGTGCGAACGCCTCAAGCTCACGGAATTGCGCGAGTTCAAGTCGCAATTTTCCCGCGACTTTTTTCATGGCCTTGGTCTGAGCCGCAGAACCTACGCGTGAGACAGAAAGTCCGACGTTCAGGGCTGGACGGATCCCGCGATAAAACAAATCTGTTTCAAGATAAATTTGTCCGTCTGTAATCGAGATGACGTTTGTCGGGATGTAGGCACTGACATCACCTGCCTGTGTTTCGATGATCGGAAGCGCGGTCAAGGATCCTCCACCGTTTTCTTCGTTGAGACGAGCCGCACGCTCAAGCAAACGTGAGTGCAAATAAAAGACATCACCAGGATAAGCTTCACGTCCTGGTGGACGGCGCAGTAACAGCGAAATTTCGCGATACGCCCAGGCTTGTTTGGAAAGGTCGTCGTAGATCACCAGCGCATCCTCGCCCTTCGCCATAAAATATTCCCCGATGGTGCAGCCGGTGAACGGCGCGATGTAGGAAAGTGCGGCTGGATCAGAAGCGCCAGCGACCACGACGGTCGTGTATTCCATGGCGCCTGCTTCTTCAAGCCTGGCTACGATCTTGGCGATCTTGGATTCTTTCTGCCCAATCGCGACATAAATGCACTTCACGTTCTGTCCTTTCTGGTTGATGATTGTGTCAATCGCGATGGCGGTCTTTCCTGTCTGACGATCGCCAATAATCAGCTCGCGCTGTCCGCGACCAATGGGAATCATCGAGTCGATCGCTTTGATGCCCGTTTGCAACGGCACACCAACTGATTTTCGTGTCATCACGCCTGGCGCGATTTTTTCAATCGGAAAAAAGGTTTTCGCATTGAGCTTGCCTTTTCCATCAATCGGATTGCCGAGTGGATCAAGCACACGGCCTACGACATCATCGGAAATCGCCACAGACAAAATACGACCGGTGGTTTTCACGGTGTCCCCTTCCTTGATCTTTGAGGCGTCGCCAAGAATGACCGCGCCTACGCCGTCTTCTTCAAGGTTCAGGGCGACGCCAAAAACCCCGCCAGAAAATTCAAGCATCTCTGACGCCTTGGCATGGGTAAGTCCTGACATACGTGCCGTGCCGTCACCCACAGACAACACGGTTCCGACTTCTTCTTGTTTCACTTCGACGTGATAGTTCTCCAAGGCTGACTTCAGTGCGTCGATGATATGTGTTTTGGTTGTCATAGGTTATACATCCGCGAGAACTCGGGATAGGTGTTCAAGCTGACCGGAAATGGTCCCTTCAATAATTTTCTCATCGACCCTCAGTCGCGCCCCACCAATCAACTCTGGGGTGACACGTTCTCGAAGTTCCGCTCCCTCAGCCATCTTCTCGATCTTTTTTCTGAGCGCCCCAGAAAGTGGATACGCTGTCTCGATCGTGATGGTCGCAGCTCCGTGTCGCTGTGCCCAGGCCCCATCAAGGGCATCGACGAGTCCTCGCAGCCGATGTGTTTCTCGCCGCGCCCCGAGTTCGTGAACTAAATCGTCTGCCACGGCTTTAACGGTTTTTTCATCTGCACCATCGAGAGACTCAACCAGAACACGTGCGAGTGCATTTTCATTTTTCTTCATACCATTTTCTCCACAACAGCTTCTGCCATTTTTTGCGCTTTCTTCTCGTCAACCGTTTCATTCAAAATCTTTCTCGCGGCCTCGACAGCGATCTTGGCAATTTCTTCTCTGGCATCGCGGATCATCTGATCCTTCTCAGCCTGAAGCTGCACTTTTCCTTGCGCGACAACGGCCTTCACTTCCTCTTTTGCTTTTTCCAGCAAAACTCTTTTGCGGTCGTCTGCGGTTGTGCGCACCTCGTCAAGAATTTTTGCTGCGTCATTCTTGGCAGCAGCGATGGTTGCCTGTTGTTCTTTTTCAATCTCAACCACGCGCTTTTCAATCTCACCGGCTTGCTTCACGCTGTTCTCAATTTTTGCTTGTCGCTCTTCGAGCAATTTCACAATGGGCTTGTACGCCCACTTCCACAAGACCACGAGCACGATGGCAAAATTAAAAAGCTGAGCCAAAAAAATTTTCAGATTGATGCCGAGCGTTCCAATGCCGCCTGCGGCCTCTGTTGCCTCTGCAGCAAGTTGTACTTCTTGTGACATAGTTGAGTCGGTAAACAGTAAACTGCAGACGGGAAATCATGGAGATTGTCAACCGTCTACTGTCTACCGTCTACCCTAGAGGGTAAACGACACGACGAGCGCGTAAATCGCAATCGCTTCGGCAAAAGCCATCGAGAGCAGCATCGGCACAAAGACTTTGCCTGCGGCCTCTGGGTTGCGACCAATCGCTTCCATGGCTTTGGCACCGATGAGACCGATACCAAGTCCAGGACCGAGAGCGCCCACGCCCATGGCAATGGCCTTGGCAAGAGGAACGAGTGTTTCTGAATCCATATGATTAGGTGGTTAGGTGGATAAGGTAGATTAGGTGATAGAGGGTGCAGGTGCATGTCGAGGTTCGTGATCTTCCTCATGCTCGTCATGACTCTGTGTCGCAACAGTGAGGTAGGCAAGCGTCAACATGGCAAAGACCGTGGCCTGGATGATACCCACGAGAAGCTCGAGAAACATGAAGGGTATTGGCAGAGCGTACGCAAGGATCCCCAGCATGACGGTTAAGAGCACCTCTCCGGCAAAGATATTACCGAACAATCGCAAAGAGAGCGAGAGGACCTTGGCGATTTCAGATACGATTTCAAGCAAGCCGACGGCAAATTCGATTAAAGCCACAACAATGGCCATGGGGCCTTTCTTGAGCGAACGGAAAATTCCACGAATATTTACGAACTTGCTCACATGAGCGACAGGACCAACGGCCATGATGCCAATCAGGTGAGAGGCGACCACAGCAAAGAGGGCCATGGCAAGGGTGAGATTCAAGTCACTGGCCGCAGGTCGTAAAAGTGGAATAAGCTCAATCGCACCTTCATGCTGTGCCCAAATGCCGATAGACCCTGTTCCAGGCAACAGTCCCAACCAGTTGGAAAAAAGCACGAAGAGAAAAATCGTTCCCACGATCGGCAAAAATTGTTTGGCGCGCTTCATGTCGCCTGTGACCTTCTGTGTTTCTGTGAGCATGAAGTCAATCGCGGCTTCGATGACATTGTGAATGCCTTTTGGTACGAGACCCACACGACGACGTGCTACAAAAGCCACACAAACAAAAAACACCACAGCGATCCAAGCATTGATCATCGCGTTGGTGATGGGAAACGTGCCGAGGTAAAAGAGTGGTTCAGCCGCAGCTGGAGGAATCATCAAGGACATACTTATTTCATGAGAGCCTCATATTGGACCCTGTATTTTTTTGCCTTGCGCACAACGATCACCGCCGTGAGAATAAGCGCCAAGGTAAGCAACAGAATCAGATACCGTGGCTCTGTGCCGTATTTTTCATCAAACCACTTCCCTGCAAGAGCCGAAAGGACTGCAGGGATCGCAATGGTGCCGCTGAAATCAGCGAAGATTCTCATGGCCAGGCGGTAGTAACGTGCGTCAGATGCCATAATAGAAATCAAAGGCGCGGACAGTATACGGGAAATCGCTGGCATGGTCAATGGAGTTTTAAAAATTGTCCACAAATGAAAACCCCGTATCACAACAAGTAGTGATACGGGGCAGGCCGTTGTCAGGGTTCTAGGTGGGAGCGTCTTCCCACTTCCCTGTGACGAAGTTGCAAATGAACCACGTGGGATCCGTGAGATCACGCCTGTTTGCAAGCTCGTCGATGAGCCGAAGGATGTGACGGGCAATGGCCGCTTTTTCAGGGCCAGACTTTCCGTCTCGCCATCCGTGCAGGAGTGTCAGGCTTGTTTTCAACTGTGCCTCTCCCTGTGCACGAATCGCTGAATCAGAACTGCGCGCTTTCACGCACACCTCTGAATAGCTCTCTCGACACAGAACGTAGAGAGGAAGGTGCAAAAGAGCAACGTGTTCCGCTGGCGGCGTGTGCGCTCTCACAAACGCTGCCCTGCGGACCTCTTCCTCCTTGGCAAGCCGCGCTGTCTCATCTTGCTGCTTCCGAGCATCATCCTCACCGCGGTTTCCACGATCACGGCCTCGACCTCTGTCACGATCGCCACGATCTTCACGACCGTGACCATCATCGGGTGGTTCCACCCTGCCACCAAATCCTTGAAACGCTGGTGGTGCTGGAGGAGCCGCTGCTCTGGCAGCTGCCACAAGAGCATTGGCGCTCACAGGTTGAGCAGATTGTCGTGTCGGCAGGACCAGTGTTGCTGCTGGTGCTGGTGGAGCTGGGGCAGGAGCAGTCGACGCAGCCAGTGGGGGCGCTGGTTGGACGGGAGCGGGAGGCTTCTTCGCGGCTGGTGCAGGCTTTGGTGCTGCTGCTTTGGGGGCTGCAGCTTTCTTGGCTGCTGGTGCAGGAGCGCCTTGAATGCTCGCAGTGAGTTTCGTCCACTGCGGCAGACGCTTGTCAGATGCGTTCGTCTTCATGAACGCATCTTGGTCCATGAGGAAGTCTTGGATCCTGTCACGTGTGGCATCATCGAAGGCTGCGTCAGCATCTGCGTCGGGTTCTTTGTCACCGGCAATGGCTGCCAGGGCCTCCTCGAAATTCACACCTTTCTTGTGCTTCAGGCTAAACAATGCCGTCCAGCCTTCGAACTTTTTCATGAGTCCTCCAGACAACGACCCTAGGCTAAATCATCGACTTTGTCAAGCGAGTTTGACGCAAAAAACATGGTTTTTATTTGAAATTGTCACTGATCATCAACTGAAACCAACGATCATTGACATTTGAGAGTCTGGCTGGTAGTGTTCGCCTCTGGCATTTCCCGGCCGATAATCTTTTCGGCCGGGCGAGCCGCCAGTGTTTCTCAACCAGAGCAGGAGCAACTGCCATGTCAACTCAACTGGTTCTTCCCGAGCGCGTGCCGGCACTCGCCGCCATCTACACGGATCTCATCCGCCTGGCCGCCAGGATGATGAACGATCGCGTCCGTGGAGGAAAGAAGCTCTCCTTCTCCGAGCGTTGCAAGTTCATCGAAGAGTGCACGGTCTGGTCCGTCAACGGCAAGGGCGAAGTCATCGAAGGTGTCCCCTTCGTGGCTCACGTCGCTTTCGGTGGCGAGGCTCAACGCGTGGGCTGGACCGTCGAACAGGAGATGGATGGTGATGCTCCGGTCCTGGGTGAGGATGGGAAGCCCAAGTACCAGATGGTCCCCGACTACGATCTGGTGATCGCAGGAAGGACCGAACTTCCCAATCCAGAGAATCCCTCCGAGCGCCTCAACGTCGAAGTGCGGCCCTTGCGCGTCACCAACGGCCTGGGATCGCTCATCGAGTACGTGACGATCGATCAGACGACCGGAGCGATCCGTGCGGGCGAGCCGATGCTGTGCATCTTCATCCGCGACTTCGACCCCTTCACCGGGATCGAAAACGGACGCGTCCGTGCCATTCCCCTGGGCCTAGCCCGGGTGGAAACGATCGGTCGCTGGAACACGGTCGTGGCCCGCATGGCCGCCCAGGATCCCAGGAACGCCTGGCAGGCGGTCACGCCGATCGCAAACAACATCGGACGGGCCGTGGAATACCTGCAGCTCGCGCCGCAGGGACCTGAGTCCATGAAGGGACAGCTCCCGGTCTACAAGTCGCGAGGGAGCGACCCCAACAAGTTCGACTACACGATCGTCGCTCGCCTCGGAGGCAAGGTTGCGCAGCTCGCCAAGCAGAGCCCTGCCATCATCTTCACGGCTGCGAAGGTGCCGGCTGACCAGCTCTTCCTCGTCGAGGAGAGGTGGAACGTGGTCACCCTCAAGGTCTGGGGTCTGCCCGGAGAGGTTGGCAAGCTGGAGATGCACGAGCTGGACATGGGCGAGGTCAAGATGGACGCCCTGGCGCTCCTGGGCGTGAGCCTCTACGACGTGCATCCGGGTTCCGGCGGCTCGCTCGTGGGCAGGGCGATCAGGCAGCCGCCGATCGAGTACATGATCGGCACCGGCTGGTTGGTCCCTGGCACCACCGAAGAGGTGGCCAGGAATACGCTCCAGGGTATGGGACGGCTGGTCCGAGAGAGGATCCGCGATCAGGTGAACGAAGCGCGCCACGACATCGTGCACGCGCTGGGCATCGCAGGAACGGATGCCCATGACCGGCCGGCACTCGCCGAAATCCTCGAGGGTGAAAAGACCCCGGAACGTCTGCAAAAGGCCATGCGCCAGAACGAGGGTGAATGTCCTCTCGCGGCGTGGATCATGAAGAAGACCACGGTGCAGACCCTGGGTCTGGCAATCTGGGCCTGGGACTGCTGGGTTCTGCGTGAGGTCCGCAAGGACCTGCTCATGGAACTCGCGAGGTCGCAGGGACTGGAACTGCCCAAGCCCGCCGAGCCGCCGCAAGGTGGCGAGGAAGGTGGAGGCAGCGAAGAGCCCGCACCGCCGCCGAGTCAGCCCGAGGCCGCCGGAGCAGCCGAACCCGGCAAGCTCAAGCTTCCCCCGCGGAAGCGTCAGCCTCGCGGCAAGAAGGCCAAGCCCGCCGGTAGCGAAGCCACGGCATAGCGAAACGAAAGCGCCCCTCTCAGGGCGCTATTAATTTTGGGAGGAGGTAGGTTTTAGGGAGTAGGTTGTAGAAGGAACAAACGTTCCGCATTCTCTGTTGTGACTCGTGCAACTTCTTCGACACTCACCCCCTTCAACTCAGCAATCTTTTCTGCCACATACTTTACTCTCCATGGCTCATTGCGTTTTCCACGGTCAGGCGCTGGTGTCAGATACGGCGCATCCGTTTCGATGAGGAGCTTTTCAAGAGGCAGAGCACGAGCGACTTCTTGTAAATTTTTCCCAAACGTCACAATGCCACTGAACGAAATAAAAAATCCCAAATCAATAAACGCACGCGCCTCAGATTCTGTTCCTGTGAAGCAGTGGATCACGCCTCGGCGCTCAAGCTTCCCAAACTCTGTATACTCACGAATCATCTGTGCTTGCTCACCGTAGGCATCACGACAATGAATCGACACCGGAAGATTCAACTCAGTGGCAAGATCAAAGTGCGCCCGCACGGTTGCACGCTGTTTCTCTTTGACCATCTCGACGTCAATGCCTTCGGGAATCCGGTAGTAGTCGAGTCCACACTCCCCTATCGCCACACATTTTGGATGCTTGGCGAGTTCTCGGTAAATGTTCATATCGAATGTTTCCTCCCGAGTCTTCACGGGATCGAGTTCATCCTCATCAAAAAATTCTTGCTTGGTTAAATGATTTGGATGAAGGCCGACCGTCGCCCACACACCATCGTAGCGCTCGGCGACTTCAAGTCCCATGCGTGACGTGTCTTTCTGCGTGCCAACCGTAATCATAAAAACCCCTGCCTCCAGGGTTTGTTTGATGACAGTGTCCATGTCCCCGTCGTAGGCACGGAAGTGGACATGACAATGGGAGTCGATGAATTTCATGGAGGTTGTAGGGGGTAGGTTTTAGGTTGTCGTTGCACGGAGAGCCTCAGGGAACAAAATCTGCAGCGCACTGACCGTTGCCATGAGAAAGTTCGCCACAAGAGAGGAATCAAGCGCAGCGAGCAACGTGTCCTCTGGTAAGACTTGCATGGCGTAGAACAGCACCACGCCCACCACGATGATGCCTTCGAGAAGACCGAGCGCTGCGCCCAGGAGATGATTGATCGTTCCGGCAAAGGGAATGATGGAAAAAAATCCAAAAATTTTCTCCACAAACCATAGCAGTACACCAAAGAGTCGAGAGACGACCAGGAACAAGACAATAAAAATGATAATCCGCGCCGCGCTTCCGCCACCAAGCAAAAACCCGAATGCATCAAACGTCGGTTCGACAAAGTGACTGGCAACTACAATTCCCAAGATCGTGCCAAGCAAGGATCCAATCGTGTGCACGAGTCCGAAGAACAGACCGAAGAAGACAAACGCGCCAACAATCACGATGAGGACGACATCAATAAAGCCCATAGTGAGGTGGAAAAGATGGCGAAGGGAGATTAGGTGGACGAGGAGTCGCGACGGGGAAAAAGTGATTCACCTACTAGTACAACTTTACCATAGCGACGGAGAATTTCCTCGCTCGTCTGTGGAAGAAACGGGGCAAGCGCTTGGCCGACGAAACGGATCATCACAGAGAGCTGTGAGAGAACAGCCTTCGCGGCCGCTTCGTCTTCCTTCACAAGTTTGAAGGGAGATTTTTTGTCCACCAGATCATTTGCCTGTGCGACCACCTCAAACACTTGATCGAGGTACGATTTGAAATCATACTGCTCGATCGCAGCACCAAGTTTTTGATAGAGAGGCATCCAGTCCATCTTCACTTCATCGAGGTTGCCATCAAAATACTTGACCGCCATGGCTGCCACGCGACTCACAAGATTGCCCAGCTGATTTGCCAGCTCTGCATAGCGCTCTTCCATGCGCGCACGGGAGAAGTCGCCGTCTTCACTTGACGGAATCTCTCGAAGTAAATAATACCGAAGTGCGTCTGTCCCGTACTCGGTCGCCAGTTCAAATGGATCCACCACATTTCCAAGACTCTTGCTCATCTTCTGTCCATCAGAGGTGATAAAACCATGAATAAAAATCTGTTTTGATGGCTCCACGCCGGCCGACATCAGCATGGCCTGCCACATCGCGGACTGCTGACGCAAATTATCTTTGCCGGCAACTTGCACGCCTGGCCAAAAAGCAAACTCGCCACTCTCATCCGGCCAACCGAGCGTGGAAATATAATTGACGAGCGCATCAAACCAGACGTACATCACATGATCTTCATCCCCTGGCACGCTCACCCCCCACGGCATTTTTTCTTTGAGTCGTGAGATGCTGAAGTCATTCAACCCTCCTTCCACAAACGTACGGATCTCCTTCAGACGATGCTCTGGGACAACAAAGTCAGGACGCTGCTTGTACAGAGCCAGCAGCTTCTCTTGATACTTGGACCATCGAAAAAAATAATTCTCCTCATCGCGCAACTCGAGAATCATGTTTGGGTGAACCGAACAATGTCCGTCCACAAGTTCTGATTCTGTTTTTTCGAGTTCACACCCCACGCAGTACTTCACCTGGTACCGACTCTTGTAAATGTCGCCTTGCGTTTCACAACGTGTCCAAAATTCCTGAGCCGCTTTTTTGTGTGCGGGATCGCTGGTGCGGATGAAATGTGTGTAGCTGAGATTCAACGCGGATTTGAGTGCATCAAATTTCGCTGCATACTCGTCCACATAGGTCTGAGGATCTTTTCCTTCGGCGACCGCACGTTCGTAAATTTTTTGTCCGTGTTCGTCCGTCCCGGTATTAAAAATCACTTCTGACCCTTTCAAACGAAACACACGAGCCAGCACATCTGCTTGCACAATCTCAAGGGCAAAACCAATATGTGGTTTGGCGTTGACGTAGGGAAGCGTGGTGGTGATGTAGGAACGGTTCATAGGGGCGATACAACGATGACAAATTCTCCCTTGATGCTACTGGATTCAAGCTTGGCTGTCACCTCAGAAGCCGTACCGCGATAAATCGTTTCATACATTTTGGTGAGTTCGCGGCAGACAACGAGTTTGCGATCTGGCATTCTTGTGGCGAGCTCGCCAAGCGTTTTCAGAATTCGGTGTGTGCTCTCGTAAAATACCACGGTTGAGTGTGTCAAAAAGATGCGTTCAAAAAAAGACTGCCGTCCTCGCTTATGCGGAGGAAATCCGAGAAACACAAACTCATCCGCAGGAACGCCAGCAATCGACAGCGCTGTCACAGCGGCGCATGCACCAGGAATGGGTGTGATCGTGAGCTCCTCGCCAAAATGTTCAACGAGTTCTTCCACAATTCTTCCACCAGGATCAGAGATTCCCGGCGTGCCAGCATCTGTCACAAGGGCAAGGTTTTTTTCACCTTCAAGCAGCGCAATAATTTTCTCTGTCTTGAATGCGCCTGAGTGTTGGTGATACGACAGAGTCGGAACATGGATATCAAAGGCACTCAATAATTTTGAGGTCACACGGGTGTCCTCACACAGAACAACATCAACAGACGCGAGAGTCGTTTTTGCACGCTCACTGAGGTCCTGTAGATTCCCGATGGGAGTTCCAATAACGTAGAGGGTAGGCATAAGAACATGGGCAGTGAGGGAGATAAGGTGGACGAGGTGGAAAAAATCTTAGAAATCGAATTCGGAAATACCTTATCTACCTATTCTACCTTATCCACCTTTCCATATTTCAGTTTCAGGATAGGCAGATGCCCAGGCAAACCAGTAGGCAGGTCTGAGCACTCGATCGTCTGTTTCATCTTGCACATAATCCTCTGGATAGGCCATTGCCGATCCGTCCTCTTCGTATCCATACACAATCGTCTTTGCTGGAAGTCGTGCGTCTTCGTGAGAGAGTGGAAACCAGACCGCTGCAGAATCGAAATAGCTTTCCTGGTCGTACGGATTTTGTGTGTAGTCCCGATCCGCACCTGTTTCCCGTGAAAGGACGTCGCCGTAAGGATACGCTGTCTTGAACTCAGACCAGGACATGAGCGTCGACGGAAGTCGTACAAGTCTGGCGCCTGTGAATGCTCCTTCAATAGCCTCGCCTTTCAATTGAGACCACAGGGACTCGGATGCCGCATCAAACAGCAGGGTGTTGCTGTCCATCACTTTTCCAGACACCCCAAAAATTGCGACTTCATCTGCCACCGTGCGTTCATACACCGCAGAGGAATACGTGAGTGGACAAAAGGTGACGAGAATATCCTCTCCACGAAAGGTATCATTCACCACTTCATGCCAAACCAAAATTTGAAATGGGTAAAATCGCGCATAGCCTTTCTGCTCAACCACGATCCCAGGCCCATCGTTTTCAAGATACACATCCGCCTCGGCAATCGACTCGATGACAGGATCTGTGATGGCTGGGATGGCGTCTTTCATCAGACCACTCTCAATGATTTGTGGGGGCGTCTGCTGATCGATCGCAATGGGAGTGCGATGAATGTGATACTCAAGAGACAAAACCCCGAAAACCAAAACCGCAGCCAAAAGCAGATAAAGCGTAGAGCGATGTTGTGTCATAGGCTATCCTCGGCTACCATGATAACTCATCATTCACTTTCTCACATCTTATGGAAAATCATGCTCCTCAAATCGCCCGGGTCGGCAAACCAGCTCCACATTTCAATCTCGAGACGGTTGTGGCAGGCGGCGCATTTGCAAACGCAAAATCATCTGACTACAAAGGCAAGTGGCTCGTGCTCTTCTTCTACCCACTGGACTTTACCTTCGTATGTCCGACCGAGATCACAGGATTCTCAAAAAGGTTTGATGAATTCAAGGCGCTCAACGCAGAGATTCTTGGCGGCTCCACTGACTCTGTGCACTCGCACAAGGCCTGGTTGAAAGAATTGGGCGACCTCGCGTTTCCACTTTTTTCAGACATGAACCGAACCACGAGCGCCGACTACGGCGTGCTGTTGGAAGACAAAGGCATTGCCCTGCGCGGCACATTCATCATCGATCCAGACGGCATTCTCCGCTATGCGCTCTACCACGACCTGGGAGTGGGACGCTCTGTGACAGAGACAGTACGTGTCCTGAAAGCCCTACAAACCGGCGAGCTCTGTCCAGTGGAATGGACGCAAGGAGCACAGACACTAGGAAAAGCATAGACAAAAATGGCCGATGGGCCATTTTTTGATGTCTCGACAGGCTCACAAATCCGTGATATCTTATCGCTGGTTTAGAGGTTCACCGTGGCGTCTATCGGCTGGCATGGTGTTTCAATCGCAGTTGCAACCGTTCTGATCGCAGGCTGTGCAGGATTCCTCCTGTTCGCTCGAGATCTCACAGAAGGGCATTGTCCGAGTGTTGAAAAAACTCCTTCGGTGGAGGTTTCACAACCTTTCCCATCCAGGGAAGATATTCAACGGGCCTACCTGATTTTAGATCTTGCACGCAGCAACCCCGAGTTCAAGCTCAAAGAAGATCTCCTGACCTACGCGCATCATGATGGACTCACGAGCGTCACCATCGTCGAGGAGCTCTACTCTACTGAATGTGGTTGTGAACCACCCCGGACGGATCGAGTGTTCCTCTTGCATGCGCATGAGTGCTCAGCGATCTGTGCCTGTGTCGACGAGGACACGGGAAATCCCGATCGTTTCTCTCTCTTTCCCGCGGAATAGCGTCCGGGGGATTTTATTTTGTGATCAGGGCAACAAGCTCCGGAATATCTTGTTCTTGCACGCGAGCCAACCACACATTGTCCGGTTGGATCACCACCGTGATTCCGGTGGAACAATTATCAAGACAGCCTGACTTTGAAACACGAATAGAAGGATCAACCCCAGCCACGGCCATCTTTAACTTGTAATGAAGATCCACCGCGCCTTTTTGCGCGCAGCATTCACGACCGTCTGTTCGTTCGTTGGTACAGACCAGAACGAGTTTGCGAAAAGGTTTGTCCGCAGGTCGCATACTAGAGAGATCTGAGGAGAGCCAAAAGCGTTCTCACACCATGCCCTGTCGCCCCTTTGTGGGTGTAGGGATCAATCTCGCGTTCGGCAAAGGCAGGGCCAGCGATGTCCAAATGCGCCCAGGGTGTCTTGTCTACAAATTCTTCGAGGAACAAGCCAGCGGTGAGCGCCCCACCCCATTTGTTGCCGATGTTTTGCAGGTCAGCGATTTGGGATTTGATAACTTTCTTGTAATTCTTTTCAAGTGGAAGGCGCCACATTTTCTCCCCAGCCGCAGCTGCCGCGTCCAGGGTCTGTGAGGCAACCTTGTCGTCGTTTGACATCACGCCTGTAATCTCCTCTCCAAGAGCCACAACACATGCTCCGGTGAGCGTTGCCAAATCAACAATAAACGCAGGCTTCAACTTAGCCGCGTAGGAAAGTGTATCAGCGAGTGTGAGACGACCTTCTGCGTCCGTATTCAACACCTCCATGGTTTTTTTGTTCATGGCTGTGAGTACATCCCCTGGACGAATCGCGCCGCCGGATGGCATGTTCTCGACCGCGCCAAAAATTCCATGCACTTCGACTCCTGGGGCAAGGTCTGCGATCACACTGAATGCCCCCAACACCGCAGCCGCGCCAGCCATGTCACACTTCATCGTCATCATGTAATCGGCAGGCTTCAGTGAAAGCCCACCGGAATCGAAGGTCACTGCTTTGCCCACAAGCGCGATGGACTTTTTTGTGGGCTTCTTTGGTTTGTAGGTCATGTGCACAAGGTAGGGCGGATGATCAGATCCTTGTGCGACACCCAGAATACCGCCAGCGCCCATGCGTTTGAGAGCCTCGCGATCAAATACACGAACACGAATCGAGGACTTGCCCTTGGCGATCGACTTGGCCATGTCCACGAGCGTTTCAGGATGCATGTCGTGTGCTGGGGTGTTTACGAGGTCTCGAGCAAAGACAACTCCACGGGCGGCGAGTTCGCCCAGTTCCAAACCTTTTTCTGACGATCGCAAAATCTTTCCGTCATTTGTGACGATCGCAAAAAGTTTTGGAGATTTTTGCGACGGCTTTTTGTAGCGACTGAAGCTGTAATCTGCCAGCCGTGCTCCCTCAACCATTGCCTGAGCACAGTCACCTGCCTTGAGTTCCCCAGGGACGTGATGCTCAGACACCATTATTTTTGCCCCACACTCCTTGGCCACATTCACAGCAACAGCCGCGGCCTGACGAACAGCCTCGAGATTCACCTCGTCTTTTTTCCCCAGTCCAACAACAAGGACGCGTTTGGCCGCGATCTCTCCGTTTGTATGAGTCAAAAACGTAGAGGCAAGCTTTGCCTTGAATCCATCATCCTTCATGAGCCTTGAGAGCCTGCCTCCCATGGCGGTATCAACGGCGGCCACGGGACCCTCCAATGATTTGGCGTCTGAAAAATGCCCCACGACCAACAGATCGGCTTTTTCCTGTGTCAGATCCCCCTTGTAAACCTTGATTTCCATACAAAAATAAAAAAGACTTAACTTGGATCAAGTCTACGACGGAAAACGGTTTTGCTCAACTCACCACAAACCCGTACACAAACGGCAGGGTCATGAGCAAGAAGATCACGATCGAGGTGACGAAAAACCAGAACACCCGATCGCGCCAGTGCGAGACATCACGGCCGCGCCAGAAAAAGGCGGCGAGCAGAAAGCTCACGAAGAAGGCGCCAAGGGTATCAACATACAATCCACTGATGGGACCGATCGCAGGATTCAGCGTGATGAACTCGCGAATGAGCTGACTACGTGTGATCAGAAGATTATCGATCCAGGCAACGTGAAGAGCGATGGCTCCGGCAAAGAGCCCGGCAAGGGCAAGCGACTCGTGAATGCGATTTCGAAAAAAATGAAACATAATTTAAACCATCGATTCAAATGCTATGGCGATCAGGGATGCAAAGCTCAGAGCCATCGACAGGATCACGGCAACGCGATAGGGAGTGGCGTGTCGATCGGCGATCTTTTCACCGTACACATGCAAAATCATCAGGCTCGTCATTGTGAGCAGAATCGGTAACTGAAACAGCAGCCAGCGATGAGTGGACAGCGCCTCCGAAAGAGAGGCAAACTCACCAAACGTATACGAGGGCGTGGCGGCCGCAGAAAATTCAATCGCGACCATGCCCAGCATGAGAAACAACAGGATGAGGAGTCCACCGGTGAGTGGCTTTACCACGGAAGGTTTGGAGCCAATCAAAAAACTCAGCGTGAACACGGACCCAAACACAACAAGGGTTGTCACAAACAACACCATCCCAGGACTCACAAGTTGAAGAACGTTTACGCTGGTAGAAAGAACCGAATCCATACATGAGTAGTATACTCGATCTGGTTTCGTTTGACGAAAAACTCAGGCTGAGCTATCTTGCTGTTGAAATCACTATCCCCTATGCCTGGAAAACGAAAACAAGTCCGCACCGCCTGGAAGCTGGAACGCAAAGTCCAACTTGCTGGCAACCGAAGACAGAAAGCCATCCGCCTCTCGAAGGCAAAAAAATCCGCAGCATAAGCTGTGGGTTTTTTATTGCGCATTCACGGAAATGCGGTGGCCGCGGACAAAGGCGTCACGCAGGAAGGTTTCCCCGTTTGGGGAATGCTTGGTGGTGTACGCCCCGTCGATGTCAGGATCCACACCAAGCCCGTATCGGACAAAGCTCACAGCCGGATTCACGCTCCACGCTTGTTCATCACCTCCATCTTCATCCACGGGTGAGACATACTCTGGTAAAACCCGACCGCTTCCTTGTTCCTTGTTGAACGTCCACCACCGTGTGAGTGGATAATACCAATCCGCATTGTTGTACTTGAGTCGAGCGCCCGCATTGATGCCGTCCAAAAATGGCCAGTCGGTTCCGTTTTGGTAATCATAGGGTGTAAAGCCGTCATACAGCGGCCAGGCATTGAGCACTCCCCAATCATCAAAAGGAATCTCGTCATTCAGATTTGAATGAAGCGTGAGAAGACTGTCGAATAATCGATCTCGATTTTGCGGCCAAACGACTTCGTAGAGGATCGCGAGGGCTGATTCGTTGGTCACGCGCTTTACGCAGTTGTCTTTATCGCAACTTTCAAAATATGTTCCCTCATCTTCATTCCAAAACAGACGATTGATCTGGTAACGCACAAGCAGGGACTGTCGATGAAACGCTTCTGCATGACTGGCCTTGTTCATGAGACCTGAAATCTCTACAAGGTTGCGAAGGGCGCGATAATAGAGAACTTGATTAGACAGAACTTCCCCACTGCGTGGAATGCTATCAAGCCAATCCTGCAAAGAATTCTCTGGTTTCTCTGGCAGATAATCGCCGTCGGAGTCACGTGTGGATAAATAACTGAGCACATCTTCCATGGCCGTGAAAATCGTCCTGCCATTTACGCGCTCAGTCAAAATAGACGTGTCGCCCGTCCAGCGCACATAGTCATACACCAGCATGTCAAAGTACGGGCCTGAATCAAGATGGTCTTCCCACAGACCCAAACGATAGCCGTCAGGATCCACTGGCGTGGCACTGGGAACGGAGCCGTTGGTTTCGATGCCTTGAGCCAGAAGCAAAATCTGATCACGGACAACGTAGGGTTCGATCAGTAGAATCATTCCAGAGGTCCAATACGAATCACGATAGTACACGCGAGGGATGTCATTATATTTGGGACCAGCAGAAATATAGCGCGTGCCATCGCTCGTTGTCTGAATTGCATCCAAGGCCACTTGAACAGAATCAGCAAAGATCCCGTTCAGCGTCTCGTCCGTTGTTTCAAGAGTCGGGGTATGAAGGGTTGTATCAACAGACACAATCGGCGCTTTTTCAAGGGCAGCCTCTGAGGCAACAGCCATAATGCGTGTACTGGTTGCGTGCAGCACATCTGCCCACTCGTTGCCCACTTTCACGCCAGGACTGCCGTTACTGTTTAAAAAATTCTTTCCCGCGATCAGAAACATCGATCGACATCCACCATCGCTCCAACCCGTGCACACCAAAGACGACTCAAACGAGTCGACCACAGGATCCAAAAAATCAGCCGACGCGGCGTGGACCCACGTTGGAAAAACAAAAAAGCTGAGAGCAAAAACTATCCACAGACGACGCATACTGTGTTAGTCTATCAGAAATATATGAAAAAGACCTCTCTCATCCTTCTTATTTCAAGTTTATTCCTGTCAGGTTGTTCTTTTCCTCACGCCTCTGATGACCCGTACGCGGTGAGTGATTTTAACCCCATCCAAGCCGAGCCAAGCGAGCAGGCACTGGACGACGAACGTCCTCTTAACTCAACCCTCGCCCTGGCCACTTCAGCCGATGGACTGACCTACACCCCGATCGAGGGCTGGATTTCCGATCAAGCCCATCTCCCTGACGCAGTCGTTGATGATGAAGGTCGAATTTTCTTGTATTACACGGGCTGGATTGTGGGGGGCGAGCTCGATCGCACGGCCGTGGCAATCTCAGAAGATAACGGGAAAACCTGGACGTACAAAGTTCTCACGGTCACGGGAGGTGAATCGTATTCATCTCCCCATAACGCAGACATCGTCTTGCTCCCAGACGGGACGTTTCGTTTGTACTACACAGCCCATACCCTGGATTTCACAGAAGGCATCCACATGGCAGAAAGCCAGGATGGCGTGCATTTTGAGTACAAGACATCTGTGTTTGTCCCCTCAGAGTCAGAATCAAAAAATTCAACCACGTTTCTTGTGAACGACACCTGGCACATGTACACAGAATCCGATGAGGGCTCGGATGCCATTTGGCATCTCACAAGCACGGACGGCATCACCTTTGGCGTGTACGCAAAGACGAGTTTTCCCATGGGAGATGAATTTGTTACGCCAAACAATGGGATCTGGATCGGCGATACGTACCATCTGTTTGTCTCCACACGCAAGGGTGAAATAAAATCATGGTCAACAAAAAACGGGAACGACTGGAATCCGGATGACGGAATCGTCCTCGCTCCCGAACATGGCCACAGGTTTGTGAAGGATCCAACCGTTGTAGAGCTTGAGGATGGCAGCCAGTTGATGATCTACGTAACCGACATCGTAGACTAACGAAAAGATCCTTCAAGGATATGCTCCTCAGGAGTTGAGAGACCTGCCGTGAGCTCAAGGGTCAGGACAAAAAAATCAAATTCAGAAAGATCCTGCGACGACGTGAAGACGATTGCGTAGCCTGTTTCTGTTTTTACCGCGGTCCCGATATTCACCGCCATGAGCGATCCTTTTCGATTCACCAGCCAGCCTTGGTACGAATAGGCCTCTGCTGGCTCCGTCAAATTACCCATGTCTGCAACCACGGTGTAGATTCCGTTTTCAAACGTGGCATGAGAGAGACCATAGGACTCACCACCTGTGACATCCGCGAGGGCTGCCGATGACCAACCTTTCATGTCGGCCTTGAGATAGGCAGTCACATTTGTTGGATTGCTTGCCCCAGCCACGCTGATCGGTTCAAGGCTCGACATGGCCGCGACTTCCTCCTGAGACATAATAATCCCGTTTTCGCGAGCCTCAAGCAAGATGGCATCTCGGTCGATTTCCACAGGTTCGGTCGAAGAGCTTTCCTCGGCTTTTTTTCCAAAACAACCGCCTCCGATAAGAACCAACGTGAGAAGCGTGTAGGCAAGGGTTTTTTTCATATCGAGCATGAGTATAACAAGAGGCTTTCCAGGACTCAAGTCGCTCTACAAATAGTCCAGCAGAAGATCATAGGGCAAGAAATCAAAGGCTTTGTAAAACCACGTCAACCAGATGCCGAGGTTGTTTGTGATGAGCAGTATTCCCAGAAACAAAAGGAATACGCCGCCAATCTTTGAGATGTACGGAAGAACGCGCGATAGGGTCTTCACGGTCTGTGAAGCCTGGCCGATGAACAGGGCGATCAAGACAAATGGAATCGCAAGCCCGAGGGAAAAGACCGCGAGGAGAAACGCACCCTGCAAAACAGTGGCCGTGGTGGATGCCAACAGGAGAACAGATCCCAGAATTGGGCCCACACAGGGCGTCCATCCAAACGCGAACGTCGCACCAAAAATGAACGAAGAGAGCGGCGTTCCCGGTCTCAGTGATGAAGCTGGATGGAAACGATGTTCGGTGGTGAGGAGACGATTGAAAGCTGGGACGCGCTCAAATGCTCCGAGGAGGTATAACGCAAAGACGATCACAAACGCTCCACCGATTCTGGGGAAAATTTCTTGATACTTCACCAGCACAGATCCACCTACCCCAAACAACAATCCAAGTCCGATAAAAATCGCCGAAAATCCCAGCACATAAAATAATCCGTTCAGTAAAACGCGGCGACGGATTCCCGCCCGCTTGGTGTGATCCTGCAAATCTTTCGCCGTGGCGCCACTGATAAATCCGAGATACGCAGGAACAAGCGGCAGGGTGCAAGGCGCCAAAAAAGTCAGCACGCCGGCGATGAATGCGGGGATGATCAGCTCTGCCATAGGGTCGGTGCTATCTGAACGGACAGAAGAAAAATACACAAACAAAACACTGCCGATAGCAAGCACCAGGTGCAGAGTTTACGAATCATGACCACTTGGATGAACGTAAGGTAGGCCGAGAAGAGCATCGCCAAGGTTGAAACGAGCAAGAGTGGTGCGGCAAGCGAGATTGTCTGAGAAGGAAACAAGACTCGCGAAGCATAGGCGATGGCTATCAACAGATAGTACATCGTTCCAATGAGTTCCACGGGCATTCCCAAAAAATGGGCGTAGTCACTGTGAATGACCTCCGTACAGTTTCCACGAAGTGGACAGACAAATACCTCACTCTTGTGAGCTTTTTTCCATCTCAAATACAACGCCAAGAAAAAACCCGACAGACCCAGACATACAATGACCAGGGATTCAATCATAGGCTTTTATTCTATCAAATGTGGCTTCCCTTGACGAAATCGTCATTTTGATCTAATCTAAGCGGTTCCTCAGGAGCTGCGATGCGCACCGTTCTGGCTGTCACCACGTTTGTCCTCTTCCTCATGGCGCCCTTTGCCATGATGAGCATCCCGGAGGTGGAACTCCCCAAGGTCGAAGCGGTCGTGGAGGTGAAGGAACCTCTCCCGCTTCCCGGCTACCCGGGCTGTGTGGCAAGCGTAGATCAGCTTCCACCCTCGCCCAGTCGGTACGATTCGGCTGATCCAAGACTGATGGGCGACCGTGTGATCGTGGTCACCAAGAAGGCGCGACGCATCATGCTCTTCACGGGTGGAGAAATTCGCCGTGACCGAGCAGGAGGAACGGCACCCGACTGCTGGAAGGTGGCGCTGGGCTACCGCGACGACGGACAGGACGCAGGCGTGTTCGACAAGTTCATGGAGGGCGATCGACGAACGCCCGAGGGTTGGTATCACACCAGCGACAAGCCATGGTCGGATTACTACCACGCGATCATGATCCACTACCCAGACGAGCGACACGCCAAGGCAGCGCTCACTCGTGGATCGATCAGCACGTCGCAGTACGACGCGATCGCTCGCGCCGAAAAAAACGGAACCGTCCCTCCCCAGAACACCAGTCTTGGCAGCCATGTCCTCCTCCATGGAGGAGGGTCGTCCGAGGACTGGACCTGGGGCTGCGTGGCTCTCAACGACACCGACATCGATGAGCTGCGCGGCGCCCTCCCCGAGGGAATGCGCACCTGGATCCTCATCCTTCCCTAGCCGATCCAAGCTGGATCTCGACCGAGGCAGACCCTCGGTTTTCTTTTTGTGATGACGCTGAAATCTCACCTGAGGAAATGCGAATGGAAGAACCTTTGTCCAGGTAGCCAGACATGCGATCGATGTCGATCGGCTTCATGTGGATACAACCGTGGGAATGGTCTAAAAACTCTTGCGGTCGCTCATCGTGAGGACTTGAGTGAAAAAAGATTGACATCGTTTGACCGTTCTCATCCTTCATCTGAATGGATCGCGGACCAAAATCATTCAAGTCCCAGGTCGCCCGTAGCTCACTTTTTTCGTCCAACACGTCCGAAGCGTCAAACGGGGCAGGATAGGACGCTTCTTCTCCCGTCCGATCCGTTGCACTGTTGTATAAGACGGATTTCTTCTTGAGCTTGAAAGGTTTCTCCGGAGATCCCATGACCGTAAACTCCGCGTCTTCCCCAGTCAAACGTCGCCACGTGCCATCATCATCTTGATATTCAACCTCTTTGTGGTCTGTCGTCCAACGTAACGCCGCTGTATCCGCAACCCACGAGTACTGCCAAGACGAAGACTTTTTTTCAAAGGAACGCGCAAAAGAAAATTCTCCGTCTGGCGTACGAACAGCAACCTGGGCCGGAAGGCCTCGCTCCCAAGCCACCCCATCAGTGGGTCCACCATTTCCCGGGAATGTATCCAACAAAATCAACTGCTCACCCCGAACTCGGTGATAGATCCTCACCCGTCCTGTGACTTGATCAAAATACGCGCTGTTATCTTTTTGTGGCTTTAGCCAGTCTGCTGCCTCGTCGCTGAGCCAAGCCTGCTTTTCAATTTCCTGCATCACGGGATGCTCAGGTGGAAGCGATTCTGCAAGGCCAAGAGCGAGTTCTCGCACGGCACGGAACCCAATCGATCGATAGAGTTCTTGACTAAACTGTTGGTAAACTTTTAGACCCTCAGCAGGTGGCAAATCGGGAATCAAAACTGTGGCTTGTTCAACACATTTTTCAGAAAACTGAAATGGCAAGGACGAATGCTTAAACTCGATCGACATCATTTCGTAGAGCTGGCGGTAATTGTCAATTTTCCCGCGTGGATCCTTGTAGGTCGCTACGATCTCAGGACTATCCTTGTGGAGATACTCGAACTTTGAACCAAGCGTGGGGAAATCTTGATACGCAAGTCGCGTGAGCTGATCCCATGATTGGCGCCCGAACCGGCCCTCATACTCCACTGTCATCTCGCCTTTTTTCATGAGGTCCTCCAACACAAGACGTTGCATTTCATACTGAACGCCAGGGTCGTCAACAGCGACCTCGACGGTTTCTTCTTTTGCTGCGGCTTGGTCTTTCATGCGATCAAACAGGAGCGGCCCCATGCCGGCCAAGACTCCCATGAGTCCCATGAGCGGCTTTCCCCATTTACTTTGACGTATCTCTTGAAAAATCGATTTGGCTTGTTCGCGACGATTCTCAATGAGTTCTGCTGGCGCCACATCTGGCCCGAACGGATGTTCTGCTTCAAATCGCACTCGGTCGATAACCAAACCAGAAAAAAAATCTTTTTCCGCCGTGGACTCCTTTGCCTCCAACGGCATGGTGCGAACATGTTCAGGAATGAATGATCCACCTTCTGGCATACACTAAAGAGAAAATTATGGTGATGATTCTTCTGTATCTGGTGTTACCTCAATCTCGTCTGGAATATCCCAATTTTGACCATCAGATTCACTCTCCCCTTCCTCTTCAAGATTCAAATCGATGTCCTCAGGACTCAAGCCCTCAAACCCGGTTGCTTCACCCCAATCAGAAGAATCGTACTCCTGATCAAAAATTTCCGTGTGGTCCTCAGAGTCAGAAGATTCGCTCGATCCAAAAAAACTCGCACAGGTTTCTTGATTGGCCGGATCCAGACAAAAGCTCATGCATGCTTCCTCACCCGTGCACCCTCCAGGACCAACAAAAGACGATTGATATTCTTCATCATATTCTTCTTGCCCTTCATCATATCCATCTTCTACACCCTCCGGTGCTTCTCCCATATCGCCAAAAAATGCTTCACACTCTTCACGGTTTGCTTCCTCCATGCAATAGACCGAACAGGCCTCCTCAGAATCACAACCCCCTGGGCCGACAAAATCTTCCATGCTGGTTCCCTGTTCTTTGATTTGGCCAGCTTGTTCGGTGGTCATCATGCCCGCTGCCACACCAAAATCAAGACACTCGTCCATGTGGTCGGTATCGGAACAATAGGCTTCACATGTTTCTTGATCGGTACAACCTCCAGGGAGTGTGGCTCCACCCTGAATCGCTGTCAGCACTTGGGTCGCCTGGGCTAACTCTTCCTCGCTCATCAAATGGTTCTCACTGGCAAACGTGAGACACTCCTCCATGTGGTTCACATCAGAGCAATACGCCTCGCAGGCGGCTTGATCCGTGCAGCCGCCCGGACCACCGTTTTGTGCCAGGGCCTCCTCAGCCGTCTCATATTTTTGAATATCCTCGTCGGTCAACAGATCATTCGCGTCGGCAAAAGCAATACACGCATCGAAGTGATCAGGCTCATCGCAGTAAGCAAAACAGGCTTCTTGGCTGTCGCAGTTGTCGAGTTCAGCAATGGGATAGCTGATATCCTCTAAACTCGCGGAAGCTTGAACAGCCATCAAAAGTCCTATGGCGGCAAAACCGAAAGCAATTCTTGATCGAAGGATCAACATAACATTTACTCGAAAGGATTCTTATACGTCCCCTCAAATGGATTGGTATTTTCCGTTGGACTGCTCGTGGGAACTGTCTCGGTTGCCTCCAGAGATGTTTCCTCCTGAGTTGACTCGGTTTCTTCCTGAGAAGCTTGTGGATAAAAAGCCGCCACAGCAAGCAGAGCTGCAACGAGCAGAATCGTCAACATCAACACGGTGCACCATAATTTTGACATAGGCTTTGCTGAAGGTATTATACCAGCATATGGCAGAAGGATCATCTCACGATCAAGGATCACAACAGGAGCGCATGCTGCAAAGACTTGTTGATGCAGCCGAAGCGTTTGCTCCGACGCTTGATTTGAAACGCAATCCCTCCGCTCACATCTCAGCGGCTCTGCGAGGCGTAAAAGATGGCGCTGAACGCGATAGGCTATTTGGTGCGATTCGGCGTGAGCTCAACAAACGACTAAAGGCAGAACAAGTCCGTAGAGCTCGTGAGCTTGAGGACCTGGACGATGCAGACGAACAACGGATGATGCGTGAAGCGCATGCCCATCAAATGCGACAACCTAGAGACGCGTGGGATCCAAAAGCAGGTGAGGATGATGAATAATTGGTAGTCCCAGGCTTTAGCCTGGGTGCTGCTGGGAAAGATAACTTCCACCACGCGAATAATGGCACGTATAGCCATCGGGATTTTTCTGGAGGTAGTCCTGGTGATAATCCTCTGCTGGATAAAATTTTGTGAACGGCTCAAGGGCGGTCACGACTGGTTTTGGCCAACGACCGGAAGCATTTACGAGGTTGATAAAAGATTCTGCCTCGTTTTTTTGTTGCTCGTCCGCATAAAAAATAGCCGATCGATAGGATGAACCAATGTCGTTGCCCTGCCGGTTGCGTGTGGTTGGATCGTGAAAACGGAAAAAAGAATCAAGCAATTGCTTAAACGAAATTTGTGTTGGATCAAATTCAATCTTGAGGGCCTCGGCATGGCCTGGATGATCTTGATAGGTAGGATGTTCATTTTCTCCGCCTGTGTATCCAACTTCCGTGTCGACTACGCCAGGCAGGGCACGAAACAATTCCTCCATCCCCCAGAAGCACCCTCCGGCAAAAATAGCTTGATTCGTTTGTGTCATAGATCCAGGCAAGTAAATGGGGTCAGGTCGGACTACGGACTTTTTTATGATCGAGGTCGAACTTTACGTCTCCCTAACAAAATGGCAAACACAACAGCAAAATTGGCGATGAAAATATAGAACGGATAGGAAAGTTGAGCAGCATTCAACGTCCCAACAGCTAGTAACGCGCAAAACCCACCTGTTCCAGACAGCGCCCAAGTGACTAGTGTTTCGCTAGATGGATGTTCGTAGGCTTTCACGACAGTGAGCCAAGCACCCATAGCGTCAATGAGGACGATCAAAGCGACAGCGAGTGTAGCGTTACTTGTAAAATACCAAAGCAAGAGTGTGAAACCAGCCGCACCGAGTGTAACTATATCTCTTTTTTGCAGGCCACCAAATCCATAACGAAGTGACAGCATAAAAACAACGATCACGCCAAGACCTTGAATCCCGGGAAGCCAGAGGGAATACGTTGCCCCAACCGCCAGCTGACTAAAAAAGCCCATTGTGGTCAGCACGCTCCAGATTAGCCAGGACGCCCTCTCGGGTTTTGCCTGACCCTTTAAAATCGCAACAATATACGGAGGATAGGAAGCGAAACTAAAGACCCCGGACAAGATTCCAAAGATTGCGTAATAATTCATAATTTTATTTCTGATTTTCTATCCACTTCTGTTTAATCCACGGCATCGTGAGTGTCGAGATCATAAAGCCAACCGCCGGGACAATGCTGTTCAACCACGGCCGTGGGATATCGATCGCCCACAGGTAAAGTCCAAGGGCAAGATATGTGAACAACGTGAGCAAAAGCCGCCGCGTCCAGCTGGTCTCCCAGGCTTTGTCGAGTTCAACACGTTTGTTGCGAGCCTCTAGCTGGTTGACTCGAGACTCGATAGATGGATTATGCATATGGCTCTATCCTACTAAATATCACCGATTGGAGAATTAGCGCCAGCGGTCGATTTCCAGAGTAAACGCGATCATGTCGCCGTGTTTTATGTTTCCCGATTTTCTGACCTTCGCCTTGACCGGCAAGATGAAACTGTCTGTCTTGCTATCGGGAAACACGGATGTCTTCCACTTGCACTTGCCGATGGTGACATTCACGGGAATGGATCCCCATCCGCGCCGTGGTTGCTTAAACGAAGCTGTGAGTTTCTTCGCAGTGACTTTTGGAAGCGTCAAAAAATGCCACGCCGCCTTGTCGCCTGAATAGAGCCATACTTTGGCACGGGTCGTGATGGGCATATACCGAGTTCTGCGATAGGTCTCAAAAATCTCCTTCCACGCTCTGCATCTAGGAGTCGTTTAATGTTCAGTTGAATCCACGAGAATCCCTCGTCCCGTATACCCCCTGAGAAACTTCTTCAACGGCACAAAACGCGCTTCCCAATTTTGCTCAAAAATTTTGGAGGTATGGTGGACGTAGAATCCGGTTAGATGACCGTTTTCTTCTTCGTACCCAACAAGGACCGCAAGATGCCCACCGTATTTTTTCCAAAAAAGAACCCGCTCTTTGAACGTTTTTGTGTTTTGAAAAGCCCACTTGATAGAAACGATCGGGAGAACTCCTGATGCCAGTGCCTCTCGTAGCGCCTCGGGGGGAAAATTTCCTCGCTGGGCCACAAAAGAGAAAGACCGAATGAGTTCCACGAGTCCATTATGACTCCACCCCGTGGCATCCGTATAGAATCCCTTTGCAACGCCGATATCAATCAGCTCTTTAATGGTATGAGGAACCGACTCTTCTCGTAACCCATTCATCACCATCTTGGCACACAAAATACCACACGAGGACCTTTGCCAGTACTCGGCATCCACACGAGAGGTGTATCCCAAATCCTGCCATGCGTCTAAGTCCCAACATTGAGTATAAAATGGCACATTCACTTTCATAGTGCACCTACTCTATCAAAAATCCCCCCTCCCGCTCATCGCGGAATTGATTGATGGCTTGGGTGAGTTCTTGAAAGTCGGGCATATCAGAAAATAATGATGAATCTAAACTTACACCTTATATCCAGCACCAATCTTCCATACTCCCTTTTCTCGAAACGCGGGAATACGCTGAGCGCGGGCGGCGTTTGTAAAAGCGGGAGCAAATAAGCTGTGAGCTTTAATGTACTCGGACAACCTGATGATTTGCTCTCCCTTGAGGTAAGTCACGCGCTTGTGTAAGGACTCGATGAGCGCGAGGGCAAGAATTTTTTCCATCGGTCGTTGATCTTTGGCTTGATCAAATTTCGGAAACGCTTGGTAGTACGTCCTCTTTTCCGAATCTCGAATGATGATGGGAGGAAACCCTGCCTGCAAGAGTTGATAATTGATCAGCAGACGACCGATTCGACCGTTGCCATCACAAAACGGATGGGTATGCTCAAACGCCAAATGAAACTTTGCAATCTTTTCTAGAAAGTACGCTTCGTGGTCGGATGCATACTCATGTACAGCGTCCTGCATCAACTTCTCCAGGAGTTCCGGTGCTGGTGCAATGTATGTCCCCACGCGCACATATTCCTGTGGCGCACGCAGTCGTCCGGCGATTTCATCGTTAATTCCACCGATGAGCATCTTGTGCAAGAGCAAGATGAACGGCAGGTCAACAGATTGCGTTCCAACTTTCGATGGAAGATACTGCATTACGCGTGCAAGGTTTTTGGCTTCAAACACTTCACGAACCGAGACATCACGAGAGACTTCAAGCTCCAACAAAATTTTCTCTGTCTCTGCCAGAGTAAGCGTGGAGTTCTCGATCGCGTTTGAGTTGTATACTGACTCAGGAATCTCTGCTTCAGTAATAAGGGCAAGCAACGAGGCCTTTCCTGGGCGGAATTCTTCGTAGTCTCGTTTGAGCGCCGCAATTCTGTCTTTGTAGGTTTTGTTCACTGCCATACACCACTATCATAGTCTATTCACTCATTTTTGTCAAAAATAGGTGAATGCAGACTTAAAATAGCACTCATTCATCTAAAACCTCCCCCAACAACTCAGGAAACGCATCCGTCCCCATGGAGTCCATTGTGAAGTGACCACGGCCATGAAGTTCGATCAGTTTGCCGCCAAGAACGCTGTGAAAGATCTCCACACTTTTTTTACCATCATCCTCTTCGTCGTCTGAAATGAACATCACAATCCGACCAACGCGGTCCTTGATCGTCTCGTCGATGGGAAACTCATAGTACGCATCGCGGCCGCCCTTGTCCGGATCTGGAATCTTCCAGGGCGCCACCAGAATGAGCGTATCAATTTTTTGTTTTGTGTCGCCCAGCCACCTCACCAAAAACGCACCGCCACAGGAGTGGCCAATCAGAATGGTCGACTCGTTGACAGGATACTTCTCAGACTCGGTTTTGAACTTCTCGTACACCGGCGCCCAGGGTTCAGGAAGCAAAGGGACTTGTGTCTGAATCCCTCGCGCATTCAGCTCGCGTCGGATCCAGGGAATCCAATGCTTCGTGTACGTCCTCTCGCTCAAATCCATGAGCGACTCTTCACTCCCAGGACAACCATGAATCACGAGGCAGTTTTTTTGTGGGTTACTCATAAAATTCTTCAGCAAGAATTATTTTTGCTTTTCGCAATGCCATTCCACGATGACTCACGGAATTTTTTTCTTCCTTGGTCATCTGCGCGTTTGTCTTGTTGCGTTCAACGTTATAAAAAATTGGATCATAGCCAAAGCCATTCTCTCCGATTGGCTCAAGGACAATCACGCCTCGATAGATGCCTTCGCAGGTTCTGAGCTTTTCTGTCCTCGGATCATAGATCGCGATGACGGCTCGAAATTGCGCACCTCGCTTGTCGGCTGGAACAGCTTCCATCTCAGAAAGAATTTGACGATACCGATCTTCGTCCGTTCCTGGACCATATCTTGCAGACAAAACACCAGGTCGACCATCAAGCGCGTCGACCTCAAGTCCTGCATCTTCAGCCAGCGTCAGACAACCAGCTTTACGACCGTAGGTCATTGCCTTGATGATGGCGTTGCCTTCCATAGTCATGGCCGGCTCTTCAACCTCGAAATCCGAAGGAACACCTACCTCATCCAGTCCCACAACTTCAAATAATGAATCGCGTAAGGCAAAAAGGATCTCGTCTATCTTCCCACGGTTGCGAGTAGCGATGAGTAATTTGCGAGTGGGCATACTTCATTCTTACTCTTGATCTTTCTCTTCAATGTCGGGGTCCTGAAACAGATAGTCGTTCTCGTAGTCGTCTACATAGTCCCAGGCAAAATGTGACATAGAACGCCTTTGAGCTGCGTCGTACTCAGCGCCTTCCGAGTAACTATGAAGAGCCACATTTTTTGCGAATGCAAGAGCATCATCAGATGAAAGAGCGCTGGGACCTACCGTCCCGCGAGCAAGCAGGGGCCGTAAGTATTTGAATGCGAAGGCCCAGGCATCTCTCTCAGAATGCACCTTCTCCGCAAGGTCAATAACGTCGACAGATTTTCGATTTGTAAATAGCTGGGGCGCAAAAACTTTTTCGCTCCTGTTTTCGTAAATGTGTCCTATCTCATGAAAAAGTGCCAAAAAGATCCTTGGTGAAGTAGGATCGCCATGAAGCACAATACGTTTTTGATCGAGATTTACGTAGCACGTCTCACCCTTATCAGAAAGAGAAAAATAAACCCTATAATCCCCCGGCAAAACATCCTGCATCTTTCGTTTGATATCACCATCCTCCACCTTTTCGATCTCTAACTGAGAAAGCTCAAAATATATTTCATGTTGTCGTCCTTTTTCTGTAAAAGCGACTGATGCATCTTTCGGCACAACGCGATACTCAAACGACAGACGAAGGTCACGGTGTGTCACATCCACTTCTCCCACATCCTGATATTCAACCTCTGCCCAAGGAGTAGACAAACTATCGATCCGTTTTTGAGTTTCTGCGTCAACAGGTACCTGACGATATTTTTCAAGATATTCACTCGGTGATTCGCGTCGCATAAAAGCTAGAAGCGCAGGTCGTTTAGGCATGACTCATCTCTAGTTGTTCCATGCGTTCCTCAGAGCTTATTGTAGACCTTGTCTTGCACCGTTTCTACATTGCTCATTCTACCTGCCAGATCCTTTACATCTTTCTGGGTGTCCAAAACGATGCTTAAGATTTGATCTTGTACGTCCATACAAGGCTATCTTATCAGATGAACAAGAAGAATCAACATGAGATTCTGTCTGACCTAAAACGTCTTATCAATCGTTGACGTCGCACTGGCTGCTGCGTCGGGAGAAAAATCTGTGCTGCTTTCAATCGTGGCTCCGATGCGATAATTTCCATAAAAGACGTCATCGATCACATCAATGAGCGACACCCAGTCTTCTCCGTAGATGGCTTCCGCAATTTCGGCGTTCGCAATCGGACGAAGATAGCCGCCATAGGAAACCGCATAAACAGTATTCGTCGAAAATTTTATCAGCTGATCATCAGGAGCAACCGTGACGTTTCTGCCAAGGGAGATGTCAGACATGGCGCTTGAGGAGAGAATTACAAGATCGTCAAAATCATCAAACCAGGTGTTGAAGATCTGCTCAGATGGAAACGCATGCCGCTTGCCATCAACGCCGTAGTAGTACACGGCCGTGCAGGGATCGTTTGGATAGACGTCTCCTGTACAGCCCGTTTTGATAATGCTCCCTGGTGAGACATGGGTCGAACCCGTGCTGACCGTCAGATTTTTTTCCGTGCCCGTGGTTTTATTTCCTTCGTCATCGCTACAACGTGCATACATCGCATACGTTCCGTTGGTGTCAAACGAAAGTGTGGTATAGGCGATGTCTCGTTTCACGGTCATAGATTTTTCCTCCTCTCCATCAACAAACAGATCACAGCTTTCCAAACTTCCATCATCGGAAAGCTTCACAGAAAACGTGACCGTCTCCCCGTTCACAGCCGTTGTTGGCGTGATTGAACCAACACTTGGAGCATCCTCGTCTGTTGAATCTGCATCCATCGTGAACTCCACACTCGCCACAGAGCTGGCATTGCCACCAAGATCAACCGCGTACAGGTAAGCTGTATGGTCGCCATTTTCAAGTGCGTCGTCCCAGGTGTGAGATGTGACGTTTCCAAGACGCTCGTAGGACTCAGAATCCACTTTAAAATAATAGGTGTCGATGTCCGTTTCATTTTCGTCTGCCGCGGTCCACGTAAACTTCGGTGTGGAGTCTTGAATGGCATCGTTGTCGCCAGTCACATCAAAACTCGTAGGCTTCGATGGCGAGGTGGCGTCGTATCGGAAAATGGCTCCACCGTTTCCCACACCCCACCACTCGGTTGAGGATAGACGAATGATGTCACGCAAGACCACGGAGCGCGACGCAGAAACAGATGTCCAGGAATCTCCACCATCATCCGTTTCTAAAAGTTTGCCAGCGCTGCTTGTGAGAATCCCGTCGTCGCCAGAAAAAGAAACATCGTAAATCGTCTCTTCACTTGCAAGATTCGAAATCGTCTCCTGCGTCCAGGTCGTGCCACCATCGCTTGTTTTCAAAAAGGCTCGATTCGCTCCAACCGCCCATCCTGTGGAGCTTCCTGAAAAACGAATCGACGTGAGATCCTCATAGACCCATGCGGACTGACCTGTCCAATTCGATCCTCCATCGGTACTTTTGAAAATCGCTCCGTTCTCTCCACAGACCCAAAGGGTCGTTGTGCTCGTAGCCATGACGTTAGTGAGATTCTGAGAGGTAGAATCTGAGAGGTCTGTCATCTCGGTCCAGGTCACGCCACCATCTGTTGTTTTCAGACCGATTCCAGATTCACCAACCGCATACCCAATGCTCGATGATGGCATAGCAACGGCGTTCAAGTCGTAGGACTGCGTGAGTCCGGTGGATGTGATCTGCGTCCAAGTTGCGCCGCCATCTGTGGAGCGCAAAATCACTCCGTCATTGCCCACGGCCACGGCTTTTGTTTCGCTGATCGCGACCACATCGGACAGTTGCACGGACACGCCGCTGGTCCCTCTGGTCCATGTTGTTCCAGCATCATCGCTGTAGATAATCACGCCATTTTCTCCCACTGCAATCAAGGTGTCGTCTTCAACGTCCACACTCAACAGGATCTGACTCGTTGGTGAATCGATTTCACCCCACCCAGCCGCGTTTGCGGGTTGGATAAAAAATAGGAGGGAGAGAAATGTTGAAAGGACCGCGAAAGTTTTTTTCATAAACCCAGGATTGAGATTATGCAAGTATTGTAGCAGATCCGAGATTAAACGCATGAAAAAACGCTCGAGACCTATGTCTATGAGCGTCCGAGGCGTGGTCGTGGATCAGAAACCTCCGGCCCCCCCCCCAGCCGGAGTCTTCATCTTCATCGACAATGGATGACGGGCAGACTCCAGGTGGAGGATCTGCAAGACCGGTGATGTCCTCCAGATCGTCATCGTCGATGATGTCTGACGGGCAGACGTCCTTGCGTGGACGAGACGGCTGATCTGGTTTTGGGCGAAGTGGCATGAGATCTCCTAGACTTCTTTTACCTGAAATGCATAGACTGGTCAAACAAAAAACCAGCTCGCGCTGATTTTTTGTTGGCTCCGCGTCGTGGAGGACGTTAGAACCGTGATTTTTGAGTACGAGGGGCATTTAGTCCTGCCTGTCGTCACGGTGGCGGATTTGGTTTATTGATTTCCCTGATCGCTCAGGTCCTCAATGACAAAACTGCAGTCCCATCACAGACCCGAGCTAAAGAAAAACGGACACCCGGTACTTGGTGTCCGCCGTGAGCTCGTCCCTCCTGAGGTTCCGGTCATGGACTCCAGTGGTCTGAGCACTCGCTGTATGACATGCCCGTGTGCATCTGAACGATTCGGCTGATGAAGGCGCCGACCGTATCTGGTAGTTGCGGAACGCGCTCCCCTTCTTCGCGATCTCGCCCATCTTCCGAGGTCAATGATCCATCGGGAATCCAGAACGCATCTCGCAGACGGCGCAACTGCACCACCCCCAATGGAAGGTCTTGGAACCGCGTCAACTCACTCAACAGCACCGCATCGTCATACGGCATGTTCATGACTCGAGCGAAGACTCGAAAGAATGTCTCGCGCGCCTCTTCGCGACTCCACGTGGTGTCCAGAACCTCGCACCCACAGGGGAGGCACTGCCCCTTCTTAAGTTGTCGAAGCCGCTCAGTGTGACCAGCGTTTTTCCATCGTTCAGGAAGCTCGACCACGACGCGTGCGAAGTGCCGCGGAAGATGCACCGCCCATCCACGCATTCGTTGGCAACACGTTTCGCAGGACAGAATGTGCCCATCGATCTCCGAACCACGCGCCTGGATGAAGCCCAAAAAATCGTATGTGCGCGCCTGGATAAGCGCGTGAATCTCGTCGTTTGCTGCTGACATTGTTTGTCCCTATTCCAGAACGACAGTATACTAATTTTGTGTCTTTTGTCAATCTGTGGCGCCAGAACGAAAGAAAAAATCCCAGCAAACGCTGAGATTTTTCTGGCTCGGGGGGTGGGATTCGAACCCACGACCAATTGGTTACACATACTCTCTCGGTTTCCCGAAAGTGTGGACTATATCTTCATCCTGTATTGTACAGGATGTGAGGCGCTTCCTTCGATAATCTCGAAGTACTCCGTGATGGATAGTCTCTGAACCTTCCACTCATAGTTTTAGCGATAAGTGGCTTGGCTGCTGATTACCATGTTGTTACCAACGAAGGCTTCCAGCAATTCACCTCAAGTTCATTCCGACGTCTCCGTCGGAAGCTGCGTGATCCCAGCGTGCTGCTGGGTGTTGGGTTTTTGTGCCACAGCCAACTGCTCTGCCACTGAGCTACCCCCGAATGTTCTCTTTTCAAAGAGCGACGAGATTATAACAAGCCCCCTTTTTTGCTGCAACTAATCCTCCAGTGATAGAATCTTAAAAAGAATCACTCACATTTTCTATGCCACACGAATCACTCAGTGAGGAAGCGCTCATCCACTACGCTCGAGAGCAGGAATTAAAAGGAAAACCAAAGAGCGCGCTCTTTGAGAGATTCAAAGAACTCACGCTTGAACTTGGACGCATCCCTCTTGCCCACAGCCGGCTCAAAGAAGTTGAAGCCGCACTGGAGGCTGAAATCCAACCCTACATCGATCGAATGGATGCACTCGAAGGAAAGGCTCAAGACGACTTCATCCGATCCGTCCCTGAACATGTTCGTCACTCGATTGATCTTTTGAATGCCACACAAGAGGCTCTCACACACTTACAGGAGCTCGACGTCGATCTCATGGCCATGCAACAGGTCGCGGATCAACTTTACGACGAGTCTCTCAGACAAGAAGAAATCGACAAGGCAAATCGTTCACTACCGAACTAGTATATGATCGACCACAAACAATACGCTGAGTATGTCCGGTATGTCGCACAGGCGCATCAAGAACACGTGCTGCCGACGGCAAAAGCAATGCGTGTGTTTCCCAGTGGAGAAAAGAATCCCTATTTTACCCACACCTTGTGGTGCTCGATGATGATGCTGCTGGACACCCAACTGCCAGAAAACCTGCGTGACGCCGGCGCAGTCGCCTTGCTGTTCCATGATGTCTTGGAGGACACCTCTTCTCCTCTTCCTGACTCACTTTCACCAGAGGCCGTCCAGTTTGTCCATGAGATCCCGAATTCTATACATATTGCCCCACCCCCTGGAATGAGCCGGATTTCCTTGAGAATATGGCTCGTATGCGTCGACTCACATTCCTTGAGAGGCAGATCATTGAATTGTTACTAGCCA